>CAIKGD010000064.1 GCA_903826865.1 uncultured Verrucomicrobiota bacterium
GTCAGCCCGTCCGTCTTCAATGGAATTAACCGTAATACGTCCGGTTTGGAGCCCTCCGCGGTGGACAAACTGGAGCTGAAAGGGAAGACGCTCCATGCGCCAGACAGCAGCCTTGGGATCAAAACGGATGTTGCGCATGTCATCGTAGTTGAAGTGCTGCAATTCTTCGGGCAGGGTTCGGTCTGAAGGCTGATAAGGTGCGGCAGCCAGATTCTGTGCCCGGTTTTTGAGTGAATTGGAATCGAAAACAGAAGCGCTGTTTTGCGCGACACTATTTAGTGCGGTGCACAACAGTACAATTGGGACAAGACTATGTTTATTCACGCGCGGAGCATATTCAAAGTGTATTTAAATGCACGAAAAAAAGAAGAAGCCGTTGAATAATTAAGAGATCAAGCGGCTTTTAGACGGGGGTCTGTTCTTCATTTCCCGTTTTAATTTGACAACGACAGGGGCTCTTTTTATGGTTCAACGCTTCTCTCGGGAGGGAGGGGTGTTTTTTTTGGCATTAAACGGGGCTGCCCGATAGTGTAATGGTAGCACACAAGATTTTGATTCTTGGCGTCTAGGTTCAAATCCTAGTCGGGCAAATCCACCACTACGGCGGACAAACCGGTTTAAGAGAACACGTTATAATAAGGAACGAAGCAACTGTGAAAATTTTGTCAGGAACAGCTCATCGGGATTTGGCGGAGCGCATTGCTGCCAAAGCCGGCGGGAAGCTATGTGATGTGCAAATCAGCCGGTTTCCGGACGGGGAAATCTTTATAAAGATTGCCGAAAACGTCCGCGGGCGCGATGTGTTCATCATTCAGCCGACTTCTTACCCGCCGAATGAAAATCTGATGGAATTGCTGATTATGATTGATGCGGCCAAGCGCGCCTCAGCTTCGCGTATTACCGCCGTGCTTCCGTTCTACGGCTATGCCCGGCAGGACCGTAAAGACCAGCCGCGTGTTCCGATTACCGCCAAACTGGTGGCCAATCTGCTGGTGGCCGCCGGCACCAACCGGTTGTTGACGATGGATTTGCATGCGCAGCAGATACAGGGTTTCTTTGATATACCCGTGGATCACCTCTATGCCGCACCGGTTTTTGTGAAGTATCTGCGCGAGCAGAAACTGAAAGATCTTGTAGTAGTGGCACCGGATACAGGCGGCATGAAGCTGGCCGCAGCCTATGCCGATATGCTTGAGGCCGGTGTGGCGGTGGTTGGTAAAGAGCGCAAAAGCGCCGAGCGGGTTGAGGCAACCCATCTGGTGGGTGATGTGAGCGGTTGTAATGCTGTGCTGGTGGACGATATGACGTCAACCGCCGGTACGCTGACGGCGGCTGCTAAACTGCTGGAACAGGCCGGCGCGGCTTCAATCCGCGCAGCGGTGACTCATTCGCTGCTGAACTGCAAAGGTGTCGAGCGGCTGAATGAATCGCCGATTATTGAGATGGTGACGACGGACAGTGTTCCGGCGCGTTGTGATATAGGCAGAAAGGTTAAGGTTCTTTCTGTGGCGGAACTGCTGGCCGAAGCGATCTGCCGCATTCACGATAATAATTCGGTAACATCGCTTTTCAGAATAACTTGAGGAGATAAAGAGTATGGACGCAAAAATTATAATTAAGAGCAGAGATGTGAAAGGTTCAGCCAGTGCACGCCGTCTGCGCCGCGACGGCTTGGTGCCGGGTGTTGTTTACAGTGAAGGCGGTGCCGCCCGTGCAGTTTCCCTGCCGAAGCACGAATTCGAACAGATGCTGCGCCACCATGTGAGCGAGCATGTGATGATTAAAATCCAGATTGATGACGGTGCGGAAGAAGCCGTGCTGCTGAAAGAAGTGCAGCATAACATTATCTCCGGCGGCGTGGTTCATGTGGATATGCAGAAAGTGGCATTGGATAAGAAACTTCGCCTGGAAGTTCCGGTTGAACTCATCGGCGAGGCCGAAGGGGTTAAAAATCAGGGCGGTGTGCTTGATCATCTGCTGCACCACATTCAAATTGAATGTTTCCCGGCGGATATCCCCGAGCAAATCAATGTGGATGTTACCGGGCTGAAACTCGGCGATACGCTTACGATCAAAGATATTCGAATCGATACTGCGAAGTATGCCATTTTGATGGATGCAGACGTGGGCGTGGCTTCGGTCACACAACCGAAGGTGGTCGAAGAAGAACCGGTCGCCGGAGAAGTTGCGGCCGCACCGGCTGAACCGGAAGTGATCCGCGAGAAGAAACCGGAAGAAGGGGCGGAATAAATCCGTCCTTTGCGGAGACTGTTTGAGTGAAGGTTATTGTCGGGCTTGGAAATCCCGGGCGGGACTATGAAATGACCCGCCACAACATCGGGTTTCTGGTGCTGGATGAACTTGCTGTCCGACTGAATCTGTCTTTCCGCCGGAACTGGTGGTTTCCTGTGCAGACGGCCAAAGGCATGATCGGGCGTGAAGCGGTGCGGCTGGTGAAACCGCAAACGTTTATGAACCGCAGCGGACGGGTTGTAGGGCCTCTGCTTCGCAGGTTGGGCGGACAAACCGGCGATCTGCTGGTGGTGTTTGACGATGTGGCGCTTGGCTGGGGTCAATTGCGTGTCCGGGCGCAAGGCTCGGCGGGCGGGCATAACGGAGTGCAGTCGGTGATAGATGCGCTGGGGGACGGCGCTTTCGGCAGGATTCGGATTGGCATCGGCCCGAAACCTGATAGTCTGCCGCTTTCAGATTATGTCCTCGGGCCGTTTACGGATGCCGAGCGGCAAAGTTTGAAAGATGTGGTTCGCCGTGCCGCGGATGCGGTGGAAATGGTTTGTACCGCAGGGGTCGAGCAGGCCATGAACTGCTTTAACAGAGTATAGGAGCGAAGGAGAGAGAAATTGAAAACACTGTATGAGGGGCTTTTTATTTTCCCCGAAACACTGGAAGAAGCGCAGCTTGATCCGGCTATCGAAGCCGTAAAGACCGAGCTGGAAAAACTGGGCGGCACACTAGAGAGTTCGACGCGGCTTGGAAAACGGTCGTTTGCGCGTCCGCTCAGAAAGAAAAAGGCCGGTATTTATGTGGTGATCATGTTCCGTCTGGAAGGCGGACAGATTGATGCGTTCAAGCGCCGTCTGAAACTGGCCACCAATGTGTTCCGTGCGCAATTTCTGCAGAAAGACGAGACGGTCGTAGCGCAGGAGGCATAAGATGTCGACCCTGAATCGAGTATTCCTGATGGGCAACCTGACCCGCGATCCTGAAGTGCGTTATACGCCCTCGGGAACGGCGGTAGGCGACTTGGGACTGGCCGTCAACGAGACCTATAAAAACAAAGCCGGCGAAACGGTTGAGAGTACGGTTTTTGTGGATGTAGAAGTCTGGGCGCGGCAGGCTGAAACCTGCGTGGAGTACCTGTATAAAGGTTCGCCCGTTTTCGTTGAAGGTCGCCTGAAGCTCGATCAGTGGACGAATCAGCAGGGGGAAAAGCGCAGTAAGTTAAGGGTTCGTGCGGATCGGGTACAGTTTCTCGGTGCGCCCCGGCGCGGAGCCGAAACCGCCGACGCGCCCCAGAGCAGTATGCCGCCGCCGGCGGACTTTGAAGCACCGGCTGCGGATGAGGAAGACATTCCATTTTGATAAGGAAAGGATATAGACCATGGCATATGTTGAGAATAAAGAGGAAAAAAGCGGTCGGCTTTTGGAAGGCGTGACCGAGATTGATTGCAAGGACGCTGAACTGCTCCGTAAATTTATGACCGAGCGCGGTAAAATTCTTCCGCGGCGTTATACCGGCGTGACTTCCAAGCAGCAGCGGGAGGTCAAGCGGGCCATCCGTCAGGCGCGTGTAATGGGACTGGTGCGCTAGAGCGCGAACAGAGGAGATTCAGAAATGGCTGTAGAAGTTTTATTGATGGATGCGGTGCCCGGACTCGGGATTGAAGGCGATGTGGTGCGTGTGGCTGAGGGCTACGCCCGGAACTACCTTTTTCCCAATGGACTGGCCTCGGAAGTGACTGAGGGCAAAAAACGTCAGATTGAGAAAAAACGCATTGAGCGTCTTGAGCTGATGCGTAAAGACCAGATGGCGGCTGAAGAGCTGGCTAAAAAGTTTGAAAGCATCTCCTGCACTATCGCCGTGAAAACGTCCGAAGGCGGCAAGATGTTCGGTTCGGTCGGTGTGGCGCAGGTTATCGAGAAGCTTGCCGAACAGGGGGTTACCCTTGAGCGCGGGCAGATCAAACTTGACTCGCCGCTGCATGAACTTGGCGTATTTGACGTGACCGTCACCCTCCACCCTGAAGTGAAAACCGTGCTGAAGGTATGGATCGTTGAAGAATGAGTTCTATCGATCAGAGCGGGCGCCGTCTTCCGCCCTGCAGTGAGGAAGCCGAACGTGGCGTTCTTGGCTCCGCTCTGATCGAATCCGATAAAGTTATTGAGCTTTGCATTACTAAAGCACTTTCGGCTGACTCTTTTTATGTCCCCGCCCATAGACTGCTTTTTGAGCAGCTTCTCGGGATGTACCAAAGCGCACGGGTCGTCGACTTGCTGACTGTCGGTGAAGATCTCAAAACAGGCGGGCGGCTCGATCAGGCGGGCGGCTATGCTTTTCTTGAAGGATTGATCGACAGTACGCCGACATCGGCGCATGCCGAATACTACATAGACATCGTTCAACAAAAGCATCTGTTGCGGAAGATCATCAGTCAGGCAGCCGAAGCCATTGACCATTGCTATACGGATGACGATGCGGAAGAGTTGCTCAGCCGCACCGAAGAGGCGTTTTTTGAGTTAAGCGATAAAAAAACCGCTTCTTCCGAAGACTGGAAAAATGTCGTTTATAACACTGCCGGGCAGATCATTAACGGCAACATTCTGGACAACGGTGTACCGACCGGGTTTATCGATCTCGACAAGCAACTGCGAGGGCTGCATAACACGGATATGATCGTGCTGGCAGCGCGTCCTTCCATGGGAAAAACCTCGCTGGCCATGAATATTGTTGAAAATGCCGCACTTGGGCGCGGCGGCGGAAAAAAATATTCAGTAGGCGTATTCAGTCTTGAAATGTCGCAGGAGCAACTGGTTCGCCGCATGCTTTACTGCAAAGCCGGAGTGCCCGCCTGGAAAGATTTTTTTTCCGAAACCGACCAAAGCAAGATTTCGTCTGCCGCTGACCAGCTGGGGAAAGCTTCGATTATTGTGGATGACTCAGCCGGGCTGGATGTGATGGATTTACGCGCCCGCGCCCGGCGGATGAAACGGATTCATAATGTCGATTTGATCGTAATCGACTATTTGCAGCTGCTGGCCGACAAGCGCCGGTCGCGCGAAGGACGCCAGCAGGAAACGGCGTCTATTTCAAACAGCATCAAAGCCATGGCTAAGGAGTTGAAAATCCCGGTGCTTATTTTGAGCCAGCTCAGCCGTGCACCGGAACAGGGCGGACGGGAAGGGAATAAGCCGCGGCTTTCCGACCTTCGTGATTCGGGTGCTATTGAACAGGATGCAGATGTCGTACTGTTGCTTCAGCGCCCGTCTTACTATAATAAAGAACTGGATGCAGCCTCCGGGGAAGATACGCTGGCAGTCTTAGACATTGCCAAGCACCGTAACGGGCCGACCGGTGAAGTTAAAATGAACTTTTTCAGAGAGATTACACGGTTCGAGGATCGCGACACACGGCACGGAGTTGATGGCACAGCGGAGTGAAAAATATGATGAATAAAAACAAAAAACTATGGGGCATGTTGATACTGACGGCCGGACTGGCCGCATCCGGATTTTCCATTTTAACGCTCAGTGAAATCCGTATAGAAAACGTTGAGAACGGCGTGCTGGATGAATCTTTTGTACAGGCATACACCTCCTTGCGCGCCGGACAGCAGATTGAAAGCGAAACCGAACTGAATGCCGCAGTTGCTCACGATGTTGACAATCTGCGCCGTTCCGAACGCTTCTCCTATGTACGCGCTGTTGTCGAACAGGCCGGCGAAAAGTTTACACTGGTCTATAAAGTGGCCAGTCGATTGAGGCTGCGCCAGATTGAAATCACTGGTGCGGAAGGGGTCGGAAACCGCAAGATCAAAAAGGAACTCGAACTTGCGCTGGGCGACTATGTGGATCAAGCCTTGGTTGGCGAAAAAGTCCGCAAGGTTGAAGAATACTGCCGCAAGCACAAGTATCCCGCTGCCACTATTACCTGGGATCTTAAGGCCGATGGGAAAACCGGCGCGGCGGATTTGCTACTCAAGGTGAATGAGGGCGAAAAATTGCGGGTTAAGAGGATTAGTTTTGAAGGAGAAAGTTTTGCCGGCGACAGTGTCTATAGACGAATGATACCCAATATTTTTCCTTCCCGTAAGAGCTCTGACCGGTTTGATCCGTGGGAGCTACGAAAGATAATGCAGCAGAAAAAAACCTGGTGGATTACACCGTGGGGCGGGGCTTATAAGCCGGAAACGAAAGAGGCCGACATTGCGGCCATCCGCAAATTTTATCAGGACCGCGGATTTTTGGACGTGAAAGTGGACGGCCCCGAGCTCAAACAGCTTGGTGACGGAAAGCTGGAGCTGATCTATCACGTACAGGAAAGTGTTAAGTATCAGATCGGCTCGATTGGTTTTGACGGGAATACCCTGTATGAACGCGCCGAGCTCGAAAAGCAGGTCAAACTAAAGTCCGGAGCTGTTGCCTCCCGCGCGGCGATTGATGATGCCGCTTCTTCAGTGAATCATTATTACGGCAACCGCGGATATATTCACAATGATGTGCAACCGGTGATCAGCACCGATCCTGCGACGAAAATTGCCAGTATTCGTTTCAGTGTGCGTGAAGGCGAGCTGGCAAACATCAATGAAATAGATATTCGGGGGAACGAGAAAACCCGCGACGAGGTGATGCGCCGCGAACTGGCCGTTTATCCCGGTGAACTTTTCCATCAGCAGAAAGTGGAAACCAGCGAAAGCCGTCTAAAAAACCTTGGCTATTTTGAAACAGTCAACAGTTCATACGCTCCGGCGGCAGAAGGAACCAATGCCTATGATCTTGCCTTTAAGGTAAAAGAAAAGGCCATGGGTAGTTTTCTGGTCGGCGCGGGTTTTTCCAGCGTGGACGATTTGGTCGTCTTTGCAGACCTTTCGCACGGAAACTTCGATATCAGACGCTGGCCGCCGGTCGGTGACGGGCAGAAGATGAAGGTTCGTGTGCAGGCGGGCACGAAACGTAATGACGTGGAAGTCTCTTATATTGAACCTTGGTTTATGGATCGCAAACTGGCGCTGGGCGAAGATTTATATTATCGCAACAACGGATATTACAGCGATCAATTTGATCTTCAGACGCTGGGAAGCAGGACTTCGCTAACGAAACCGCTGGGAACATTCACGCGTGGCACGGTGAGTTATTCTCTCGAGCAGTTTAGAGTCGATAATGTGACCGCCCCGGCTGCTGCCGATATATGGAACGACGCAGGTACTTGGCTGAAATCAACAGTCGGTACCAGTATTTCATTCGATACGCGCGATCAGTTTTTTATCCCTACAAAAGGGAATTACAGTTCGACCGGTGTGGAAGTGTCCGGAGGTCCGCTTGGCGGGGATGAAGACATTTATACGTTGGAGCTGAAATCCTCAGAGTTCTGGCCGGTATTGAAAGATCATGTGTTCAATATCAAAGGCGAGCTGCGCACAGTTGACAGCTATGGCAGCTCAAGCCGGGTGCCAGTTTTTGATCGTCTTTTTCTTGGCGGTCCGCGCAACCTGCGCGGATTTAAATACCGGTATGTAAGTCCGCGCGATCCGAAAAACGACAACGAACCGCTGGGCGGTCTTAGCAGCTGGTATTGCACTGCGGAATACACCGTGCCGCTGTGGAGCAAAATCCGCGCCGCAGTGTTCTATGACATCGGCGCAGTCTCTGAAGATACTTTTGATTTTTTTGGTGCCGATATTAACTCTGACTTCGGTATCGGTATGCGCATCGATCTGCCGATGTTTCCGTTGCGTCTGGATTATGCGATTCCGCATATTATGGACAAAAATAATGACGGTGCCGATGGACGATTCAGCTTCCTGCTGGGTTACTCGTTCTGACAGATGATGAAGAAAGAGGGGAATGGTATGAAAAAAATATTAAAATTAGGCGCGTTCATCTTTCTGCTGGCCGGCATGGTTGGTGCTGCTGAGAAGATTGTTTTTGTTGATCTCGAGCGGGTTTTTGACGGATTTTATAAAACCCAGCTGGCTAAATCAAAAGTCGAAGTGCAACAGCAGGATATTGAAAAAGAAAAACAGGTAATGGTAGACGAACTGACGGCCATCAGCAGCGAAGTTGATTCGCTCAAGAAAGAAGCACGCGATACTACGTTAACCGATGAAATCCGCGACAGCAAGCGGTTGCTGTACGAGGAACGCCTGCTCAAACTGCGCACCAAACAGAAAGAAATAGAAGAATTTTCTGCCAGACGGCAGCAGCAGCTTCAAGTTCAGATTACCCGCATGAGTCAGGCCATTATGGATGAAATACGGCAAACTGTTGTGGAATATGCGAAAAGTGAAGGTCTTCAGGCGGTTGTCGATAATTCGTCGCGCCGCGCGGCTATCGGTGTTTTTATTTACACTCATCCTGATCTCGAAATCACAGAAGCCATTCTTGCCGCGCTCAACAGCAAACGGCCTGATGTGCTGGAGAAAGACGAGCTGTTTAATGACGGATCGGATCCGCAAAACAAAACCGCAAAAGGCGCAAACTAATCATGAGACTTTCTGAGGTGGCTGGGAAAATAGGAGGCAGACTCGAGGGGGACGGTAGTGTAGACATACGCGGCGTAGCCGGAATCAGCGAGGCTGGCGAGGGGGAAGTCAGTTTTATAGCAAACCCTCATTACACCGATGAAGCCGCAATGACAAAAGCCTCTGCGGTCATTGTATCTGAAAACTGGAACAGCGCCTGTTCGGCGGCGCTGATTCGCACTAAGAATCCTGACGAGGCTTTTACAAAAGCCGCCGGACTTTTTTATACGCCGCCGGCGCGGCCGGCCAAGGGGATACATCCGTCTGCTTTGGTGGCAGCTGATGCGGAAATCGGTGAAAACGTTTCTATTGGTATGTTATGCATAATTGAATCCGGCGCGGAAATCGGTGCAGGCACTGTTATTCTGCCGCAGTGCTATATAGGCCGCAAAGCAGTTCTTGGCGAAGACTGCTGGCTTTATCCTCAGGTGTCTTTGCGCGAAGGAGTAAGAATCGGTAAACGGGCCATCGTGCATAATGGAACCGTCATTGGCAGTGACGGGTTCGGCTATACAGTTGATGCTCAAGGCGGGCGCACGAAAATCCCTCAGCTAGGAATTGTCGAAATCGGCGACGATGTTGAAATCGGGGCCAACGTTACAATTGATCGTGCCCGGTTCGGTAGAACCCTCATCGGCAACGGCGTCAAAATAGATAATCTGGTTCAGATTGCGCACAATGTTGTGATTGGCGATCACGCTGTTATTATTGCACAAAGCGCTATTGCGGGGAGTACCCATATCGGTAGGAAGGTTATAATTGCCGGACAGGCGGGGATCGCCGGGCATCTTCATGTGGGTGACGGAGCTGTTATTGGGGCAAAAGCGGCTGTGACCAAGGATGTTGAGCCCGGCGTATATGTTATCGGTGTTCCTGCCCTGCCGGCGGCAAAATTCAAAAGAGCCCAAGCAGGGCTAATGCTTCTTCCGAAGTTCAAGGAGCGTGTCGCCGAACTTGAGGCGAGAATACGTAAACTGGAAGAAAACAGATAAGCTTAACAGATTTGTATTTCAACAATAAAAACAAATACAAAAATGTGTGATAAGCAACAGTATGCTTAATGGAAAAACAGCTTTTTATTAATCGTAATGTATTAAAAGTAAACGGTTTAAATATATTAATAATTACACAGTGAATTCAGGAACGATTTCTGCTAAAATCTAAAAATGTTCCCGTTCCTCAAAAAAGGGTTGAACATTTATTTAACGGAATAAAAAGGAGAAATAAAATGGCTAATCCAACCGATCTGTTTGGCGAAAATGTATTCAGTATGAAAGTTATGCGCGAGCATCTTTCCGAAGCGACTGTAAAATCCCTCAAAGAGACCATTAACGCCGGCAAAAGCCTTGATGCAAGTATCGCGGATGAAGTGGCTGAGGCGATGAAAGAGTGGGCTATCGGCAAGGGTGCAACGCACTACACACATTGGTTCCAGCCGCTGACCGGCTCCACCGCTGAGAAACACGATTCGTTTATCGTTCCGGACGGTGAAGGTTCAGTGGTTTGTAAATTTTCCGGTGCCGAATTGATTCAGGGTGAACCGGATGCCTCCAGTTTTCCGTCTGGCGGGTTGCGTGCCACCTTTGAAGCACGCGGATACACGGGATGGGATCCAAGCAGCCCCGCCTTTATTAAAGACAACACGCTTTGCATTCCTACGGTATTCTGCGGATATCACGGCGAAGCGCTCGACAAAAAAACTCCGTTGTTGCGCTCCATGAAGGCACTTGACAAGCAGGCCTGTCGTCTGGGCAAGCTTTTCGGTATTAAAATTAAGCAAAAAGCGTTTGCGACACTCGGTGCAGAGCAGGAATATTTTCTGATAGATGAAGAACTCTATAATGCACGCCTTGATCTTCAACAGACCGGAAGGACGCTTTTCGGCAGCTGTCCGGCTAAGCATCAACAGATGGAGGATCATTATTTCGGTGCAATCAAAACCCGCGTATTGGCATTTATGGAAGAGCTGGACGCGGAGCTTTGGAGAATGGGGGTTCCATCTAAAACACGGCACAATGAAGTTGCTCCGGCTCAGTTTGAAATGGCCCCGGTATTTGAAGAACTCAACCTTGCCGTTGACCATAACATGATAGCCATGGAAGTGTTGCGCAAGACCGCTGAAAGACACGGCCTGGTCTGTCTGTTGCATGAAAAACCCTATGCCGGTGTCAACGGTTCCGGTAAGCACAATAACTGGTCTCTTTGCGGACCAGACGGTAAAAACTGGCTCTCACCCGGGGACAACCCGCACGAAAATGCAAAATTCATAACTATGATCTGCGCGCTGATCAAAGCGGTTGATACCCACGCTGACCTGTTGCGTTCAACAGTTGCCACAGCAGGCAACGATCATCGGTTGGGAGCCAACGAAGCGCCTCCGGCGATCATCTCAATATTTCTGGGCGATCAGCTCACTGATATTATTGAGCAAATCGAAAAAGGCGGAGCCAAGAGTTCTAAAGCCGGCGGATCCATTAACCTCGGCGTGGACACCTTGCCGACCTTGCCGCGCGGTAATACAGACCGTAACCGAACCTCGCCGTTTGCTTTTACCGGAAACAAGTTCGAGTTCCGGGCTGTTGGTTCCAACCAGAGCTGCGCCGGTTCAAACGTGGTACTCAACACTATCGTTACCGAAGCGCTCGATGAAATCTGCACCCGGCTCGAGGCGGATGTAAAAGCCGGCAAAGATTTCAACGTCGCCTTGCAGGCTGTTCTTTCCGGCATAATTAAAAAGCACAAACGCATTCTTTTTAACGGCGATAACTACACAGCCGCCTGGACTGCTGAAGCCGAAAAACGCGGTTTGCCGAACGTTAAGAAAACGCCCGAAGCACTTGAAGCGTTCACGACTCCGAAAGCGGCCAAGCTTTTCAGCAAATATGGCGTACTGACGGAGAAGGAGTTGCATTCCCGCCACGAGATTTATAAAGAAACCTACGAAAAAGTTATCGAAATCGAAGCTGGCGTCATGATCACCATGGTCAAGACTATGATCATTCCAGCCGTTTTGGCCGCACAGGGAGAACTGGCAGCAACGATAGAAACCGTAAAAGCATGCAAAGGAAAAACAGCGGGGTCGCAAACTATGCTTAAGGCGATCTGCGATGGAACCGAAGTGCTGTTTAAGGCTGTTTCTGCTCTCGAAAATGCTCATGGCGCAGCTAAACTGATTGCCGGTATGAGTAAAGTCCGCGTAGCGGTTGATGCTCTCGAAAAGATGGTTCCGGAACAGTTTTGGCCTGTTCCGTCCTACGCCGAAATGTTGTTTATGATGTAATTCACGCCGACACATCAAAATGGCGAAAAGCTCCCCAAAGGGAGCTTTTCTCTTGTAGACAGCAGAAGGCGGAGATATCAGTGTCCCAGAAAATGACTCTGGAAGATATCGATGCCTAGATAGCTTTTGACGAAATAGATAATCAACATGATGCATATCCCGATGCTCAGGGCGAGGACGCCCAGCGCAAGCATCAGAGCCAGAATATTTCCGAAAAGCGGCGCGCCGTACCGGAAAGACTGCTGGGCGATGACGCGCAGGCGGTAAAGCCAGTAGGGGGCGCTGTATATCTGTTTATCTATGTCTTTCTGGTCGCGCAGCAGCTGCTGCTGAAGCGTTTCAATGTCGTACTGACGGACTGCTTCACGTACGGTCTGCTGAATGTCAGTCGGCGAGGCTGGTTTTTTAATGAAACGGAATATCTGCCCCTCGTTAATGGCTTTGATAAACTGGTCAGTCTCAAGCGCCGCGCTGAAAAGCACACTTTTGATCTGCGGGTTCCGCTGCTTGAGTGTGATCAGAAAGTCAAGTCCGCTTTGGCCGGGAAGGATATGGTCGCATAGAATAGCCTTAACATGACGCCCGCGCAGAACCTCGACGGCTTCTTCAGATGACCCCGCCTGATAAAGGGTGTATTCCTTCTGCAATACCCGGTAGAGTACCTTCAGCATAAACGCATCGTCATCGATAATCAGGACGGCGTCCTTTTCTTTCGAGGCAAACTCTTGGGGTATATCAGTCACAATAGCCGGTCTCCTTGTGCATTAGATGATAGATTTGATGTATCTTTGTCAAGCTCTCAGGCAGTTCGCGGTTGGAACAGATGGATGCTGCTGAGTCTGCATCCTGCGGAGAATAGCCGTGCATTCCTTTAATCTGCTTAATACCCATGAAGCTGGGAACGATCTGAATGCCGGAATTTATTAAGAAAATAAGTTCACCGTACAGATGGTCGGCAAAGTAAATTCCTTCGTGTTTCAACGCATCATCGGTCAGAAGGCGGCCCTTCGGGTGAGTATTCAGTCGAGCTGTGATTTTCTGACGGGCTTCGTCGGTTAAAAACCAGAAACGTGCCATGGTGGAATCATAGAACGCGACATAATCCTCATTCCATCGCAAACCGGTTTCTTGAATGTCGGAGATCAAATCATATCCTTCAGTGATGTCGTGCATCCCGTGGTCGGTGAAAACATACCACGAAACCTCTTCATAATGCTCTTCTGCTGTCGTAATCAGACGGCGCACCTGTTGATCGTACCAATGGATCAGCTCAGTAACTTTCGGATCGCGCGTGCCGACAGCGTGCATCAGAGCATCAAGTTTTCCGAGTGAGCAGTAGGCAAACTCAATGCGCTGCGATTCGATGTCTGCGGTAAGGCGCGCCAGCTTGGTTTCGTCGCTTACGGCGCTGTCGTGAACGTAATGCGGAATGCCGTGCCGTGCTAACTTGTCAAAAATTGTTTCACCGTGCAACAATCCGCCCGGTACCCATATTCGTTTTTTTTCAGCGTAATTGAAAAGCGGAAGATATTTAAACGGAACGCCGTAGAGCTGGAAATAGCCGGTGAATCCCAGCACTTTTTTTATCAGCCGGCTTAAGTAGTGCCGCACCCGCCCGCGCAGGAAAATTGAATCCGGCAGAATCGCCAGAGCTCTTGTCCATTTGAAAGGCGAGCCTTTGGGGTCGTAATAAAATGACGACCACATCAGGTGCTCGCAAGGCAGTTTGCCGGAAATAATCGACGGATCACACGCCGAGGAATAGCCCAGAATGGTGTCGAGTTTTTTATGGTCGCGGATCAGTCCTTGCAGGAAGAACGGGTGGCGGAGAAAAATTTCCCTGCCGAACGCATCAATAAAAATAAAAAGACTCAGCTTTGGCTTTTTCATGAAAACCTTTGCTGGAGAGCATAGAAAGCCCGGCACAGATCTTCAAATCCGTTTTCATCGGTGTGAAGCAGCCAGCGTATTTCTTCGCGGTCCGGATGTTTCGTCAGCAGCAGCAGCGGCAGCGCCGCATAAAGCCGCAGGCGCGGATGGGCAAAGCAGTACGGAAGTACGCGCGGCCCGAAGGTGCGCAGGTTGTGCATCGCGTTTTTCAGCGGTGAACCTTCTGTTCCAAGGTTTGGAAAAGCGCGCGCATATTTTTCAAGAGTCGGGAACTTTCGGTTGAGCCGCCGCGGCTCATACCACATAAAAAAACGTTCGTAGCGTTGTACAGTTTCTGCAAACTGCAGATGAATATTTTTGCTTTCCAGAGCTTGAAAATTCACCCGCTCTTTGAAGTCAATCGCACGGCTGTAAGCGTTAACAAAATCGCACGGATCGTTCAGTCCGGACAGGTCTGTTTCCGGCAGACGGTGTTTTTTGACGACATACGAAAGGTCGTAAGCTCCGCGCAGCAGCAGCGCACAATCGCCGAAGGCCAGATCGGCCTTAAACAGGAATTTAATGAAGCGGTGACGCTCTTCACGCGTCAGTGTTTCGGGCTGGGCGAGCCGGCGCTTGATGTCGAGCAGCAGCTTACCGCGGTTCATCAGCAGGCGCGTACCTTCCGAAAGAGGAATGGCGCAGTTTGGATAGGCCGGCAAGGCATCGAGAATCGTTTGGTCGCCGCGGATTACGCGGTGGCCGTACTTCATCTCGTAGTTCAGTAATGAAAATTCGCATTTCGGCAGCGCGTTCTTAAGGTAGGGATAGAGATCAACCGGCAGGCCCAGTTCTTCTGTAAGCGTCTTTTCCAGTTTCTTGAGCGCGCGTTTCAGCAGCGGATCAAGCGAATTTGTTACCACAATCAGGTCATAGTCGTTGAACGGTAGCTCCTGGTCGTCCGGGCCGATCATCGGTGAACCTTCGCCCCGCCCGTAGCCGCCAAGCAGCACCAGCGCTTGCCAGTGTTTTGAAAAGGGGGAAGCGTACAACGCGTCGGCGATACGCTTCATGTCCGCATCAATGCGGGCATCGAACGCCGGTGAGCCTTTAACGGAATATTTACCCACGGGCACCTTCTTTCAGCCCCCGGTAAAGACCGGTGTGGATGACGGCGCGGTAGGCAATGTTATAGGGAATCGTGTCGAGCCGACCTTTGCGAACGGCATAGAGCAGATCGCGCGCCCACTCTTTCAAAAGTTCCAATGTTTGTAAAAACAGGTTGGCGTGCCGGCCGTAGGTTTGCGCAAAGGTCACACCGTGACGGAACTTTTTGTGATACAGCCCGTTAAGCGTGTAATTGTGAGAGTGCTCAACCGTTGAATCTTTGACCAGTTTGAAGCTTCCGCCTGCCGCCCGGCAGAGTTTGGCCCAGGCGACATCTTCGGCGTAACCCTGTTCCGGAAATTTTATTTTTTTCCAGAGGTCTCGCCGGAAGGCGCAGGTGACAGCGGAGAAAAAGTCGGCGTTGTTTTCTTTGATGTTCTTCGGATCGTAAGCGCGCAGATAATCGTAAGCGACGATGAAATGCGCGTCTGGGCGGGTTATCTGTGTGCTCATTACGGCATCGGCTTCGCCGGCGAAAAGCGGACGGAGCAGTTTTTCGAGCGCATCATCGCTCAGAAAGATCGCATCGGCGTTTTGGAAAACAACGAACTCCTGCGTTGTTCTTGCGGTCATATCATTGAGTACCTTGCCCGGGATGTAAGCGGCAGAAGGAATACAGATCAGATGGGCGGCATCTACTGCGGCGCGCAGGATTTCCAGCGAACCGTCAGTTGAACCGGAATCAACAGCGAACAGTTCAATGTCTTTGAACGTCTGCCGCTGAAGACTGGCGATAGCTGCCGGAAGGTACGGCATCTCGTTTTTTGAGCGCATGATAACGGCGACGCGACTCATAATCCCGCAGTCCTTTCGTAGATGTCGAGAGTCTGCCTTGCTGTGCGGTTCCAGTCAAACTCCGCTGCATATGCAATACCGTGCAGGCGCTTCTCCTCGCTCCAGCCTTCCAGGAGTGTTTTTTTCAGACATTGCGTAATTTCTTCGGTGCTGTGCGGATTGAATTTCGGCACCACATTTCCGGCGATTTCGCGCATGGAAGAAGTGTTTGAGCACATGACAGGGGCTCCGCAGGCGAGGGCTTCAATGATCGGAAACCCGAACCCCTCGAAGAGCGAAGGGAACGCCATGAGATCGCAGACACTGTAGAAAAGCGGCAAATCCTCCAGAGGAAGGAATCCGGGAAAAAGAATATCGCCATGTACCGGACTGGCTGCAGCGCGTGCGCGGATGACGGGCGCACCGTTCCAGTCGGCACCCGGCAGTACCAGTTTGTGCGGGCTGTCCGTTTCCGCCTTGAAGCGCTCGAATGCCTCAATCAACCGGACATGGTTTTTCGCCGGATGTTCCAGCCGTGAAACATAAATTATGAAAGGCTTGCCGAGGTTGTACTTTTCAGCGAGTTGCGCGCGGGCGGCCTGCTTTTCGACAGGCTTGAAAATCTGATGGTTGATGCCGGAGTAGAGTACGGTGATCTTTCCCGGCGGTACGCCGACACGCTCGACGATGTCTTTCTTCGAATAATGGCTGACGGTGATGATATGGTCAGCATTGCGAATCTGGGCCGGGACGATGCGGCGGTTATAGAACATCCGCGCGGCGTCATATTTGGCGTCCATCGAAAGGGTGGCGACGTCGTGAACGGTTGCGACGATCGGACAGGTTTTCACCAGTGGAATCCGCCGGTAGCTCGGCACATGCAGCAGATCAAACTTTTTGATCTTTCCAATGAGCGGAAGCATGGTGTTGTGCCACGCGATATTGACCACCGGATGGGAAACAACCCCGGAATAGAGGGTTTTGTAAAAATTCGGCGAGGTCAGTTTGATCAGATCGGCTTCGCGTAACGGCATCATGATATCGTAGTGACTGACCGGATCTTCCTGCTGGAGGTGCCGAATCAGTTCCCGGATGTAGGAAGCCACGCCGGAGCGTCCCCCTTGCATTACAAATGCTGAAAATCCAATGTTCATTGACGGCGGATTCTAGCCATACCGGAGCAGTTTTAAAACAAACTTCCCTGTAAAAGTTGGATTCTTAAAAGCACATGGGTGGATTGTGCGCCTTTTGCGATATTCCGGATGGCCGGACTGGCTGAAACTTCAAACTCAAGCTGGCGTATTTCCCGTTCTGCCTCAATGAGAATTGTCAGTGCGTGCGGTTTGAAAACCAATCACGCCATTGTGCTGCGAAAGCAAGCTTCGCATGCAGGCCGCGACGGGCCCGACACTTTTCTTTTATCGGTATCGCAACCCCGGACACATCAACCAGAAATTTCTGAAATTAACTTTACAAGATACATAAATTCAGTTTAAAAGAAATGAAATACATTCAATACAACACAAGAGTTGTAAACAGTAACAGCACTATGGCGATGATGTGTTCGGAGGCGCAATGGGAAAGACAATAGTTTTTGGTCTATGTATTGCAGTTGCGGGACTGCCTCCCGTAATGCCGGTTTACAGCAGCAATCTGATTGTCCATGGAGAAGCCGCGAGTAACGGACTGAATGTTGTTATACATACACCGGACGAGTTTACAAATCGCGTCGAGATTTTCGCCTGTTCTGATCTCATTTCCGGCGACTGGCGCGTTGCAGCTGAAAATCTGCGTCTGGTCGGCGGCAATCCAGCCCGATGGTATACAGAAGTTGATGATACCGGTTTTTTTATGGCTGAAAACATGGACATAGACAGCGATGGCGACGGGCTGTCAGATGCACGTGAAAAATATGTTCATAAAACAGATCCGTTGGTATCTGACAGTGACCGCGACAGGATGCCGGACCGGTGGGAAGTTCAGCATGCACTTAATCCTCTGAGCGACGCAGACGCTACAGCTGATCGGGATGGCGACGGGATGAATAATCTGGAAGAATATCAGACAAGTCCGGACTTATCTTCATCTGATCTGGACGGTGATGGATTTATTGATGCTTACGACCGGAATCCTGACGCGTTTGACTATCCAGTGGGCGGAGAAAGCATATTTAACATGGTCGCATCGACATGGTCTATAGGTTATGCGTATGCATTTGGGTTCAGTTTGCATGGAGAACAGCTGTTGACCTTGCGTTGGAGTGATGATTTCTTTTTCCCGCCGCATCCCGATCATCATAATGGTGGATTTTGTACCGCAGGTTCTTCCAGTCTTGAGTGGGTTGGTAAAGGGTTGCCCGATGACGGTTTCTTTTTTTACCGATTCAAGGATTATTATTGGTGGCACTTGGATTTATTCTGGTCGTCATGGAAGCCCTCATTACACCCCAGCTTCCACGGGCTGGAGCTTTATGAATATGACAGGTACTTTAGTGATCCCGACAGAGGAGCTGCGGACGCTGTGGCCGAGGCCATGGCGGAATATGTGTTTAATAACCCTTCATTTCTTAGCGATATTCATGCCCCGACAAACGGTTCCGGCCACGTTCATTTACTGGGGGGAAGCGATGATGGTTCTCAGCGTTGTGTGATATTTACTGTTGACCCGTCCAAATCGGCCACTGTGTGTTTTCTGGAAAGTTCCGGAAAGATGAAAGCGGTAGACTATGCGGTCTCCACGTATGACGGATATTCACCAGGTACCGGTTTACCGTCATCTCAGACAGCCAGATTTAAATTTATTTTCAATCAGCCGGTCACAAACAAAACAATCAAGTGGCTAACGTACAATTATGATTATGACGTAGCATGTCACGTGAATTTTGCCATTCACCGGTGCGAAGTGAACGGGATAGAAAGTGAATTGTTTGGTCTTAACTCATCTGAAATGATCGTACCGACTGTGGATTTGAACGGAGATTTTGACTCGGATGGTGATGTAGATGCGGACGACACCATTTTGCGCGCCTCTGCAGATGCAAGTTTACGGGTCGTTCAATCAGGTCGGGCAAGCGAAACGCCCGGAAACGGAGTCGTGTCTGTAACTGTCGGCTCCAATGTGATTGAACCCATCGTGCCTGAAAGCGTACTGAGGATTAAATTTTCAGGCGTTGAACCGGGGGAACTCTTCCGTCTTTGGAGCACAACCAATATAATCCCGGAAGAACCGCCGGCGCAGGGGGTAATCGGCGGGGGCGGGGGCCGGGTTGAACGGATTGCCGATCCTCCGTTACTCATCAGCACCGAAGAAGGATTCGACTACGCATGGCCGGTTAAAAACATCTCGCCGCTTATGCAAGGGCGCGACTATATTTGCAGATACACTTACACGCCGGAATTTCCGAAAACGCTTTATCTTGAATGCGTTTCCTGCGGTGCAACTAACGATGGCCGGGCAAAAATTGAACTTATCTATGAATACAACGGGGAAGAAATCTGCTCTGCCGCCTTGCCGATCACCGTGATCCGCTCCAAGCTTATACCCGACTGGAACCATGATCGGATGATCGATGCGGACGATCAAAATCAGAGCACAAACAACGCCCCGTTCCGGTTCTGGATCAATGACGACAATGACAATGGAGATATATCCGAAGGGAACAGTGATGTGCCCGGTCAAGGCGGCGGGTGGCTTGATAATGCCAATTACAAGGACGGTAAGGTGAATGGACGCAGCGATCTGCTGGACTTTTTTCCAGTCTGGCTCGATATAAAATTGGCGCTGAACAACTATCCGGTTACCAATGGTGCCGTTTACAAATTGAGACAGGCTGACGAAGCTCTGCGATTTGTCTATACCGACCTGACCCGCGCTCATGCCGGAGATTACCTTGTCGTCAGCAATAGCACATGCGGTGTTGCATTCAGCCAAAACGCCTGCGAAGCCGATACCGTCAAGATTGACTCGTCGGGGGTAACGCTTAACACCAACTTCCTGAACCGGATTGTTGCCGACCCCGACAAAGGCGTCCTGATGATGGAGGCGATAGCTCCGTCAACTTCGCCGCTGATACTCGAAATCTGGCAAAATGACAGCAAAGTCTGGGAGACCAGCCTTGCCCTGAGCTTTTCGGGTGTTGAGGCCATGTATCGTAAAGTGAACCTGCGGAATATGGAGAATCCGGGCATTTTAACCGAACCGGCTAATAATCCTGACGCTTCCAGCAACGGCAAGAATCTTGTCTTCCTGCATGGTTACCAGCCGGATGTTGGTGACAGTGGCGATATGTCCACCTGGTTGGCGGAAATGTTTAAGCGGTTCTATCAGTCGGGATCAAAGGCAATGTTTCACGGGATTTTGTGGTATTCCAATCAGGGCGATCCGATGGATTACCAGAAGAATGTCACCAACGCTTTTCAAACGGCACCGGTATTGAAGAGTTACGTTGACGGACTCAGCGGGCCTGTGATCGCAGCGGCGCACAGTCTCGGGAACATGGTGGTGTCGAGCGCTATCGTCGATCAAAATATGACGGTGTCCAGGTACATGATGTGCGACGCGGCGGTGGCTTCAGAGGCCTATGATGCAACCATGCTGCAGGATGACCGATTAGTTAATGAATGGTGGGCCGACTACAGCAGCCGGACCTGGGCAGCCAACTGGTATCAGCTTTTTTCAGAAACCGGTGATTCCCGTGAGAGTCTTACATGGAAAGATCGGTTCGCCGATATCGGCACTAGCACCGAGACTTGGAATTTTTATTCCACTGGGGATGAAGTGTTCGCTTTGACACCAAATCAGGGATTGTTTGCCGGCACCATAGGCGTTGATGCGGACTGGCGTTTCATCATTCCTGTCGGAGTGGATGTTAACGTCAACTTTGGCAGGCATTCGTGGCAGAAGCAGGAATTGTTTAAAGGTTGTCGTTACTCCGATGGATGGACAAGCTTTGGCGGAACAAGTTATGCCGGTTGGGGCTTTGAATCAGACTTGCAGTTAACCATCTGGCATGGGCTGCCCGCGCTTGTATTGGTTCAAACATATACTAATGCCGCCGGAGCAAATATGGCAACAGATGAACAATTGCGCAGTTATCCCGTTTTTGAACATGACCCGGACTGGCTGACAAGTACCGGTGTACTTTCTCTCGCTCAGATTAATGAAATACTTTGCATGGGCATTCCATCCCTCACACCTTCGATTGGTAAGACGCAAATCAAAATGAGCATCATTCCGGCCGAAAAACAATTTAACTTAAATAGTGAGAATGCTAATGAAGTTAATTTTAAACCGAATAGTTGGCCAACAAGACCTCGTCCGGACTTGCAGAACTGGCTTCACAATGACATGAAGGATGTAGCGTATTTCTATAGCTACAAACTGTTCGACAGAATTGCTTACATTGGAGGTATAAAATGATTCAGCGTATCTTGGGCTTAATGTTATTGATGACTTCGGTTGCAGTTGCTCAGAAAGGTATTCCATCCACGATAACATTCATCGTAAAGAATGATTTAGGACAGCCAGCAACGAATGCTGCAGTTGAAGGAGGATTCCTCGATTTTAGTCAGTCTGGCGCACGAGATCGCTTCAAAGGAATGACAGATACAAATGGTATTTATGTAGCCGAAGGTAATGCAGTACTTGGCGTTTGCGCTGGTTTTAGTTCCTTCGGGTTTGTTTATCCAACGGAGATAAAGAAAAACATTGAGTACAAGCGCAAGCAGGACGGGCAAGGCTATGAACGTATTGACCACTGGGATGTCGAAATTCCCGTCTTGTTAAAACGGATCAGGAATCAGATTCCGATGTTTATGAAAGGAGTTGAAAATCCGTATGTTTCCGCCTTTGAGGGTGTCGGCAAATACTGCCTAGGGAAAACATCAAGTTATGACTTTGTAAAGGGGTCTTTCCTTCCGCCACACGGTAATGGTGAGGTGGCTGATTTAGACTTTAAGTGGTGGATGGCAATCTACACGAAAAATAAAGCTGGCCGAGCTATTGACTACGATACGCTTTGCGAAGTCCGACTGACTAATGTTGTGGACGGTATTTGCAGGGGGACGCCAGATGGAGACGAGGATGGTCAGGTTGGAAGCGCTTACTTCTCGGATTATAATGCGCCAGTAGAAGGGTATACCAATACCATTTCGTTTTATGACAATGTCCGCGGCACGAAAGCCGACAGCAATGATGACCGCCATTATCTTTATTACTTTCGAATTCGGACACAGACCAACGCAGCAGGTCAGGTGACGAACGCACTGTATGGCAAAATATACGGCCAAATTAACGGCCGCTTTACCTACTACCTGAACCCGACGCCGAACGATCGGAATGTGGAATTCGCTCCGAAGCAGAATCTCTTCAAGAAGCTCCCTCCGCAAAAAGAGGTTCGGAAGCCGTAACGCTGTTGAAAGACAGGTCGGCCTGTGCGGAGCTCTTTTGTGATGGGCAGCCTTTGCAAGGTTTCCGGTTGCAGTGTACAGTGCCGGTAATTGACACCTCAGACCCTGTGACGGTGCAGGCGGTGCAGTAAACGTGAAAATCATTTTTAAAATTCTGGCCGCGTTGTTTTTATGCGGGATCGCGCAGGGTGCGGAGCCGGTGCCGATCGATTTTTTCTACGAGCCCGGCTGCCGGGAGTGTG
The DNA here is from genome assembly GCA_903826865.1 of uncultured Verrucomicrobiota bacterium. GTDB lineage: Bacteria > Verrucomicrobiota > Kiritimatiellia > Kiritimatiellales > Tichowtungiaceae > Tichowtungia. Next base: position 22,499 of record CAIKGD010000064.1, read on the forward strand.
AGAAAATTCAGACAGAACTTCTTCCGGAGATCGGGACGCGCTTTCCGGGAGCCTGCACCATTCAATCGCACGATATCGGTATAGAGACCAACTTCCTGTATCTGCTGCAGCTGGAGCACGGGTTGGGTTATACGAGTCCGGAGCGGGCGTACCTGATTGTCAACAGGCAGTACATTTTCGGATCGTCGCCATCGCACGAAGAATTCTTCGCGGTAATTTCAAACGTGCTGAAACAGGGGGTTGTCCGTCCGGTGCCGGAAAAGGTTTCGCCGGACGTAGCGGGGAAACGATTCGGCGGATTTACATTCCCGGCTGTGGTCGCAGCCGGACTGATTGACGGAATCAATCCCTGTGCGATTTCAACGCTGGTATTTTTCATGAGCCTGCTGGCCGTTTCCAAGGTTCGGAACCGGCAGTTGATCCTGCTGGGAGTTTCGTTCTGTCTGGCTTCGTTTCTGACTTATCTCGCGCTGGGATTCGGACTGTTTCGCATCCTTCATCTGTTTTCGGGTTTCACCTTGCTGCGGAGCGTGGTGGAGAAGGGAATGGCGGCGGTTCTGCTGATTCTGGCAGCTTTGTCCACGCGTGACGCCATCCGCTTCCGGAGAACCGGCCGCGCCGCCGATGTAACGCTTCAGCTGTCAGCCGGTATGAAAAAGCGGATTCACGATGTAATGCACCGGGGGCTGGGGAGCACGAGCATCGTCTCGGGCGGACTGTTGATCGGTTTCGCGGTAACGGTGCTGGAGAGCGTTTGTACCGGACAGGTCTATGTGCCGGCACTGGTTCTGATTCTGAAAGAAAGCGCCTTTTCAGAGCCCCGGGCGTGGCTGCTTCTGCTACTGTATAATATACTGTTCGTTTTGCCGCTGGTCGTTGTTTTTATCGCGGTTTACTTCGGCCTCCGGACGGAAACCCTGCTCGCCTGGAGCCGCCGGAACGTAGTGGTCTCCAAGCTTCTGCTAGGACTTTTCTTCGTCTTGATGGCGCTGTTTATCGTTTTTGGATAACGGATTAGATGTGCTTCAGCGCGGCTTTGCCGATCGAATAGACGTTGAAGCCGATCTTATGCAGGGCTTTGTGGTCGAGGTGGTTTCGTCCGTCAAACAGAAACGCGGGCTGAACCATGCCGTCAAAGATTTTCTGGTAGTCGAGCGTCTTGTACTCTTTCCATTCGGTCAGCAGCGCGACGGCATGTGCGCCTTTGGCCGCCTTGTACGGATCCGGCTCAAAATTGATGCGGTCAATGACGTCGGCCAGATCAATCTTGGCGTGCTCCAGCGCCTGCGGATCGGTGATGACCACTTCGGCGTTTTCTTCCAGCAGTTCGCGGGCGATCAGAATCGCCGGGCTTTCGCGCGTATCGCCGGTATCCGCCTTGAAAGCGAAGCCGAACAGCGCGATGCGCTTGCCGGCGATCGTGTTGAACATTTCCTTGAGCATACGGGAAACAAAGCGGCGTTCCTGATACTCGTTCATCTTCACCACCTGCCGCCAGTATTCAGCCACTTCGTGCAGTCCGTAGCTTTCGCAGAGGTAAACGAGGTTCAGGATGTCTTTCTTGAAGCAGGAGCCGCCGAAGCCGACGCTGGCTTTCAGAAATTTCGGGCCGATCCGGCTGTCCATACCGATTGCCCGAGCCACTTCGCCGACATCGGCGTCGGTCGCTTCGCACAGCGCGGAAATGCTGTTGATGGAACTGACGCGCTGGGCGAGGAACGCATTAGCCGTCAGCTTGGAAAGCTCGCTCGACCAGAGGTTGGTGGTGAGAATTTTTTCTTTCGGAACCCACGCGGCATATACATCAACCAGCGCCTTGATCGCTTTCTTGCCTCTGGCTGTCGGATGGCCGCCGATCAGAATGCGGTCAGGATTTTCCAGGTCGGCGATGGCGGTGCCTTCGGCCAGAAATTCGGGATTCGATAGAACATCGAAGTGAACTCCGTTTTTTCCGCTGTCGAGAATACGCTCCATCGCGGCGGCGGTACGGACGGGCAGCGTGCTCTTTTCGACCACGATTTTGTCGGAGGTGGAGAGTTCCAGAATGCGGCGGGCGCACTTTTCCCAGTACTGCAGGTCGGCGGCGCAGCCCGCGCCGTGACCGAACGTTTTGGTCGGCGTGTTCACGCTCACAAAAATGATATCGGCTTCTTTGATGCCTTTATCCACGTTGGTGGAGAAAAAGAGATTTTTGCCGCGCGCCGCCTTGACCACTTCGTCGAGACCCGGCTCGTAGATCGGCAGATTATCGGAGTTCCAGGCGTCGATGCGCTTCTGGTTGATGTCCACCACGGTCACTTTGACCTTCGGATTTTTTTTGGCGATCATCGCCATCGTTGGCCCGCCGACATAACCCGCGCCGATGCAGAGAATTTTGACCATAATCAACTCCTGTAATCTTTTCGAATCTGGAGGGCGCGGTTCCACCCGCGCCATATTTAAATTCGGACGGCGTGGAAGCCGTCCCTCCACCCATCCATCAGGACGAAACTGACAGGATGTATAACCGTTTTCCGAACCGCCCGCCAGCCCTTGCTGCCGGAAAGTTCTCTATGAGCGGGCGAATGCGATCAGCGGTTGAATATCGAATCGGTCTGCGGCGCGCAGTGCGGCAATGTAGGTTGAGCGGGCATCACTGGCGTTTACAAGATTTTTGCCGCCCCACGTGAACCTTGGCTGATGCAGTACGTTCTCCAGAAGAAGATCCGCCATCAGGCGCGCATGCCTTCCGTTGCCGTTCGAAAACGGGTGAATGGATACCAGCCGGTGATGCAGACGCGCGGCCATTTCGTCGGGCGGCATGGGTTTGGCTTCGATCCATACCGTGACGTCGGCGAAAAGTTTTTTCAGTTCGACCGGAACCTGATGCCACGGCCCGCCGATGTTTTTATCGCTGAGCCGGAATTTACCGGCCCACTTCCAGACGCTGCCAAACATTTTCCGGTGCAGTTTGCGAATGAACTGTTCATTCAGAATATCTTTCGGACGGGTTGATTCCAGCCAGCCCAGCGCCTCCAGAATATTGTCCAGTTCCCAGCGGTCGAGTTCGCTTCGCGAGGTGATGTGTGTCAGCTTGAGTCCTTCAATCTCATCGGGATCAAGCGGTGTGGCTCCGTCAGGATAATCAAAGTTAATCATGTTCAGCTCCAAAGCGCGGTTGGATTCTCGATCAGCTTTTCGACGGTTTCCTCAAAAACCTTCCGGTTTTCCTCTTCGCTGAGGGCCTGATCTTCAAGACCCATCGTTTGGGAAACCTGCGAAAGACGCTTGGAGGCAACTTGCCCGGCCTGCTTGCGCAGGGTTGTCTCCAAATCGGTTTTCGGAACAAACCCGTAAACGAAAACGCAGTCCAATCCTTCGGCGACCCGGCGCATGGTTTTCAGCGTGACCGCGCCGGAGAATTCGCCCTTCTCAACGACCGCAATCCGCTGCTGAGTCATTCCTGTACGCCCGGCCAGCTGCTTGGCGCTCATACCCAACGCATCGCGAATTGCACGAATCCAGCCTTTTTTAGGGGTTTTAACCTCTAAAAGTGCGCTGAATTGAGACAATTTCGCCCCAAGTTGCTCTCGGACAAGGTTTTTATTTTTCATACCGGCCTCCTTAAAACAGATAATTTACAACATATAGATTGTTTAAATTCAAATAAAAACAATAAATAGATTGTAAAAATATGGATTAAAACAATTTATAAGTTGTTAATCGTATTTGTTTTGGAGGGCGCGGTTCCACCCGCGCCGCATTCGATTCAGGACGGCGTGGAAGCCGTCCCTCCACCCATCTATCAGGACGAAACCGGCAGAATGCATCACCGTTTCCCGAACCGGCCCGCCAGCCCTTGCTGCCGAAAAGTTCTCTGCTTTGTCACTTTTCGGCGCAGGCGAAATCCGGACATCTATGGGGTTTCTGGATACAGCGCGAAAATCAACAACGCAATACAGAGAATTCTGAGGATGATTGTGGGTTTAGTATTCATTTGTTTCGTTGGTAATTTCGCGCTGAAGGTCAGGCAAAGTTTCCTTTAACGATGTCAATACACCTATCGACCCGATGACAGCAATGACCTCAGCTACACCTTGTTTCCAATAATCTGACCAACCAGGAATTTTCCAATCTGGGATTTTATCAGGAAAAATAAATGTCGATACCAAACCAAAGATAATATAAATGATGGCTTCAATGACTCGAAGTGAAAAAAAGGTGATCGTCCATCCCATCTTTCCTCTCGGGACGGTAAAGAAAACGAGTCCAAGAAATATTGCATGGCATAAAAGAGGATACCCTAAATCCACAACGATTCTTAATGCATCCTGTCCAAGGATTAGTTGCATTAATAGTGCAAGAGCAGTTGCACCGATGAGACTAATAGGGAGAAAAAGAATCCAGCGCAACCATTCAGGCCATTTGCAATATCTTTTATATATTCCCATAATTTATCACCTGCCAGCTGTGTTATTGACCGTATTTCTGATTTTCATTCGGCTAACTTGAAGTCCAAGACGCGGATCTCAGTTTTCGCTGTAAGAGTTCGCACTTCATCAGCGTTAATGCGCCCAAGTTTGGGTGAACGACCAGCGAGATTTCCACCAATGGGGCCGTGTATTGTGGCGAATTCTGTTTCTAATGGAAGCCCGTCGCGTGCATAGAAAATGACCAAACAAACGACATCTTGAATTGCATCGCGCAGGTTATTTCGAATAGAGAAAGTGTAATAGCCCATGAACTGGTTGTCATTCCAAGCAAAGTAACTACCGATGACGCCCTCTGAATTTCGTTCTCCAAGGTCGGCCAGAATCGACCTTTGAGACGTGACTTCTTTTATTTGCGACAAAGGTTTCACAGAACCTGTTTTTTCAATCAATATCTTAAGATAGCTTGATGGAATTGCGAAGTTGAGGTTTTGACCACTCCGGAAGGTAGCTACAGAAACGCCGACCACCTCGCCGTTGCCGCTTAATACTGGTCCACCGCTACTACCGGGCGAAATTGGGGCAGTAATTTGCAGAAGCTTGTTGGAATCGACTTCTCGGATGCTGCTGACAATGCCCTGTGAGAATGTTCCTTCTAGCCCCTGAGGGTTTCCTACGGCATAAACGGTTTCTCCAACCTGAACAGATTCACTATTGCCAAGGGTAAGTGCCGGTGCTCGAGCGCCTGAGATTTTCAGAATCACAAGATCTCGTTCGGAGTCAACGGCAACCATACCCTCAATGTCGTACTTTGATTTCTGGCCGATGATCTTTGCGTATCCTCTGGTGGCACCTTGGACAACATGAAGATTGCTGGCAACTTCCCCCTCACGAATGAAAAACCCGCTACCGAGCGAGACGGGCTGGCCATTCGAGTCTTCCATTACCAAGAGCACTGTTGAGTCGAAGGCTCTCTTGGCAACTTCCTGAGCGGTCTGCGCCTGTACCACGTTTGTCCATTGAAACATAAGTACTAATGTCCATAGAAGTCTGATCGGTTTGTAGATGTTAGTTAGTATCATCCTGTCATCCTTTATTGTTTCCATTACGTGTGGGCTGCTTGAAAAAACTTTATATTTTACCGCGTAATATTCACGCGCTGATTGACATAATTTCAGGGGTTCATGAACTCCCGCAACATACCAAACTGTGTACATGAAAGAACTCCAACCAACTGTTTTAATGCTTCTGCTACTTCGGCCATAGGATTTTCATCATGGATAAACGTCTCGGTGATTTCATCATGCTCATTTTTTAATGCAAGAATTTTGACGCCCGGCATTTTTTGGTTGGTTCGGCAGTGTGCTTCGGCGACTGCTGCATCTTGGGAAATAGGCTTAAATGAAGATTTTTTTGCGTCATTTAGTGGATCCCTTGTCATTGGGTAACGAAATATAGTGCTCGTTTTATCAGTATCGTCTATCAGTTTTATCAGTTCGTCCACGCCGTTTAGAACTGTCGACCAGTCCGTCTTTCCAATAGATCGAATCTGTTTTGAGTTTGCTTCGAGAAGGGTGTGTATCTGCCGGTAGAGATGAGAAATCGAATGAACCGTAAATACCGGCAGTGACTTCCCGTTTACAGCGATCAAAGGAAAATCATTTTGCCTAACTTGTGGGAATCCAGAACTGAACCGCCGGTGCAAGATCGTTAGTATCGATTTCAAATACAGCTCATTGGCATGTCTGTAGAGATACATCACTGGTAGCTTGCTGCTGCTAAGGCCGAGTCCGCATTTATGTTCACCTGAGTCGAGCACCTCTGCCGCGCTATGGAAAGAATCAGCGGTAGCACCGAATCCAGAGTCGAAGTGTCGGTCTGGTGGCATGAAGTATTCTTCAATCACAGATTTATTTCTTTCATTTTTTCAATCTAACAGTGTTATTACCCTCGATAGCGGTTGGTGATAGGCATACGGCGGTCGCGGCCGAAGGCTTTCGGCGTGATCTTGATGCCGGGCGGACCTTGCCGGCGTTTGTATTCGCTGAGGTCAACCAGCCGGACGGCTTTGCGAACGGCGGCTTCGTCGAATCCGGCGGCGAGCATCGCTTCCACGCCCATATCTTTTTCGACGTAGGCTTCAAGAATCGGGTCGAGTACGTCGTACGGCGGGAGCGAGTCGCTGTCCTTCTGGTCGGGCCGCAGTTCGGCGGTCGGCGGACGGTCGATGGTGGATGGCGGAATGACAACACCCTGTTCATTGCGCCAGCGGCAGAGGTCGAACACCAGCGTTTTCGGCACGTCCTTGATGATGGCAAAGCCGCCGGCCATATCGCCGTAGAGCGTGCAGTAGCCGGTGGCGAACTCGCTCTTGTTGCCGGTGGTGAGCACCAGCCAGCCGAATTTATTCGAGAGTGCCATGATCAGCGTGCCGCGAATGCGCGCCTGAAGATTTTCTTCCGTCAGATCAGCCTTTGCATCCTTCCAGACTTCGGAAAGCGCGCCGGTGAATTTTCCGTAGATCGGAAAAATCGGAATGGTGTGAAATTCAACACCGAGATTGGCGGCGATCAGTCCGGCGTCGGAAACCGTTGCATTGGACGAATACTGCGACGGCATGGTGACGGCGGCAACGCGCTCTTTGCCGAGCGCATCGACGGCCAGCGTCAGCACCAGCGCGGAATCAATTCCGCCGCTGACAGCCACGACGGCTTTTTTGAAACCGTTTTTATTCACGTAATCGCGTAGGCCCAGCTTGAGCGCTTCATAAACCTCTTCGATCGGATCGATCGGGTTGCAGTCATTGGAACCGGTCAGAGTAAATTCCCTGAAAAGCGGAGCCCGTGCCGTTACCTTTCCCTTCGCATCGAACGCGGCGCTGCCGCCATCGAAGACGAGTTCATCCTGTCCGCCGACCAGATTGCAGAACAGCAGCGGCGCTTTGAGTTTCCGGGCGGCGGCGGCGAAAACCGCTTCGCGCTCCAGCCGCTTGCCCTGGTGATAAGGTGAGGCGGAAAGGTTGATTACTAGTTCCGGTTTTTTTTCTGCCAGTGCGCGGCAGGCGTCACCTTCGGGCAGCCATGAATCTTCACAGATGTGGATACCGACCTTTGTGCCGAAGGCATCAAAGGTGAACGCTTCGCGTCCGGCGTCAAAGACGCGCTTTTCGTCGAAGACGCCGTAGTTGGGCAGAAGCATTTTCCGATAGATGCCGGCGATTTTTCCGCCGTGAAAAACAACAGCGGCGTTATGGCGTCCGGTGCTGTCGCTAATCGGTGCGCCGACGACGGTGAAAACTTTTGCGGGCAGTTTATCCGCCAGCCGCTTGAGCTGGTTGCCGCAGTCCTGAATAAAGTGCGGACGCAGAACGAGGTCTTCCGGCGGATAGCCGCACAGCGCCAGCTCGGGGAAAACAATCAGTTGCGCGCCGGTTTTCGCCGCACCTTCCGCATCGGCGATGATACGGGACGCATTCTGTTCCAGATCGCCAACGGTCGGGTTAAATTGAACCGCAGAATATCGAACAGGGAATGTCGAATATCGAAGGGAAGACTCTTTTATTTCTGCCTTCATCATTCCTTGTTCGTTATTCGATATTTTCTAGCGCCGGTAGTTCGGTGCTTCTTTGGTGATCTTGATGTCGTGCGCGTGGGCTTCGAGCGCTCCGGCATGCGAGACGCGGACAAACTGTCCGTTTTCCTGAAGTTCAGGCACGGTGCGGCAGCCGCAGTAGCCGAGGCTGGCCTGAAGTCCGCCGCTGTACTGCTTGAGCACTTTGCTGACTGTTCCGGCGTACGGAACGACGCCTTCGATGCCCTGCGGAACGAGATCGTCGTCGCCGGCATCTTTTTGTCCGTAACGCTGGCGGGAGCCTTCGCGCGATTTCATGGCGTCGAGGCTGCCCATGCCGCGATAGACGACAAACTGGCGGCCTTCGTAGAGAATTTTTTCGCCGGGGCCTTCGTCGGTACCGGCGAGGACAGAGCCCATCATGATGCTGGATGCGCCGGCGACGAGCGCTTTGGCGATGTCGCCGGAGTGGCGGATGCCGCCGTCGGCGATGACCGGAATGGATCCGTTAAGCGCCGAGGCGCAGTTGTAAATGGCGCTGATCTGCGGGATGCCGACACCGGCGACGACGCGGGTAGTGCAGATCGAACCGGGGCCGATACCGACTTTGACAGCATCCGCGCCCGCTTTGCGCAGGGCGAGCGCTGCTTCGCCGGTGGCGATGTTGCCCGCAATAACGTCTATGCCGGGCAGATTCTTTTTTACCCAGGTGGTCATGTCGATGACGCCTTTGCTGTGGCCGTGAGCGGTGTCCACGACCAGCACGTCCACTTCAGCGCCGGCGAGGGCTTCGGCGCGGACATAGTCGCCGGGGCCGATAGCGGCGGCGGCGCGCAGGCGGTAGTGTTCATCGCGGTTATAAAGCGGGCGGGTGTTTTCGATCAGGTCGGCGACGTCGGTGTAGCTGTAGAGACCGACCAGTTTGCCGTCTTTAACCAGCGGCAGTTTGCCAATCTTGTTTTCCTTCATGATCTCATAGGCCCGGCGCAGGTCGGTTCCTTCACCGGCCGTGAGAACCTCTTTGGTCATGATGTCACCGGCGCGGACGTTGGTGCCGGCGGCGTATTTCATGTCCTTGGTGGTCAGAATGCCGGCCAGGTTGCCGCTGTCGTCCATGATCGGGAACCCGCTGAAACTGTAGCCTTTTTCCAGCCGGTGCTGCCGAATCTGGGCGAGGGTCTGGTTGACATTAAAGGTGATCGGTTTGCCGATGAGGCCGTTGAGGTAATGTTTAACCCGCGACACGTCGCCGGCCTGCCGATCGGGGTCGAGATTCTTGTGGATGACGCCGATGCCGCCGTGCAGGGCCATGGCGATTGCCATATCGGCCTCGGTGACGGTGTCCATCGCCGCGCTGAGGAACGGAATGTTGAGTTTGATGTTGGTGGTCAGACGGCTGGTGATATCGGTGTCGCCGGGCAGAAAGTCGGCGTACTGGGTGATCATCGAAACGTCGTCGAAGGTGAGCCCTTCAAAAGGAAAGGCGCTCATGAATTTATCAATATGCTTGTTCTGGCTCATGGAAAGTGTCCTTTTGCCGCAACAGCTTGGCGACCAGGGGCAATGTAGTCAATATGGAAAAATGGAAGACTGGAATGCTGGAATAGCGGAATGCCGGAATAGCTTGTTTGCATCATGCCAATATTCCAATCTTCCATCGTTCCAATATTCCAATTTCGGGGGCGTTCCTATGCTGGCCGTACACGTGAACATACAGGTAAAACCGGAGTGCGTTGAACGCTTTATTGAAGCGACCAAAGAGAACGCGAAAAACAGCCTCAAAGAACCGGGCATTGCGCGGTTCGATCTGGTGCAGCAGCAGGATGATCCGACCCGCTTTATGCTGGTGGAAGTCTACCGCGATGCCGAAGCTCCGCTGCGGCACAAAGAAACGGCGCATTACGCCCGCTGGCGCGACACGGCTGAATCCATGATGACGGTTCCGCGCAGCAGCATAAAATACACAACCCTTTTCCCGGAAAAGGAAACAGGCTGGAGAAGCATATGACCTTTGAATTTGCAACCGCCGGGCGGATCATCTTCGGCAACGGAACACTGGCGCAGGCCGCACCGGCCGCCGCCGGTTTCGGCCGCCGCGCACTGGTCGTGACCGGACGGAACACTGCGCGGGCGAAAACACTGCTCGACGCGCTGAAAAAAGAAAACGTCGGCGCGGAACTCTTTCCGGTCGGCGGCGAGCCGACGGTCGCGGACGTTATCAAAGCGGTGGAACGGGCGCGGATTACGTCGTGCGGCCTGGTCATCGGCTTCGGCGGCGGCAGTGTTTTGGACCTCGCCAAAGCCGCCGCCGCGCTGATGACGAATACCCGCGATCCGTTTGATTATCTGGAAGTGATCGGTAAAGGACAGCCGCTGACCGAGCGACCCGCGCCGTGCATTGCGATTCCGACGACCGCCGGAACCGGCTCGGAGGTGACGAAAAATTCGGTACTGGCTTCGCCGGAGCATCGCGTCAAAGTCAGCATCCGCCATCCGCTGCTGATTCCGGCTGTGGCGATTGTCGATCCGGAATGTACGTTCTCCATGCCGCCCGCCGTGACGGCGGCAACCGGGCTGGATGCGCTCACGCAATTGCTGGAAGCCTTCACTTCGCGCAAAGCCAATCCGATGACCGACGGCTTCTGCCGCGAAGGGCTGCCGCGCGCCGTCCGCGCACTGCGCCGCGCCTTCGAAAACGGATCGGATCGCAAGGCCCGCGAAGAGATGGCGCTGGCCAGCCTGTTCGGCGGACTGGCGCTGGCCAACGCCGGACTCGGCGCGGTACACGGTTATTCCGGACCGGTCGGCGGAATGTTTAATGTGCCGCACGGTATGGTTTGCGCCGCGCTGCTCCCGCATGTGACGAAAGCCAATCTGCTGGCGCTCAGAGCGCGTGAGCCGGATGCGCCCGCGCTGGCTCGGCTGACTGAATTTGCGCAGATGACCGGCGGAAAAACAGCGGAAGACGGAATCAAGTGGATTGCCGGACTTTGCCGCGACTTGCAGACGCCGTCGCTCTCTACGCTTGGCGTGACGAAAGCCGACTTCCCGGTTCTGATCGAAAAAACACAGCGCGCCAGCAGTATGAAAACCAATCCGGTTGATCTGACGGCGGAGGAGTTGACGCAGGTGCTGCGGGAGGCTTTTTAAGCGTGCTGATTGTTCAAACAGAGAGTCGCGATGTGTACCGTAATCTGGCGGTGGAGGAGTGGCTTCTTGACCATGCCGAACGGCGCGGGCCGATTCTTTTTCTGTGCGTTAATCCGCCGTGCGTGGTGATCGGTAAAAACCAGAATCCGTGGAAAGAATGCCGCCTTTCGCTGATGGAAAAAGAGGGCGTACCGCTCGCGCGGCGGATTTCCGGCGGCGGCGCGGTTTATCACGACGAAGGCAACCTGAACGTCGGCATCATCGTGCCGCGCACGGAGTACCGAGAAGAAAAGCAGTACGAACTGATTTTCCAAACTCTGGAAAAGTTCGGCATTAAAGCATCCAAACTCCGGAAAAACTCGCTGGCGGTGGACGGGAAGAAATTTTCCGGACAGGCCTTCTGCTTTCGCGGGCAGCACGTTCTGCATCACGGTACGCTGCTGGTGAACAGCGACCTCGACCGGCTGGGCCGCTACCTCGGCTCCGAACTTGAAGGTATCGAAACCAAGGCCGTCGCCTCCGTTCCGGCAGAAGTCGCCAACCTTTCGTCGTTCGCGCCGGAGCTGACCATGGAGAAGCTGTCGGAAGCGCTGGCACACACATTCAGTGAAATGTATGGGAGTATGGGAGTGTGGGAGTATGGGGGTGATGGAATGGTTCCGGAGGCGGAACTGTTGCCGATGATTGGGCGTCTTTCGTCCAACGATTGGAAACTTTGCCATACCCCGCGCTTTCAGGTGACGCTCGACGGCCAGACGCTCGAAGTCGAAAAAGGCCGTATCATTAATCTCAAAGGGTGGCCTTTGTTCGGTTAGTATATTGCCGCAGATATTTCCTATTCTGGACGGTACAGTTGAACTTCTGCAAGTGCAGGGATTCCTTCTTCACTTGTCATTGTTATGCGAAATTTCCTGGCGATGATTGTTTGAAAGTACCCTTTGAAACCAAAGCCTTCCGTTTTACCTTCCGCAATCTTAATCCACCTTTTATTTTCCATTGCCTCGAGCGTAAAGGTCTGGCTCATGCGCCGACGGAAACCAGGCTCATCGAATCCAAACCCAGCAATAGCTGTATCTTGCACAAGATCGATTTCAACAGAAGCTGATTTTACATCTTTGGGAGCCAGCCAGTATTTTTTGTCAGTGCCATCCAGGATGTTTTCCGGTGCACTATTCGGATCTGACCCTGTGGCGGTTGCGGATGCACCGACTGTCGGCAATGGCACTGCGGCAGGCTCCCCGTTGAGTTCAAGCACAACGACAGTATCAGTTGGATCCGGTGCGGTATTTGGTACGGAGATCGCCAGTCGGTTGGGTTCGCGCGTAATTTTCAGTGGTGTGTCGGGAGAGGTTAACAACCAGGCGGCTTTAGCTTCGCTTTGCAGTGGAACGAGTAGTTGTCCGGTTAACGGCCACTTGAATACGTGCAAGTAGAGCCGATTGTCTTTTCGGGTAGCGCAACCCCATGAGAGATTAAAGAATGGACCGGCGTGAGTTCCATAGATAGAATCACTGTTTATTTTTAGCCAGCGGCCGACCTCCTGCAAACGCTCGACACACGGTTGAGGGAATTCCCCCTCTGCAGTTGGCCCGACATTCAGAAGAAGATTCCCGCCTTTGGAGCAGGTTTCTGCCAGCTTCCGGATGAGATCGGCGGAGGATTTCCAATTCGTATCGAGTGCATTGTAGCCCCAGTGGTCATTCATCGTCATGCAGGTTTCCCAGTCGCCCCTGTAGCCTAAAACCGGAATGAATTGCTCCGGTGTCGAGGTATCACCTGCGAATCCGGGTCCGAGCCGATTGTTAGTGATGAGGCCGGGCCGCAGTGTTGTCAATGCAGCCAGCGGAGCCGCACGCTGTGCATTCATCCACTTCGGTGTATCCCACCAGAGAATATCAATTGGGTAACCTGTCAGGATTTCTCTCACCTGCGGTACGGCAATATTTTTCAGATAGTCATCAAAACTGCCTTTTTGTGCGTCATCCCAGCCGCCGCCCTCTTCGTATTTGAATATTCGCCCGCCTTTGGCGCCACCCCGATGAACCCAGTCTTGCGCCTGTGAATAATAGAAGCCGATTTTCAGTCCGTCGCGGTGCGCGGCATTTACCAACGGGCCGAGCAGATCTTTTTTGTATGGAGAGGCATCCGTGATATTCCAATCGCTAACTTTCGATGGGTAAAGGGCAAAGCCGTCATGATGTTTAGCTGTGATAACAATATAGCGCATACCGGCGTTTTTTGCTATTTTTGTCCACAATTCGGGATTGTATTTTACTGGATTAAATTGCACAGAAAAAGCGCGATAATCCTGCACAGGGATTTTCGCAAGATACATTATCCATGCGTCCGAGTCGGTTATATTGCCATATTTACCGGCGGGCACAGCGTATACACCCCAGTGGATAAAAAGGCCGAATTTAGCTTCTCGCCACCACGCCATCCGTGCGTCATGCTGAGCGGCTGTCTCTTTGTCAGTTGGCGCAGAGACCGTCGGAGCCACTGCTATACTCTCTGCTCCTGTTTTATTGTCTGCTCTGACCGGAGCCACGAATGCGGCCAGCAGCAGAGCTGAAGCAATCCACCTGTGCATTCCAGATGCCGGTTTGATTATTTCCCGACCCCTCATGTGATTCTCCTTGGGTTAAAGTGAAATCTGATTTAAACTAAAAGATAATCAGTTCGGCGCCTAATAAGCAAAGCTGTAATTGGCGGCGGCACTTTAATATTTTCCTGTTCGCTTGCAGAGGGCGGGCGGAATGTTTAACACTCTCCGGATTCATCAGGAGAAAGGGCGCGCATGCAACTGTTAGAAAAACTGATTTCAATTTTATCAGGCTGGGTGTGGGGTCCGCCGATGCTGATTCTGCTGGTCGGAACGGGCCTTTATCTGACGGTTCGGCTCAAAGGTCTTCAATTCCGCGCGCTGCCGCTGGCGTTCCGGATGATCTGGCATAAGGATCATGGTCATGCGGGCGACATCAGCCATTTTCAGGCGCTGATGACGGCGCTGGCGGCGACGGTCGGGATCGGTAATATCGTCGGCGTGGCGACGGCGATCACGCTGGGCGGCCCCGGTGCGGTGTTCTGGATGTGGATGACCGGTCTGGTTGGTATGGTGACGAAATATTCCGAGGCGGTGCTGGCGGTGAAGTACCGCGAGCACGGGCCGCACGGAATGCGCGGCGGTCCGATGTATTACATTTCAAAAGGTGTCGGTCTTCCGTGGCTCGGAACGCTGTTTGCCATTTTTACTGCGCTGGCGACGTTCGGGATCGGCAATATGACGCAGGCCAATGCCACGGCCGGAATTTTTCATACAGTTTTTCATGTCGAACCGTGGATTACCGGGCTGGTGCTGATGGTGCTGACGGCGCTGGTGATTATCGGCGGCATCCGTTCGATCGGCAAGTTCACCTCGTTTCTTGTGCCGGTCATGATCCTCGGCTATGTGATTGCGGCGCTGGTTGTGCTGGCACTGAACATCACTGAAATTCCGCATGCTTTTGCGCTGATTTTCCGCCACGCCTTTTCTCCGGCAGCGGCGACCGGCGGGTTTGCCGGCGCCACAATTGCCGCCGCGATGCGCTTCGGGATTGCACGCGGCGTCTTTTCCAACGAGTCGGGGCTGGGCTCCGCGCCGATTGCCGCCGCTGCAGCGCGTACGCATGAACCGGTCAAGCAGGCGCTGGTGAGCATGACGCAGACGTTTATTGATACGCTGGTGGTCTGCACGATGACCGCGCTGGTGATCCTGACGGCGAAGTCATGGACGCAAGGCATCGGCCCCGGCGAACTGACCAGTGCGAGTTTTGCCGAAACACTGGGCGAATCCGGACGGATTATTGTGGCGATTTCCACCGCGCTGTTTGCCTATTCGACGCTAATCGGCTGGAACTATTACGGCGAGAAGGCCATTGAATATCTGCTGGGCCCGCGCTCCATCCGCATCTACCGCATACTTTTCATCGCGGCGGTGATGGTCGGTTGCATGATCAAGCTGGAGCTGGTTTGGAATGTTTCCGATCTGATGAACGGCCTGATGGCTATTCCCAATCTGATCGGGCTGCTGGTGCTGTCCAAAGTGATCAAGGATGAAACCGACCGGTATTTCGTGAAGAATAAAAAGGGTTGAGTAGAATCATCGCAGACAACCCACCCCGCCCTGCGGGCACCCCTCCGGCGGAGGGGATTTTAAAGCTCCCCTCCAAGGGAGGGGTGGACGGAACAGAGTGACGGACGGGGTGGGTGTTATTGTATTAAGAGGAGAAAAAAAATTATGCCGCTGCTGTTTGATATGCCTTTTGAAAAACTGAAGACCTACAAGGGGATCAACCCGAAGCCCGCAAACTTTGATGCGTACTGGAAAAAGGCGCTGGCCGAAATGCGGGCGGTCGATCCGCAGATTGAAATTATTCCCGATCCGGATTTCCAGACTCCGTTCGCGACCTGCTCGCATCTCTGGTTTACCGGGGTCGGCGGCGCGCGGATTCACGCCAAACTGCTTCAGCCGAAAAAGGCCGGCAAAAAGCATCCGGCCGTTTTGCAGTTCCACGGCTATTCCGCAAACTGCGGCGACTGGGGCGATAAGCTGGGTTATGCCGCCGCCGGATTCACGGTGGCGGCGCTCGACTGCCGCGGGCAGGGCGGACTTTCCGAAGACATCGGCGGTGTGAAAGGAAATACCCATCGCGGGCAGATTATCCGCGGGCTCGACGACACGCCGGAAAAACTGCTGTTCCGGCAGATATATCTCGATACTGCACAGCTGGCAAAGATCGTGATGGAGATGCCGGATGTGGACGCGGCCCGCGTCGGGGCAATGGGCGGCAGTCAGGGTGGCGGATTGACGCTGGCTTGCGCCGCGCTGGAACCCCGCATCAAACGGATTGCGCCGATGTATCCTTTTCTGTCCGATTACCTTCGCGTCTGGGAAATGGATCAGGCGAAAGACGCTTATGCGGAACTGAAGGATTTTTTCCGCCGGCATGATCCACAACACAAACGCAAAGATGAAATTTTTACCCGGCTGGGCTATATTGACATTCAGTATCTCGCTCCGCGCATTAAGGCTGAAGTGATGATGGGTGTCGGGCTGATGGACACCATCTGTCCGCCATCCACACAGTTTGCCGCCTACAACAAGATCAAGTCGAAAAAATCGCTGGAAATCTATCCCGACTACGGGCATGAAGGCCTGCCCGGTTTTCAGGATAAGGCCTTTCGGTTCATGATGGGGCTTTAAGAATAAGTTATGGAAACAATCAAAGCCATCATGACGCGCCGGAGTATTCGTGTGTTCAAGGACACTCCGGTGACCGAAGCTCAGATCAAAGTGCTTCTTGAAGCGGCGATGAATGCGCCGAGCGCCGGTGACGGCCGTCCATGGCATTTTGTTGTCACCACGGATCGCGCACAGCTCGATGCGCTGGCCGATGCGGTGGACGAAGGCAATCCGATGTTTAAGCAGGCACCGGCCGCCATTCTGATCTGTTTAGATGAATCACTCGAAAAATTCAAGGGCTTCGGTCCGCAGGATTGTTCCTGTGCGGCGCAGAATCTGCAACTTGCCGCGCACGAACTGGGATTGAGTACCGTCTGGGTCGCTGTGATCGGTGTGCCGCCGCGTGTTGCCGGCTGCCGCAAGGTTCTTGGCGTACCGGAACATATCAAGCCGTTTGCGCTTTTCCCGCTGGGCGTGCCGGGAGAACATCTCGAAGCAGAATACCGGTATGATGAAAAAAAAATCCACCGGGGTATGTGGAGTAATCTGTAATGAGTAATGCGTATTCCGTATTGATCAATACGCAGTACGTGATATGCAACAAAGAACATGATTTTTATGAGTGCACAGAAAACCTATACAATCCGCTGTCCGCAATGCGGACATGAACAGAAGGTGGAGCTTTATGAGTCCATCAACGTGGCACAGCAGCCGGAACTGAAAACCGCGCTGTTCGAGAACCGGCTTAACCGCGTTCAGTGCAAATCGTGCGAAGCCTCTTTCCGCGTGGACAAACCGCTGCTTTATCACGATGCCGACCGCAACATTCTCATTCACTGGATGCCCGACACTGCCGTTTCGCGCGAAGAGATTCTGGATGAATTCGACAAAAGCATGGAAGAGCTTCGGAAAGTACTGCCGGCGGATATAGAACCGCCGCGGGTGCGGCTGGTTTTTACCCGCGCCGAACTGGTTGAACTGATTTTTATTATCGAAGCGGGGATGGAAGAGCGGGTGGTGGAGTACATCAAATACACCATTCATACGCAGAACATGAAGCGTCTGCCGCCGGCCGGGAAGCAACTGCTGCTGAACATCCAGGATTCAACGGCCGACGAACTGCTCTTTGCGGTACAGGATGTGGCGACTTCCGGACTGGAGGATCTTCTGCGTTATCCCCGCACGGCATATCGCGGCGTGTGCGATATGTACCGCAAAAAGCCGGACGAGTTTATGGAGCTTTTCCCCGGCCCCTACATCAGCGCCCGCGCGGCGCTGATGGAAGAGAGCGGCAGCGAAGAGGAATGATTTATTTTTGCGGTGCCGCGTCGTTGAGCGCTTTCAGTGCGCCTTCGGCTGTTCCGGCCCACAGGGTGCCGGCATTTTCCGCCAGGAAATCCTCGAGCACAATGCGGGCTTCGTCTATCTGTCCGGCCTGTTCCTTGCAACGGGCGATACTCAGGACGGCCTGCGGCTGGAGATAATTTTTGCTGTGCTTTTCAGCAAATGCAGCGAACTGAACTGCCGCTCCGGTGAAATCGCCGTCGGCTTCGGTGCAATAGGCCAGCCCCAGTTCTGCGAGCGGCTTCATTTCATGGTTTTTGTATTTTTTAAGGAAGCGCTCGTATTGCGCACGGGACTGAACGTAGTCTCCGTTATTAAAAAGGGTTTTGGCCAGATTGAGCAGGGCAACCGGCGCGGTCGGCGTCGAACTGTATTTATTCACCACCTCTTCGAGCTGCTGCGGAGTCTGGGCTGCCATCAGCTTCTGCTCGGCTGCGGCCAGCGTGGCGGCTTTGTGATGCGCACAACCCCGGGAGGCAATTACGGTTACCGCCGCAGCGAGAACGCCTGTGCCGATCAATTTTCCGTAGCGTTTGAGAAATCCGAGAACTTCCTGTACTTCGTGTGTTTCGAGCTCATGCTTTTTCTGCGGATCGTCGTTTTGCTTATCTATCATAAACCAGACTCCTGTTTTGAAGGCGGCTACTCTTATCTTTTCAATCGCGGGATTCAAGCGCGTACAGCTCAAGAATCGGTTGCGCTGTTTCCTCGGCGGTCAGACCATCGGTGCCGATTCGGTGGGCGATTGCACCGTACAGCGGCTGGCGTTTCTCCAGCAAAGCCCGAATCTGTTCCTTTTTATCTCCGGCCAGCAACGGCCGGGACGCGTCTTTTGACAACCTTTGGAAAATAGTTTCCGGCGTCGCCTGGAGGCAGACCACCAGACCGCTTTTTTCAAAATCGGCGATGTTATCAGGGTTCAGCACAATGCCGCCGCCGGTTGAAATGATGAGACTGCGGCGGTTCGAAAGCTCTTTAACCAGATTGCGCTCCATAACGCGGAAGGCGGCTTCGCCGTCCTGTGCAAAAATTTCCGGGATGGGCTTTCCCTGCCGCTCTTCGATGAGCGAATCCATATCCACCAGTTCCATGCCGGTGCGTTCCGCCAGCACACGGCCGGTCATTGTTTTACCGGTTCCCATGAATCCGACTAAAATGATGTTCCGCTTTTTCATCTTTATCCGGAAAAATAAACGCCCCGGTGTTTCGGGGCGTTATACAGAAACAAAACAGCTAAATACAGCTTCAGGCGTTATTTTTCATCAGCGACTCGCGGATATCCTTGTTGGTCATTCTGCGAATGATGGTTTCCGGGATACCGGCAACGGCCAGCCGTTTTTTCTGCTGGGCCACACGGTAGCGCTTAGGCCCGGCTTTTTTAGTCGGGCGGCGAAGCGGTTTCTTGCGCATTGATCGGCGAATTCTCATTTTTCTTCTCCAAAGGCTTATCGTTTTAAAACGAGCGACGTAAACTACACAGGCAGATTGCCCTAAGCAATCCTTAAAATGACGAAATTCAAAACTCGAAATTCAGAATAAATTAGCTAAAAAGGAACTCAAACTTCGAAATAATCTGCTGAAAGGAGCCGTCCGTGTCTCGAGCAAAACTGGAACTTCCGCAAATCTTTCCCTTTCGCACCGAATTAACCGTCCGGATTACCGACATCAACTACGGCGGACATCTTGGAAACGCCGATGTGCTGGCTCTGATGCACGAAGCCCGTGTCCGTTTCCTCAAATCCTTCGGCTACAGCGAAATCAATGTCGAGGGATACGGCACCATCATGCTTGATTCGGTTGTCGTCTATAAAGCGCAGGCCTTTGCGGGCGATATTCTGCAGATCGAGGTAGCGGCCGGCGACTTCAGCCGAATCGGCTGCGATATTTTCTACCGCATCACCAATAAAGAGACCGGCGCCGAGGTGGCATTGGCTAAAACCGGCATTGCGGTTTTCGATTACGCCAATCAGAAGCGCGTCTCGCCGCCCGTGACCTTTGTGAAAAAACTGGGCGGGTAACAGACATCTTTTAATAGAATACAAAAATGTATTCAAAAACAATATAGATACAAAAAAGTTAACGAAAAATCTTCAAGGTCAAAATTGGAATAATGTGTATAAATCGTAATACATTGGTGTGTAACATATTAAAAAATCAAATTTTATAAGGCACGCATTTTGCTATTTCACGGCATGTTCGTGGCGATTATTAACGGTGAATTCACCGGAAAGATCGGCAATGAAAAAACGGTCATGCAGCAACTGGGACAATGAATACGGAATCAGACGGGAAAAAGGTGAAGGCGGGAGATGCCGGTTGACGAATTGAAAACAGAATGCGTCCGGACGAGGTTCGCACGGGGAAAGGGACTTCCGGTCGCATTCGAATACAAACTGAACAAAAAGGAGAACAGGGAAATGAAGAAAAAAGCAATAATGATGATGATTGCGGCACTGGCCGCAGGAGCGGTTCATGCAGTGGATGTGAGCGGCACGGCGGATTTCGCCAGCGCCTATGTTTTCCGCGGAACTACTTTCAACGACGGTATGGTGTTTCAGCCCGGTGCGTCGATTTCAGGCCTGCCGATTCCGGAACAGTACGGTGCGATCACGCTCGGAACCTGGGCGAACTTCGACATCGGTGATTACGGCGGAACACTTAAGAAGAACCGGTTTTCGGAAGTCGATTATTACCTTACCTATGCGCTGCCGGTCAAAGTGGTTGACCTCAGCACGACCTACACCGAATACACCTATCCCAACGGTGCCAGCGCTGACCGCGAAGTGGCTTTCTGCGTCGGTAAAAAGATCGGCGAAACCGGGCTCTATCCGTCGATTACCGCCAATTACGGGCTGGACGGCGCTGTCGAACAAAACTGGTACATTCAGGGCGGTATCGGTTACGACAAGAGCCTGACGGAAGCGCTTTCACTTTCTTCCAGCGTGAAGGCGGCCTATGCGCTCAGTGATGCCGGATCGGACGGCTTCAACGACGCAACGGCCAGTATCGGCTTGGCCTACAAGATCACGGAAAACTGGTCGCTCAAAGGTTCTGTGACTTATGTTGCACAGCTGGATGACGCAGTGCTGTCTGACGTTGCGTACGACCGGCCGGTCTATGGAATGCTGGGCGCTGCCTGCAGCTTCTAAGACAGAACAGTTCCGGTAAAAAGCGCTCCGCACATGCGGAGCGCTTTTTTATTTGTTTCCATAGGGTTCAAAACTGTTTATAAAGCAGACTTTCCAACGGGAGAAGAAAATGGACGAACTGCTCAAACAACTGAAAAATAATGCCCAAGAGAGCCCGGAAAATCTGGCTAAACTGCTGGGAACCACCGTGGCCGATGTTAAGGCCCGGATCAAAGCCTATGAAAAAGCCGGCATCATTCAGGGCTATCAGGCCGTCATCAACGAAGATAAACTTGATGACGCGCCCGTTACCGCTGTTATCGAAGTTCGGCTCACCGCCGAACGCGAAGGCGGCTTCAACCGCATTGCTGAACGCATCAGCCGCTTCCCCGAAGTCCGTTCCGCCTTTCTTATGTCCGGCGGCTACGACCTGCTCCTTTTTGTCAGCGGCAAAACCCTGAACGAAGTCGCCAGTTTCGTCAGCGAAAAACTCTCGACGCTCGGCGGCGTGGTCGGCACCGCTACCCACTTTATGCTTAAAGCCTACAAGAAAAACGACGTCCTCATGCGTGGATCCGATGAAAACGAACGACCCCAAATCTCTGCGTAACCGCATTGCCGGCCACGTGCGCGACATTCCGCGCTCCGGAATCCGTGACTTCTTCGACATCGTCAGCGCCCGCGCCGACGTCATCAGTCTCGGTGTCGGCGAGCCGGATTTTGTCACGCCCTGGCACATCCGCGAAGCCGCCATCAGCGCGCTGGAGCAGGGTGTTACCAGCTATACTTCAAACCTCGGCCTGCTGGCCTTGCGCAAAGAAATTTCCGGCTACGTCCAGAAAATTACCGGTGTTACCTACAACCCCGATAACGAAATCCTCATCGCGGTCGGTGTCAGCGAAGCGATGGATCTGGCTGTCCGCGCTTTGGTTGAACCCGGCGACGAAGTGCTCTACCACGAACCCTGCTACGTTTCTTACAGTCCGGTGGTAATTTTTGCGCACGGCGTTCCCGTCAAAGTGGAAACATCGGTTGCCAACGGCTTTAAACCAACCCGCGCCCAGCTCGAAGAGAAAGTCACTAAAAAGACCAAACTGCTCATGCTCAACTTCCCGACCAATCCGACCGGGGCGGTTCTTTCGCG
The DNA here is from genome assembly GCA_903826865.1 of uncultured Verrucomicrobiota bacterium. Taxonomy (GTDB): domain Bacteria; phylum Verrucomicrobiota; class Kiritimatiellia; order Kiritimatiellales; family Tichowtungiaceae; genus Tichowtungia. Next base: position 44,465 of record CAIKGD010000064.1, read on the forward strand.
CCAGGAAGTCGAAGAGATTGCGGCTTTCGCCATCAAGCACGACCTGATTGTCCTTACCGACGAAATCTACGGCGAACTCACCTACGATCAGCAGCACATCAGCCTGCTTTCCGTTCCCGGCATGAAAGAGCGCACGGTTTACCTGCACGGCTTTTCCAAAGCCTGGGCCATGACCGGATTCCGGATGGGCTTTTCCTGCGCGCCGCCGGAACTCACCGAAGCCATGATGAAAATCCATCAGTACACCATGCTCTGCGCGCCTGTTCTCAGCCAGAAAGCCGCCATCGAAGCGTTGCGTGATCCGGAACGAGACATTGCCGGAATGCGCGACTCTTACTGTGTGCGCCGCAACTACATGCACGCCGCCTTTCAGGAAATGGGCATCGACTGTCATTTGCCCGGCGGAGCCTTCTACATGTTTCCAAACATCGAAAAATTCGGACTTTCCTCCTACGACTTCGCCATGAAACTGCTCGAAGCGGAAAACGTCGCCGTCGTCCCCGGCACCGCCTTCGGTGCCTGCGGCCAAGGCTTTGTCCGCTGTTGCTACGCCACGGCGCTCGACGACATCAAAGAAGCCATGACCCGCATCGCCCGCTTCGTCTCAAAGCTTGGCTAAACACCTTTTCCAACTGCTTGGAAGAAAAGTTTCCAAACCTTGGAAAATTGTTTTGTCGGCTCCGCAGTTCGTGGTTAAATCCGGTCTTAACCATTTTCCCAAGGAGCTTTTAAATGACAAAGATCACACGGGCGCTGCTGAGCGTCTCAGACAAGGCCGGGATTGTTGATTTTGCCAAGGCGCTGGCCGCGCGCGGTGTCGAACTGCTTTCGACCGGCGGAACCGCCAAAGCCCTGCGCGACGCAGGCATTAAAGTAAAAGATGTTTCCGAGTTCACCGGCTTTCCGGAAATGCTCGACGGCCGCGTCAAGACGCTGACTCCTCAGGTGCACGCCGGACTGCTCCATCTGCGCGACAGTGAAGAGCACATGAATACCATGAAGAAGCACGGTCTCCAGCCGATCGACCTGGTTTGCGTGAATCTATATCCGTTCGAAGCGACCATTGCCAAAGCCGGGGTGCCGCTGCACGAAGCGATTGAGCAGATCGACATCGGCGGTCCGACGATGATCCGTTCTGCCGCAAAAAACATGAAATTTGTCACCGTCATCACCGATCCGTCCGACTACGCCCGCGTTCTTGAATCCATGGACGCCAACGGCGGCGGAACGACGGAAGAACTTCGTTTTGAACTCGGTCAAAAAGTGTTTGCCCGCACGGCGGCGTACGACGCAACCATCGCCGGTTATCTTGCGGGACAGATGAAAACTTCCGCGCCGCGCCCGTTCGTAAAAACTGCCGCCAACGGTGTCGAACTGCGCTACGGCGAAAACTCGCACCAGAAGGCGTGGCTTTACGTAGACGCCAAGGCCGCCGAAGCCTGCATCGCTCAAACCGATGTGCTGCACGGCAAAGAGATGAGCTATAACAACTACGTGGACGGCGAAGGCGCACTCGAAGCCGTCAAAGAACTTTCCGGCAGACCCGGCGTAGCGGTAATCAAGCATACCAATCCGTGCGGCTACGCCACCGGCGCGACGCTGGCCGAAGCCTTTGAAGCGGCATGGAACGGCGACCCTGTTTCCGCTTTCGGTTCCGTGATTGCGGTGACGCAGAAAGTGGATATGGCGACGGCGGAACTGCTGAAAGGCCGCTTCATCGAAGCGCTGATTGCGCCGGACTTCGAACCCGCCGCGCTCGAACTGCTGAAATCCAAGAGCAAAAATATCCGCCTGCTTAAACTGCGTGCGCCGATGTCCAAGGCCGGAC
>CAIKGD010000065.1 GCA_903826865.1 uncultured Verrucomicrobiota bacterium
CGATGCCGAGCAGAGGAGCCATGAAGGCGAAGGTGCAGGGGCCAAGTGCAATACCGAAAACCAGCCCGAGGATGAAAGCCGCCAGCGCGCCGCGCTGTTTCATTTTTACCTGACCGGGGCCGCTCCCGGGCATTGGAATTATACCCAGCAGGTGCAGGCCGATCACAAAGAAAATCAGGGCTATAAAATAATTTCAGTAGCGCCCTATATCGCCCATGATCCGTCCGGCGGCAGCGGTCAGTCCGCCGATGGCGGCGATGGTTGCCAGTATGCCGGAGGCAAACAGCAGAGAAATCCAGAAGGCGCGCCGGGTTGAAATGCGGCCCTGTTCGTCAATAAAACTGACAATCAGCGGAATACTCGCCAGATGACACGGGCTGAGCAGGATGCTCAGAATGCCCCAGACCAGCGCGGCGCTCAGTGCAATCAGCGGTGCACCTTCCATCGCGCGGGTCAGCTGGGCAAAAAGCTCGCTCACAGATTCACTCCAAGCTCTTTCCATTTGGCGAGGATATCGTCCTTGGCGAAGAACCCTTCGTGCCGGAAGAGTTCCTTGCCTTCGGCGTCATAAAAAATCTGCGTCGGAATCATGCGGATACCGTACTGCTGACCGGCCTGCTGATTTTCCCAGACATCAATGAACACCACTTCCAGTTTTCCGGTATAGGTTGTTTTCAGTTCATCGAGAATCGATGTCATCATTTTGCAGGAAGCGCATTTGCCGGCACCCAGATCGATCAGTCGGGGCAGGGGCTTCTGCGCTGGAGTTGCAGCGCCAGCGGGTTGCGCCGTCTGCTTTACATCTTGCAGAGTACAGACGCCGCCCGCGCAGGCGAAGCCTTGCCGTTTTTTATGTTCTACTATGAACGCCACGGCACCGAGCAGTGCGATGATGATTAAAAGTTTATGCCATTTATTCATTTGAGCAGTCCCTTGATTTCTTCTACCGACAGTACTTTGCCGACGGATTTGACCGCGCCGTCCACCGCCAGCGCCGGAGTCATCATTACGCCGAATTTCATGATGTCGTTAATCTGTGTGACCTTCTCGATCTCCGCGTCGAGACCCAGTTCTTTTACTGCTTCTTCAGCATGTTGGACGAATTTTTTACACTTTGGGCAACCGGTGCCCAGTATCTGGATTTTCTTCATGGCGTACTCCTTTTTCGGAACTGCTACATTCTGACTCGGCGCATTTTTTGTGTTCCAATTGAAAAGTAACATGGGCAATGGAGAATTGATCCTTCAGCCGATGGCGCAATTCAGCCAAGAGGGAATCATGTTCACTGATGGGCCGGTCGTCCACAAGCAGATGAGCGCTCAGTACATGCCGATGACTGGACAGCGACCAAATGTGGAGGTGGTGCAGTCCAAGTACACCCGGTTGATCCAGAATCATCTGTTCCACCTCGGCTGTTTTTATATGTGCGGGCACAAATTCCAGCAGGATTCCAAGGGCTTCGCGGGTGACTCGAACCGCGCCATGCACGACGACTGCGGCGATCAGCAGGCTCAGGAACGGATCAAGCCAGTTCCAGCCTTGCCACCAGACGAACAGCCCGCCAACTAGCACGGCCACCGAAGAGAGTAAGTCGCCCAGCACATGCAGCAGGGCACCCCGAATGTTAAGGTTTTCCCCGCTGTGCCGCCGGAGCAGGAAGAAACCCGCCACGTTGACGACCAGACCAACAAAGGCCACGACCATCATGATTCCACTCTGGACGGGTTCGGGATGGAACAGGCGCGGTACCGCTTGGTAAACAATGTACGCCGAAAGCGCCAGCAGCGTCACCCCGTTAAACAAAGCGGCGAGGATTTCCGTCCGTTGCAGACCAAACGTACGCCGGGCGCTGGCGGGCGTCCGGGCAAGCTTCAGCGCCCATAGGCTGACGAGCAGGGCACCGACATCCGTCAGCATATGACCTGCATCGGAAACCAGCGCCAGGCTGTTGGCCCACCATCCGCCGAGAAACTCGGCCAGCATCATCGCACCGGTTAAGGCGGCGGCGATGCCGAGTGCACGGGCGCCGGTGTCTTTTCCGGTATGGCAGTGGTCATGATGATTATGCATTGTTTTCTTCAGTTAGTTACATGATTAGATTAAATAAATAGCCGACAAACATGATGCCCAACGCCACCACCGCAAAGAAAACCGCCAGCAGTTTTGGCTTCAGCACCTTACGGAGAATGATCGCTTCCGGCAGCGAGAGGCCGATCACGGCCATCATGAACGCCAGCACCGTACCCAGCGCAGCACCTTTGCCGAGCAGCGCCTGCACGATCGGAATGATGCCTGCGGCATTGGAATACATCGGCACACCGATGAGCACTGCCAGCGGTACCGACCACCATGTCCGGCCCATAATCGAAGCCATGAAGTTTTGCGGCACGTAGCCATGAATGCCTGCGCCAATGCCGATACCGATCAGCACATAAATCCATACGCGCCCTACAATGTCTTTCACTGCATCGAGGCCGAGCCGGATGCGCGCAGGCCATTCCAGTTCCGCCTCCGGTACAGCGTTTCCAGTTTGCGTCTTGTAAACCCAGTCTTCGACGTGTTTTTCCAACCGCAACCGCCCGATGATCCAGCCGGAAGCAATCGCGATAACCACTCCGGTTACCAGATAGATGGCCGCGACTTTCCAGCCGAACAGCCCGAATAAAAGAACCAGCGCCACCTCGTTTACCATCGGTGACGAAACCAGAAATGAAATGGTCACGCCCAGCGGAACGCCGGTCGTTACAAAGCCGATGAATAACGGTACCGCCGAGCAGGAACAAAACGGCGTGACAATACCCAGCAGTGCGGCCAGCACATTACCGGTAAACTCGCGCTTGCCGGAGAGAATCCGCCGCGTCCGTTCCGGCGTGAAAAATGAACGGATAATGCCCACGCCGAACACAACCAGAATGAGCAGCATCAAAACCTTCGGTGCTTCATAAATAAAAAACTCCACGGCGGCGGCCGGCTGCGAGCCGTGCTCCATTCCGAGCAGTGTATAGGTGAACCATGCTGCGACGGACGCGAGACTGCGGTATACCAGCCACCAGATTGCGATTCCCGCGACACTCCACGATAAATATTTACGCCAGACAACTGCGTTCATTTTGAGTCCTTTCTTTCACCAGCTCATCCGGCGTGTGCCGGTGCAGGGTTGCAGTAACTCTTCTACGGCATGCTGCGGACAGACGGGTTTGCACTTCAAACATCCCGAGCATTGATAAAAATCCACCCACGGCTTGTTTTCAACGCTTTCGCGGATGATGGCCGAACGGTCGCAAACCGTCATTACTGCACACTCCGGACAGTTGACACACAATTCCGGTTTAATTAATGCGCGTTTCATAGGCCTGCGTACTCCTTATTTTTTATTCGTTTCGCTAACCATCCGGTTCACACAATTCAGAAAATTAGCCAGACATGGAACGATGAGTTTGTAATAGACATACAGACCTCTCTTTTCTTCGGCCAGCAATCCCGCATTTTTCAATACAGACAGGTGGCGGGAGACGGTTGAGATATCCTGCTTGAGCAGATCGCGCAACTCGCAGACGCACAGTTCATGATCCATCAGCGCATGGACAACCAACAACCGCGACGGATGAGCCAGCGCTTTCATCACCTTGGCCTGCGCCGCAAAGTTAATTTTTTCTATGTCGCAAAGATTCATACTAGAAGTCTCCTGAAATCCACTCTGTTTGTATGAATGGCAAAATAGACAAATATGATAAAATAGACGATAAAAAACCTGTTCTTCTTTGCATACTTTACGGCGGACGGACATTAAACGGATCTTAGTGCGGCGATCCATTCGGTCGGTTTTTCGTTTGGATAGTGAACATTCACATGATTTCGGCTTGACCGTTTTTGTTTAAACGCGCAATCATGAAGCACTTAATGAGATTTTGACCTTTTTGAACCAAAACAGGAAATGACGCTATGTTAAACCGTCTGATGGGCCTTTTCTCCAGCGACATTGGTATTGATCTGGGGACCGCCAATACACTGGTTTATGTCCGCGACCGCGGTATTGTTCTTCGTGAGCCATCCGTGGTAGCTGTGCAAGCCGGTACCAATCGTGTTCTCGCTGTCGGAGACGAAGCCAAGCGCATGCTGGGCCGCACTCCGGGCAGCATTACCGCCATCCGCCCGATGAAGGGCGGTGTTATTGCCGATTTTGAAATTACTGAAGCGATGCTGAGGTATTTCATACAGAAGGTGCATAATCGCCGCCGTATGGTGCGTCCGCGCGTGGTCGTGGCTGTTCCAAGCGGCATCACAGAAGTTGAAAAACGCGCCGTAAAGGACTCCGCAGTCCATGCCGGCGCGCGGGATGTTTTTTTAATTGAAGAACCGATGGCTGCTGCGATCGGTGTAGGACTGCCGGTTCAGGAACCGGCCGGCAATATGATTGTTGATATCGGCGGCGGCACGACGGAAGTCGCGCTGATTTCTCTGGCCGGTATTGTCTTCAGTCGCAGCGTGCGCATCGGGGGGGACGACATGGATGAGGCGATCATCCAGTATCTGAAACGGGAATATAATCTGCTTATTGGTGAACGAACCGCAGAAGACATCAAGATTTCAATCGGTTCGGCTATGCTGATAGGCGAAGAGACGACTATGGAAGTGAAAGGCCGCGATCAGGTCGCAGGCCTTCCGAAAACGCTGACGATCAGCTCAGAAGAAGTCCGCGGCGCACTCAAGGATCCGGTTTCCGGTATTGTTGAGGCTGTGCGCGTGACCTTGGATCGCTGTCCGCCGGAACTGTCTGCCGATCTGGTTGATCGCGGAATGGTACTGGCCGGCGGCGGCGCACTGTTGCGCGGGCTGGCGAGACTTATTGCCGAAAACACCGGTTTGCCGGTGCATGTGGCCGACGATCCGCTGAGCGCGGTCGCCGAAGGTACCGGCGTAGTGCTGCATGAAATCAACTTCCTGCGTAAACTCTCTGAAGCCCGCGCCCGGTAAAGGCACGGTTTCCCGTTTTTTTGTCCCTCCGTGTTCTGATGAAGAGCCGGAACGGGTCTATGTTTATACAGAAAAGTTTTTTAAAATGGGCAGTAGCGGTGGCGGCACTGCTGCTTCTTTTTAATCTGCCGGGCAGTTGCACAGCCCGCATCAAGGGTATTTTCAAAGATACGGTTACGCCCTTGCAGGGGTTTCTCAACAAGACCGGTCAGAGCCTGAAAGAGGGCGCCGATACCGTGCGCGGCTTCGGCGGGCTGGTGGAAAAAAACAGCCGTCTTTCAGAAGAAGTAATTTATCTGCAGGCGCGACTGGTTCAGCTGGAAAAACTGGAGCAGGAAAACCGTCATCTTCAGGAACAGCTCGATTTCTATAACCGGCAGAAACAAACGCTCATTCCCTGTCAGGTGACGGCCCGCACTATCAGCGGCTGGTGGCAGAGTGTGCGGCTGGACAAGGGCAGGGCGCAGGGAATTGAGGCCAATCGCGCGGTTATTTCACCCGATGGGCTGGTCGGACGAACCGATGAGGTTTCAGCCTATACCGCCGAAGTGCTGCTGCTCTCGGATTCGGCCTGCAAAGTTTCCGCCCGTATAAGCCGCACCGGCTCATTCGGTCTGGTGACAGGCCGCGGCGTAAATACGCAAGGTTATCCGGTCGCCCGCATGCTGTTCATTCACAAAGATGCACCGGTACAGGCCGGCGATGCCGTGGTGACATCGGGGCTCGGGGGCGTTTTCCCAAAAAATATTCTGATCGGCTATGTCGAAAGCGTTGGCATGGAGGAAACCGGACTGTACCAGTATGCCGATATTATTCCCAAAGCGGTGACGGAGCGGATGGATGTGGTATTTGTCGCCGCGAAGAATGAAAACACGGAGGCGGAAGAATGAGCCGCCTCTTTATTACGCTGCTGCTGCTGGCCGGAACGCTGCTGCAGACGGTGCTTCCGGTCTGGAATGCATTCGGTGCGCTGGAGATGCCGGTACTGACCGGACTGGTCATTTGCATCGCCCTGCATACCGACCGCGCGCAAATGCTTTATGCAGCTGTGCTGGCCGGACTGCTGCACGATGCGTTCTGTCCGGCACCGTTAGGCCTGTCGATTCCTTTTTTCACCGGTCTGGCGGCAGGAGTTAACTGGATCCGCAGCGAAGTGTTCGGTGATCTGCCTGCTACCTACGCTGTACTCGGCGTATTCGCCGCTATTCTGGAAGCCGTTTATTATGCGCTGGTTTTTTCGTTGAGCGGGCTGCGGCCTGTTTACGGCGGGCTGTTAATGCAGCGGCTGGCCGGCGGACTAATGGCGGGTGCCGTGGTTGTTCCGTTGGTATCGCTGATGGTTCTGCAGTTGCAGCATTTAACGGTGCGCAACCGGAGGCGGTTCATATGATGCGTGTTCGAAGCACAGATCGCTTTTATACACCGCGCATCTATCTGCTGATGGGCGGGATGGTGATTGCTTTTATGGTGCTTGGAATTTCACTTTGGCGGTTGCAGGTCGCCAAGGTTTCGCAGTTCGAAAGCCGGCAGCAGATTCAGAGTCTCCGGCGCGTGCGGTTGCCAGGCATTCGCGGAAAGATCTACGACCGCAACGGACTCTGTCTGGCGGATAATCGTCCGGTTTATTCTGTTGCGCTGTTTCTCGAAGATGTGCGCCGTGCCGGACCGTGGGCGCGTACCATTGAACGCGCTACCGAGGTAATCGGACAGGTGTCACAGGTGACCGGCCTGAAACCGGTGGTTAACCGTGACGGGATTTGGAAACATATCCGCCTGCGTCTGCCGCTGCCGCTGGTACTTTGGGATGATATCGGTCCGCTGCCCATGTCCAGGCTGGCGGAACGGGGTCATAATATTCCTGGTGTTGATATTTATACACAGGCCGCGCGTACTTATCCGTACAGTCCTTATACCTCACACCTGCTCGGTTATGTCGGTCGCGCCGATCCCGACACCATGGATGAAAAAGAACGCTATTCGTATTATCTGCCGGAAATGGCCGGGCGGGCGGGTCTCGAAAAACTTTTTGATCCTTTCCTGCGCGGCGAGGCCGGCGGCATGCTGGTGCAGATCGATGTGTCCGGCTACCGGCACGGCGAACTGGCGCACCGGAAACCCAAAGCCGGCGGCGATCTGCGCCTGACGCTGGATATGGAAGTGCAGCTGTTGGCGCACAAAGCACTCGGTGCGCATCGCGGTGCAGTAGTGGTGCTCGATCCGAATAACGGGGATGTTTTGGCGATGCTCAGCGCACCCGGCTTTGATGCCAACCGGTTTGTGCCGTACATCAACACAGCAGACTGGCAGATTCTGAGTGAAGACCGCAATAAGCCGCTGTTGAACCGCGCCGTTGCCGGTGTGTATCCGCCGGGCAGCATCTTTAAACCGCTGGTCGGACTGACGGCAGCCACTATCAATCCAGCCTCTATACATACAGTTTACGACAGTCCGGCAATCTTTCACATCGGCAGTCGCGTGGTACACACCACCGGCCACGGTGAAGTGGATATGCGGGCAGCGTTAAAGGTGTCCGCCAACGTCTACTTTTTCAAAACTGCACTGGCCTGCGGTCCGGATCCGATCATTCAACAGGCTCTGGCGACAGGACTCGGACAGAAAACCGGTGTGGAAGTTGATTTTGAAAGTACCGGCATTGTGCCGGACAAAAAATGGCAGATGGATAATCGTACCAGCTGGTCGGACGGCGACACCTGCAATCTGGCGATCGGGCAGGGGTATCTGGCTGTCACGCCGATTCAAATGGCCATGGTTACGGCGACGATCGCCAATGGCGGCTATCTCTACCGCCCGCGACTGGTGCAGGCTTACCGCAAGCCGGATTCCGAGGAGTACATCCTGAACCCCGGTCATCGCATCGGACGAATGAACTGGTCCGAAGCTGCACTGTCGGTCACACGCAGCGGTATGCGCGACGTTATCATGGAAAAAGACGGCACTGGGCGCCGCGCGGCGGTTGCAGGTTTTGAGTTCGCAGGTAAAACCGGCACGGCGGAATACGGTCTCAAAGAAGAAGGTGCTAAGCACACATGGATGATTGCGTTCGCGCCGTTTGATAATCCGCAATATGCCGTGGCTATGCTGATTGAGGACGGCGACACAGGCGGTACAACGGTCGGACCCTGCATGAAAGTCCTCATGGAAGGTTTGTTTGAAAAAATGAAACGGGAAGGGCGGGTACAGTCATGACCGGACGTTTCCTCCGTCTCGACTGGGTGATGTTCAGCGCTGTAGCGGTGCTGCTCATACTCAGCTGTCTGTTCATTTACAGCGCAGATTGCCGTAACGACGATCATGCGCTCGGCGGGCTGGTCGGGCGGCAAATGGTCTGGGTGTTGATCGGGCTTGTCTGTTACAGCGCGGCGGCCGCATTTGATTACCGAAAATTGGCCCACCTGCACTGGTGGATTTATTTGGCGGCACAGATATCACTGGTGCTGGTACTGTTTATCGGGATGTCAGTTTATGGTGCGCACCGCTGGTTCAGTCTTGGCAGCATGACTGTTCAGCCTTCAGAATTCGCAAAATTAGCGGCCATTTTCACCTTGGCGGCCTGGCTGGGCAATCCGTCGACCGACGTAGAGAACTTTAAAACTTTTCTTATGGCGTTTGTGCTGGCAGGCATTCCGTTTCTGCTGATCGCCGTTGAACCGGATCTGGGTAGCGCCATGGTGCTGCTTCCGATCGTCGTCCTGTTGCTTTTCTGCGCAGGAATTCCGTTGCGGCCGCTCCTGCTTCTCATTGGGACTGGTGTGGCGGCGATTCTTGTACTGATTGTCTGGCTTCTCTTTTTTCCGGACAGTTGTCCGCTTGAAGACTATCAGAAAAGCCGGATTCTGGTTTATCTGAACATGAGTCAGGATCCGCTTGGCGCTGGATGGAATAAACTTCAGTCGCAGATTGCGGTCGGGTCGGGCGGCTGGTTCGGGAAAGGGTACTTGAAAGGAACACAGAATATTCTCGGTTTTCTGCCGAAAACTGTTGCTCCGACCGATTTTATTTATTCCGTGGTGGCGGAAGAAACAGGATTTGCCGGCAGTTCACTGCTTTTAGTTTTGTACACAACAGTAATCGTACGCTGCATGCGTGCGGCTGTGATTGCCCGGGATATGTTCGGGCAGTTGCTGGCCGCCGGTATTGGCATACTTATTTTTTCACATGTTTTTGTAAATATCGCGATGACCATAGGCCTTATGCCGATCACCGGGGTGCCGCTGCCGCTAATGAGTTACGGCGGAACATTCATGGTGAGTACCATGACAGCGCTTGGACTGGTGCAGAGTATTTGCCTGCGGCGTCGTATTTAATTAAAGAAAGGAGCATTCATGCTCATTATAAGTGCAATTAAAGAAAAACTGATGGCTGGATCACGGAAAAAGAAAGAGATTCTGATCAACATTGAGCCGCTTGAAACACGAGTGGCTGTGCTTGATGAAAGAAAACTCGACAACTTCCATATCGAACGGTCCGAAGAAAGTCGGCTGGTCGGCAGCATTTTCAAAGGGAAAATCCAGAACCTGGAAGACGGGTTGCAGGCCGCCTTTGTCGATATCGGCATGCAGAAAAACGCCTTCATCCACTACTGGGACATGATCCCGGAAGATGCCGCCCGTCTGGAAGAGCAGGAGGGTAACCGCAACAGCAACCGCCGGCGCCGCAAATTCTCTCCCGGGGAAATGAGTAAAAAATTTCCCATCGGATCGGAGATTGTCGTACAGGTCACCAAAGATGCCATCGGTACGAAAGGTCCGCGCGTCACAGCCAATCTGAGTGTTCCCGGCCGCTATCTGGTTATGATGCCCGGCACAGGGCTCAAAGGCATATCCAAAAAAATCGGTGACAGCAAGGAGCGCATACGGCTTAAAAAAATTCTGTCGAGGCTTCCGATTCCCGATACGATCGGAATCATTGTGCGTACGGCTGGTTCCGGCACACGTAAAACCAGCTTTGCCCGTGACGCCCGTACTCTGATTGAAATCTGGAAGGAAATCGATACCGGCATGCGCGAGAAACCCGCCCCGTGTGTTCTTTATCAGGAACCCAATCTGGCTGAACGCGTGGTCCGCGACTATCTCACTGAAGATATCGACCGCGTCTATGTGGATGATCGGGACGCTTACGAAATGATCCGGAAAATGATCGCGAAATATTCCCGGCGTGCACGTAATTGGGTGCAGCTCTATGCCGGCGAAGAGCCCATTTTCGATTACTTTGAAGTCGAAAAACAGATTGAATCGGTTTTTCGCCGCAAAGTGTGGCTTAAATCCGGTGCCTATCTGATATTCGACGAAACCGAAGCGCTCGTCGCCGTCGACGTGAACACCGGACGTCACAAAGGCGGGAAAACTGCTGAGGAATCCATTTTGTCAGTTAATACCGAAGCCGCCGAAGAGGTGGCAAGGCAGCTTCGTCTGCGTAACGTCGGTGGTCTAGTGGTAATCGATTTCATCGATATGAAAAGCAAGCGCGATCAGAATATCGTCTATAAGACCATCAAGGATGCGTTGCGCGAAGACCGAGCCCGCACCAACGTCCTGCCTATCTCGCAACTCGGACTGCTTGAAATGACCCGTCAGCGGTTTGAAGAAAGTATCTACACGACCACCTATGTTGAATGCGACTATTGTGCCGGGCGTGGACGCGTCAAATCCGCACTTACTATGAGCGTAGAACTTCAGCGTCGTCTTTCTGCTGCGCTGCGTAGAGACCGGAAAGGGATACATTCGATGAAGGTCACTGTTAACCCGACAGTACTCAACCGCTTGCGGCACGAAGACGAGCAGACACTCATTGAGATGGAGAAAAAATTTCAAGGTCATCTCACCTTCGTTTCTGACCCGCATATGCATATGGAGTCTTTTACCATCATCAACGAGCAGACTCATCAGGTAGTCTATTCCAGTGTCGAAAGCGATAAATAGGGGGCCGTCAAATTTAGCACGGAAAAGAGTGCCTGTTTTCAGGCACTCTTTTTTTATAATAATTGAATTCTGAATTTCCCGATCTCGGATGGATGAAGATATACAAGCGATGTTTTCCGTTGGAACCAGTGTTTGATAAAGCCGATGTGTTTTAACCAAAGCAGTCGCGATCACTGGACGCTATTAAATCCTGACTGCACACCAGTGAATTCCTCAACATTGGCGTTGCTGTTAATAACTGCATACTAGGTGTGACTTATCGACAGGAAACCCGCTGAATACCACATCTTGTGCATATTAGAACCGATTATTAGACATAACATATATTATGCGACGTAAAGAAAAAAAATAAAAAAAATTCCGTCGCGTCAATAAACCCAATAAAATACAGGAAAAAAGGAGCAAAAAATGTTTGAACTCACAGGAATAAACGACCAAATAAACAGATCATGCAATGCGCTAACAGACTTAATAGACACAATTCAAACCGCCTGCATATGGGGAATAATTCTGGAAAGCATTGCGGCAATAGGAACAATAATCCTTACAATCTGGGTGATAAAAAAAGTGTTCAATCTGACAGATCGAGGAATGAAAATTGCCGAGACAAAAGCGGCAGAACAACCACCAGAGGTTAAAAAGGAAATGTCCGACGAGGAAAAGTACGGGCCAAAATAATCAATCCGGGGCGTACCCCTGCCCGTCTGCCCGACGAAATTAAAACAGCCGCTTTAAAGGAAGCACAGGAAGCGGAGAACCGGAACCCGAAGCCGGAACAGGAACGCGAGAAGAAACGACGGCAGAAAGCGAATTTGTGGACAATTTAACCAAACGCCGAACAGAACGATCAGACAACAAAAGCCGATTATCCGAAACGGTCAAAATGGTCAAAGGAGAATCAGGCAAAGACTCACCGGAACAAATGACATCGCCGGACTCCAAACAAATAGATGCACGACCATTGACGACGGAAAGCCATTTGTAAAATATAGGCTTATCAGACCGAACCGGTAGCGGAATAGCAACCGGCAGGACAGCGGAAACTGGAATAGAATTAGAAGCCGGAACAGGAACGGAAACCAAATCCGGAACAGAACCCGAACGACCAAAAACAAAAGAGCCAACCGAAAAGAGAATGAAAACAAAACCAATCGAAACCGGAATCAATTTTTTAGGAATAGCAGTAGGCTTAGCAACCGGAACAGTAGAACGGAAATCAGGCGAAGCAGAATCATCAGTCCGAACATAGTCAACCGCACGCGGAGAATCATAAGACTGCAAAACCAACTGCGAATAACGCTTATATTTCGGATACCCGGCATAAGAATTACCGGCAGTTTCATCTTCTGAACGAAACCGCCGAATACGAATGACATCCGGACACCGACCAAGCAACGGACGAAGGAGCAAACCAACCACCATGCAAAAAACCTGAATAAAAGGACGAAGCATGGCAGGCCAGCGAGAAATCAAACCGAGACCACCCTTTTTAAGATTATTAAGAAAATACCAATCCTCGTTTAAACGACGGAGATCAACCCAAACATGCTCCTGATGTTGAGTCATCCAGAACAGTTCAATATTCAAATGCCGCATCACGGAAATAATGTCGGTGTCGCCAGTAGGCATAAAAGAATAAGCATCCTTCGGCCAAACCTTATGCGCTTCATCAATAAAAACCAAAACGTGCAGATCGGGCAAACCACGCGGAATATGTTCCCAAAAACGAGCCGCTTTAGGAATATGCCGAGGCTTGCCACTGGACGAAGTGATGCAAACGGTTTCAACATCCGGAAGGTAAATAAACTGCCCCTCTTTATATGTCCAATTATAAAGCTTTTTAAGAGCATGAACAAAACCAGCCTGCGCGGTTTGGTAAATGTTAGAAATAAAAGGTTCAGCACGAAGATTGATATTTGAGGCAACAACCCCACCCTTCGCAATATGAGCAAGCATCATATCAACCGCAGTTGAAGTTTTACCCGCCCCAAACTTACCGACAATGGTATTAAGATTAGGCATTACTCACCCGCATTAAGAGCCTTGGACAAAATAGACCAAGCATGTTTAAGGGGAGCAATAACCAACCCGGCAACAATCAAAGCAACACGACAGGATAATACCAAATAGATTTGAGCCATAATTTCAGTCAACGGAATGATCGAATTAGCAACTGAAAAAATGGACGTATCAATAGAGTTTGAAGAACCGAGCAACGTTTGAACCGCAGACGTGAGTTTAAACGCAACAGTAAAAATCGCCGCCGCTATTAACCCAACGATGAACATACCTAGCGTGAGCATAGCCGCCTTCAAAACAGCACGTTTACCTTCCAACCAAGCAAGCCAAAACATAAAAACTCCCTATGCTAAAAAATGAATTGAATGAACAAAACGATTAAACATCTTCAAAAGAGAAGAGCAGGTTCGTAAAGAAAATAAAAACAAAACAATTAACCGAAAAATAGAGATAATCGGATAATTAATAGAGACATGAAAGTCCTGATTTAATGAAGGAAAAGGTAAATCAATAGTGGAAACAGAACCAAATACAAGAGACTTCCCATCTATTAAAGATTGAACGGTTTCCAAAGCAGACAAAGACTCACCAAACTTTGAAACAATTAAAGGAACAGCCGAAGGCCCATATTCGGAATAAGTAGAATATGCCTCATTATAATCATTTGAAAAATTAACAAAATTGGTAACCGTAATATTTACAGAATTAGACAAAGAAACATTATTTGTAAGAGACAAATTATTTGTCAAAGATAAATTATTAGTTAACGAAATATTATTGGTAATAGAAATGGAATTGGTATAGGCAGGAGGCGGTGAATTAGATTGCGTTGCTGATAACAATTTAGCGAGAACATCCTTAACTTCATCTTGATACGTCTCAAGACTATCGTGCCAAGAAATTTGCCGATCAAGCGCAACCTGCAAGGAGGAAGCCTGACCTTGAGCCACAGCAATATAAGCATTAATTGCGGTAATTTCAGCCGAAGTCAGATTGTTGCCGTTAAGAACACCGGAATTTATATCAGCAAGCAAAGCGTTCGCAACATCCTGCCGAACCCCGGATTTAGAATCTATTGCCGAAGAAATTTCAGCGGCAGACAAATTCTGACCTTGTAAAGCAGACTGAAATGAAGGAGTCAAATTAACGGAAGAAAACCCAGACTTAAACGCATCAACCATCCCATCACGAGTCATGCCAACAGATTGTAAAGAATTAGCAAAACCACGAGATAAATTTTCACCGGATAAACCCTGCCGCTCCAAAGCCGCCTGATTCTCTTTACCGATAAAAGAAGAATATTGCGGAGCACGTGAAAGATTAGCATCCGCTAATTCGATAGCTGATACGGCACGATGCGCCATAGCCGCTTCAAACGCCGCAGATATAGCAGAATAATCAAGCCCAACCATAGGCATTTCAGGATCAGGTATGGGGATAATAGGAACAGCCGGAACGTCAGGTATGACAGGCAAAACAGGAGGCGCAACCGGAATAACAGGATTAGTAGGAGCAACAACAGGAGGCGCAACAGGCTCAACCGGATTAATAGGAGGCAAGAAAATCGGAGGAGAATTTGAAACAGCAGGAGGAGTATTGAATAAAGGAATGTTCAAATTAATATAGGCGTCATAAACTTCATTACCACCAACATCTGGAAGCCGCCGAACAAAATAAGCAGTAGCAGAAACAGACGGAACAATACCAACAGAAGAAACACGGGCGTAAACAGGACGATAATCGGAAGGAATGTTTATTTGATAAGTATATTGGTTATTAATTGGAGAACCGGAAGCACAAGAAGCAGGTTCTAACGAAATAAAACCACCGTTTAAAATTGCTAG
>CAIKGD010000066.1 GCA_903826865.1 uncultured Verrucomicrobiota bacterium
TCGGTCGGAACACTCTTCAGTTTTTTCGCCAGCGGCAGCGCCAGCAGCCAGATTGAGGCCGCATGCAGGATCAACAGCAGGTGCAGATAGGAAAATGCTGTGCCGTGGTAGAGTGTCAGATGCATCGGATGAAGTTCCAGAATATCCTTAATCCGGCCTGCGAGCAACGGGGCGGCGGCAGAGACCAATCCGATCAGGAACCAGTGCATGGCCATAGCGATGGTCCGGCCGTCACGGGGGACAATCGAAGTGAGCATGTTGAGCTGATACATGCCGACAGCCGCATACACGCTGCCGGCCATCAGCGAGTTGCAGACAATCAGGAAAACAAAACGCGGGCAGGTGAAGTCTCCGGTGAGCGGAAGCGTCATCGTGAAGGATGAGTGATCCAGAAAGAACCAGACGGTATGAAAAAACGGAGCCAGCAACATCATAACGATGCCGAACGTGCGGATTCCCGCGCGCTGAATCAGCCGTCCGGCGTAAAAGCTGGTTCCGATTGAGCCGAGCAGTCCGGCCATCTGGATGACTGAAAGGTGGCTGTAGAGCGCATGGAAATTCTGTTTCAGATAGACCATGGTGAACGGACCGATCAACCCCAGTCCGAAAAACCATATACACATAATCAGCGTGAAGTAGCGGAAGTTGCTGTCGCGCAGCGGACGGATAAGCCGTTCGAATAAACTGATTCCGGCCGGTGCCGGAGAGGGCGCGGGTTCCGGAACACGGAGATGAATGATGCTTTCCAGTACACCGAAAACAGCACTGAGCAGAAGCAGAATGCCGAATCCTGTGAAATTTCCTTTCGGGAAAAGGTCAAGGAACCAGCCCGCCAGACCAAGGACTATCAGCATGACGGCCGTACACAGTCCCTGGCGGATATTCCAGAAGCGGCTGCGCAAATGATCCGGAATCAGGTCGGCCATCCAGCTCCACCAGGAAGCCGCGCTGCTTTGAATCAGCAGCGCACTGCACGCCACGGCAGCCAGGATGCTTACACTGACCGTATGCTGGCTGCCTTTCCAAATCAGCACCATGCTGGCGGGCAGCAGCCAGAGCATCTTGGACAGCAGTACGGTGATAAACCAGAACCGTTTGCGATGCACCAGCTTGTCCGCCAGCAGGGATGCCGGTATCTGGATCAGCATGGCCGTCTGATTCAGTGTGGAAATCATGCCGATCATCACGCCGGTCGCGCCGAGTGCTTCCAGCAGCATGATCAGCGGCAGACCTTGTACCATCACGAACCAGACAATCCCGAAGCCGGCGGCAATAATATTGGTTCGCAGTCCTTTGCGTATCTGCTGTTCGGTAAACTCAGGGACTGGGTTTTTCCGGTTCATGTTACGGTTCCACCGCTTTGCGGTTCCATGCGGAGATGCAATCGTCAATCGTCAGTTCGTAGTGCCGGTTGCAGAATTGGCACCGGATGGCGAGCGGTTCGCCTTTTTTCACAATCTCCATCCGTTCGGAGATCGGCAGGGTGCGGACAACCGCTTCCATTTTTCCACGGTTGCAGACGCAGACAAACTGCGGAGCCGGGCAGGTTTCGATGTGCAAACCCGCAACCCCGGATTCGCCGGACAGTAAAGATTCTGCGAGGGCGTCTGTTCCGGTTTCCCGGCTGAGCGCTTCGCGGAAGAGTTCACCGTCCATCCGGCGGCGGACGCGCTCAAAACATTCCAGATCGGTGCCGGGAAGCGCCTGAATCATCCAGCCCTGACAGAGTCGTACCGGATTGGCCGGATCGGCATTGAAACCGATCATCGCGTTGAGACCGGTTTCAATCTGGTCGCTGATACAGAAGCAGTAGGCCAGATCATGATCCACATCGTGCAGGGAAACCGGTGCGGTACCGGAGCTGATAATGCGGCCTTGCTGTGAAGTGACAACCTGCACGTCGCCGATATTGCCGTACAGTTTTTCCGGATTGTCATCTTCAAGATTCAGCTGTGCCGGCGAAATAAAACCGCGGACGGTTCCGTCCTGTCCGGCATCGGCCACAATCGTGCGCAGAATACCTTTGTACTTCCAGCAGGCATTCAGGCGGCGGCCTTCGGGCAGACTGGCCGCCGCCAGCAGCGCGCCGGTGACCGCGCGGCCCAGAATATGGGCGGCGGCGGGATCGCAATCATGCAGCAGCACAATTTCATTCACCGTCTTCGTTGTCACCGCATAGGTAAACGCGATGTCGAGTCCCTTAAAATGTCCTTTGACCAGCAGATCGTCCACGGAGATTCCTTCGTTCAAAGGCCGGAAGGGTATCAGTCCGCCGGTAATCTGCAAGTATCCGCTGTTTTATTCTTCCGGGAGCTTGTTAATTGACGGGCTGCTGGCCGGCGACTAGGCTGATGGCGGATTTTATGGACGAAACCGTTGAAATTTATACCGATGGCGCGTGCAAGGGAAATCCCGGGCCGGGCGGCTACGGCGTGGTACTTCTGTCCGGCGGCCGCCGTAAAGAGCTTTCCGGCGGATTCCGTAAAACCACCAATAACCGGATGGAACTGCGGGCCTGTATTGAAGGGCTTCGTTCTTTGAACCGCCCTTGCACTGTGGTGCTGACCAGCGATTCAAAATATGTGGTAGAGGCCATGAATAAAGGCTGGGCTAAACGGTGGCGTTCCAACGGCTGGAAACTCTCCCCGTCCAAACCGGCGAAAAATTCCGATCTTTGGAAACTGCTCCTTGATGTGTGTAACGGACACAAGGTCAGCTTTAAATGGGTTGAAGGGCACAGCGGACATCCGGAAAATGAATGTTGCGATGTGCTGGCAGTTGCCGCTTCGCAGTTGAAGGAACTGCCCGCCGATCCCGGCTTTGAAAACGATGTCCGTGCCGACGATCTTTTTTCAACGTCTGTTTCCGGGCATAAAGGATTCGCATTATAATTTGGAGATTCGCTGTGAGTCGTAAAAATATTCTATTGATCACTGTCGATCAGATGCGCTTCGACCATTTGACCCTGAAGGGTGTTAAAGGAATCGCCACACCGAATCTGGACCGGCTGGGGCGGGAGGGCATTCATTTTGACCGCGCTTATACCAGTTCCCCGGTTTGTACACCGGCACGGATGACCTTGCTGACCGGACAGTATCCGTCGTCGCACGGTGCTTACTCCATCGGTGTCAGCGTGGATCCGTTCCCGTCGCGAACCCTTCCGGCTATTCTGGGAGAAAACGGTTATTCCACGGCGCTGATCGGCAAAGCGCACTTTGTTGCCCGTCCGCATGAAGCTGCGCATTTTGCCGGACAGGAAAATCCGCCGCCGGATTTTTTCCGCAGCCACACCGGGCCTTATATCGGCTTTGACTTTGTTCAGCTATCCAACCATCACACGACCAACGGCAAACCCGAATGCCATTACGGAATCTGGCTGCAGGAGCAGGGGGGCGATTTCGCTAAATGGTTTCCGGATGTGAACGGAGTGCATGATCATGCGCAGACGGGAGCGTGGAATATTCCGGTAGAATTTCATGACACGACCTGGACGACTGACTGCACACTGGATTTTATTTCCAAGACGAAAGCCAAACCATGGTTCTGCTGGACCAGTTACAACGATCCTCATGAACCGTTTGTCTGTCCGGAGCCTTGGTATTCATCCGTTAAGGCAGATGAGATAGAACTGTTTGAGGACTATCGCCAAGGAGAGTTTGACGGCAA
>CAIKGD010000067.1 GCA_903826865.1 uncultured Verrucomicrobiota bacterium
CGGGATTGCCGTTTTGCGCGGCCTCAACCGCCCACGGACAGAAAGAAGCCGCAGCAACACCAGAAATAAAATGGGCGATTCCTTTCATGAGAGAGAAAGATGGAAATGGATTGTTTCGGTCATAAAAGTCCTAAACAGGCGGCGACCGGTTCACCAACGCCGGACATATTGCAGGCGATGGGCAGCAGCAGTACGCCGAGGCAGTTCAGGCGGCGCGATCCGAACAGCACGGGAATGAGGCCGATGCCGGTGCTGACGGTCGTGACAAACAGACCGGCCCATCCGGTAATGAAAAAGACGAGCGAGATTATGATGCCGAGCGAGAAGATCGAGATGTGACGGTAATCAACTCTCTTCATCAGCATAAGCGTCCACTTGGCAAGCGGCGACAGGAGTAAAAAAGAAACCGCGCCGGAAAGCGCGATGGAGCCGAGTGCAAGATAGTAGTCGCCCCGTGTGTGCGGTGTGTAGAGTCCTTTAATAATCCACGCGCCGCCGCCGCGCGTGATGAATAGACCCGGCATAAAGAAAAGCAGGAGCGCACCGGTGTAATAGACCGTTTTTGAAACGCCCTGCGACATCATGAAAATACGTTCATCGCGCTGCGCGGTGGCGTGGCCCGCCAGCAGTCCGCCGATACCGCCGGTGACAACCGGAAAGAACGCGGCAAAGCCGCCGCCGATGCCGCCTGCAACACTGCTGCGCAACAGCAGATCGCCGCTGATATTGAGCGTGTCGCTCACGATCTGCTTCGGAACTTCCGCACCGCTGACGGCATTAAGCAGACACCACGGAACGGCGAAAAGTCCAACGAACGCGGGCATGATGTTCTGGAACGCGTTCTCAATGGAAACCGGCGGACGGTAAAGCAACAGGAAGCCAAGCAGGCCGGACAGAAAGAAAGTGAGCAGGCCCGCGCCAAGCGTTGACCAGGCGGCGAAAAATTTACACCAGCCGGAGGGGCCCCAATTGCCGCCTTTCGGCCACTCGGTCATCAAAATGAAGGTGATGATGACCCAGAGAATCCAGTGCAGATGAGAGTTGAGCACATAACGGACAATCGGCAGAAATTTCGGCGCAAACGGGCCGATCAGGAAAACAAGCATGAAGATACCGGCAAGACTGCCCGTGCCGATGATCATAGTGCCTTCATAGCCGCGGCCGGTCATGAGATATTTCTGGCCGGGCAGCACCGTGAAAATGGCACTTTCATCCGGTGCGCCGAGCAGAACCGACGGAATGGTGTTGATCACGGACCAGCCGGTAATGAGGCCGATCATGAACGGAACGAAGACTTCCGGCATGGAAGCGACACCGCTCCCGTGCAGTGAATAGAGGTAAAGAGCCGCAAGACCCATGACATTGTAGATATGCAGGCCGGGCAGAATGGCGAGAAGGCAGGCCAGAACAGTTCCGGCGAGTACCGATGCCGCCGCGGTGAAAATCATCGCTCATTCTCCATGACACGCAGATCCCCGGCGTCCCTCACCTTGAGCTGCACGGTATCTTTGTAGACATCCACCCGTCCGCTGGCGCTGATACGTTTTCCGGGTATTGGAAGTTTATTTTCCAACCCCCGGAAAACATCGTCCCAGAAAATTACCGCCAGTTCAGCGCCGTTTTCTTCCAGCGTC
Organism: uncultured Verrucomicrobiota bacterium; assembly: GCA_903826865.1. GTDB lineage: Bacteria > Verrucomicrobiota > Kiritimatiellia > Kiritimatiellales > Tichowtungiaceae > Tichowtungia. The sequence continues at coordinate 1,635 of CAIKGD010000067.1, forward strand.
AGCACATACGGTGTCTTGGCGCCGGGACCGGGCACCGTGATCAATTTGAGGGTACCGGTAACGGTGATCTGCTGCCCTTTTTGCGCGACTGTAACGTCAGCCAGCCGGGTGCCGGAAACCGCAACAGTAGACGGAACGGCGCGCTTCCGGTTCAGGACGAGCTGGCCGGCCGACTGCAGGCGCAGTTTAACCTTCTGATCAGCGCTGACACTGAGACATCCAGCCACCTCGGCCCGGTCGCCGCGACCGGGAAGTCTGCCAGAAGTTTCGAGCGCGTCGGCCTGCGTGCGTCCGCCCATGACAGAAATTTCACCGCTGCCGTCTTTCAGGTTGAAGACCACTCCGCCGGATTGAAAGACATAGGCGTCGCTTGTAACTTCACCGGCAATACGGACATAGGCGAAGTTCATGGCCGGTGTAATGTCGCCGATCCGGACAAGCGGAATGTCGCGGTTTACAGAAAACAGATAGAGCAGAATAAGACCGGCGGCCGCCAGCACCAGCGCAGCATATTGAAGAACCCGTACTCGAAGCGGACGCTTTACCTGCGGCCCGTACACTGGACAGTCCTCACTGCCATTGCCTGTTCCGTTCACAACATTCCTCCTGCAACATCTAAAAACGCCTTTCTCACCCATTCTGATGAGACTGAAGACTCCTCATCTGCACCGGAAAACGATGACTATTGACAGCCAAATCCTTTCCCGGCGACGGACACGCCATTACTTGCAGTATTTAGAAAAGAAATGATTTTTTTTGTCAACGATTTTGTAAAATAACTAAGAGTATATCCCGTGGAAGCGAACTTTTTTGCGTAAATTGAAAAATTCCATCTGAACTTGATTCATTCCCGTTCGCCTATTACCTTGGGAGCCACTAACCCTTTATATGGAGAACAATTATGAAAAAAGTGCTGATTCCGACCAAACTTGATTTGATCGCCAAAGAACTTCTAGAAGCCAACGGGAACTACACCGTCGTGCAGGACGCCCAGACTGAACTCTCAGCTCTGGCCGCGCAGCATCCCGATACCTATGCTCTCATCGTCCGCAGCGAAAAAGTGACGCCCGAACTGATCAATGCCCTGCCCGCCCTCAAAGTCGTCATCCGTGCCGGTGCAGGCTACAACACCATCGACACCAAATACGCCCGGCAGCGGAAAATTGATGTCATGAACACGCCCGGCGCCAATGCCAACGCTGTCGCCGAAGAGGTTGTCGCGCTCATGCTCGCCGACGCCCGCCACCTGATCGCCGCCGACGCCTCCACCCGCCGCGGCGAATGGGAAAAAACCAAATTCATGGGCCGCGAAGTCACCGGCAAAACCGTCGGTATCGTCGGGCTGGGCGCTATCGGCAAACTGGTTGCCAAACGACTCAGCGGGTTTGAGTGCAAAGTTCTCGCCTTCGACCCGGTTCTCTCCGAAGAAGCCGCCGCACGGATCGGCGCTAAGCTGATCAGCCTGAAAGATCTTTTTGCTCAGAGCGACTACATCACGCTCCACATTCCTGAAAACGAGCACACGAAAGGCCTTGTTAACAAGGATCTGCTCAGCGTCATGAAGAAAGGCGCCACTCTCGTCAACTGTGCCCGCTCCGGCGTCGTCAACGAAAACGACCTGCGCGCGCTCAAGGCCGAAAAATCCCTGCGCTTCCTTAATGACGTCTACCCCAAAGATGCCGAAGGCCCCAAGAGCGTGATTGATATTGCCGACATTATGGTGCCGCACCTTGGTGCATCCACCAAAGAAGCCAACTTTAATGCTGCACAGCGTTCGGCTGAACAGCTCATTGACTTTGACGGGAAAGGTGTCACCTCCTACATCGTCAACCGCGATATTCCCGAAGGGCTCGACGAGGCCTACGCCGATCTTACCTACACGCTCACCGTGCTCTGCCGAAGCGTTATTGGCAGCGACACTAAACTCAACAAGATCGAAACCAGCTTCTACGGCGATCTCCAGCGCTTCGCCAAATGGCTTACCGTCCCCGTCGTCTGCGCCCTCAGCGCCGAATTCGACCGCTCCATGGATCCGAAAGCTGCCGTCGCCTTTCTTAAGGATATGGGCGTTGAGTACTCCACCCGGGAAACCGACCAGACCAAAGGTTACGGCAACTCTATCACCATCGACCTGCTGGCCAGCATCGGCGCAGGCGAACTGCGGCGTATCAGCGTACGCGGTACACTGGCCGAAGGCCGCCTGATGGTTTCGCGTATCGGCGATTTCGACCGGCTCTACTTTGAACCCAAAGGCCACCTTGCCCTTTTCACTTATATGGACCGCCCTGGTGTGCTCAGCGAAATTGCCGGCGCCATGGCCAAAGAAAATATCAACATCGATGACGTGAGGAATCCGCACAGCCGCGACGGACAGAAATCCATCGCAGTTCTCAAGGTAAGCCAGCCGGTTTCTGAAAAAGTTCTCGCCAAGGTGGCCGGAAAAATTGAAGCTATTAACTTCTGCGCCGTTTCCTTCTAGCGAAAGGGATATCCTATGATCAAAAAACTGTTTTATCTGCTGGCTGCTCTGCTGCTCTGCTGTTCCTGCGTCAGCCGGACAACAGTAAAAGATCCGGGACTGAGAGGCGGTAACGCTTCAAAAAAACCAATCAGCGAAACGAAACTCATCTGGTTCTGGGACAAAGATTTTTAACCGGCGCTTGTTTCTAACGGGCGCGTTTGGTTGCGAGCAGCAAGGCGTCAGCGTCAGCGAAAAGATTGTCTGACGGCAAAGCTGACATACCCGCAGAAGCTTTGATTTCGTTTGTCTTACCCAAAAGCTTCAAAAACCGTTCCGCGAATTTCCGGGTATTGGAAAGTCCGGTTTCGGGCAGAATAACGGCAAATTCGTCGCCGCCGATGCGGCAAACAATATCAGCTTTGCGTGCCGCTTTCTGCAGGAGCAACGCAAAAGTTTTCAGAACTTCGTCCCCGGCCTGATGCCCGCAGGTGTCGTTGATCTGTTTAAACTTATCCAAATCAAAAAGAATCAGACTGAGTTCACGGCTGTAACGGCGGGCCGTTTCGATATTCTGCGCAAGTGCTGCATCAAAAAACCGGCGGTTGTACAAACCGGTTAGAGGATCTCGTACGGCTTGCTCAGCCAATCCGGCGGCCAGCGCCAGTACGTCGGCGGGCGCACCGATTTCGGCGAGGCGTCGCTGGAGGCGGTCAGGCATATTTGCATGAAGAAAACAGAGTGTATATCCAGGAAACCAGTTCACTAAGAACGTGTTTGAAAGCGAGACTGCTGCGCCACCAGTGGCGCAAGTCGGCTTCCTGACTTTCGAGAGAGATTATGCCGAGGGAATAGTCGACGCCAAAAGCCTGTTTGTAGAGGTAAAAGGAGCGGCGGCTGTGCGCACCCATACTGTAGATGTTGCAGGATTTTCCGAGAAGCCCGCGCTGCTTAAGGGCGTCGCGTGCAGCCAGCGCGGAGGCATAGGTCCGGTCGCACTGCATATCCGGAGCCGGTGCACAGAGAATTTTTTCATCCGCAATTCCCAGCAGGCGAAGGCGCGCGGCGGTGACATCGGCATATGTTTTTTCTTTAATCAGGCTGCCACCGAATTGAACGGGTCCGCCGGTGGTGACAACGATCTGTCCAGGCTGAATAGCTTTGACAGCCTCTTGAAGCGGCGTGTCATCCAGCCAGCCTTCAATGATGATTATTCCGGCATTAATAACCGGATCATTCTGCGCCAGAAAAGGATAGAGATTGCTGACCGCGCCGTAACCAAGGATTCCGATGAGTAAAAAGGCTGAAATAAAGCCCTGCCAGGTGGGCAGCCAAACCTCTTTTTTGCGGAACAATTTCACGTAAAAGGGTATAACCTTTCAACCGGCGCAGAACAATTCCTATCTTTTTGCATAAAACTTTCAGCACAGAGGTTGACACGGGGTACCCCCTCGTATATTTTCCCCGCCTTGCATTTGAACCGGAAAGATTTGTAATGAAGACATTTGTAGCAAACGAAAATGATATCGAACGGGAATGGTACGTGGTGGATGCCGCGGATAAGTCAACCGGCCGTCTGGCTGTATTTATCGCCGACCTTCTGCGCGGCCGCAACAAACCGACCTATACCCCGCATGTGGACACAGGCGCCTTCGTGGTGGTCATCAACGCCGAAAAGGTGAAGCTGACCGGCAATAAGGAAGAAGATAAAATCTATCAGGACTACAGCGGTTATCCGAGCGGACAGCAAAACCGCAGTGCCGCAGTGATCCGCGCGAAAAACCCGACGCGAATCATCATGCAGGCTGTTGAAGGCATGCTGCCGAACAACCGCCTGATGCGCCGCACGATCACCCGCCTGAAAGTTTATACAGGCCCCAATCATCCGCACGCGGCGCAAAAAGTTAAGACGCTTGAATTTAAAGGCTAATCAAGGAGTACAACGTGGTAGCAGCGAAAAAAGTTGATCAGATTGCCGCAACAGGCCGGCGCAAAACCTCAGTGGCGCGGGTCAGTCTCGTTAAAGGCTCCGGCATCATCACCGTAAACGGAAAAATCGCCAAAGATTATTTTGATACCAAGGACATGCTGGACACCGTCGTGCGTCCGCTGGTGCTGACCGGCCGCGCCGATCAGTACGATATGACCGTAACGGTCAAGGGCGGCGGCAAGGTCGGCCAGTGCGGCGCGATCTCGCACGGCGCTTCACGGGCACTTGTTAAAGCGGAAGAGGAACTGAAGCCCATTCTCAAAAAGGGTGGATTCCTCACCCGCGATGCGCGTATGAAAGAACGTAAGAAACCGGGTCAGCCGGGCGCACGCAAACGCTTCCAGTTCTCGAAACGTTAAGCCGTCTGCGGCTTGCGGCGAAGTCCCGGCGCTCCTGCGAGTCCGGGACTTTTTTTATTCCGAAATCGTGCACGGCCGTGTAGTCTTTCGCGCCTGGAGAATGTAATGATATGAAAAAAACACTGCCCCTTCCAAAAGGTTTTTCGGCAGCCGGAATCGCCGCCGGTATTAAAAAGAAAAAAAACGATATGGCCCTGATCGTCTCGGACGTGACGGCGGTCAGCGCGGCGGTCTTCACCACGAATCAGGTCAAAGCCGCTCCGGTGAAGTGGGATATTCAGGTGGTCGAGCACGACGGCGCGCGGGCGATTGTGATGAACAGCGGCAACGCCAACGCCTGTACCGGTGTGCAAGGCTTAGCCGATGCCGAAGCGATGGCCGCCCTTGCTGCCGGACGGCTCGGTGTGAAACCGCTCGATGTGTTTGTCTGCTCCACCGGCACCATCGGCAAACCGCTTCCCATGGAAAAAATTGCCGGCGGTATAAAATCGCTGTTTAACGAAGCTTCCCCGGACGGAGGCATGGACGCGGCGGAAGCGATGATGACCACCGACCTCGTCAGTAAAACAGTCACGGCCGAAATTGATTTCGACGGAAAGCCGGCACGGATCACCGGCCTCGCCAAAGGCTCCGGCATGATTGAGCCGAATATGGCCACCATGCTCGCTTTTATCCTGACCGACGCGGCCATCGAAAAACATACGTTGCAGTGCGCACTGCGGACCGCCGCCGATATGAGTTTTAACCGGATCACCGTCGATGGCGACCGAAGTACGAATGACACCGTCATCTGCCTCGCCAACGGACAGGCAGGCAATGAAGTGATCACGCAGAATTCCAAACATTGGAAACTTTTTTTACAAACATTGGAAAAAGTGCTTTTTGATCTCTCGATGATGATCGTCAAAGACGGCGAAGGTGCCACACGGGTCATCACCGTGCGGGTTTCAGGTGCGGCCTCTAACGGCGAGGCTGACGAAGCCGCCCGCGCGGTGGCCAACTCCATGCTCAACAAAACAGCCTGGGCGGGCACGCGGCCCAACTGGGGCCGGATTATGGATGCCATCGGCTATTCCTACGCGCAGGTGCAGGAAAACAAGGTGAATATTGATTACGACGATGTGCCCGCCGTGCGAAGCGGCGTGGCCGCCGGAACGCCGGAAGAACATCTGGTCGCGGCGGTTTCAAAAGAGGCCTTTACAATAAATATCAATCTGAATCTCGGGACAGGCAAAGCCGTGGTATACACCTGCAACTGCACCGAGGATTATGTGCGGATCAATGTGGAGTAAGAAAACCGCGAATGAACGCCAATTGACGAGAATGAATTTAAGCATTACGTAATACGCATCTAATAGAGGTTCCTATGCAACAGATGATTGAAAAAGCGGCGGTGCTGATTGAAGCGCTGCCCTATATTCAGAAATTCCGGGGTGACACTGTTGTCGTCAAATTCGGCGGCAGCATTATGGAGAGCGAAATCGGTTACCGGAACATTCTCAAGGATGTCGCATTCATGGAATGCGTCGGCCTTCAGCCGGTGATCGTGCACGGCGGCGGAAAGTCCGTTTCAAAAAAAATGCGGGAAGCGCATATCCAGCCTGACTTTGTTCAAGGGTTGCGGGTAACGGATGAAAAAACCATTACCGTGGTTGAAAGCGTCCTTAATGGCGAAGTGAATCCGCATCTCGTTGAAATTCTTCAAAACTACGGCGGCAAAGCGCGGGGCATTCACGGCGAAGACATTATCAAAGTGAAAAAACACACCGGCACAGATCTGCAAACCGGCAAGGAACTCGACTGGGGCTATGTCGGCAAGGTGATCCATGTGGACGCAGAGCCGATCAAGGCATTTCTCAAAGCGGACATCATTCCGGTTATTACACCGCTTGGACGCGGCGAAGACGGCCACCTTTACAACGTGAATGCCGATGATGTAGCCAATGCCGTGGCCTGTGCTCTGCAGGCGCGAAAACTGGTTTTTCTAAGCGATGTGCCGGGACTGCTGCGGGACGTGAACGATCCGGCTTCGCTGATTTCAACCTTGAGCCTGACCGAAGTGGAAGACCTGATCGCGCGGGGAATCATCTCCGGCGGCATGCTGCCGAAGATCGGAGGCGCAGTTGACGCACTCAAAGCGGGCGTCAGCAAAACGCATATCATTGATTCCGCACTGCCCCACTCCCTCCTGCTGGAACTCTTCACCGACAAAGGCGTCGGAACCGAGATTGTGCGCTGAACATATACTTGAGTGCCGATAGGGAACCCGTTACTTTTTGACCAGATGAAAAAATCATTACCTAAAACAACGAACTTGAAGTTCGTTCAATAACACTGTTCGGTGCGGAGAAAGATCATGAAGATATCTGAATGGTGGGATCACAATGCGAAGTACATCAAGGCGTATGCCTCGTATCTTCTTGCGATCTTCGCACTCAAACTGACCTTCACTGTGCTTGGCGTCCGCTCACTGGTTGCATTGCCAATCACATCCTTCGGCGTTTCTGAGTCAGTTGCCGGATCGACGTCCATCGTAGTCACTGGCGTGTTTCTCCTGCTGGTTGGCTTCGTCATTTTCAGGAACGCCGTCCGGAAGTTCGTCCTGCATAAACCGGAGTGAGACAAAGGAGCACAGAACAAGCGCGTGGAGTTTACGCGCTTGCGCGCAAAACTCACGCGCGGCGTTCATCAATGGCTATTCGCCACCCGGCACTGTCTTCTGCCATTTAAACCACTGGCAATTCCGGTTGCCGTGCGTTACATTCCCCCGTCTTTTAGGGAATGGAAGTCATGAAAACAGAAGAAATTATCGAGTTGCACAAGAAGTATGTGATGCCGACCTATGCGCCGGGCCTTGTGCTGGTGAAGGGGAAGGGTTCCAAGGTTTGGGATGCCGACGGGAAGGAATACCTCGATTTCCTCGCCGGGATCGCCGTACTGAACGTAGGACACTGCCATCCGGCGGTTGTAAAGGCGGTTCAAGAGCAGGCCGCCAAGCTGGTGCATGTTTCCAATCTTTACTACAACGAAAACCAGCCGCAACTGGCGCAGGCGCTTTCCGAGCGGTCACTGGGCGGTAAATGCTTTTTCTGCAACTCCGGCGCGGAAGCCAACGAAGGACTGATCAAACTCGCGCGGCTGTGGGGATCAGCCAAAGGTAAATATGAAGTCATCACCATGAAGAATTCCTTTCATGGCCGGACGCTGGCGACGCTGACCGCCACTGGTCAGGAAAAGGTGCAGAAGGGTTTTTATCCGTTGCCGGAAGGGTTTAAATACGCTGAATTCAATAATCTCGAATCGTGCAAAGCCGCTGTGACGGATAAAACCGCCGCAATTCTCGTGGAAGCCGTTCAGGGCGAAGGCGGGATTATTCCCGCCGATCCGGCCTTCATCAAAGGACTGAAAGAACTCTGCGATGAAAAAGATATCCTGCTGTTCTTCGACGAAGTGCAGGCGGGCGTCGGCCGGACCGGAAAATGGTTCGGCTTTCAAAACTACGACGTGCAGCCGGACGCTTTCTCGCTGGCCAAAGGACTCGGCAACGGATTTCCGATCGGCGCGGCCGTTGCCTCGCCCAAGCTGTCGGATGTCTTTCAGCCGGGCAATCACGCGACGACCTTCGGCGGAACGCCGCTGGCCTGCGCCGCTGCGCTCGCCGTTATTGAAACAATCGAAAAAGAACATCTGCTAGAAAACGCCCGGAAGATGGGCGCGCTATTCCTCGATAAGCTTCAGGCGATTGCCGCGAAGTATGACTGGATCGAAGGCGCGCGGGGCTGCGGCCTGATGATTGGTCTGGTACTGAAAGATAATGCCGCACCGCTTCAGAAACTGCTTCAGGACAAAGGACTGCTCACTCTCGCCACAGCCGTACGGGTTTTGCGGATGCTCCCGCCGCTCAATATCACTGTCAAAGAAGTTGAAAAAGCCGCCGCGCTCATCGCTGAAGCCTGCGAGGAGTTAAATTCCTAAATCCGAATTTCGAAGCACGAAACAATTTCCAATTTCAGAAATATAAATGTTTAAAACCTGTTCTTAGTTTTTGATTTGTCTCATTCGAATTTGTTTCGAATTTCGCATGTCGTGCTTAGAACTTGAAAGAGAGAGCGTTATGAGCCGTGCAACTTTCCTGATTAAACCGAACGAAGAAGGTCTGCCGCTGGTGGATGTTCTTGCTGACCGGTTGCGCTGCTCCAAAAAGCAGGCGCGTGCACTGCTCGATGCACGCCAGGTCTTCGTGAACAGCAAACGGGTCTGGATGGCAAAACATACCCTTAAGTTCAAAGATGTCATCGAGACAGTCCGCCCCGAACCGAAATCGCATAAAATTGAAATCCTGAAAAGAGCGGGCGATCTGATTATCGTTAACAAACCGTCCGGCATAGTGACCAACGGCAGCACACGCAGTCTGGAGATGCGTTTGCAGCATGAGCTGGACAACCCGCAGATTTGTGCCGTGCACCGTCTTGATCGCGACACCTCGGGCTGCGTCCTGTTCGCCGCCAACGCCGCCGCCAAGGAAAAGATGATTCCGCTCTTCAAAGAAGAACGGATTGTAAAAATCTATCGCGCCATCGCCATTGGACGTGTTTCCGATCAGCTGAAGACGATCATGCGTGATATTGACGGTGAATCTGCAACCACACTGGTGAATGTGCTCGATTGCAACCGCGATGCAAGCTATCTGGAACTGCGCATCCATACAGGCCGCACGCATCAGATCCGTAAGCATCTTGCCGCCGTGCGCCATCCCGTGCTGGGCGATAAGGAATACGCCGGTGAACAGCGCGGCAACCCTGTTTTCCGCGCCGTGCCGCGCCAGATGCTCCATGCCTGCCGGCTGATCCTGCCCGATCCGCTGGGCGGCACAGCTGCACTGCGCGTCACCGCGCCGGTACCGGAAGACTTCCAAACGATTCTTAACACGCTGAAACTGAAATAAGATACCATCTGACTTAAAATGAAAACCCCGCCGTCAGCGGGGTTTTCGAGTGTCCGGTGCTTCCATTTATTCAGAAGCCTTGGCAGCTTTTTTGTGTTTACCGCCGCCGGGCAGTTCAGGACGTTTGCCTTCCGGGCCGGGCAACGGCTCACCGGCAAGAATCCGTTGAATCTGTTCTTCAATACGGGCGGTTTTGTTGCTTTCAGCGTCTGCCAGTTTTTCTCTGAGCTTAGGCATTTCTCTTTCAGCTTGTTCAATCCGTTTCTTTTGTGTGGCCAGTCTTTGATCCGCGCCCTCAGTGAGCTTGGCGCGAAGCTGACTGATCAGCATTTCTTTTTTGGCCGGATCGGGTTCATTGCGGGCCGCCTCACCCAGTTTCATGATTTCTTCACGCTGGGCTTTCATTTTTTCCATCTGCTGGGGATTCATCTGCAGGCGAGGGCCATCCCCGGCACCTTCACGCTGCTGCATTTGAGCCTTGCGGGCTTTCATCTTTTCCAGCTGTTCAGGAGTGAGTTTCTGAAGTTGCTCTCCGCTCAGCCCTTCGTGACGCTGCATACGCGGCTTTTCAGAAACCGGAGTTGAAACTACCGGCGCTGCCGGAGCCGGAGGAATTACTTGTGTCTGTTCGTCCGCGTTTTTGACAAACGGTTTTTTCCACCACGGCACTGCATCTTCCGACATCGCGGCAACAGCCGCGAATGCACTGATCAAACCATATACCATCCACTTTTTCATCGTTCTCTCCTTCGGGTTACATCTCCATGATGTCAAGCCGATCACCCGATATGGCCTTTATCAGGTTCTCCAGTTTGCTCAGATCCTTTTCAACCGGATCGTTCCACACGTCCACTTCCGCCGCCGCAACAACAGCGGTAGAAGTCGAAGAGGTCTGCATTCCATGGAAATCAAAAATCCCGGCGATGACTGTTAACCCGGCGGCCAGTACAAGAGCCGGTTTCAGTACCCGCGAAAGAGTAAAAACCGGGGCTTTTTCAGTACGCACCCGGGAGGCAATCCGCGCGACAGCCCAAGGTGACGGTTCAATGTCCGGCGTATGGATAGAACGGCTCAGTACATTGAGTTCGGTGCGCAATCTGCGGGCTTTACCGGAGACGGCCAGTTCGCGTCCGAGCCGGTTAAGCTGTCGAGGCGACAGCTCGCCGGACTGTTCAAGCAGCAGCAATTTTTCCAGTTTTTTTGTTTTCATAGACCCGCCTCCTGCAGTTCACGGTATTCACCGGCCAGTTCTTTCCGGAGCTTGGAAACAGCGTATTGCATCCGGGCCAGCGCGGTGTTGATTGAGCATTTTTGAATTTTAGCAATTTCCTTAAAACTGAGATCCGCCTGCATCCGCAACCAGAAAACCTCGCGCTGCTCAATGGGAAGTTGCGCGGCAGCAGCTTCAATACGAAGACCGATTTCGCGTCCGCTGGTCTCTTCGTCTGGCCCGAGACGCACGGCGGCGAGCTGGTCGGCAAGCGGTATCCCGTCTTCGCTCTCCGGGGTATCCAGTGAGACAACCGGTTTGCGGCGGCGCGCCCGGTCAATCATCAGGTTGTGGGCTATGCGGAACAACCAGCTGAGCAGACTTTTATGACGGTAACGGTTCATATTTTTTATCGCCCTCACCCATACTTCCTGAAAAATTTCATCGGCTTCCCCCCGACCTTCGGAAAACCGCAGAATGAACCCGAAAAGCGGCCGTTTATATTTTTCAACCAGTCCGCCGAGCGCTTCGTTGTCGCCTGCGAGATAAGCTGCCAATAATTGTGCATCTTCCTGATCCATCCGTTTTTTCTCTCTGTCGGCGGTTTTCATGACATATAACGGGGTACAGACTGTCTTATTGTATCCAGCGTCCTTTTTTTTGGAAATCAGCGGGGTTGCCGGGCGTTAAAGGCCGGTTTCAGAAAATTCCAGCCGACAAGAATCGTTGATCGCGCAGCAGCATAGTCTGCAAGCACTTCCGGACGCAACAATTCCCACGCGCCGAGGCAGGTTGGCGTACCGATCGCAATCATCCAGAGTGCCACAAAAAACAGGTTGGCAAGATAGATGATGACATAGGAAAAAAGCCGTCCGTTTTCCTGAACATCGGGTTGGTGCTGGCTCAGCAGATAAACTGTAAAGGTGACGTGGAAACCCCAGGTCAGGCCAATGGCCGCCAGCCACGATGGTTCATACATGCTCAGGTCAAAGAAAAAACCTGCCCCGTACCAAAGTGCGATTACCAACCCCGTATAGAACGGGAAAAAATACGGCGCAAGAGAGATAATAAAGTTACTCTTTGAGAGCATCACATGGCCGCCGGTTTTGCCGACTTTCATTTTTCCCACCTTTGCGCCCATCAGCATGCCCCAGAAAGCATGGGTAAGTTCATGCGCCAGCACATAGGTGCGGAACGGACGAGGCAGGACAAAAAAGCCGAGAACCGAAACCGCAAAACCGGCCGGAAGCGCCCAGATTGTCCAGCCGGAGGACTCCGCCGGGAGCGACTGCAAAAGAGAAAAAATGACCTTTGAAAAAGCCCAGCAAAGCGGAAGAAGAAACAGGCCGATGAGGAATTTAAGAAACTTTTTCACACGGGAAAAGCTATCAGGGTCAATGGAGGTTGACACTCCAAAAAACATCACGTATAAACCCGGCTTCTTTCGACCTTTTGTGGGGGTATAGCTCAGTTGGTAGAGCGCTTGAATGGCATTCAAGAGGTCAGGAGTTCGACCCTCCTTACCTCCACCACTCCGATCACAATTAAATAACACACTGACAGCACTTTGCAAAAGGTGCTGTTTTTTTTCTGCCTCGTACGGCCCAGCCTTCGACCCCGACTACGGGGGAAACTACGGGTTGGCCGTTTGATTCGCCCTCTTTGTACAGGGGCGTTGCATATCAAAGCATAAACGGAGGCAGAAAACGGGACTGGAAATTCAAAAGAGAAAAGATGGCTTTTTGAGCTTTTCCATCACGATCCCTACTCCAGTCGAACATTGATTTTATAGAACCGCATAAGAGGCAGTGGCTGCCACTCGCGCTGTTGTTTTAACCCAAGTAACACAAACGCCTAGAGCTGAGCGAGAACGGTCTCCCAGCGGCTGGCGCGGGCGCGTTCGAGGGCTCCTTTTTTCAGTTCGCCGCGCAGTATGCCATTGTGCCGCACACTTCGGAGCGCTTCGACCAGCGCAGCGGGGCGGCGCGCATCAACCACGAGACCGGAGTTGTGCGAGCGGACGATTTCGCACGGGCCGCCCTCTTCGGAGACAATGGCAGGAAGTCCGCTGGCATGCGCTTCGAGAACGGCATTGCCAAAGGTGTCGGTGAGACTGGGAAATACGAAGAAGTCAGCACTGGCATAGGCTTGAGCAAGCTCCTCGCCTTCGAGACGGCCGGTAAAGAGAATGCGGTTACCGGCATATGCCTTTTCGAGTTCTTCGAGATGTGGACCGTCACCTGCCAGAATCAGTTGTGCGCTGAAACTTTCATCCTCGCTGAGCGAACGGAAGGCGTCGAGCAGGCTCTCAAGATTTTTTTCTTTTGAGATGCGTCCGGCATAGAAAAATTTAAATGTTCCATTAAGGCCGAATTGCTTCCAGAAATTTTCATCGCGCTTTTCAGGCGAAAAGCGTTCGAGATCCACACCGCGCGGCATGACATAGAGTTTTTCGCGGGTGAATCCCCGTTCCACCAGCTGTTCGAGATATGTCTGACTGGGAACTGCAATCCGATCCAGTCCCTCATAGAACCATGTCATATAGCGCCAAGTGAGGTCTTCCATCTGTTCATCGCCGGACAGGTGGCGGATATACTGCGGAAAGTCGGTATGATAAATGCCGCGGACTTTGAGCTTAAGCAGGCGCGCCGCCGCCAGCGCGGCTAAGCCGACCGGACCAGGCGTAGAAATGATAATCTCGTCAATCTCCTCTTCTTCGAGCCAGTTGATGATCTCCAGTAATGGCGGATAGACCAGCTCCTGATGGTTGTATTCCGGCAGCGGAAAAGTACCGACTGGTTTGAAATTTTTAACTGGAAAATTTGCTTCAGGCTTTTCTGGCAGACAAGTGGCAACCGTAAGTTCCCTGCCTTCTTTATGTGCCAGCGAGGCCAGCGAGCGAATCGTATTCACAACGCCATTCATGTCGTTGAAGGTGTCGGTGAACCACGCGCGTTTGCCGGAGCGGTGCGTAAGTTTTTCCGTGCCGGGAAAGTTCGCCGCGACTTCGCGCAGGAATTTTTCATCTTTGTGCTGCACACTGAAGGCCGTCAGGTACGGTGCCAAGCCAAGTGCGACCGGCCCGAGCGAGGCGAAGGACTGGATGCTCTCAATAAGTCCGCCCCGTTGGATCTGTTCAATAAAGCGCTGAATAAACGTGAAGGTAAGCTGGTGGCCGATCCGGCAGGCGGCTTTAAACTTCCGGTCATCTTCGTGATACAAAGCCGTGCCGTCACCCGGCAATTCATCGGCGGCCTGCCGTCGAATGGCAAGAATTTCTTCGAGGAGCATTTTTTCGATATCGTTGAGCTGCTTTTTCTTCTGTGCAAAAACGAGGTTGCGGACGGGCTGCACAAGAGTTGCCCACAATCCGGTTTCCGGTGCCTGCGGTTTTTCAACGATTCGTTTAAGCATCGCGCCTACGAGACTATCCTTACCACTGCTGCTTTTGAGAAAGCGGTTTTCGTAGTAACTGAAGGCAATGCCGTAAAGGCTGTGCGCCAGCCGCACACTGGTTCCGGCCCGTCCACCGGGCTGATGACGCCCTTCACTCAGGTGTTGCAGGAAGTCAAAGACTGTTGCGGCGTACGGAGTAATGGTATGCGCCTCGGCCGTGTAAAGCCCGCTATGGTCGTCACTGCCGCCGGTGATGAATTTTTCCCAAGGCTTTGAACCGGCCGGTTCAATGCCGTGTTTGTCGGCAAGCCGATCAATCAGCGCTGGCGTCAGATTTTCAAAAACAGTGCGGGCCAGCAGTCCGGCGCGCGGGTGGCGTGAACCGTTGAGTCCTTCGAACCGCTTAAACATCAGGATGAGTTTTTCGAACTCTTCCGGAGCAAGGCGGTCATTGACGCGAAAGAGCGGATGCGCGATGGCATGAATAACATTATTTTCATTCATGTAACGTTGCAGGTCATAAATGCTCGGGCGGAGCCCGTCGAGGTCACGGAATGTTTTCTCGGTGATTCCCCAGACAATGCAGTGAACTTTGCAATCGCTTTCCGGAAAGTAGGTAGTGAGCTCCGAAGAGAGAAATGTTCCTGGCAGATGAGCGATTTCAAGTGCGCCATTGATGCTGTTATGGTCGGTAATTGTAACGTAATCCATTCCGCGCTCGCGGCAGGTGCGGTAAAGCGCCTGCGGATTAACGAAGCTTTCCGGCGAGCCGATACGGCGCAAAAACCACTCGGTCGGGCGGTCAGAGTATTTGCTGTGAACGTGCAGATCGGCTCTGCTTTGCATGGACTTGCCGTATATCATGCGCAAAAATTTAAACGATGATTGTTAGACAGTGATTAGCATCCCGTTCAGTTTGTGTTTGGTTGAAGGAACAACATCCTTCCTGCCTTCACGGAAATGACGGCTTGATAAGCCCGTCGCCAAAACTTTTACCCCTCCGTGCCGCAGCCGGGGTGAATATCGTATTCTCGGCTGCTAACATGATTCTAACGGATCGGTGTTAGTAATCGTGTTATGAACAAATCAGACAGCGATCTTTTTCTGATCGATGGAATCGGCCCGTTCTTTAAAGGGAACCGGCAGGATGAGATCAACTGGTCTAAAATTGACTTCGCAGAACTCAACTCAGACGGATTTATTCCTCCGGAACGGTGCCGGCAAATCGAAAACGATTTCTGCATCTTCACCCGCCGGGCCGCATCCATGGGATATAACGCCGTCACCCTTGATGACCTTGCGCATCTGACGCCCAACCCGCTCTATCCAGAAGAACTGAGCCGGAAAATTAAGCAGTACAGCGCACTCTATCGCGTTCTTTTCAGAATTGCTGCTGACTCCGGACTGCGGATTTTCATCACCACCGACCTGTTTTTTTTTAATCCGGCCATCGAACAGTTCACCGGTAAAAATCCGCAAAAAATACGGCGTCTGGTTTCCTGCTGCTGCCGCCGTTTTTTTGAAAGTTTTCCGGAGACGGCGGGAATTATTTTCCGTATCGGAGAAAGTGACGGGGTGGACGTAACCGGAGACTTTCAAAGCCGTCTGATTTTGAAAACCCCGAAAGATGCGCATCGTATGCTCAAAACCCTTCTGCCGGTCTTTGAGCAGCACAATAAGCTTCTGATTTTCCGGACATGGACGGTCGGCATCAGCGGGCTCGGGGATCTCATCTGGAACCGCGACACATTTCACCGCGTATTCGATGACATCCGCAGCCAAAACCTCATCATTTCCATGAAATACGGCGAGTCCGACTTTTTTCGCTATCTGCCTCTCAGCCCGCTCTTTTTTGAAAGCGATCACCGCAAGCTGGTCGAATTGCAGACCCGCCGCGAATACGAAGGATTCGGACAGTTTCCCTCGTTCATCGGCCGCGACTACGAAAAACTCCGGAGACAGCTTGCCTTCGCCCGCAATATGGCCGGAATTTCTGTCTGGTGTCAGACCGGCGGCTGGAGCGGCTTCCGGCGGCTTACCCTGCTGGAAAAAGAAGGCGTCTGGAACGAAATCAACACGTATGTCACTGTTCGTATCTTCCGGGATAATTTGCGAACCGATCAGGCAACGCGGGCCTTCTGCAAAGAATATCTCGGGTTGGCTCACTGGCCGGCGCTGCACGAGTTGCTTGACCTCTCCGACCGTGTTGTCAAGAACCTGCTCTACATTGATGAATTCGCAACCCGCCGTATCTTCTTCCGCCGCCTGCGCATGCCGCCGCTCATCGCAGTTTACTGGAAACACATTCTCATCAGTCATCTCATGCGCAAAATTTTACGCTGTTATGTTTCCCGCTCCTGGGGACGAGAACTGGTCAAAACCGGCTATCATGCGCTGCGCGACATCCGCCGCATGAAGCAGCTCGCCGGCGGACTCGGCCTGCCGCAGGAAGACTTCGACTTTCAATACGACACGTTCCGCATCATCGCCGCCGCCCGCGCCTATTATTTCCTGCCGCACCCGGAACGCACCTTGAGGCTGTTGCAGAAAATGAAAAAAAGCTACGAAACCAAATGGCCGGAGCCGCGTTATGCGATCCAGATCGACCCCAAACCGTTTCCTCTCAAGGGCACTCACCTGCAGAAAATCATCCGTATTTTAATGCGCCGTCAGAGCGGTTACCGGAAACTGGACCGGATTCTTTCGTTTACTTTCTACGCGGTTTTTCAGCCGCTGATCCGCCGCGTCAACCGCCGCGTTTTCCCGGACTTTGCACAGAAGCAGGCTATGGGCATCAACGCCGTCTTCAAATAGCTGCGGATCGGATCAATCGCGGCACCCGTCAGTTCATGACCGGAACGAACCGCTTCGGCACGCTCTGCACCAGATAGTTTGCGGGCGCAGGAGCCTGAGCCGCCATGGCGGGCGGTGCTTCCGGCGCAGGATTCGGGCTGTTTCCGACGGTATCCACCGAGTCCGTAAGCGGATCTGAATTTGTATCACGAACTGTAATCTGCGCCTGTTTAGGTGCGGAATCTGTGAGTTCCGCCAGAATATGTTCCGGTGCGGAAACCGCTCCGGTCTGGCGAATCTGCTGCACCAGTGTGTTTCCCGGCATTAAAGCCGCAGTCGCCGCCGCTATTCCCCGTTGCGCCGAAGCAGCCGCCGGATCGCCGCCAAGACCTTCCAGCAGCAGTTGTGCGGTCTCGTCACCCTGCTGAAAAATTGCAATGCCTTCTTCGAGACGAATACCGACTAAACTTAAGCCCCCCTCGCTTTCGCCGACCTGCAGATAAAAGTTTTTGTTATTCACCTTGCTGACGATACCCGCCTTGAGCTGTCCCTGAGCATTTCCACAGAGCATGCAGAGCCGGTATTGTTTGGCAAACTCCCCGGAAGGTTTCGCCGTTTCCGCCGTTTCAGACGGCGGCGGCTCTTTGCCGAACGGCGAGCGCTCCATGATGATTTCGTAGCGGCTCCAGTCGTGCGCGGCGGAAGCCGACAAACCGGCCAGCAGAAACGCGAACCGTGTTTGTTTTATAATTTTTCCGCCGGTTTTCATATTCACACGTCCGGTTGCTTATTTGTTTTTCGCAATGCGCTCAACCTGTTTGAGATAAGTTGAAACTTCGTCGTTCGGTTTGATCTCTAATGCGCGGCGAAGCAGCGGAACAGCTTCCGAATACCGGCCCATGCCGACCAGAACCTGCGCGTGCCGGATTTTTGCATTCACCTCGAAGGCTTCTATGCTTTCTGCGCGTTCGTAATAAAAAACGGCGCGATCCGGCTGATTCTGTGCGGCATAGTGCTGGCCGAGCATAATCAGCGCTTCGCCGTCAAGCGGGTTGTTTTTCACGATTTCTTCCAGCACACCGGCGGTCTCCGCGCTGCTGCCGCCTTCGGCTATGCTGAGTCGCACTTCCAGCTTGAGCAGTTTCCGGCGATCCGCCTCATTCATCCGGTTATCCCAAACCTTCCGGATGTGCGATGCAACCAGTTTTGCCTGAGGCACTGCACCGCGGCCTGCCAGCATCTCGGCGGAACGGAGCGGTCTCGCAAGCGGCTGATTGGTCTCCACGTTGACGGCCCGCAGATAAGCTCCGGCGGCAAGATCAATCAGGTTTTCGATAAGATAAATATCACCGAGTGTATGCAGGCTGTCCGGCGTCGATTTGCCAAGGTGGTCAACGGCCTCGAGGTTTTCAGCGGCTTTGAGCGGCTGTTTCATGCCGAGATAGGCCTGAGCCTGCAACGACCAGAAGTCGGTTTTATCCGGGTAGCGCGCAATGAGCACCTCCAGCAGTGTGGCTGCGTCTTCGAACTTCTGTTGTTTGAAAACACAGCGCGTGATGCCAAGACGCCAGTCGGTGTTATCGGGCTGGAGAAGCAAGGCATTCCGGTACGCGGCCTCGGCGGCCTGATAATCCTGTTTGGATGCATAGGCGAATCCGAGCAGCCCGAACGAATAGGCGTCGCCGCCGCCAAGTTCGATCATCCGTGTAAAGGCGTTGATGGCTTCGTCATATTTGCCGCTGCGGACGTAGATGAGACCGATATTCCGCCAGGCGCGACGGAAGTTTGGAAATTTGGTGATGGCTTTGAGATAATTCTCCTGCGCGTCAATCATGTTATCCTGCTGGAAATAGATACTGCCCAGCGTGAAATCCAGAATCGCGGAGCTTTCCGGCTTGATCTGTCTCCGGAGCGTTCCTTCGGCCTTCTTCAGATCTTCCGCCATCAACGGACGGATTTTTTCGAGAACCGCAATTTCCTCCGCCGTGACGCGGGGTTCCACTTCGGAGTTAATGCCGTAGCTGGCAATGAATTGTTTTTTGAACACCGGGTCATTCCAGATATTGCTGCCAAACTCCCCCGGAACAGCGGCCGGAGCCGCCGCTTTATCGCCGGTGCCTTTGGATGATGCGCAACCCGATGTTATGGAAATCAAAATGATCAACGCTAAAAACGTAAAATTCTGAAAACCTGTTATTTTTTTCATATTCATTTCCTTTTTAAAAAACTGAGCCGGCCGGTGATCCAATGATAAAGAGATTCTGCCGGACTGCGCCGGCCTTTATCCTGCACAGGAGCATCGCCGCGAATGAATTCCATTCCTGTCTGCGTATGCATCAGCAGTTCCAGTTGCGTAGCGGCGGAGTCAAATTCTGTGTCAGCCGATTCCATTTTGGTATTAAGAAAATTAAACGGAATCAGCGAAGTGATGGCGATGCCCAGCCCGAACGCCGTCGCAATAAGCGCCTCGGCGATACCGCCGGTGATGGCACCGGGCGTACTGAGTTCGCCGCCGATCAGGGAGAACGATGCCATCATACCGGTGACCGTTCCAAGCAATCCGAGCAGCGGTGCCAATGTGATGATCGTATCCAGCGCCGGAATACCGCGCCGGTAACGCTTCATCTCCTGTTCGCGGGCGTACAGCAGTGCATTAGCAATTGATTTCTCCCGGTTCTGCATGGCATAGCCCAGCGCACGCACAATATAAAACTTCGATGATTCGCTGATAACTACAGCCCGCTCCAGGTCGCCCTGCCGAACCGCTTCAAAAAACTGCGTCAGTGCATTCCGGTCGCGATTCTGCCGCTCAAACACCAGAAAAAATATCCGGTCCATAACCGTACCCAGCGCCAGAATCGAAGCCAGCAGCAAAGGCCACATGATCGGCCCGCCTTTTTTGAAAACGAAGACCAGACTCGTTTTCCGGAAAAACACCT
Source organism: uncultured Verrucomicrobiota bacterium (assembly GCA_903826865.1). Classification (GTDB taxonomy): domain Bacteria; phylum Verrucomicrobiota; class Kiritimatiellia; order Kiritimatiellales; family Tichowtungiaceae; genus Tichowtungia. The sequence continues at coordinate 21,725 of CAIKGD010000067.1, forward strand.
TGATGGCGGTGAAAAACGAACTTTCCGGAACGGCGGGCAACTGGGAAATGAAGCTGGTTTCTATTTCTGACTGGGTTCTGGTACCGGGAACAGCCGGATTCCCGACGGCAGCAACTTGATTTTGGCTGTCAGCCCGGCAAATACCGGCAAACGCAAAAATCAGCAGACCTGAAACAAGTAAACCCGTTCGCAACCGGCGCGACGCCGGCATGGCAGCACCGGAAAAATTCTGACCGCGGTTTAGAAAACTTTTATTCATAAATTTCACTTCGGCTGAAACCGGATCGGCACCCGCATTCTGCAGGACACCCGCTGTCCGGCTTTAACGGCCGGCTCGAACTTCCATTGTTTAACCGCATCGGTCGCCGGTTTCTCGAATTCCTTGTGCGACGATTTTTCAATCCGCGGATTGGAAACTTTGCCCGTCTGGTCGACAACAAAGAGAACGCTGACAATGCCTTCGGTTTTTTGCATCCCTGACGGATACACGGGTGCCGTCTGAATAATGGCGCGCGGCTTCTGGTCTATTTCGGACAGACTGAAGGCCTTGTCAAGAGTCTGATCCGAGTCGCCGGTGCTGCCTTTGCCGCCGATACGCCCGGAAGAAAAACTCAGTGCTGCCGCGAAATCGCCGCCGATGGCTGCCTGACCGCTGAGTTCCGCCTCGATGTCACTGAGACTGGCGGCTTCCAGTTCCGGTTTTTCCTCCGGGATTTTATCGGGCTCCTCAACCGGTTGTTCTTTAGGTTTCTCTTCCACGACCATATCCTGATCCTGACTGAACAGTTCCACCTGCTGAGGCGTGCTATGCTTATTCCCGGAGCTTTTGATAAATGCTCCGCCAAACAGAATTACAATGACATGCAGCGCCACGGCGCAGGCTATGCCGATAAACAGGCCGTTTTTTATTTTCCTGCCATACTCAATCGTCATTTCTTATCCGTGTTAATCCCGACCTTGGCGATGCCGATCTTGCGAACCTCATCCAGAACGGCGACTACATTCTTGAAGTCCGCGCTGGCATCGCCGTTGATGACAACCTTCGGGTCTTTCGATGCGGATTTGAACGTCTGGAGTTTCAGCGGCAGCTGCGCCATGGATATTTTTTCTTTATTAAAAAACACATCGCCTTTGTCCGTAACGCTGAGGGTGACCGCTTTTTCCACTTCATCCTTGTTCTCAAGCGGGGTCGAGCTTCCGGCCGTCGGCAAAGCCACCTGAACGCCCTCATTTTTCGTCATGGAGAGCGAGACCATGATAAAGGTAGCCAATAGAAAGAAAATGATGTCGATGAGCGGAATAATTTCGATCCGCGCCCGTTTTTGCCCTCGTCCTCCAGATGAGCCGTGCATGATTCTTCTCCGTATTTATTCCGCTACTCTTTTGATGCTGCCATTGCGGCAGCGGCCGGATGCACCAGCAGTTCCAGCTGTGTGGCGGCGCACTCGATTTCAAGCCGGGCTTCTTCCATCTTGGTGTTGAGGTAGTTAAACGGAATCAGCGACGTGATGGCGATACCCAGACCGAACGCTGTCGCAATAAGCGCCTCGGCGATACCGCCGGTAATCGCACCCGGCGAACTGAGTTCGCCGCCGATCAGCGAGAACGATCCCATCATACCGGTAACGGTTCCAAGCAGACCGAGCAGCGGAGCCAGCGTAATGATCGTATCCAGAACCGGGATGCCGCGCCGGAAGCGTTTTGTTTCCTGTTCCTGCGCATAGAGCAGTGCATTGGCCAGTGACTTTTCCTTGTGCCGCATCGCATACCCCAGTGTGCGCACCACATAGAATTGCGATGCATTGCCGATCTCAACAGCCTCCTCGGTGTCGCCGCGCTCGACCGCCGCGAAAAATCTATCCATGGCTTTCGGATCGCGTTTCACCTGCTGGCCGATCAGGAACAGTATCCGTTCGACAACCGTAAAAATCGCCAGGCACGCCGCGAACAGCAGCGGCCACATGATCGGTCCGCCTTTTTTGAAAATGCTGATCAGGCTGACCTTTTGCTGCACCAGCGCTTTGAGCGCACCGCCGCGCGACGGATCCAGCGGCATAGTCCCTTCGCCGCGTTCCACCACCGCCGCGAGGCCGGATTGCATGACCCCTTCTAGCGGACGGATCAACGGCTTGGTCGAACCCGACTGCGGGATAACCAGCCCGGCGGTTTTACCGTCATTGGCGCGGAACAAAGCCACCGGACCGATGACGGCAAACTGTCCGTCTTCCACGGTTCCCTGCATATCGACACCTACGCCGGGAAAACGCATTCCGCCGATTGCATTGAATAACCGATCCACCGAACCTTTTAAAAAGACCGTTTGGCAGGTGAATTTCTGCTCCATCGACAGGGTCGTGTTTTCCGCCGCCTTCTTCGCAGTATCCAGACTTTCGCCGCAATACTGGAGTTCGCTTACGTTGATTTTGGATTCAAACGAGCGGGCGTATTCGTCGAGCAGATTGCCGATATAGGTCATCTCGTCCTGACTGACTTTGATCCCGTTCTTTATGGTGGTCAGCTCCAGATTGCCGGCATCCACCATGCGCGCGTTCTGTTCGTAACTGCGCCGGAGCTGAACCAGCTTTTCCTCGGAGGAAGTGAGTTCCTGCGCCAGCGGAAGTTTTTCGGTCGCTATCCGGTCGCGCAGCCGGTTGAGTTCCTGAATGCTCTTATTCAATTCCAGCCCGGTGGAGGCGGACAGCTGATTCATTGATTCATTGGCAGCCGGTTGTTCAGCCGGACCGCTGAAAGCCAGACAGAAGATACCAAGCACGATGCGGGTTGTTTTGATTTTTGTTTTCATTGGATTTTCACCGGGAGCGGCACGAAGGCCGGAGTTTGTTTACCTTGAAGAATTTCCTGTGCGACGAGAATTTCGCGGGCGCTGGTTCTGGACGGCTCCCATTTCCAGCCGTCATCGGCGGGCCTGCCGATACCGGCTTCCCCCCGGGCGCTGACATAATAGGCCTGTGCAAGACCCACATAAATCACTTTAACCTCAGCCGGCTTGCCGCTGGCGAGGTTGTGAACTTCGTAACTGATGGAGATATCGTTGTTGGCCTTGTTGAGTTCGTTGAGGATCCCCAGTACCGTTTGAAACCGTTCCGCCGTGGAGACGGTGGTTTTGGCAGGATCGGCCGGGATCCGCTGATGCAGCGGCTGAAGTTTGGTCTGAATCGGCTCCGGCAGCTGCCTGTAAATCTGCCGGATGTCGGTTTCGATACCTGTGATCGTCCCGGCCAGTTGCGCGCCCGTTGCTTTCAACTGATCGTTTTCGGCGATAAGCTCGCCGCGTTTTTTGCCGGTCTCGGCAAGACTGGTTTCAGCCAGCTTGTTTTTTTCCTCGATCACCGCCATCTCTTTTTTGACCAGTTCCAGACGGCCGTCAAGAATGTTTTTGCCCTGCTGCCAGTCTTTGCTTTCTTTTGAAATGATCTGCTGGGTTTCAATCCATTTATCCATCTTCAGCCGGGTCTCTTCCAGTGTCGCCGGAACTGCTCCTGAACTGTCCGCCGCCGGTTCAACCGCCATGGCGTTGATAGACAGAAGACAGAGAACTGCGGACAGCCAAAGCACCCGAATCTTAACCCCGGAATTCTGAACACCGAACTTCGAACTCATTCTCATAATCCCCTCATTTACCTTTAATGTAAGTGTCATCTGAACCATCAATAAATCACATGAATGTTAGCTGAATGTGCGCCGTTTGTTAAAATTCACCGCCCAGACTGATGGAATAGTCGATGCCCTTTTTATAGGAGGTCTTTACCGTGTCGCCTTTGACAAAATCAGACCGGTAAACTTCCTGAATCTCCGGATCCATCAGATTCTTGGCTTTAAAAGTGAGCTTCAGATGCTTGCCGATCTTCTGTGAAATGCTGAAGTTCAGCGTGCCGTACTCCGTGGCATATACGCTGGGCAGATAATATTTCGACACCCCTGAGCCTGTAACCAGCGTATCGCCCTGAACCGTGTAAAACAGTCCGAGCTGCGTACCGGTTTTTTCAATGTCATAGGTCAAATTGAAATTATAGAGATGCTCCGGCGCATTCATCATGTCGCGGGTCTTCTCCGCGAATCCGAAACTTTCCAGCATGGCTGCTTCATTGGTACTCAGCGTCACCTCTGAATGAATAAACGTCGCATTGGCTCCGACAGCCAGCCCTGTCAGCGGATCCCAGAGCGACCCCAGCTGCTGGCGGACTTCAAGTTCGTATCCGACCAGTTCGCCATTCGGATAATTCACCGGCGTGGTATAAGGGCCGATATTGACCGCATAGTTCTGCACATATTCGATCGCATTCGTGATCTCTTTCTTGAACCATGAAGCTGAAATCAGACTTCCCTCGAACGGCGTGTAATCCGCCCGGAGGTCATAGTTTTTAACAGCACTCATGGTCAGATCGGGATTACCGATGAACACATCGCCGCCGAGGTATTCCATCTGCTGAATCGGCGTCATTTCTTTAAAGGTCTGGCGGGCGACGGTCTCGCTGTAGGAGGCGCGGAACGTCAGTTTTTCGTGCGGTTTGAATTCGAAGCCCAGTGCAGGCAGAATGTCTCTCTGCGTATAGGAGACATCCCCCGTACCCGGCTGAAGATAAGCACTTCCCCCGTTTGCAGTAGGCGTAAAAACCTGCGCTTCCGGCTCCAGAACAATACTGAGATCCGTCTGCTCATACCGTTTCCCGCCGGTCACCTTGAAGAAGGAGCAGAGGGGGATATCCAGCATGTAATACACGGCGGAAATTTCCTGTTCGCCTTTATAGTCCACATCCACTTCAGCCGCTGTAATCTGATGATATTCCGCCGGGAAAACAGTACTCCAAGACTGATCCCATGGCAGCGCGGGACCGGTGGACTGATTGCCCGACCCGGGTGTATTGAAATTGCTGAACGAATCCTGATTGTATTTCCTGTGCGCTTTATCGTTGAAAACACCAACCTTCAGGAATCCTTTATCCCCGCTCCACTGCTCAAACGGAATTTTGCCGTTCGCGAAATACTGCTCGCTCTCTTCCGTAATCTCTTTCCACACCCGTTGCAGATTTCCCAGCGTGTAGGAAGCCTCCGGCTGGTTCTGATAATATCCGGCAGGCACTCCGGAAATCGGAATGGTGTAAGGAGGAACCCATGGCGGGAATCCCGGGAAATAGTAAACAGAATCCGGCACACCCGGCTTCCAAAGCGAGCCGAACAGCCGTTTGTCGGGACTGTAGAGTCCGGAAAGACTTTGCGCGACCGTCCAGTCAACTTCCGGCGGCAGCAGCACAAAGAAGCCGGAGAAGCCCGTTTCGGGAAACGGCAGGATATGTTCGCCCCGGAGCTGCAAGGTTTCGGTCTTCCGTTCGACATACTCCAGCGTTTCGTTCCGCTGATAGGGAGCCGCATCCTGATAGTCACTGTTCGGAGCGAGCGGGTCATAGCCGGGCACCTTGCTGGTGACAAAATAATCTTTGCCGCGCGTATCCTCCGCCAGTGTAGTTGTGTCTTCCGTCGACTGGGTCCGCATATACAGCAGCGTCAGCTTGTGGTCTTCGGTTTCAATACCCACTGCGCCCAGACCGCCCCATTGAACCTCCTCACTCCCCTGTGACACATTGAAAAGCGCCGTTTTAAAGCTGTCGCCGGTTTGCACGCCGCCCGGAGAAACACCGCCCTGTTTGGTTTGCGGAGTCATTTTCAAGGCATTGGTTCCCTCGAGCCAGTACGAATCGTCTATCCCGTTACTGAAATAAGATGATTTCCGCTTGTAATAAAAGTTGCCCAGTCCGCCGACGCGCAGATCGTCGATCACCGTTTTTTTTCCGCCCGCAGTCACCGACCAGTTGTAGGCCGGCGGCGCTTCACGGTGTATAACGCCGGTGGCACCTTTCCAATTATTGCTGGGTGTCTGCTGATCCCGTCCGCCTCGATCATGCCCCCAGGTATTCACCCCGCCGCCTTCATAAGTAAGAAATTCATCATTGCCGGTCGTCTGCGTATTATATTCGGTTCCGACGCTGGCCTTCAAAACCGTTTTATCCGGGATTCCCTTCAGCACCACATTGACGGCACCGCCGGAGGCATCGCCCTGCTGATCCGGCATAAAGGTTTTGGAAACCTGAATATTCTCAATCAGCTCGGACGGAAACTGATCGAGCTGCACCGCGCGCTTATCGGCATCGGCACTCGGCAGGCGCACCCCGTTCATCTGCGAATTGACGTAGCGGTCCGGCAATCCGCGCACCACTGCATACTTTCCGTCCTGCACACTCGCACCGGCCACCAGCCGCAAGGCTCCGGCAGCGTCACCGGCTCCGGCCCGGCTCATCAGATCCGAACTGATTGAATCCATCAGCGCCGGATTTTCCATACGCAAATTCAGCAGCCCTTCCTCCGCCCCGCCGCCGGTCTCAAGCTTTTGAACCACGAACTCATCCATATCGGTAAACTCGGCCTTAAGCGAAGAATTGGCATCCGTCATCTGCCCCGGCCCGACCGGCACATCAGCAGCCACCTGCCGGGCATAACCTTCCTTCGAAAAAACCAGCGTGTATTTACCGGGTGCCACCTGTCCGAAAACAAAGCCGCCATCCTCCGAAGCCGCAGCCTTCGCGCCGGTCTCCACGATCATAACCTGCGCAGCGGCCAGCGGAGCATCGGTTTCTTTGTCGTAAACCGTCCCCCGGATTGATCCGGCCTGCTGAGCATGAACGGATGAGGCCGTGAAAAAAAATCCCGCAAAAAAGAGAGATTTTATCAGCCGCGAAAAACGCAACCCCCGTTCTGTTTTTGCAATTCTGTTCATTTTATTATCCCGTCTGAATTTTTGCCTAAGGTCTAAGGCCGAAAGCCCTCCCGCACCTACCACGGGTCGCCAAGACCGGCCTGAATTTCACGAATGCGTTTCCAGAACGCCGCGTCGGGGTTCACCTCATGCTTCGCCATGGAAAGACAGATCGCAGACAGATCTTCAGCCCGGGGCCGGTTGTTTGGATTTTCGACACCGGCCTCAACCGCCTTTTTGTAAACCGCCTGCGCAGCGGCGGAATCGCCCATCACCTGAAAGGCTTCCGCGACAGGAATCAGCGTATCGGCCTTATCAATATTCAGGATTTCTGACTGGTGCTGATCGTAAACTTCCAGCAATCCTTCCGCCGAGAAACGCGCCGCAACCTGTTCGCCGGAACGGAAGCGATATGCCGCCATGCGTGCCGCCGCGGGAATTTGATATTCAGGAGGCCAGACCGCACCGTCCAGAATGGCTTTTGCATCATTGACCAGTTCCAGCGCTTTTGAGTGATCGGCATGTCCTAACGCAAGATCAGCCAGCTCCATTAAAAGTTCGATGCGGACGAAAAGCGGCAAAGGATTCCAGGATGTTTTAATTTTCTCTTCCGCCTGCGACCGCCGTGCCGGATCGGCATAAAACCGGTCGAAGAATCCCGCACAGGCATACAGGGCATTCTTAACCGCGTCGAAGCTGCCGGAGGCAATCAGAGCGTCCAGCCCGTCCATCTGTGAAGCCAAGGTATCTTCCGTACTCATCATCGCCTCCACCCGGGCGACTTTCCCGGACTCCGAGGCTTCTACACCGGCCTGAAACCGGTCCGCCTGTCCGGTCTGTCCAAGCAGCGTGTGTGTTCTTGAAATTTTTATTTTGATGCGGTCTCTGCGCCAGTCCTGATCGGCAGTAACGGAAATCTGTTCCGCGATATCTAAATATTTCTGCACGTCGTTGGTAAAGCCGTGCTGTACGCAATAAAAAGCATAGTCGGCATATCCGGCACCGCGCCGCCAGTCGCCGATCTTCTCAATATATCTGAGGGCCCGCTGCGGCTGATCCAGTTCAAAACAGAGTGTTGCTGCGGCTTCCTGCGCCTTGGAACGATCCTTGATGTGCGGATCAACCGGGATGGCCGCCGCCACATCAAACGCCGTCTGGAGTAAATTGGTCTGAAAAGCCGCCAGCGGTTTGTCCTGCGGCAGATGGATTGTCTTTTCAGTGTTTTCAGGTTGCCGCCCGCATCCGGCCAGAAGAGAAGCGGCTGTCAAGCTGCCGACAAGGTAAATCGAAAGTATTGCGTGGCACCTTGTCGAGAAATGTGGAGTGCGGCGGCTTGACGCC
>CAIKGD010000068.1 GCA_903826865.1 uncultured Verrucomicrobiota bacterium
CCAACCATAAGCATAATTACCGGTTATTTTAATAGTTGCACTTTTAATGCCGGATGCCATACAGGAGACCATCTTAAATCGGTAGCAGAGAGAAATTATGAATAATCAGCGCATACGTATACGTTTAAAATCTTTTGACCACCGGGTGCTGGACGCCTCGTCAAAGGAAATTGTCGAGACCGCCAAACGCACCGGTGCCCGCGTGGCAGGACCCATTCCGATGCCGACCCGTATCGAACGGTTCACTGTTAATCGCAGTCCGTTCGTGAATAAAAAATCAATGGAACAATTTGAAATCAGAACGCATAAGCGTCTGCTTGACATTATTAACCCGACGATCAAAACAGTAGACGAGCTTAAAAAACTTAATCTGCCGGCGGGTGTGGACATCACCATTAAAATCTGAGTGAAATCATGAAGAGTCTAATTGGAAAAAAACTGGGAATGACCCAGATATTCGATGAAGAAGGCCGGCGGGTTCCCGTTACGGTTATCGAAGCGGGGCCGTGCAGTGTGGTTCAACGCAAGACAACCGGCACGGACGGCTATGAAGCGGTTCAGCTTGGGTTCGGCGCACAGAAGCCCGAACGGGTTGCTAAACCGCTGGCGGGGCACTTTAAGAAAGCCGGCGTCGGTACGTTACGGGAATTGCGCGAAGTTCGTGTGGATGCAGATGACGCCGCGAAGGCGGGCGATACACTGACGGCGGCTGTTTTTGAAGGTGTCAATTTTATCGACGTGCTGGGCGTTACCAAAGGTAAAGGCTTTCAGGGCGTAATGAAGCGGCATAATTTCAGCGGCGGGCGTGAGACTCACGGTTCACATTTCCACCGGACAACCGGATCAATCGGTATGAAAGAGAAACCCGGTCGCGTCTTTAAGGGCAAGAGAATGGCCGGTCAGATGGGCAGTACAGGCATTACGGTTCAAAATGTTAAAGTGATTCAGGTTCGTGCTGCCGAAAACCTGATCCTGGTCAAAGGCGCAGTGCCCGGCGCAAACGGTACGACGCTGGTGCTGCGAGAAGCACTCAAAAGAAAGTAATTTGAGAGGACGATCATGAGTACATTGCCGCTTAAAGATTGCAAGGGAAAGAAGCTGGGTGAAGTAACCCTTAGCGATAAGTTTACTGTTGTGGATAAGGGTGCTCAAGCGGCTCATCAGGCTGTTGTAACCTATCAGGCCCATCAGCATCAGGGTTCTGCCAACACGCAACGCAAAGGTGAAGTTGCCGGTTCCGGCAAAAAACCCTGGAAACAAAAAGGTCTTGGCCGCGCGCGCGCCGGCTATCGTCAGTCGCCCGTGTGGCGTGGCGGCGGTGTGGCGTTCGGTCCTCATCCGCACAAAGTGCGCAAGCAGGTTCCCCGTAAGGTGGCCCGACTGGCCTTTGCGTATGCTTTCGGTGAAAAAGCGGCAGCCGGACAGGTGATGGTTATTGATGACCTCAAGTTGTCAACGCCGCGCACCAAAGAAATCTGCGCGCTGCTGCAGACTCTGGAAATCAAAGGCAAGGCGCTGGTGATTCTGGGAGCGGCGGATACGAACATCCAGCTGGCAGCCCAGAATCTTCGGGACATCGAAGTGGTTTGCGCAGAGAACGTGAACACCTATCAGATTGTTCGTTATCCGCAAATTGTCATCACTAAAGCGGGTGTGGAAAAACTCGAGCAGCGCCTGGCTTAGGAAGGAATTTTCAATGAAAGACGTATATAAGGTAATACAGAAAGTCATGCTGACAGAGAAGGGTACGCGCCTTTCCGAAAAGGAAAATAAATACACCTTCAATGTTCGCCCCGACGCCAACAAGGCCGAGATCAAGCAGGCGGTCGAAGATCTTTTCAAAGTGAAGGTCAGCGCGGTCAACACAATGAAGCGCCAAGGTAAGAAAAAACGTGAGCGCACTGCCAGTGCCGGCCGGACAGCCGGCTGGAAGCGGGCGGTAGTAACGCTGGCCGAAGGCAGCAAGATTGATTTGGTGTAAGGAGTTTGAGTCATGGCTTTAAAAACATATAAACCGACCACGCCGAGCCGCCGTCATACGGTGACATCTGCGTTTGAAGAAATAACAAAATCGACGCCGGAAAGGTCTTTGATACGTTCGAAGAAAAGTACGGGCGGGCGGAACAGTGCCGGACGCATTTCAACGCGGCATCGCGGGGGCGGACACAAGCGCCGTTACCGCCTGATTGATTTCAAGCGTAATAAATTCGGCATTCCGGCGAAGGTCGTGACGATTGAGTACGATCCGAACCGCTCAGCCCGTATTGCGTTGCTGAATTACGTGGATGGCGAAAAACGCTACATGCTGGCACCGGTCGGTCTTCAGGTCGGCACCGTGGTGCTGTCCGGGCCGGAAGCTGAGCCGGCGGTGGGTAATGCGCTGCCGCTCGAAAAAATTCCGCTGGGCATGACGGTTCATAACATTGAATTGAAGGCCGGTTGCGGCGGGCAAATCGCCCGTTCAGCAGGTGCCGGTGCACAGTTGATGTCCCGCGAAGGAGAATTCGCCAACTTGAAGATGCCGTCGGGTGAAATCCGCCGGGTTCGTGTCAACTGCTACGCCACCGTCGGGCAGGTTGGTAATGTAGATCATGAAAATATTTCCAGCGGCAAAGCAGGCCGGAAACGCTGGCTGGGCATCCGTCCGACCGTTCGCGGTGTGGCAATGAATCCGGTCGACCATCCTATGGGTGGTGGTGAGGGGCGCACTTCCGGCGGTGGTCATCCGCAGTCGCCGTGGGGCACGCTGGCTAAGGGTAAACGTACCCGCAAGAAAAAACTGGCTTCGAACAAGTACATTGTCGAACGGAGAAAGAAGTAATCTATGGCTCGTTCACTTAAAAAAGGTCCTTTCATAGACGGAAAACTGCTCAAGAAAGTCGGGCAGATGGAAGTCTCCGGCAGAAAAAAACCGATCAAGACATGGGCACGCGCCTCAATGATTGTGCCGGAATTCATCGGTCATAATTTTTCCGTTCATAACGGGAAAGTTTTTGTGGCGGTATTTGTAACGGAAAATATGGTGGGGCACCGCTTCGGCGAGTTTGCTGCGACCCGTGCTTTCAGACAGCATGGCGTTGCGACGGACAAGACCGTTGCGAAATAATATTTTTTTTGTGGAAGTTCTGGATTTGGAAATGGAATGACGTATAGTTGCCGCCCTTGTGTGAAAAAAACGGCACGATGAGAGAGAAAAACATGGAAGTTTCAGCAACAACTAAATATGTACGGATGTCGCCGATCAAGGCCCGCTATATGGCATCTGAGATCAGGGGTCTTTCTGTTGCGGAAGCCCTTCGTATTACAAACTTTAACGCAATGAAAGCAGCCGCTGAGATCGGAAAAACGCTCAAGTCAGCTATTGCCAATGCGCAGAGCAATGAAAATGTCTCCGCCGATAATCTTTTTGTGAAGGATGCTTATGTGGACGGCGGGCCGGTTCTTAAACGGTTCCGGCCCCGCGCTCGCGGTTCGGCCAGTGCCATTCGCAAACGCACGACTCATATCACTGTGGTTTTAACAGATCGTAAATAAGGAAAGGGAATCGTTTTGGGACAGAAAGTAAATCCTATAGGCTTCCGAATTGCGGTAAATAAGAACTGGCGCTCTCGCTGGTTCGCCGGCAAGAAGGAATTTGCTGACCTGCTTCAGGAGGATATCCGTATCCGGGAAGCGGTACAAACGCGTCTGAAAGAAGCCGCGATTTCCAATGTGTTTATCGAGCGGTATGCCAATCGTGTCCGCGTGACCATTCGCACGGCCCGTCCGGGTCTGGTGATCGGCCGCAAGGGCGAAGATATCGAAAAACTGCGCGAGCAGCTTGGCAAGATGACCAAAAAAGAAGTTTACATCGAAATTGACGAAGTAAAAAAACCTGACATTGATGCCAAGCTGGTGGCTGAGAGCATTGCGTTGCAGCTGGAACGCCGTGTTTCGTACCGCCGGGCGATGAAGCGTGCGATTCAGATGGCAATGGATGTCGGTGCTGACGGTATTAAAGTACTGGCTTCCGGACGTCTGGGCGGCGCCGAAATATCCCGTTCGGAGAGTTACAAAGAAGGCAGGATTCCGCTTCATACGTTACGGGCCGACATTGACTACGGAACAGCAACATCCCGAACCGTAGCCGGTGCCATCGGCATCAAAGTGTGGATTTGTAAGAAGTATGAAAAGGCGCAAGCTTAGGAGTATTGACCAATGCCTTTAATGCCAAAACGAGTTAAATACAGGAAAGTCCAGAAGGGCTCCCGCGGCGGTATGGCCAAAGCCGGCACCACGCTGGCTTTCGGTGAATACGGTCTGCAGGCGCTGGAGCGCGCATGGATCACAAACATTCAGATTGAGGCCTGCCGCGTGGCAATCAACCGAAACCTGAAACGTAAAGGGAAACTCTGGATCCGCATTTTTCCGGATAAACCTTTTACCAAAAAGCCGCTGGAAGTACGTATGGGTAAAGGAAAAGGCGGCGTCGAAGGCTGGGTTTCCGTAGTGCGTCCGGGACGGATGCTTTTTGAACTCGACGGAGTGACTGACCAGCAGGCGCGCATTGCTATGCGGCTGGCCGCAACCAAGCTGCCTATACGGGTACAGTTTGTGACGCGCCATGCAAACCGCTGATTTGAGATGAGAGTGCCGAATGAAAAAAGTAAAAGAACTTACAGATAATACAACGGTCGAGCTGCAGCAGCAGCTTGAGGATGCGAAGAAGGAGCTGTTTACATTGCGCCTTCAGCAGGTTTCGGGGCAGCTGGAAAATCCGCTGCGGATCCGTGCCGCGCGTCGCTCAGTGGCCCGCATTAAAACGGTTATGAATCAGGCGGCGAAAGCCGAGGGGTAAAAGATGGAGTCAAGAGGTCATCGGAAAGTACGCGAAGGTCGCGTGAGCAGTGTGTCGGGTAATAAAACCATCGCTGTACTCATCGAACGCCGGGTCCGGCATCCGTTGCTGGGCAAAGAGTTGCGCGTGACAAAAAAAATTCATGCACATGATGAAAAAAACGAAGCAAAAGTCGGGCAGGTAGTGCGGGTGATGGAAACGCGTCCGATCAGTCGTCTGAAAAACTGGCGGCTTATCGAAATTCTTTCGAAATAAGGCAGGTAATAAAATGATTTTAGTGCAAACCAGACTGGATGTCGCGGATAACACAGGCGCACGAAGCGTGCAATGCATCCGGGTGCTGAAAACCAAGCGCAATTATGCGAAGGTCGGCGAGATTATTAAAGTGGCCGTTAAAGAAGCTCAGCCGGGCGGTATCGTTAAAAAGGGCGAAGTTTGTGAGGCGGTGGTCGTGCGGACTAAATCAGCGATTCGCCGTCGCGACGGCTCTGTTCTGCGTTTCGACCATAACGCGGCCGTTATCATTGATGCGGCAAAAAATCCTCGGGGAACACGCATTTTCGGCCCGGTAGCCCGCGAGTTGCGCGACGGAAACTTTATGAAAGTGGTTTCGCTCGCTCCGGAAGTGCTTTGAGGAGAGGAAATATTTTTATGGCAACGATTAAAAAAGGCGATTTGGTCAAGGCCGTCTGCGGCGATGACAAAGGCAAGACCGGCAAGGTTCTTCAGGTGCTTCCGGGTACCGGACGGGTTCTGGTGGAGGGCCTTAATTTTGTGAAGAAGCATATGCGTAAGACACAGGACAAACCGCAGGGCGGTGTGTTTGAAAAGGAAGCTTCTATTCATATATCAAATCTGAAAAAAGCAGAGTAACTGATTAATTTATTTTAGAGGAGCGGGTCTTCATGATTCCGACGATGAAAACAAAATATCGCGAACAAGTGGTGCCGGAACTTCAGAAGAAGTTCAATTACAGCAACCGCATGCAAATTCCGGCACTTTCAAAAATTGCCATTAACGTATCTGTCGGTATGCAGCATGATCGCGATGCATTGCAGGCGGTACTCGACGATTTGACCAAAATAACCGGGCAGCGGCCGGTCACGATCAAAGCCCGGAAAAGCGTATCAAACTTTAAACTGCGCGAAGGCGTTTCGCTGGCAGGTAAAGTGACATTACGCGGTGTCCGGATGTATGAATTTCTGGATCGTCTGATCAATACAGCGTTACCACGTATCCGCGACTTTCGGGGACTTCCGCCTAAATCCTTTGATGGATTCGGAAACTACTCGCTCGGTCTCAAGGAACAGACTATTTTCCCGGAAATTAATCCGGACCATGTCCGCAAGGTACACGGCATGGATGTGACATTTGTCACAACAGCCAAGACCGATTCCGAGGCCTACGAACTGCTCCGCCTTATGGGGATGCCGTTTGAAAACGCCAAAAACAAAGGTGAACAGCAATGATATTGAGCGATCCTATTTCTGATATGCTGACGCGCATCCGCAACGCCAACATGGCGGCGCATACGAAAGTGCAGATGCCGCACTCCAAAATGAAGAGCGAGTTGGCCCGTATCCTTAAACAGGAAGGGTACATCAAGGACTACACCACCGAAAAAGTGGATGGAAAGGCAACGCTGGTTCTGCATCTTAAATATCAGGATGATCAGAAACCGGTTATCCAGGGTCTGCGGCGTGTCAGTCGTCCGAGCTGTCACCATTATGTGACAGCGGCGGATGTTCCGCGTGTGTTGGGCGGTATCGGTACGGCGGTTCTAAGCACATCGTCCGGTATGCTCAGCGATAAAGATGCTCGCAAAGCCCATGTGGGCGGCGAAGTGCTTTGCTATGTATGGTAATTTCAAATCGAGGTTGTAACGATGTCTAGAATAGGAAAAATACCTGTAACGGTTCCGGCTGGTGCTGAAGTGACGCTTAGCGGGAATGTTGCCACGGTTAAAGGTGCCAAGGGACAGAGTACCCTTAAGATTCCTGCGCAGATCACGGTGGCCGTTGACGGCGGACGGGTAACAGTTGGGCGAAAAGATGAAACGAAGGAAGCCCGCGCATTGCACGGAACCATTCGCAACACCCTCAACAATATGATTCTCGGCGTACAGAACGGGTATGTGAAAGAACTGGAAATTCAGGGTGTCGGCTACAAGGCGCAGTTGCAGGGAAAAACCCTGGTTCTTTCGCTTGGTTTCTCGCACGACATCAAATATGCGATTCCCGAAGGCATCAAAATCGAAGTCACCGGGGCAACCGATGTAAAAGTGTCAGGGCACGACAAGGCTCTGGTCGGTCTGGTCGCCGCGCGTATCCGCGCGTTCGCTCCTGCAGAACCCTACAAGGGTAAAGGAGTGCGGTACAAAGGTGAACAGGTCCGGCGCAAGGAAGGTAAGGCAGTGGCTTAATCATGAAAGTCAAAAACAAATCAGATTATCGGAAGCGCAGACATCTCCGTTTGCGGAACAAAGTGCAGGGAACCGCCGAGCGTCCGCGTATGGCTGTTTACGTCTCCAACCGTTATATTTACGTGCAGGTCATCGACGACGACGCGCGGAAAACCATTTGCTCGGTTTCATCGCTGGGCGATAAGTGTACGGTGGATACGGCTAAAGTACTGGGTGCCAAAGCGGCGGAAACAGCCAAAGGGCAGGGTATTTCAAAAGTGGTTTTTGACCGTGGGGGCTTTGCCTACGGATCGCGCTTGCGTGCGCTGGCCGACAGTGCCCGCGAAGCCGGCCTTCAGTTTTAATTTATGTAAATGAGGAGTTGCTCGAAGTGACTGAAAAATCAGCAGAAAAAAAAGTTAAATCGGAGTTCGAAGAACGTGTCGTTCACATCAACCGCAATTCGAAAGTGGTCAAAGGTGGACGCCGGTTCAGCTTCGGCGCGCTGGTTGTCGTCGGCGATGGAGCCGGACGGGTCGGTTACGGCCTCGGTAAAGCCAACGAAGTGGCCGATGCGATTCGCAAAGGCGGCGAAGCGGCCAAACGCGTCATGAAACCGATTACCATGAAGGGCACCACCATTCCGCACGAAACGACCGGTAAATTCGGCGGTGCGCAGGTTCTGTTGCGTCCGGCGTCTGAAGGTACCGGTGTAATTGCCGGTGGATCCTGCCGCGCGGTACTCGAACTGGCCGGTGTACGCGATGTACTCGCCAAATCGCTCGGAAGCAGCAATAAATTGAACGTAACCAAAGCCACCATGGCCGCCCTTGCCACTTTGCGTACACGCGAAGCGGCACTTGCGGCCCGCGGGAAATAAAAAAGAGGTTTTTTAAAATGGAACTGCATTCACTACAACCTGCAAAAGGTTCTACACACCGGAAAATGCGTGTTGGTCGCGGCCGGGCTTCCGGAAAAGGGAAGACTTCAGGCCGCGGTCATAAAGGCGCCTATGCACGCTCCGGCCACAAGCATAAGCCGCTCTTTGAAGGGGGACAGATGCCCATGGCCCGTCGCATTCCTAAACGCGGGTTTAGTAACTATAATCGTAAAGTGCTCGCTCCGGTAAACGTTGCTGCGCTGAACTCATTTGAGGCCGGCACGGTAGTGACGCTGGAACTTCTGCGTCAGGTTGGTTTTGTTAACGGTCAGTGGGACGGCGTCAAAGTGCTCGGTAACGGTGAAATTTCTAAAAAAATAGCGGTCAAAGCCAATGCCTTCAGTGCTTCGGCCAAAGAGAAAATCGAAGCTGCCGGCGGCAGTTGCGAAACAGTCTGACCCAAAATTTAAGCGGGGTAAACGATGCTTTCCGCCTTCGTCAACAGCTTTAAGATTCAGGAATTGCGCCAGCGGATACTTTTCACCTTAGGCGTTATTTTTCTGTGCCGTCTGGTATCCGACATTCCGATTGCGGGTGTGGATTTCAGCATGATCAGCAATTACATCAAGGCTTCTGCCGGGCAAGGCGTTGGATTCCTCGACATGTTCAACCTGTTCAGCGGCGGCGCGGTGGCAAACTGTGCCGTCGGTGCGCTCGGCATCATGCCCTACATCAGCGCTTCAATTATCATTCAGCTGATGACCGCCGTAGTGCCTGCGCTCGAGAAGCTGGTTCGCGAAGGCGAATCAGGACGGGCTAAAATTACACAGTACACCCGTTATCTCACCGTAGCACTCTGCGCGTTTCAGGGGTTTTTAATCGCCCGCGCGCTCGAAAGCGGACAGCTTTACTTCCCGGCGGATGTGGTACGGATTCCAGGACTTGGCTTTGAATTGCTTACCACGATGACTTTGGTCACCGGTACGCTCATGCTGATGTGGCTTGGCGAACAGATTACCGCACGCGGAATCGGTAATGGAATTTCCATGATCATTACTGTGAATATTGTCAGTCGTATGCCGGCGGCGGTGAGCGCGATGATCAGTATGTTCAAGCCGGTCGATGGTGTTGTGCGGCATTCTCCTTTCATGGCGGCTACCATGCTTATGATGGTTCTGGTGGTTGTCGCGGTGGTAGTGGCCGTTACGCAGGCCCAGCAGAAAGTTCCGGTTCAATACGCCAAGCGTGTTGTCGGCCGCAAGGTTTACGGCGGGCAGCACACGTTCATGCCGTTGCGCGTTAACTATGCCGGCGTTATGCCCATCATCTTCGCACAGGCCATTCTGATGTTCCCTGCAAAAATTTTCAATATGATGCCTTGGCCCGCTGCTAAACAGATCGGAGCTGCGCTTGGCTATGGCACCGGTCTCTATATGACCTGCTTCGGCCTCATGATACTCTTCTTCTCCTATTTCTGGGTGGCTACGCAGTTCAATCCGGTACAGATCGCTGACGACCTTAAGAAATATGGCGGATACATTCCCGGCATACGTCCCGGAAAATCAACGGCTGAGTTTCTCGACCGAACCATGACTCGTATCACGCTGGCCGGTGCGATCTTTCTAACCGGTATTGCGGTACTGCCCTCCATCATGGGCGCTCAGTTTGGAATTCCCGGACTTGTTGCCTCATTTTTCGGCGGCACCAGCCTGCTTATTATTGTCGGGGTCATGCTCGACACCATGCGCCAGATTGAGTCCCATCTGCTGATGCGCCACTACGACGGATTTCTGAAAAAAGGAAAACTAAAATCCGGAAGAAGGTAGGCGATGGAAGCAATTATTCTCCTCGGAGGTCCAGGCGCAGGCAAAGGAACATTGGCTGAAGACCTTAAACAGCAGACCGCCTATATTCATGTTTCTACCGGCGATATGCTTCGTGCCGCGCTCAAGTCCGGAAGTCCGGTTGGACTCGAAGCCAAGGCTTGTATGGAGGCCGGGGAACTGGTTCCCGATTCGGTTATTCTTCGCATTATCGAAGAACGTATTGCCAAAGAATCTGCTGCAGCCCGTTTCATGTTTGATGGATTTCCCCGCACCATTGATCAGGCCCTTGGCCTTGATCAGCTTTTAAAAAAATACAGCGGAGTCATCGCGCACGTTTTCAATCTGGAAGTCCAGCGGAAAGTCCTGCTCAGACGGCTTACTGGCCGCCGCGTCTGCAAAACCTGCGGTGCGGTATATCACATGATTACACGGCCTCCGGAGAAAGAAGGCGTTTGCGACAGTGACGGCGGCGAACTGTACCAGCGTGCCGATGACAGCGAAGCCACCATACTCAACCGTCTCGAAGTTTACGAAAAGCAGACAGCGCCGCTCATATCCTATTATCAGCGGCAGGGGCTGATTCGTGACATCGCTGCCGGCGGACACGCCGACGCAACCACTGCGCTCGTTCTCGACGTACTCAATGCGTAAGGACGGCAGATGATTATTATTAAGACCCCGCTTGAAATCGAGGCTATGCGCCGGGTCAACCGCATGACCGCCCGTGTGCGCGATGAACTTGCCGCCATGGTGCGCCCCGGTATCACCACGCTTGAGCTGGGCAATGCCGCTTTTGAGCTTGTTCAAAAACTGGGCGCGACCAGCGCCTTTTACGGCTATCACGGTTTTCCGGGACATATCTGCGTTTCAATAAATGAGGAAGTCGTTCACGGTATACCGGGTCGCCGTGTCATTAAAGAGGGCGATATTGTCAGTATTGATACCGGGCTCGCTTTCGGCGGGTTCATCGGTGACACAGCCGTCACGGTGGCGGCCGGTGAAATTGATGATAAAAAAAAGAAACTGCTCGAGGTGACAAAGGCTGCACTGGACGCCGGAATTTCCAAGGCGGTGGCCGGCAACCGCCTCGGCGACATTTCATACGCTATCCAAACGGTTGTGGAAGCGGCTGGTTTTTCCGTTGTGCGTGAATTTGTGGGCCACGGTATTGGCCGCGACATGCATGAAGATCCGCAGATTCCAAACTTCGGAAATCCAGGTCGCGGGCCGAAACTTAAACCCGGTATGACGTTTGCCATCGAACCGATGGTCAATGTCGGCGGCTCAAAAGTGAAGGTTTTGGATGATAATTGGACTGCTGTCACCTGCGACGGCAGTGCATCGGCTCACTTTGAGCACACTGTTGCGGTCGGCGCAACCGCTCCGGAAATTCTCACGCTTACTTGATTTCAAAAGGCGAAAAACGCATTTGAGCCTTGTTTTTGCAGGTTGCCTAACTATGATTTCCGCTCTTTATGAACCGCAGTTTGTGAGTTAACCGGCCGGGTGGCCGTGAACAGTTTGCGGAGAAAGAAAATAACCCCGGGGCGGGGCGCACCGTTCAATACGATTGCGGACGCCGCCGGACAGAGATAGAAAATAAAAACATGGAACAGACACTAAAAACCGACGGCTTTTCAATCGGGCTGGATGCCGCTGCTGTCGATGCAATGTACAACAACACCCTCAAGGACTTTTCCGTTGGTTCGATTGTGCCCGGCAAAGTACTTCGCATTCAAGATGATGAAGCTCTCATTGATATCGGATACAAATCTGAAGGGATTGTGGACGGCGATGAGTTTGAAGACATCGACACTGTCAAAGTAGGCGATACGATCGAGGTCTTTATCGAAAACCTCGAAAACGACTACGGAATGGTCGTCCTCAGTAAAAAACACGCTGAGCAGCAGCGCAAGTGGGATCATATTGTCAACGACTGCGAAGAAGGCAGTCTGGTTGAAGGCACAATCACCCGCGCCATCAAAGGCGGTTTTATCGTCGATATCGGCGCCGATGCTTTCCTGCCGGGCTCACAGGTGGATGTTGTTCCGGTGCGCAACCTCGATGACTACATCGGCAGAACGTTGCAGGTCAAAATCATTAAAATTAACAAAGAGCGCAAAAACATCGTTGTCTCCCGCCGTGAGATCATCGAAGAAAGCCGCCGCGAACAGAAACTTAAACTGCTCGGCGAAATCAAGGTTGGCCAGCTCCGTAAAGGAACGGTCAAGAATATCACCGACTTCGGTGCCTTTGTGGATCTCGACGGTATCGACGGTCTGTTGCATGTCACCGACATGAGCTGGGGCCGCATTAATCACCCGACAGAAATGGTCAAAGTCGGCGACGAAATCGAGGTAATGATTCTTGATATCAACCTTGATAAAGAACGTATTTCGCTTGGCCTGAAACAGACGCTTTCCAATCCTTGGCAGGATATCGACGCTAAATACCCGATCGGTACCCGCGTTCGCGGCAAAGTGGTCAGTCTGGCCCCGTATGGTGCGTTTGTTGAAGTCGAAGAAGGTGTGGAAGGCCTTGTCCACGTTTCTGAAATCTCGTGGACTAAACGCATTCAGCGTGCGTCCGACGTCCTCAAAGTCGGCGACGAAGTCGACGCGGTTGTTCTTTCGATCAATACAGACGACAAGAAAATATCGCTTGGCATGCGCCAGACTGAAGAAAATCCGTGGGAAGTCGCTGCACACAAATACCCGATCGGCTCACTGGTCAAAGGCAAGGTGCGCAACTTCACATCCTACGGCGCCTTTGTCGAAATTGAAGAGGGTGTAGATGGTATGATTCACGTGTCCGATATGTCCTGGACGCGCAAAATCAACCATCCTTCCGAAGTCCTCAAGAAGGGTGAGGAAGTCGAAACAGTCGTGCTCGAAATTGATGCCGTCAACCAGCGCATCTCTCTCGGTCTGAAACAGGCTCAGGAAGATCCGTGGGCATGCATCAACGACACCTACAAAGAAGGCCAGAAGATCTCCGGCAAAGTTACCAAGCTCACCAATTTCGGTGCGTTTGTGGAACTTGAAGACGGTATCGACGGTCTGGTTCATATCAGCCAGATCAGCGATGCGCATGTCGAAAAAGTCAAAGATGTTCTCAATATCGGCGATTTGGTTGAAGCCCGTATCGTCAAGATTGATCCGGTCGAACACCGTATCGGCCTCAGCATCAAGGCGGCGAAGATTGCGGACGAAGACTTCGAGATCAGCGAAGAGCTGCTCACCGGTCTGCGTCCGGGCGAAGAGATGGTTGACCTCTCCTCGGCCTTTGACGGTCTGCTGACCGGCAACGAAGAGTGGCACCCCGGCCAGAAAGCCGAATAAATTGGCAGGGACACCTCGCCGAGGTGTCCACGGACGGTTCGGCGAACCGTCCCTACCTTTTATGAACCTGCAGGTTGTAAACGCCTGCGGGTTTTTTTATGCTCGCGGATCATGAATACAGACGAACAGCTCAAACGGCTCACTGCCCGCCATGTGGATCTTTTTTCCGTCGGCGAACTGAAGAGGAAACTCGAAGCCGCCGCGAAGGAAAAACGCAGCCTGCGCATCAAATACGGCGCCGATCCCTCTGCGCCGGACATGCATCTCGGTCATGTGGTCGGGCTGAATAAACTGCGCGAATTTCAGGATGCCGGCCATATCGTGGTTTTCATCATTGGCGACTTCACCGGCATGATCGGCGATCCGTCCGGCAAATCAGCCACCCGCCCGGCGCTTTCGCGTGAGCAGGTTGCCGCCAACGCTGAAAGTTACAAACAGCAGGTTTTTAAAATCCTTGATCCGGCGAAAACCGAAGTACGCTTTAATTCGGAATGGCTCGGCGGAATGAAGTTTGAAGATGTAATCCGTCTTTCTGCGCATGTGACAGTCGCTCAATTGCTGGCGCGCGACGACTTTTCGAAACGCTACGCTGACAATCGCCCGATCTCTCTGGTCGAGTTTCTCTATCCGCTCGTTCAGGCCTATGACTCCGTCATGGTCCAAGCCGATGTCGAACTCGGCGGAACCGACCAGCTTTTCAATCTGCTGCTCGGCCGCGAATTACAGAAGGTTTACGGTCAGGAGCCGCAGGTGGTCATGACGCTTCCGCTCATCGAAGGACTCGATGGTGTGCAGAAAATGAGCAAGAGCCTTGGCAACTACGTTGGAGTCAACGAGTCGGCCAAAGATATGTTCGGCAAGCTCATGAGTGTCAGCGACGAACTGATGTGGAAATATTTTCTGTATGTTCTCTGCCGCGACCCGGCGGAAATCAAATCCATGCAGGCCAAGGTCGCCTCCGGCGAACTGCATCCGCGCGCCGTCAAAGACGAGCTGGGCCGTTGCGTGGTTGACCGGTTTGCCGGTGCCGGCGAAGGGTTGAAAGCCTCCGATGAATTCGCCCGTATCTTTTCCAAGAACGAACTGCCGGACGATATGCCCGACCTGAAGCTGTCTGGCGACACCGGAATCATTGACCTCGTTATGAAAGCCGGGTTTGCGCCGTCCAACAGCGAAGCCCGCCGCCTCATCCAGCAGGGCGGAGTGCGCATCAACGATGAACAGATTTCTGACGTCAAAGCGGTCATTACGCCAGCCGACGGCATGATCCTCAAAGTCGGCAAACGCAAGTTCGCCCGCATCGTTTGTTAAATCAATGATTTGGGGAGGTTAAAATGAGCGTTATTGTTGGGCGTTTTTATTTCAAGCTGACTGAGAACGGTAATTTGCTCGGTGAGTATTCAAATAATATTACCCAGAAGGCTTATACAGAAAGTGCCGTTCGCATCGAAGCTGGCAGAAATGAATTTAGCGGAGACTATCATTCGGCTTGGGTCGAGGACGGTAAGGCGATTTATGCGAAGCTTGTCATTGGGGAGTCTGTTTTTGGGAAAATCTATAGTCTGAAATGGGAAGAGAAGAGCGGCGTGGCGCTTTTCGTAGGAAGAGGAATGTTGGTTGACGGAATTCTGATCGGCAACTACAGCAACGACCTTGAATACGTAACCCCGGGTGGAAGTCACTAGTGAGTTGCTGATAGAAGCTGGAATGTGGAAAAGGCATCTCCCCTCTTCAAAGTAGCAGGGATGCCGCTTCCACCTTCCAGTTTCCAAAGTCTGGAAAACCGGTCGCTTACAGGACGATCCAAAAGCTATGGAGAAGTTCATAGTAGAGGGTATTGATCTGTCAGCCGAGAATGGAGATACGTTGGACGGCGATGGGAAATAGCGCGCCGCTTCACTCTGGCCATTCTTCGCGCGTCATGGCGGAAGTTCATTGGTGCTTTAAGTTCGACTTAGTTTCACTCTACAGTTAAGAACTCCGGCATGAATTTGGTCATTCTAAAAAAAGGTCGCGAAAAAAATCTGCTTCAGCGGCATCCGTGGATTTTTTCCGGCGCGATTGAGCGGGTAGCGGGCGATCCAAATTCCGGCGAAACCGTGACCGTTTGTTCGTTTGACCGTAAACCGTTGGCACAGGCGGCGTGGTCGCCACAGTCGCAGATTGCCGCCCGCGTCTGGAGCTTCGACCCGTCGACGGTGATTGACGCCGGATTTTTCCGGACGAAGCTGCAAAATGCAATTGCCGCCCGTTGCCATCTAACAGATAAGGAGTTTTTATGTGGCGCAGGCGACTCGCCTGCGAAATGTTGGCAGACGAGGGCGTCTGCCCCACCGTCCAATGCAAAACACTTCAATTCCAACGCGCTCCGGCTGGTTGCGGCGGAATCCGACGGGCTGCCCGGCCTCATCATTGACCGCTATGCGGATTGGCTGGTCTGCCAGTTTCTTTCCGCCGGTTCCGAGCATTGGAAAGAGACGATCACCGGAATTTTGCAGGAGCTTTTCCCCGGACTGTCTATCTACGAACGCTCCGATGTTTCTGTGCGCGAGAAGGAAGGCTTGCCATCGCGTTGCGGCGTTCTGGCCGGCACGGAGCCGCCGGAACGGGTCGAAATCAGCGAAAACGGCATGCGCCTGCTGGTTGATATTAAAGGCGGCCACAAGACCGGTTACTATCTCGATCAGCGCGACAGCCGTGCGGCGGTGCGCAACTGGGCGTCCGGACGCGATGTGCTCAACTGTTTTTCCTACACCGGCGGGTTCGGCGTAGCCGCGCTGCTCGGCGGAGCTACGCACGTGACCCAAATGGACAGTTCCGGCCCGGCGCTTGAGATTGCCAAGCAGAACGCAGAACTGAACGGACTCGACCCAACGGCTTCAGAATATATCGATGGCGATGTCTTTAAGGAACTGCGCAGCTTCCGCGACTCGCGGCGCGACTTTGACCTCATCATTCTTGATCCGCCAAAATTTATCGAATCGCGCAGTCAGCTCGAGGGCGGAGCGCGCGGCTATAAAGACATCAACCTGCTGGCGTTTAAGCTGCTGCGTCCGGGCGGACTGCTTTTCACTTTTTCCTGTTCCGGGCTGATGGAGATGCCTCTGTTTCAGAAGATCGTTTCGGATGCGGCTTTAGACGCCGGACGGAGCGCGCAGATTCTGGCGGTTTTAAACCAATCGCCGGATCATCCGGTCGCACTCAATTTTCCGGAAGGAGCCTATCTTAAAGGTCTTCTTTGCCGCGCGGAATAAAGTTTGTACAGCCGTTTGCTCGTCAAACGGCTTATAACGGCAGGGCCGTTTGCAAGCAAACAGCCGTACCCAAAGTGCCTGCTTGAAGGGGCTTCTCTGCAGTGGGAATAAAAGTTTCCAAACACTGGGAAAATGCGTATACAGCTATCCGTATTTGAATTACAGCAGAGAGGGTTGAATGAGCATCGTTTGTAAAAGTCCTGAAATGGGGTTTGAGCTTCCCGAACCGGTCTGTACGCCGCACGGTACCCGTCTGGAAGTGATTCGCGATTTCGAAGAGCTGCAAAAGCATGCGGACGCGTGGAACCGGCTGGTTACAGAGACCGGACAGCGCCCGGAGATGTCTCATGCATGGGTCGCCACCCATCTTGAAACCCGTCTGAACCCCGGTGACAGCTGGTTTTGTCTGCTGGCCTATGATGATCAGCAGCTCACCGGTGTACTGCCTGTTGTCACCGTTCCGCGCCGCT
The DNA here is from genome assembly GCA_903826865.1 of uncultured Verrucomicrobiota bacterium. Taxonomy (GTDB): domain Bacteria; phylum Verrucomicrobiota; class Kiritimatiellia; order Kiritimatiellales; family Tichowtungiaceae; genus Tichowtungia. Next base: position 17,010 of record CAIKGD010000068.1, read on the forward strand.
GGCCGGGCCGGAAGAAATGCCTGCGGTTTGAAACACCGTACGACATTTTTATGACCGGTGCGGTTGAAGCCCTGATGCGCCGGGGCTGTGAAGAAAATGTGTTTCCGCTTTTTCTAAAATACCTGTGGAGTATCCCCTGCGATTGCTGCTGCCTGCGTATCCGCGGCCTGCCGTGTATACGGCTGCCGGATTTGCTCAGCAGGCGTTTCTGCCGCGGCAGCCGTCCGGTAACCGACACAGATGGCAGCGAAAGTTTTATTGAAGTGCAGGGCAGCGCGGAAAACTACCTCAGCACACTTTCTAAAAAGTTCTTCACCAACTATCGCCGAGTCGGACGGCGCATTCAGGAGCAGCCCGAGGTCCGTTTCCGTTTTGAAACCGGCAATGCGGAGATCAATACTGAAAAATTCATGGACATTGAACATCAGAGCTGGAAGGCGCAGCGCAAAACCTCCATCCGCTCCGATGAATCGTATATAAAATTTTTCCGCCTGCTGACAAAACGTCTGGAAGCGCAAGGCTGGCTGCGCTGGGCCTTTCTTGATATCGCCGGCGAACCTGTCGCCGGACAATTCATGGCGCAGAGCGGTGATACACTGTATGTCGTCAAAATCGGCTATAACGAAAAATTCTCGAAGCTGTCGCCCGGTTCGGTGCTTTTCGGGCATGTCATCGAGAAGACTTTTGAGTCCGGCGGGGCAAAGGAACTTAACTTTATGTCCGGTTATTCGTGGCTGAATGATTGGAATGTCCAGATACGTCCGATCGCTAATATTGCCTTTTTCCCGGCCAGCGCCCGTCGCTGGGGACTTTGCAAACAGCCGCTGCAGCTGCGCTCGCTGATCAACCGGAATCCGAAGCTGAAGAAAGTCGTTGAAGGTTTTTCCGACCGCCTGCTCAACAGGGCGGACGCATAAAATTCAAAAGATTGGAAACTTCGTAAAACGGTTATCGCTCCGTATCGAATTTATGAACCTTTCCGGACTGAATAATCAGTGTTAACAGGTTCGAGAAAACAGGAATTTTTGGAAAAACAATCAGATGATAAAGGGGCCTTCTCTGAACATTCCATTTTGACAATTCCGGCGGGCCGGATACCAGATTCACTTCATCAAATTCTCCCGAATCAAAGGCCGCCTGAATCACTTTGAGCATCAGCAGATTGCCCGGAGAACATGCGATATACTCGGCATCGTAGCCCATTTTCAGAATGTAAAGGGTGCGGGTATTCCGCATGGCATAGTGTGCGGCGATGGTTTTATCGCCGCTTTCCAGAAAACTGAAGGCCATCAAATCTTGTCTGGAAAGGCCCTCCGCCGCGGCTTCAAATGTTACAGCGCTGCTCGGATAGTCTTTGATAGAAGAGCTTTTCTGCCCCTTCCAGTTCCGGTTTTCGACATCCAGAAAACGACCGGTGTTTTCCTGCGCGGAACGGGTATTTTCACAGAAGACAAAGCGGGACTCCGGAACTTTTTCCAGCTCGCGGAAGGCTCTTTTCAGGTTTTGCCGGAATTTTGCGGACAGGCCTGAAAAATATTCTTCTCCTTTTCCTGCCACCGGGATGAAAGCCTCAAATCCGGCCGGTTTTTGCACCACAGACATTCTGTGTTTTTTACCGGCGAAATATTTCATAGAGGCATAATGCTCCGGAATGTGCTTAAGGCTGAGGTACGGGGAAACCGCCGGGATGTGATTCAGGTAATCCAAAAAAACACCAAAAATATCCTCCCGGCCGGGAAGCGTCAGGCAGTCTGTTCCGCTGGTGTGCGCAAAATGGTTCGGCAGTTTAAACAGTTGCAACGAATGTGTCATGAAACGGTACGAGTACCCGGCTACTAATGGCAGAATCCCGATTACCCGGTCGTTTTCATAGGCGAACAGGCATAGCCACTTTTCCGGCGGATTGACCAGGTTTTCAAAAAACGCGCTCATCCACGGGTAGGAAAGAAGCGGCGACAGCCGGTCTGCCTTTCTAAACAGTTCATTCCAGTCGTTCGCATGGTCCGTTAGCTCATCGAAGGTTCTCACATCCGCCAGCCGGATGCCTGCCGGCGGTTTGTATTCCCAGTGGTCGGGCAATCCGTACTGCTTTGATATAACCCGCGACAGAATTTTTTTTATGTGCTGTTTCATACAGTTTAACGGCAAAAGCTTCTTAATACGATTATCCGGACTCGTATAACAATTCGAAAACCTGATTGTTAGCGGTAAAATGGCGAAAAGACCATTAAAAACAGGCTGGTCTATATGGCACACACGGATGCAAAAACATCAATGGTTTATGCGTGATACGCTATTTTTCCTGACTGTTTGACGGCGCGTAGCGCCTGATAAATTCGCCGGCCTGTCCGAAAAGAGGCTGTCCGACGCCCAGCCGCCACAGGATGCGCATAGTGGAAATCGGCTCAGCGGCACGCACTTCACGGAACTGCGGCAGCATGACCCATGCGGCGAGTGCCCGGGCGATGCTGGAGACAATAAATACGACGGGCAGCGACGAAATAAGCGTTACCTGAATCGTTCCCAGTTTGAATGCAGCCGGAGCATGTTCAGCGATGGTCGCGCCGATCAGCATTCCGCCGGCTACCGAAAAAAGACCGTTAATTACATTGTAGTAACTGAACGCCCGGGCGCGTTTTATCGGAGTGACCGCATCATAGACAAAGTTGGATGCCGCCAGATTGAAGCCCGACCAGGTCGCGCCCGAAACCACCTGGGCCAGAAGCAGCACAAGATAATTGGTTGAGAAAATCCAGAACAGCGGCAGCACGGGCAGAAGACAGCTGGTGGCCACCAGTATGGCGCGGTTGCCGTGCCGGTCGCTGAGTGCGCCCCACCAGCGTACGAACAGCGTCTGTGACAACAGGAAGGCAACCATATTGACCGTGAAATGGAGATATGACCAGTGCATATCCCGGAGCATGTAAACGGCGAAAAAGGGCGAGGCGATCTGGGTGGTTCCATTCATCAGAGCGACCGTAAAGGTGAATTTAGCGAAATTGGATTTGGGTGTGGCCCGCACAAAATCCAAAAACGAGAAATAGGCTTTTTCCTGAGTTTTCTGTAACGGCGTGTCATAATGCCGTCGCATGAAGAATATGCTGATAAAACGGGCCAGACAGGCGGTCCCGAATAAAAATCCGAATCCGGTGACCGGGTGCCCTGAGATTTCCCATTGATTGATGATGGCGCCGGCCAGCAGCATGGACGTCAGCATGGTGTACATGGCAATGCGCGTCCGGTTTGAAAAATAACGGCCGCGGTCTGCCGGACCAACTACATCTCCCATCAGACTCATCCACGAGGGAACCGCTAATCCGGAAAAGAAAAAGCAAACCGTTACAGCGGTCAGCAGCACCGGTATGCCGCCTGCCGGAAGCAAAACGGGCAGAATGAAAAGAGGCAGATAGGAGGCTGCCTGCACGGCAAAACCGGTCAGAATGATCGGCAGGCGGCGGCCAACCCGGTCGAGCAGGGCAGAGCCCGTAAGCTGAGCCAGCGCGGCAATCAGAACCGGTCCGGTGCCGACAAACGCCATGGCAAGATTGCCGGCATTCAGAAAAAGGGCAAACGGGGCGATATAGGTTTCTCCGAAACCCCACAGCACAGCCCATAACGAACCCTCCCAGATGGACAGGCGCTGTGTTCTGCGGTTCAAAATGAGAGGGTCTGAAGATTCTGCCGGGGCGGTCAGGTCGCGGACGGTAGCGAAAAAGCGTTTCATAGACTGTTCTTGATGGCGGCGGCGACAAAGTCGCGGAAGAGCGGGTGCGGAAGCACCGGCTGGCTTTTCAGTTCCGGATGCGCTTGTGTGGCGACGTACCACGGGTGATCCGGCAGCTCAATCATTTCAACGACGCCGATGTCGGGGTTGATACCGGAAATGATCAGACCGTTTTTCTCAAGCTGCTCGCGGTAGTGGTTGTTGACTTCGTAGCGGTGACGGTGGCGCTCGGAGATTTTCTTCTCGCCGTAGGCCGCCAGCGCTTTGGTGCCTTTTTCAAGAACACAAGGGCAGGCGCCGAGGCGCATGGTGCCGCCTTTCTGGGTTACGGCGCGCTGTTCCTCAAGCAGACAGACGACCGGATCTTCGGTTTTAACGCCGCGCTCTTCGTCGAATTCGGTGCTGTTTGCACCGGCCAGTCCGCAAACATTACGGGCGAATTCGATCACCGCGCATTGCAGTCCGAGGCAGATGCCGAGGAAAGGAATTTTGTTTTCGCGGGCGTACTGCGCCGCACGGATTTTACCTTCCATACCGCGCGAGCCGAATCCCCCGGGGATCAGAATGCCGGCAACGGTTTTTAGAATTTCAGGGTTTGTTTCGATCTCTTCCGCGTTGAATTTGACAATCTCCACTTCGTATTCTGCGGCGTAGCCGCCGTGGTAGAGTGCTTCGTAGATGGATTTGTAAGCATCCTGCAGTTCAGAGTATTTTCCGACCACGCCGATCCGGACTTTGCCTTGCGGATTTTTTATGATGGAAATGAGCTTCTGCCAGTCTTTCAGCGGGCGGGTGGGGCGCGCGATGCGGAAATGGTTGAGAATCAGTTCATCGACACCCTGTTCGGCCAGCACCAGCGGAATTTCGTAGATGGAGGTTTCGACATCTTTTTCGACAATGACGCACTCTTTGGGCACGTTGCAGAACATAGCCAGTTTGTCGATGTGTTCCTCGGTCAGATCCACTTCGGTGCGGCAGACGATAACATGCGGCAGAATGCCGATTTCGCGCAGTTTGGCGACGCTCTGCTGGGTGGGTTTTGTTTTTACTTCACCGGCGGCCCGGATATAGGGAACGTAGGTGAGGTGAATGTACATGGAGTTGTCGCGTCCGACTTCCGCGCCGAGCTGGCGCAGCGCTTCAAGAAAGATGAGCCCCTCGATGTCACCGACGGTACCGCCGAGTTCGATCACAATTACATCGGGATTTTCAGCTTCAAGCTGGCGGATTTTAAATTTAATTTCGTTGGAGATATGCGGAATCATCTGAACGGTTCCGCCGAGGTAGTCGCCGCGCCGTTCTTTGTGGAGCACATCCCAGTAAATACGGCCTGCCGTGATGTTGCTCTTCTGCGAGGTGGGCTGGCCGGTGTAGCGCTCGTAGTGGCCGAGGTCGAGGTCGGTTTCCGCGCCGTCGTCGGTGACATACACCTCGCCGTGCTGATAAGGGCTCATGGTACCGGGGTCAACGTTGAGATAGGGGTCGAGTTTCAGCATGCGGATGTTAAGCCCGCGGTTGATAAGAAGGCGTCCGATGGATGCGGCGGTGATGCCTTTGCCTAGTGATGAAACGACGCCGCCCGTTACGATAAGATATTTGGCCATTTTCTTTCCCGTGGTCTGTTTAGATTGCTCGCTACGGGAAGGCACTTTAAGGACGGGAAGCGGGGTTGTCCAAGGAATAGTTTCCAATGTTTTGAACTTTTTTGAAAACGCCGGGAATTGCAGGGTCAGTCCTGCTTGCGGCGGTAGGTTTCGAGCACTTTTATGTAGTTGGCACGCTCGAATTCACCGGGATTGGGAACCGCCCGCTGGCTCATGGTTCCTTTGAACTGCTCCACAGAGTCATATTCCTTGATCCGCATCCATTCCTGAAGTTCTTTGATCAGCGTGCCGGCATATTCCGGCCCGTTTTTGATCAGCGCGGAAGCGGTCATAACGGCGTCCGCGCCGGCCAGCAGGTATTTGACGACTTCCGCGCCGGTCTGCACGCCGATAGAGGCGGCCAGTGAAGCTTTAAGCTTGCCGTGCAGCATGGCGATCCAGCGCAACGGCAGGCGGATTTCCGCGGCGGTACTGAAATCAAGCGTGGCTTCGACCTCCATGGCGTCGAGGTCAAAGTCGGGCTGGTAAAAGCGGTTGAAAAGGACAAGAGCATCGGCTTCCGCATCATCAAACTGTCCGGCCATGTTTCCCAGCGAGCTGAAGTACGGGCTGAGCTTCATGGCGACGGGAATCCGGACGGCGTTTTTGACTGCTTTGAGAATGTCGAGGTGCCGCTTTTCAATATCGGCACCGGTTTCACCGGGATCGGCGGCGACGTGGTAGATATTCAGTTCAAGTCCGGCGGCTCCGGCCTGTTCGACCTTTTTGGCATATTCGACCCAGCCCTCGCTGGTGATGCCGTTGAGGCTTCCAAGGATTGGAATCCCGGCGGTTTTTACGGCCAGAGAAAGGAGATTAAGATAGGCCTCCGGGTCAACGGTGTAGACATCCGGGAGGTAGGGGGTTTCGCTGCCGGTTTCGAGCTGTTCGGCGAAGAGAGAGAACATAACCACAGCCGCAGCACCGGCGTCGGCGGCACTGCGAATGCTGTCAATGTTCTGACTGACTGGCGAAGAGGCGGCAATGACCGGGTTTTTAAGCTCCAGACCCATGTAGGTGGTTTTTAAATTCACGATCAGCTGCCTCCTGCCGGTTTTCGAACCGGTTTATGCAACCGGTTCGAAATAATCTTTACCGACGCCGCATTCAGGACAAACCCAGTCGGCCGGGAGGTCTTTAAATGCAGTGCCGGGAGCAATGCCGTTGTCCGGATCGCCGGCTGCCGGATCGTAGATATAACCGCAAGGTACGCATGTGTATTTTTGCATCGGATTCTCCTTTGTATTTAATTACATGATTTTGCCGAGATTTTCCATGAACGCCATGCGGCGTTTGGCATCCTCTTCCGCCTGCTTGAAGATCGCTTCCGCTTCCTGCGGGGCGGCCTTGAGCAGCGCGCTGTAACGGCGTTCGCTGCGGATGAAGTCCTGGAAATTGCCGGTGGGCGGCTTGCTTTCCCAGGTGAAGCGTTTGCCTTCTTCGCCCGCCGGATTGTAGCGGTAGAGCGGCCAGTAACCGCATTACACCGCCAGTTTTTCTTCGACCTGAGTCTTCATCATGTCGATGCCGTGCGCGATACACGGAGCGTAGGCGATAACGATGGACGGGCCGTTGTAGGCCGCCGCTTCCATCAGCGCTTTCTGCGTCTGCATGCGGTTGGCGCCCATCGAGATCGAGGCGACGTACACATAACCGTAGCTCATGCACATGAATCCGAGGTTCTTCTTACCGGTCCGCTTGCCGGCGGCGGCAAACTGAGCGACCGCACCGATCGGGGTGGACTTGGACATCTGCCCGCCGGTGTTGGAATACACTTCGGTATCGAGCACCAGAATGTTGACGTTCTTGCCGGAAGCGACGACATGGTCGAGTCCGCCGTAACCGATGTCGTAAGCCCATCCGTCACCGCCGAAGATCCAGACGCTCTTATCAGCGAAGAAATCCTGCAGTTCGGTGATCTTGGCCAGTACTTCTTTCAGCTCACCCGAAGCGGCTTTGAGCGCGCCCGGCAGGAGCATCTTGACGGCATTCTGCGCAATGACAGCCGCATCGTTGGCGGTATTACCCGCTTCGAGCGCTTTGGTCATGGCGGCGGCGAGATCTTTGTCGACGCCGAGTTCGATGGCCCGCGCGGTTTTAATCTTGAGCATGGTGCGGTTGTTATCCACCGCCAGGCGCATGCCGAGACCGTATTCCGCATTATCTTCGAACAGCGAGTTGCCCCAGGCCGGACCGCGGCCTTCTTTGCTCTTGCAGTAGGGAATCGCCGGGAATGTTCCGCCGTAGATGGAGGAACAGCCGGTGGCGTTGGCGACGATCATGTGTTCGCCGCAGATCTGGCTGACCAGTTTGACGTACGGAGTTTCACCGCAACCGCCGCAGGCGCCGGAGACCTCAAACAGAGGCTTCTTGAACTGAAGACCCTTGAGAGTTGCTTCGGCGGCACCGTCAAGAACGTTATCCGGAAGCGCTTCGAAGAATTCGGCATTCTTGCGTTCGCCGGCTGCGCGTTCTTCTTCAATCGTCTTGAATTCGAGCGCTTTGGTCTTGGCCGGGCAGGTTTCAACGCAGACGCCGCAGCCGGTACAGTCTTCGATGTAAACCTGGATCTTGTATTCGAGATTCCGGTCGTTCTTGGTGTTCGATTTGATGGTGCAGAAACCTTCCGGTTTTTTCGTCAGGTCTTTCGGATCCATCTGCTTGGCGCGGACAACGGCATGAGGGCAGGCCATTACGCACTGATTGCACTGAATGCAGTTTTCTTTGACCCAGTGCGGGACGCGCGGAGCAATACCGCGTTTTTCCAGCGCGCTGGTGCCGGTCGGCAGAATACCGTCGAACGACATTTTGGAAACCGGAACGTCGTCGCCTTTCAGCAGCAGAACCGGTTCCATCACATCTTTGGCAAAACAGCCGGGGGCTTCGTTGATCAGTGCCGGGAACACATAGGACTTGGTGATTGTTGCCGGAATTTTGACCTGCTGGAGCGCGGCGCAGGCTTTGTCCACGCAGGCCCAGTTCATCTTGATGATATCTTCACCTTTCTTGGCGAAGCTCTTCTTGATGGCGTTTTTGATCAGCTCGATCGCCTTGTCTTCCGGCAGTACGCCGGAGAGCTTGAAGAAGGCCGTCTGCATGACCGTATTGATACGGCTGCCGAGACCGGCTTCCACCGAGATCTTCAGTGCGTCGATGTTGTAGAACTTGATCTTGCGCTGAATGATGGTTTCCTGCATCTCGCGCGTCAGGTGATTGAACACCTCGTCGCTCGGGATTTCGGAGGTCAGCAGGAAGGTACCGCCTTCCTTGATGCAGCTGAGCATATCGTAGCGTCCGATGTAGGCCGGGTTGTGGCAGGCCACAAAGTCGGCGTGCTGAATCAGGTAAGGATAGTTCACGCTGCTCTTGCCGAAGCGCAGATGCGAAACCGTGATCCCGTAGGATTTCTTCGAGTCATACACGAAGTAGCCCTGCGCCTTCAGGTCGGTATTGTCGCCGATAATCTTGATTGAGTTCTTGTTCGCGCCGACCGTACCGTCCGAGCCGAGGCCCCAGAACATGCAGTTCACCACGTCTTTGGCTTCGATGTTCATTTCCTTGCCGACTTTGAGCGACAGGTTGGTCACGTCGTCGTTGATGCCGACGGTAAAGCCGTGGAACGCTGCGCCGTCGAGGTGGTCGTAAACCGCTTTCACCATCGCCGGTGTGAATTCTTTGGAGGAAAGGCCGTAACGGCCGCCGATGATTTTGATGCCCTTGTTTTCCAGAGCGGCGGTTACGTCGAGGAACAGCGGCTCGCCGATGTTGCCCGGCTCTTTGGTGCGGTCGAGTACGGCGATCTTCTTGACCGTTTTCGGCAGGCAGCTGACGAAGGCTTTGACCGAGAAGGGGCGGAAGAGGCGAATTTTGATCAATCCGAGCTTTTCACCTTTAGCGTTCAGATGATTAATGGTCTGTTCGATCGTATCGCAGGCAGAGCCCATCGCGATAATTACTTTATCGGCATCCGGTGCACCGATGTAGTCGAACAGGTGGTACTGGCGGCCGATCTTTGCGGCCAGCTTGTTCATGTAGTCTTGCACGATTTCCGGCAGAGCATCGTAGTACTTGTTGCAGGTTTCCCGTCCCTGGAAATAAACGTCCGGGTTCTGTGCTGCGACTTTCAGCACCGGAGATTCAGGGCGCAGACCGCGCTTGCGGAAGCGCTCAACAAATTCCGGTTCCAGCATTTCCTTGATGGTGTCGTAACCGATTTCTTCAACTTTCTGCACTTCGTGCGAGGTGCGGAAACCGTCGAAGAAGTTTACGAACGGAACCTGACCTTTCAGCGTCGAAAGGTGGCTGACAATCGCGAGGTCCATCGTTTCCTGAATACCGTTGGCGGCCAGCATGGCCCAGCCGGTGTTACGGACGCTCATCACGTCGGAGTGGTCGCCGAAAATAGAGAGCGACTGTGCGGCCAGCGAACGGGCTGAAACGTGGAAAACCGCCGGCAGCATTTCGCCCGCGATCTTATACATATTAGGAATCATCAGCAGCAGACCCTGCGACGCGGTGAACGTCGTCGTCAGCGAACCCGCGCTCAGCGCGCCGTGCACGGCACCGGCGGCACCGGCTTCCGACTGCATTTCCGTCACGCTCACTACGGAACCGAAAATGTTTTTGCGACCCTGGGCGGCCCAGGCGTCTGCATATTCGCCCATGTTGGACGAAGGGGTGATGGGATAAATCGCCGCGATTTCGCTGAAGGCATACGCCACATGCGCCGCCGCTGTATTTCCGTCAATGGTGACCATTTTCTTACTCATACCTGCTTCTTTCTCCTGAGGATTGTGCGTTTCTATTTAAATTCCGTGAAAACTCTCATAGCCGGTTTGTTGCCTTTGCCGCTTTCCTGCCGCTTTTCCGTAAAAACGGGGTCCCTGCAAATCCGGTTTCCGCTGTTTGCCATGCGGAGCCGAGAGAATTTCAAAAATCGGCCCCGAACAGAAGCCTTTTTTGACGATAAAATCAGGTAAATGTCAGTGCAGGCGCTGTAAGCCAACTTAAAGAGGTGGAACGCGACCGCCGGGCGCGTTTTGCTTGTCCGCCGAAGGAGGAAGCGTGCTCGGCGATCACGCTCCACCTTTGAGGAAAGATCAGCCGACCACTTACCGGTTCTTGTGCAAATTAAGCTTCTTAAATTCCGCAGCTTGGCCTATAAGTCGGCGGTGTGGGAACACACCCTAAACGTAAAAGGAACTGGAGATGATAAACTCAAAAATATTGGCCACTCAGTTTATGGTTGTCTTGTTACTTTGTGGTTGCCGGGATACGCCGATTAATGAAATTCCCATGTATGGGGAAGGGCTGGAGTCACCCAGTATTCAAAAGGCGAATCAGGAGTTTATTGATCAGGCTGTGAAGACAGACGGAACCCGGGAAAAGGCGAGCAAGGCAGCTTCGGACCGTGCTTGGCAGTACTACTATCAGAAACATGATGTTAGTACTGCAATGAAGAGGTTTAATCAGGCTTGGCTCCTCGACACAAACAACGCGAATGCCTATTGGGGATTTGGAATTATTGTTGGGCAACGAGCAGAACATGCAGACACCGAACGCAATTTGCGGCAATCCATAACGTTTTTGGAAACCGCTTGTGAGAAATCTCCGAATAACTCCCGAATTATGGTTGATCTTGCATTTTCACATACGATGTTGGGTGCTGCTGTTTTAAAACAGCACCACCGTCCTGGGGTAGACGATGAATTTGCAAAGGCACAAGCGCTTTTTGAGTCGGCGATGAATCTCGAACCCGATTATCCGCTTTTGCATTACAACTGGTCGGTTCTTGAATTTTACAGAGAAGACTACTCCAGTGCTAAGACAAGACTGGATGAAGCTGTACGCTTGGGATTCAAACCCGATCCGAGTTATTTAAAAGACCTGAACCGGCTAAAAGATCGAAGCAACAAAAGCAAATAATAGCTATATACGCTTTTTCAGCTGGGAGATCATGACCGAATCAACAAATGCGGCGGGCAGGGCGCGGCGGACGAAGGCTCCAAAATAGGCGACGGCGGTGACGCGGGCGCGGATCGGCGTATAGAATATCATAAAAATATATGTTGAACATCGGCATATAACATACCAATATTCAACACATGATAAATCGTCCTAAGCTGATTCAGCAGGTAGCCTCCGGATTAGCCGAATCGCCAGTGACAGCGCTTCTGGGAGCCCGACAAACCGGGAAAACCACTCTTGCGCGTATGATTGCCGATCAATCCGGCAAAGAAGTCCATTGGTTTGATCTGGAAAGCATGCAAGGTCGCCGTGCGTTGGAAAAGACACCGGAACTTACCCTGTCGGATTTAAAGGGTCTGGTGGTGATTGATGAGGTTCAGCGGATGCCGGAGCTGTTTACGTTGCTTCGTCCGCTGGCAGATCGTCCGGCAGCGCCTGCCCGTTTTCTTCTGCTTGGCAGTGCCGCCCCGGAACTGGTGCGAGGCGCATCCGAATCGCTGGCCGGACGGATTCAATTTGTGCAGGTACCGGGATTGAGTCTGGACGAAACCGGCGGCGACCAGCAGCACATCCTGTGGTTCCGCGGCGGGTTTCCCCGCTCTTTTCTGGCCGCAAGTGATGAAGCGGCCCGGCGATGGCTGGACGGATTCATCCATACTTTTTTAGAGCGGGATATTCCTCAACTGGGCATTCAGGTTCCAGCGCCGACATTACGCCGCTTCTGGAATACGGTCGCACATTATCACGGGCAGGTGCTCAACGCCTCCGAACTGGCGCGCACGATGGATATAACACCGCACACGGCCCGGCACTATCTGGATATTCTCTGCGGAGCTTTCATGCTGCGCCAGCTTCAGCCGTGGAGTGAAAACCTTAAAAAAAGGCAGGTAAAGTCACCCAAAATTTATTTACGCGACAGCGGACTGCTCCACGCTCTTTTAGAGCTGGATTCGTTGAGTGAACTCCGGACTCACCCCCGCTACGGAGCCTCATGGGAAGGATTTGCGCTGGAACAGGTGCTTGCCCGGTTTGGAGAACGCAATGCTTTTTTCTGGGCGACGCAGCGCGGTGCGGAGTTAGATCTGATGCTTGTACGATCCGGTCGGCGCTGGGGATTTGAATTCAAATGCTCCGATGCGCCGGATATGACACGCTCCATGCACATTGCAATGGAAGACCTGCAACTTCAAAAGTTGTTCGTTATTTACCCCGGCGCACAGCGGTATTCACTGAGTGAAAAAGTGGAAGCAGTTCCGTTGCGGGAACTCAGTACTTTAAATCTTTAGGAAAGCTGCTTTTTCAGCCCGGCAATCATGGCCGCATCGATCAGCGAGGCGGAGACGAAGCGGCGGACGAACGCTCCAAAGTAGGCGACGGCGGTAACGCGGGCGCGGATCGGCGGACGCGGACTTTCCAGACATTGGAAAATTTTCTCAGCAACCGCTTCCGGCGGTTTTGTGAACGCGCCCGCTGTGCGGTGCGCTTTGCCGGTTTTGCGCGTTTCAATCGCTTCCTTGTAGAACTCCGTGAACGGTGAATCGGGGTTCAATCCGTAGCGTTCGGTGCGGTGTGCCAGATTTTCCGAGAACTTCGTGGCGATCGGCCCCGGCTGGATAATTGAGACGGCGACGCCGGAATCGAACAGTTCGCGGCGCAGTGCGTCGGAAAGCGCTTCGACCGCGAACTTTGACGCCGAATAAACTCCGGCGAAAGGCAGGCTCAGTTCGCCGACCACGGAGCTGATGTTGACAATGCGGCCGTAACCCTGTTTGCGGAAAAGGGGAATGAACCGGTTGGTCAGTTCCTGCAGTCCGAAGACGTTCACTTCAAAAATATCGCGGAACATGGCGCGCGGCGCGTCTTCTACCGCCGAGGTAAGCCCGAAGCCGGCGTTGTTGACGACGGCACCGAGCTGTCCGTTGAAGCGTTTCAGTACGGCGTTGGCGGCGTCAGCAACCGAGGCGCTGTCGGTGACGTCGAGGGCGACGGGATCAAAACCTTCAGCGCGGAGCATATCGAGATCGGCGGTTTTGCGGGCAGTCGGAGCGACCTGCCAGCCGCAGTCGCGCAAAAGCCTCACTGTGGCCAGTCCGATGCCGGATGAACAGCCGGTGACCAGTACTGTTTTTGGATTTACTGCAGGATATTTCATAGTACCTCCAATTGAATGTCCCAAACCCACCCCGTCCGTCACTTCGTTCCGGCCACCCCTCCCGTGGAGGGGAACTTTGCAGAATCCCCTCCGGCGCAGGGGTGTCCGCAGGGCGGGGTGGGTTGTGTTTTTAAATGATATCTAACCGGCAGATGTTTTAGCCTCTCTGCTTTCCGATGTCCGGAAAAATCGAACATTAGAATCCGTCGGTTTGGAAATTGACCTCGCCGGAGGCGTACCGTATTCTGTGCCGCTTTTAATTTCCAATAAAACAGGAGAATTTTGATGAAGGTTTCAATGAAAAACGCCGGACCGTGCCGCCAGACGATGAAAATCGAAGTGCCGGCTGAGACTATCGCCGCCGAACGTGCCGAGCTGCTTAACTATTACACCAAAGGCGTCAGCGTGCCGGGCTTCCGTAAGGGGCATGCTCCTAAAGCGCTGGTGGAAAAGAGGTTCGCCAAGGATATGGCCGCCGATCTGAAGGATCGCATCGTGCCGAAGTTCTATCACGAAGCCATCGAAAAAGAAGGCGTGAAAGTGGTCGCGGTTGTTGATGTCGGCGAGCCGGAACTGGTCGAAGGCAAGCCGCTTAAATTTGAAGTGACAGTCGACGTCGTGCCGGAATTTAAACTCCCGAAATACGAAGGCATTTCCATTAAGGCTGAAAAGACCGATGTTTCTGAAAAACAGGTCGACGAAACGGTTCAAAGCATTCTGCGGCAGCACGCGACCTATGAAGACATCACAGGACGCGCCGCCAAAGAAAAAGACATGGTTCAGGTTTCCTACGAATCGACCATCGGCGGCCAGCCGCTCGAAGAAAAGGTTCCGCAGGCGCGCGGCCTCGGGCGCGGCACGGGTTACTGGATCACCTGCGATGAAGAATCGTTCCTGCCGGGTATGGGCAAGGCGCTGATCGGCGCGAAAATCGGCGACAGGAAAGATGTCACCGTTAAATTTCCTGACGGATACATTGTAAAAGAACTCGCCGGCATGAAGGCCGAGTTCAAAGTGGAAGTCACCGGCATGCGCGAAACGAAACTGCCGGAGCTCAATGAAGAGTTTCTGAAGAAACTCCGTATCGAATCAGAAGCTGAACTGCGCAAAAATATCCGCGAGCATCTGGAAGAGGCGGCGAAGAACAAGGAAAAGAACCGCCAGCAGGATGAAGTATGCGAATTCCTGCTTCACAAGACCAAGCTCGACGTTCCGGAAAGTGCCGTTAAAGAACAGGCGCGCAATCTGACGTATGAGCTGGCCCGCCAGCGCATGATGCGCGGCATGAGCCAGGATCAGATCAAAGCGCAGAGCGAAGACATGTTCAAAGAAGCCAAAGAAAAGGCCGAAGAACAGGTGAAGCTGCGCTACATTGTCATGGCTGTTGCTGACGCGGAAAACATCAAGGTCGACGGGCAGGAAGTATCGGCTGAAGTGGTCCGCATGGCCGTTCAGCAGCGCCAGGATGCCGCCGAGTACCGCAAAAAACTGGAGAAGGAAGACCAGCTTGGACTGGTCGCCGACCAGCTCCGCTTTACCAAAACAGTTGAGTTCCTGCTCGAAAAAGCCAAAATAAAGTAAGTTATCGGTTAATAGTTAAAAGTTATCAGGCCAGGAGAGTGCCGGAATAGCTGAGCGTGAGCGGTTCGTGCTACACGAATATTCCCGGACAACTAATAACGAATAACAAATAACGGGGCCGTTCCGGCCCCCAACGAAAGGGTGCAAATGCTTATTCCGATGGTGGTTGAACAGACCGGGCGCGGCGAACGCGCGTATGACATTTATTCGCGGCTGCTCAAAGAGCGGATCATTTTTATCGGCACGGAAATCAACGATGACGTGAGCAATCTCATCATCGCGCAGTTACTGTTCCTGCAGAGCGAAGATGCCGAAAAAGATATCAGCATCTACATCAACTCGCCCGGCGGTGTCGTCACGGCCGGTATGGCGATCTATGACACGATGCAGTTCCTGAAGTGCCCGATCACCACCTATTGCGTCGGCCAGGCCGCCAGCATGGGCGCGGTTCTGCTGGCCGCGGGCACCAAAGGCAAACGCTTTGCGCTGCCCAATGCGCGCATGATGATTCATCAGCCGCTCGGCGGTTCTCAGGGTCAGGCCACGGATATTGAAATCCAGACCAAAGAGATTCTCCGCATGAAAAAGCGGCTCAACGAAATCCTGGCTTTCCATACCGGCCAGTCGCTCAAGACGATCGAAAAAGACACCGATCGCGACTTTTTCATGTCCGCTGCTGAAGCCGTCAAATACGGCCTCGTCGACGAAGTGGTTGTCAAAAAGCAGTGAGACTGCTTTTTGACAGTTATCAGTTAATAAAATCAGTTATCAGGAAGTTCCGGATAACCGTTAACTGGTAACCGATAACTTTTAACTGAACCGAAGGTTTTATGAATAACACCAAGCAGCCTCGCAAACCCGTTTGCTCTTTTTGCGGAAAAAGTGAAAAAGACGCCCGGCATCTGATCGCCGGGCCGGACGGCATTTGCATCTGCAATGAGTGCGTTGAACTCTGCGATGCCATGATTTCCCAGCAGGGACAGCGCGGCAAAGCCGCCGCAGAAACCGGCACGATCAAAGTACCCAAGCCGCACGAAATAAAAAAGAAGCTCGATGAGTATGTCATCGGGCAGGAGCACGCCAAAAAAGTGCTCTCCGTCGCCGTCCACAACCATTACAAGCGGATGACCGATGTCACGTCCAAAGACGACGGCGTTGAACTCGAAAAGAGCAACGTCCTGCTGGTCGGCCCGACCGGCAGCGGTAAAACACTGCTGGCCAAAACACTCGCGCGCATTCTCGACGTGCCGTACGCCATCACCGACGCCACCACCGTCACCGAAGCCGGCTATGTCGGCGAAGACGTCGAAAGCATTCTGCTGGCGCTGCTGCAGAACGCCAACCACGACGTCAAACGCGCCGAGCGCGGCATCGTGTACATCGATGAAATCGACAAAATTTCCAAGAAAACCGACAACGTCTCCATCACGCGCGACGTTTCCGGCGAAGGCGTTCAGCAGGCTCTGCTGAAAATCATCGAAGGCACCATCGCCAGCATTCCGCCCAAAGGCGGACGCAAGCATCCGCAGGAGGAATACATCAAGCTCAACACGAGCAACATTCTCTTCATCTGCGGCGGCGCATTCGTCGGCCTCGATGACATCATCAAGCGCCGTACCGATAAAAAAGTGCTCGGATTCGGCGCGATTAATGAACAGGTTTCCGAGGATTGGAAACCCGAAACCATGAATGTGGAGCCGGAAGACCTGCTCAAATATGGACTCATCCCCGAATTCATCGGCCGCCTGCCGCTGGTCGTTCAGCTTCAGGAACTTTCTGAAGACGATTTGATTCACATCCTGACTCAGCCGAAGAACTCCATGGTCAAACAGTACAAAAAACTACTCGCCATGGATTCGGTGGAGCTGGAGTTTGATGACGATGCGTTACGCGCACTGGCCAAAATGGCGCTCAAACGCAAAACCGGCGCCCGCGGACTGCGCGCCATCCTTGAGCATCTGATGCTCGACGTCATGTACGAAGTGCCGCAGCGCAAAGACATCACCAACTGCCGCATCACCAAAGACGTCGTCGAAGGCCGGGCGCACCCGATTGAACTGGGTGATTTGAAGAAGAAGTCCGCTTAGTGTGGAAGCGGCATCCTGCCGCTTTAGCATTCGACTCAATGGCCTGCTTTGCTATACTCAGAGAATGAAAACCGGCGGGCATCCATATCCTGAATTGGATAAAAGCGTTCTTTCTGTTGGTTGGGTAAATGAGCCTGACGAACCGGCTTACTGGCACGCCAGAACGTTCGATGAACGGTGGCAGGCGATCGAAATTAACCGCAGTGTGGTTTACGGCTATGGAGAAAATCCCCCGCGATTTCAGAGAGTTCTTGAGATTGCTTAACGCCGAAGGCGTTGAATATCTCCTGATCGGCGGATATGCCGTCGGACACTACGGTTTCCCCCGCGCAACCGCTGATATGGACATTTGGATCGCCATCCATCCCGACACCGCCAAGCGGATGGTTTCAGCGCTTCTGAAATTCGGGTTTCGCCCGGATCAGATCGATACAGAGACGTTTCTTGAAAAAGGACGCATTATCCGGATGGGTGTTCCTCCGATGCGCATTGAGGTTCTTAACGACATTTCCGGTGTGAAGTTTGCTGAATGTTATGCGCGGCGCAACATGATTGAAATTGGCGGGACTCCTGTTTCGCTGATTAGTCTCGATGACCTGAAGCGTAATAAAAAGGCGGCTGGCCGTTACAAAGATTTAGAGGATTTGGAAAATCTCTAATAATCAATTCAGCTTAAAAACAAGGCGCAAATGGTTGGGCATAAAGAAAACAAAGCGACACACGGATTGCTAGAGGTCGGATGCATGCTTATTTCCTTCGGTGTCAAATGTATCATTACGCGAAGATACTTGTTTTTATATGTTTCGGGTGAAGCCCAGCAAGCGATATCGGTTGGTCTGTTGGCCGTTTGCTTTGGAACCTGGTGGAGTTATTGTTTCCTGAGGCAAAATAAAACGTTCGTCGAAGAAAACCTACGGCAGTTTGCGCAGTTTTTTCTCTTACTTACCCTTCTAGTCGCAGCATACATTTTGCCTGCATTTTTTACGGCGCTTGCTTTTAAATTGCTTTATGTAGCCATCCCTGTATCTGTGTTGCTGCTGAGTTATCAGTTCGTGAATAGAGTTATTGCGTGGTATAAGGACGGCGAAAAGCGATAGCGACACTTCCATCAAACGTAAACGTAGTATTTATTCCCGCCACGTTTTTTATTTTGATACGATGCGAGTATCACATCTATATCAGATTATCTATAAATCGTCCGAGCTGATGCCGAGGATTTCGAGGACGCGGGTGAGGTCTTCGTTGTTGTAGTAGTCGATCTGGATGGCGCCTTTGACCTTTTTGCCGTTGGAGAGCGTTTTGGTTGAGGTGATGTGCACCGCTGTGCCGA
>CAIKGD010000069.1 GCA_903826865.1 uncultured Verrucomicrobiota bacterium
CCTTTTAATTTAACAGTGCTTGGCGGTTTCGTGAAGTTGTAACTTGCAAGTGAACTACTTCACGAAACCGTTTTTCTTTTGGCGCTCAATCAATTCAGCCCATGATCGGCGCTATTGCTTCTTCTCATGTATCTCCTACTGAGCTATCGCTCTCGATTAGAAGTGTTATTGATAGCCATTTCGTAATTCGCTCAATCTCCTTTTGTGTCAAATCCAGAGGGGCGTTGACCGTGATCTTGCGACGTTTTTCTTTATCCAGCGGTAAAATATGAGTGTGTGTCCCCTGACTGGCTTGTTCCTGCATCGAACTCCCTATAGGAGGGATAATTTGTGGTGGTGGTAATACCTCTAGTGTCGGTTTTTGGTCGGCAGATTCAATGGGAACGGATGACCCGCCAACAACACCGTCCGGCGAAAGCATCTGTGCAAACTTCAAAGATGCTAAAAAAGCATTGGCGCACAGCATGGCGCAGGCCGGCGTCAAATTAAAGCGCGTTGCAATGCCATTGCGCACAAACTCTGGATTTAGTTTTTTGCCAACATTTTTACCAATATATTCGGTGTAAAAAGGGATCGCCATAACCGCATCAATCAACGATTGCCGCTTAATCCCCTCACTGTCTGGGCGCATATAATCTTTGGCTCGCTTGGTAAGCTCCGCGCCAGATTGAGAGAGCATACCAAACAATTTCGCGGCAAGAGTGCGGCGATAAAATGGGGATGACGTTGCCGATGCGTAGCCAAACTCCTTGGCAACTTCGGGCATCGTTTGCGTTTCTACCCCCTTATCATGGATTTTGATGACAAATTCCGTGATTTCCTGTAAGTTAATCACAGGTAGCTCGCTGGTAAAATCCTTCAGCTTGCTGCGTGGCGTTTCTGTTTGTGTACTCATAGTGCTCGAAATCTAGCGCACCTATAAATTGCTGTCAACAAGAAAAAGCGAGAAAAGGATTGAAACAATAATTTGGTAAAAATAAGCCGAAATCTATGGTGTTGTATGGAAACTCCAAATTAGGACACTACCGCCTGTTCAAAACCAGCCTAAAAACCGAAGGATCAGTCCTGATGGAAGCCGATCCGTCTTTTCGGCGGATCGGGCGGCGGAGCCAGCAGAGGTTGAAGCTGCTCCCAGATCAATCCAATCGCTTGATCATGTTCCAACAGTGTTTTATCAATTTCCGCCAGCCGTTTCAGGATTGCCGCATTGGCAGCAAGCTGTTCACGCATCCGGACAAAGGCCCGTATCACAAACAGACTCATCGCCACCGCTTCCGGACTGTTCAGCACCATAGCCGCCATCAACGCGCCGTGTTCGCTAAAAACAGCATGAAGTTGCTGCGAAAATCGGCGCTGTGCGAGGTGGTCACAATTTGTGACCTTAAAGACCCAGCTTCTTCTTCCTCAGCGAGTTGAAAACTTGAAGTCGCAAATTGCGACTTCAAGTTGCGCCACTCCTGAGCGATCCATTGAAACATTAAATCGCTTCAACATTGAGATGCCGACTGGAGGGACGGCTTCCACGCCGTCCGTTATTAAAAGCGGCGCGGGTGGAACCGCGCCCTCCAAATTCGGTCTAGCGGCATTTCAACCGTTAAATGCTCTAAATCCCCCCGGGAACGAGTTCTTAACCGGAAAAGAAAAAGCCGCCCCGGAGACCGGAGCGGCTTTTGCACTGAGTCGGTGTCAGTTTACTTGCTGATCACTTTGATCAGGTCGAGCACTTTGCAGGAGTAGCCCCATTCGTTGTCGTACCAGGCAATGACTTTGACGAAGGTCTTGTCGAGCTGGATACCCGCTTTGGAATCAAAGATCGAGGTGCAGGATTCGTGACGGAAGTCGGTCGAAACCACATCATCTTTGGTGTAAGCGAGAATACCCTTGAGCGCGCCTTCGGAAGCTTCTTTCATCGCCGCGCAGATTTCTTCGTAGGAGGCTTCCTTGACCAGTTCGCAGGTCAGGTCGACAACCGATACGTCAGAAGTCGGTACGCGGAAGGCCATGCCGGTGAGCTTGCCTTTGAGCGCCGGAATCACCACGCCGACCGCTTTGGCTGCGCCGGTCGAAGACGGGATAATATTTTCGAGAATACCGCGGCCGCCGCGCCAGTCTTTGGCGGAAGGACCGTCAACGGTTTTCTGCGTCGCCGTGGCGGCGTGAACCGTGGTCATCAGACCGCGTTTGATGCCGAACTTGTCGTTCAGAACCTTGGCGACCGGAGCCAGACAGTTGGTGGTGCAGGAGGCGTTGGAGACGATGGTTTGTCCTTTGTAGGAGTCGGTGTTGACGCCGCAGACGAACATCGGGGTATCATCTTTGGACGGAGCGGAAAGAACGACTTTCTTCGCGCCGGCATCAATATGTTTCTGAGCGGTTTCCTTGGTCAGGAAGAAGCCGGTGGATTCAACAACCACTTCAGCGCCGATATCGCCCCATTTGAGATTCGACGGGTCTTTTTCAGCCGTAATGCGGATCGCTTTGCCGTTGACGACCAGTTTGCCGTCTTTCACTTCGACCGTGCCGTTGAAACGGCCGTGTACGGAGTCAAACTTCAGCATATAAGCCAGATAATCCACATCCAGCAGGTCGTTGATGCCGACCACTTCGATGTCTTTACGATCAGCGGCGGCACGGAAAACCATGCGGCCGATACGCCCGAAACCGTTAATACCAACTTTGATAGCCATTCTTTTCTCCCTTTGCTTTATGCCTCTCAAAGGAGGCTGTTTCCTATAAAATCCCGCGAACCCTACCGGAACACCCCCAACCCGTCAATCCTCTGCGCCCGCAAACTTGACACCCCTGTCCAAAGCCCCGACACTCTCCATCAAACAAAGGATTTTATGATTAAACGTTCCTATCTGATTACACGCGTCATGGGTATTCCGGTACGGATGCACATTACGCTGATCATACTCTTAATCATTTTGGGCTTTTCGTACGGTCTGCTCGGTCTGCTCTACGCCGTCGCACTTTTTGCCAGCGTAGCTTTGCATGAGCTGGGTCATTCATGGGTCGCCATCCGCAAGGGGTGCCATGTGCGGGAAATCATGTTGCTGCCGATCGGCGGCGTCGCAAAAATGGACAGCATTCCCTCGCGCCCGAAAGATGAATTTCTTGTAGCCGCAGCCGGCCCGCTGACGAGTCTCATACTGGCCGTTCTGTTCGGCTGGCTCGGTCAGTCCGTTTTTCTTTTTATCTCTCTGCGTAATGTGAATTTGATGCTGTGTCTCTTCAATCTGCTGCCATCGTTTCCTATGGATGGCGGACGCATCTTCCGCGCCGCTATGACACCGCGACTCGGTCGTTTAAAAGCTACCGCACTGGCGGCTCGTATTGGACGCATTCTGGCCGTCGCTTTCGGGATTTTCGGCCTGTATCACGGAAACTTCATCCTCATCCTGATCGCCATTTTCATCTTTCAGTCAGCCGGCGCGGAATACCGCGCCGTCTACATGCAGCAGATGAGTCAGGAATGGTTCACCGGAGGGCAGCCCGCCGACATCGAAGTGAGCCCGCCGCCCTACGCACGCAAAGCGCCGCCGTTCCGGGCCGGATGGAAAAACAAAATCAACAGATTTTTCACCGATTTATTCAAAAATTGGAACTGAAACCGGTTCTGTCTTTAAGCTCATCATTTGTTTGGCAAATCGCCGTTCTTCCCCTATTCTCACCCGAATTTTGGAGTGGATTATTTTATGGTTTCCAGACAACAGTCATTATCGATTGGAAAAGCGTTGAGAGCGTACGTGACATTATCTCTCACCGCTGTTTTGATCTGGATGCCGGGGAAGTTTTCGATATCTGCCAGACACGCATCCCGCCGCCTCATGCAATGATCAAACAAATGATTTCTGATTTAAACAACCATTCTGACAGCAAAGGTTAGACATGCCTAAAAGAACCGACATCCACCACATCCTGATTATCGGCTCCGGCCCGATCGTAATCGGCCAGGCCTGCGAATTTGACTATTCCGGAACACAGGCCTGCAAAGCGCTCCGCGAAGAGGGGTACCGCGTCACGCTGATCAATTCGAACCCGGCCACGATCATGACCGATCCGGCCACAGCGGACGCGACCTACATCGAACCGATTACGCCAGAAACCGTGGAAAAGATCATCATCAAAGAGCGGCCCGACGCCCTGCTGCCGACGCTCGGCGGACAGACGGCGCTCAATACCGCCATGAAGCTTTACCGAAGCGGTGTGCTGAAAAAGTACAATGTCGAGATGATCGGTGCCAACTACGACGCCATTATGCGCGGCGAAGAACGCGACCTTTTCAAATCCGTCATGAAAGAAGCCGGCATCGAAACCCTCAAGAGCTTCCATGTTCACAGCCTCAAAGAGGCCATCCATGTTGCCGAAAAGGAACTGCCCTTCCCGATCATCGTACGCCCCAGCTTCACACTCGGCGGGACCGGCGGCGGTATCGCCGGCAACATGGACGAACTCAAACAGATCGCCGAGCGCGGGCTCAAGGCCAGCCTCAGCAGCGAGGTGCTTCTCGAAGAATCTGTCTACGGCTGGAAAGAGTTCGAGATGGAGGTCATGCGCGACAAGAAGGATAATGTCGTCATTATCTGTTCCATTGAAAACATGGACCCGATGGGTATTCATACCGGCGACAGCATTACCGTCGCGCCGACCCAGACACTGACCGACCGCGAATATCAGACCATGCGCGATGCCTCGATCAAAGTCATGCGCGCCGTCGGTGTCGAGACCGGCGGATCGAATGTTCAGTTCTGTATCCATCCGGAAACCGGCCGCATGGCGATCATCGAAATGAATCCGCGCGTATCGCGTTCTTCGGCGCTGGCCTCTAAAGCCACCGGATTCCCGATCGCCAAACTCGCCGCCAAACTCGCCGTCGGCTACACGCTTGACGAACTGCCCAACGACATCACCAAGAAGACGCCGTCCTGCTTTGAGCCGTCCATCGACTATTGCGTCGTCAAAATGCCGCGCTTCGCCTTTGAAAAATTTCCGTCAGCCGACGCGCACCTCGGCGTCAGCATGAAGTCGGTTGGCGAAACGATGGCAATCGGCCGCAATTTCAAAGAAGCGCTCCAGAAAGCGTTCCGGTCACTGGAAATCGGTGTAGACGGTCTCGACCTGAAAGCCGAAGCCAAAGTACCGCTCGACCGGCTCGACGAATGGCTGACCCGCACCAAGACCGAGCGGTGCATTGCCATTAAAGTCGCCCTCAAACGGGGTTATACCGTTCAGAAAATCGCCGGGATCACCAAGATTGATCCGTGGTTCATCGACAATATTCTGCAAATTGTTGAAATGGAGCGCGAACTGCTCGACGCGCCCAAAGACAAGCCGCTCGACGTGGATCTGCTCCGCCGGGTTAAACTCAACGGCTTCTCCGACGCTCAGATCGCCGTGCTGCGCGGGCAGGATCCGCTCGCCTTCCGCGAAGAGCGCAAGAAAGCCGGCATCATTCCGGTTTACCGTCTGGTGGACACCTGCGCGGGCGAGTTCGAAGCCGCGACGCCGTATTTTTATTCCAGTTACGGCGAACTCAACGAAATCCGGAAAACCGGCAAAAAGAGCATCATTGTTCTCGGCTCCGGCCCCAACCGTATCGGTCAGGGCATTGAGTTCGACTATTCCTGCGTGCATACCGTCATGGCGCTGCGCGAAATGGGCTACGAAGCCATCATGGTCAACTCCAACCCGGAAACCGTTTCGACCGACTATGACACCTCCGACAAACTCTATTTTGAGCCGCTCACCTTCGAAGATGTAATGAACATCTATGAGCAGGAAAAGCCGATCGGCATGATCGTCCAGATGGGCGGACAGACTCCGCTCAATCTCGCCGACCGCCTGCTCGCCGCCGGTGTTCCGATCCTCGGAACTTCGCCCAAGAGCATCGCCATGGCCGAAGACCGCGAACTTTTCCGCCAGATGATCATCAAGCTCGACCTCAAACAGCCGGAAAGCGGCACCGCCAAAACAATGGACGACGCGCTGAAGATCGCGCACCGCATCGGCTTTCCCGTGATGATCCGCCCGTCGTTCGTGCTCGGCGGACGCGCGATGATGGTTGCCTACGATGAAACTGAATTCGTTCCGTTCACTCACGCCGCGTTCAACGCCAGCCCCGGCCATCCGGTACTGATCGACCGCTTCCTCGAAAACGCCATTGAGATCGACGTGGACCTGGTCTGCGACGGCAAAGACGTTTATGTCGGCGGCGTCATGCAGCACGTTGAAGCTGCCGGTATTCATTCCGGCGACAGCGCCTGCTCGATCCCGCCCTACTCGCTCGACCCGAAGATTGTCCTCGAAATCGAGGCGGCCTGCACCCGCATGGCGCTTGAACTCAACGTCAAAGGACTCATGAACGCGCAGATGGCGGTTAAAGGCAGCGACATCTACGTTATCGAAGTCAACCCGCGCGCCTCGCGCACTGTGCCGTATGTTTCCAAAGCCACCGGCGTACCGCTGGCGAAAATCGCCACTGAAATCGCCGTCGGCAAAACACTCAAGGAACTGGGCCTCGTCGGCTTCCGTCCGAAACTGAGCTGGTACGCCGTCAAAGAAGCGGTCTTTCCTTTCAATCGTTTCGCGGGCGTTGACCCGATCCTCGGCCCGGAAATGAAATCCACCGGCGAAGTAATGGGAATTGATAAAACTTTTGAAATAGCCTACTGGAAATCGCAGATCGCCGCCGGGCAAATGCTTCCGACCGAAGGCTGTGTATTTCTCAGCGCCACTGACCGCGACAAAGGCTGGATGGTGGAAATCGGCAAAGCGCTCGTCGGCCTCGGCTTCACGCTGACCGCTACCGGCGGCACCGCCAAAGCGCTGAGTGATGAGGGACTGAAAGTTGTCGAAACCTGCAAGCTGGCGAGCGGACAGCATCCGAACGTCATCGACTTCATGCAGGAAGGGAAAATCGCCATGGTCCTCAACACGCCCAGCGGACCGGTCTCACGCATGGACGAAATCAAAATCCGTTCCGAGTGCATTCTGCGCAACATCCCGATCGTCACCACCGAGTCCGGCGCCCGCGCCACCCTCGGCGCCATCAAAGCGATTGACGGCAACGACTGGACCGTTAAGCCGATTCAGGATTATCACGCGTAACCGCTTCGGGCACGGAAGTTTTTCTCACAGAGCCGCAAAGCTCGCAGAGATTTTCACGATCAGGATGCTTTATACTGGAGGGTCGCGTTCCACCGCGACCGGGGACGGCGTGGATGCCGTCCATCACGACGTTTCAATCGTTATCGGCTCTAGGAAAAACTGTAGCCGGTTATTTTCGGGACACCCCAACGCAGACGAGGCTTCCAGCCTCGTTTGCATGAGACAGGTGTGTGGTTTGACTGAACGGGGCTGGAAGCTTCGTCTGCGATAACGGCTACAACTTTGCGAAAATTGCTCTAAAAAATACCAATTGTTCAAACCGCGACTGCGCGCGCCGGTTATTTTTTGAAGAACGCAATGGTTGATGCAAGTCCTTCATCAAAGCTGGAGGCCGACTTGAAGCCGTCCGCGAATTCATGCTTGAAGCCCTGAAGGTTTTTCAGATAGCCCGAACGCAGATTATCGAGCACCCGAACTTCTGCTTTTCCCTGAAAATGCTCCACCACATGGCTGCCGATAAACCCGGCACCGCCGGTTACTAAAATTCTCATTTATACTCCTTAACTATGCGCTGCATGACTTCCGCCTGCCGCTCCATGGACTGTACCATCTTAAACTGCTTGCGGCAGCGGTCTATATTCTGCCCCTCGCGATGCGTTTTAAAATAAACATCGCCCTGCAGATAATCAGTCAAAAACCGCAGGCCGATTTCAAAGGTGATCAGCCGCCCCGAGAACGGCAGCAGTTCGCGTTCTTTCGGCGTCAGAAAACCGGAGGCTGTTTCAAGATAGCCTTTCGTGAGCGCCCGAAAATAGTTGATGTCCATCTCGACCCGCGAGAGGTCGCGTTCGTCCTCAACCGCCTGATTCGTGGTGGTGCGCACCATATCGCCGAAGTCGTACAGCACGGAACCGGGCATAACGGTGTCGAGGTCGATCACACACATGCCTTTGCCGGTCGCTGTGTCGATCAGCACATTGTTGAGCTTCGTGTCATTGTGTGTCACGCGCTCCGGCAGTTCCCCGGTCTTCATCAGATCAATGACGACATCGACCATTTCCTCGCGGGTTTTTGCAAATTCAATCTCCGCCTTGACACCAGCCGCGCGGTTGAACCGATCCTCTTCAATCGCGTTTGCCAGCACATTGAAACGGGAGCGGGTGTGGTGAAAGTCAGGAATCGTTTCATGCAGCCGTCCGGGCAGATCGGCGAGCTGGCACTGGAATTCCCCGAAAGCTTTCGCGGTCTCGAAGGCCTGCGCTGTATTTTCGACTACGTCAATGCCCAGCGCACCTTCGATAAAAACATAGGTGCGCCAGTAATCACCTTTCGTATCCTGATAAAAAATTCCGCCGGTGCGGGTCGGAACCAGCGTCAGCACGCGCCGGTCGAGCTGGTCTGCGCCGGCCGCGCTTAATTTCCGGCGCTGATGCTGAATGACGCGCCCGATGTTTTCCATCAGTTCCGGAACCTTTTTGAAAATATTATTATTGATGCGCTGATGGATGTAATGCACCTCGCGCCGGTTTTGTTCATAGATCACGCGAAACGTGTCGTTGATGTGCCCGCTGCCGTAAGGCTTCTCCCCGATGTATTTTCCGGGGACAGCAAAATTAGCGGCCATTTCTTCTTTATGCACCAGACTGGTTCCGCCCGCATTCATGCTCATGCATCCTGCTGCCAGTCCGGCTTGTTGTCATATACCCAGCGGTAATAATCGCTCAGCTTAAGTTTTGCTGCAGCCGCTTCATCGAGAAATATTTTTGCCGCCGGATGATGCTGAAGAATCGACGCCGGCATGACAGACGCCACCGGGCCTTCAACGGTCGCGGCGACTGCTTCTGCTTTATCCTCCCCGAAAGCGAGCAGCAGGTTTATCCGGGCGTCCATAATGGTTCCGATACCCATGGTTAGGCAGTGGTGCGGAACCTTTGATTCGTCGCCGTCAAAAAACCGGGCATTATCCGCGACCGTCTGCCGGGTCAGCGTTTTAATGCGGGTGCGCGATGCAAACGAAGAGGTCGGTTCGTTGAATCCGACATGCCCGTCCGAGCCGATCCCCAGCACTTGCAGACCGA
Organism: uncultured Verrucomicrobiota bacterium; assembly: GCA_903826865.1. Taxonomy (GTDB): domain Bacteria; phylum Verrucomicrobiota; class Kiritimatiellia; order Kiritimatiellales; family Tichowtungiaceae; genus Tichowtungia. The sequence goes on from CAIKGD010000069.1 coordinate 9,189, forward strand.
TACCGCCTGCACCGGTGATGGCCTGCTCATATTTTGCACAGCAGGCCGGAATGTCTTCAGCCATGCCGTCGGGGATATGCACATTTTCAGGACGGATATTGATGTGCCGGAAAAGATTTTCCCGCATGAAGTGGTGGTAGGACTGCTCATGATCGGCAGGCAGGCCGACATATTCATCAAGGTTGAAGGTGGTGACACGACTGAAGTCCAGCCCTTCTTTCCGATGCATACGGATCAGTTCATTATAGAGTATCAGCGGCGTGCTGCCGGTCGCCAGACCCAGCACCGCATCCGGTTTTTCACGGATCAGTCTTGCCACCACCCGTGCGGCCGCATGACTGCCCTCCGTGGCATTCTGTTTAATAATAATTTCCATTTACGGCTCCCTCAAAACAGCTTGTTGAAATTGTCTTTCATCGACAGCATGCGGCCCGGCGCGGTTCTTTTCACCAGGCAGCCCTTCTCCCACCGGCTCAAACGGTACAGAGTCGCAAACGTAAAGTCCGGAACCGAACCGCCCTGCCCTCCGACCAGCTCCCCGCCGCGCCGTACATTATCCTGCATCCAGGCCGGAAGCGACAGGTGATACGGATTGCGTTCCACTTCTTTCACGTGGAAAGAAATCGCCGCTACCAGTTCAGCCAGCGTCGCGGCATCCGCTTCTATCATCAGGTTCGGGTCATCCATCGCGCCCCAGAATTCGGTTTCGATGACCGTGCAGGAAAAACTTTTTTCCATTTCCGCGAGAGCAGCCGTCACCAGAAAGTGGGTGGAAATATGGCGCGAGTTCCAATCTTTGGAATGCGGCATAAAGACAACGGACGGCCGAACCGTCTGAAGGATTTCGACCACATCCTCTTTTTCCAGAATCCGGAACCCTTCCGTCCGTTGGAAAATTGTCCAGCCAAGAAAGCCGCAGGCGTTTTTAAGTTCTTCGGCGCGGCCCGGCTGCCGTTCCATATTACTGCCGAAAGTGACCGGCACGTTGATGATTCTCATTCCCGTCTCGCGCATGAGGCGTAAAGGCAGCAGACCGGTGATGCACTCGTCGTCCGGATGCGGCGAAAACAGCAGAACCCGCGGCGCAGCGTCCGGAAGTTTCCTCGCACCGCACGGCTCAAGGCCGCCCGCCGGCAGTTTTTTCGCTGATTGAAACTGTTCTTCGATCTGTTGAACAAACTTCAGATACGGGTTCATGGTTCTTTCCTTTCAGATCAACGGAAGGCTGGCGGCCGCAACCGCCTGCCCGACGCGCCGGCTTTTTTCATCGGGCACATGAATCTGAACTTTTTCCGCAAACTCTGGAAACTCATTCTCAATCACCCTGCGCGCGGTCTCAAGCGTTTTTTCTCCGCCGCAACCGGAGGTGATCCGTCCGAGAATGCAGAAAACCGTCCTCCCTGTGGATGCAGAAAGCGGGATGCCTTATCCGGCATCATTACTTTGACACCCGGCCGTCATCCGTATCGTCCCGCACTTTAGAGGAAAGCACGCCAACCATTTTTTTAATGTCTCTGATCCCGCCAATTGAAAACCAGATGATAGTCACAACGGCCAGTGACAATGTTAAGTAGATATAAAAATGCCACCAGTTCGACCAGAACTTCAGCGGCAGCCCGCGGAACTTGCCGATCAAGGTAACCACAACAAAAAATCCGAAAAGCCCAAGCGTCCAGCCGGTCACCAGCAGATACATCAGTTTATCCCGCCGGGAAAATTCAGGCGTGATCAAGGCTTTTAAGCCGCGGGCAGGCAGAACGCCTTTATTACTTCCTTCTGCACAAGCACCCCGGTGCAACATCTCATCGAGATTGAATTTTTCCCGTCCCAGCAGCGAAACACCGATATACACCGACAGAGCCGCCAGCATGGTAATGCCATTCATCTCCATCCCCGACAGCGGGAAATCAGGCCAGACGCGCATGATCACAATGCCGCTGATGGCCAGCACAGACCCGGTAATCATCGTCGCCCAGGCCGCCGCAGTGGTGCCGCGCCGCCAGTACAAACCGCCGATAATCACCGCGCCCGCCCCGCCCAGAAAAATCGCGCCGGTAATACTGAAGAACATGGCTATATAAACGGTCTGCCTGAAGAGCAGGCTGAAAAAGAAGGCAAAGAGCGCTACGCCGCAAATGGAAAGCCTCAGCCAGCGAATGTGCTGTTCGGGCGACAGCGGCCTTCCTTTCCGCAAGGGAAGAAGGACGTCCTGAATCAGAATGCTTCCCCATGAGTGCAGATAAGGCTGATCTGTTGTAATCATGGCGCAAAACATCATGGCGCAAAATAATCCCACGAAGCCGGGGGGCAGCATATAACGCAGCACCACGGGCACTGTCATCTGCTGCTGTATGTACGTGCCGTCCGGAATGGCGGAAAGTGTGGAGGAAATTTGCTGCGCCAGCGCTGCATGCACCGCGCTGTTCATAACCAGTACGGCACACAGCGGCAGTACCATCATCAGCATCGCGACAATCAGCTGCCTCCACTGCCCGAGCACCTTGGCCATCAGCGCTTCGTGCGGAGAGCTGGCGGAAGCATTAAATCCGGACCGGCCCTGCCATCCGATATTATTGAAAAACATAGCGGCCGTACTGATTCCGAAAAAAACAAAGCCAAACTGGTCGCTCTTGTTCTGAAGCGGATCCACCATGGCCGCACCGCCCGGCGAAGCAAGCAGCCCGGAAATCAATTCGTTCCACGGGTACTTCCACATGCAGAAAAAAATGAGAACCGTGAAAACCACAAAGCCGAACATCCCCTGGAAGAAATCCGTGATCAGCACCGCGATCTGTCCGCCCACAAAAACATACCAGAGTGCAATAGACAGTATGCCCGCCAGCAGAACCGGATAAGCCGGCACGCTGATACCGGCCAGCATAAAGTGTTCGGGAATCCCGCAGAAATAAATGAAGAAGCGGGCGCTGACCGCCGGGAAAATGCCGTAGTTAACGACACCGGCTACATAGGCCAGGATTCCGGCGAAAATGCGGAATTTACGGCTGTACCGCATCTCGAAAAACTGTGCCAGCGTAAGCGCACGTGTCTGCCGGTAGCGGTAGATCACCCAGCCGGTCATCGCAATGATGATGCCGATCGGCAGTTGCAACAGCTTCCACCAGGCCGGACCGAAACCGGAATTGTAGTGCATCTCGAAAAAAACGACGACCGTAATGGCGCCCAGCATGGCCGCGCCTTCAGAAACGCCGAGGACATACCGCCCGGCACAGCGGTTCGCGGCCATAAAGTCCGCCACACTGCGTGTCAGTTTTCTCGTCCATAAAACCACCGCCGTAGTAGCCATCATAACGGCCGCAAGAATCATCCAGTCAATCAACTGCATCCCGTCTTCCTTTATCAAAACTTCATAAACTCCGCCTTGATCCTTTACGCTCCGTTTAACACGCCCGCATACTGTTGCTGCACCAGAATCTGTCCGTCAACCCGTTCCGGTGCCAGTGAAAATTCTGAAGAAGTTCCGGAATGCACCACATCCAGCAACAGATCGTAATTGTAATGCCGGAGCCGGCCACTCAAGTGATAAACCGTTTCCTCCGCATAAGGATGGGATAACGCGCTCATCTCAAAGGGGAAAACCGCCCCGCGTGTTTTCGTTCGTTCAACAGAGAAGCGCCGGGCGGCAGTGTGCGGCACATATCCCATTTCGCGGGCTTTTTCTTAATCAGTGCTCTTTTTTCATCGCCAGTCCGGATGAGCCGGCTGTTCAGTACAGAGGAAACGGCGACCTGGGAAACTCCCTCATACTCTGCGATATCCTGTATTCCGACAACTCCGCTCACACGAACTCCCTGTTGCTATAATCCGCCAGAAAAGGAAAACATGCGGGCAGCGGATCAATACCGGTAGTGTGCCGGCTTGAACGGGCCGTTCGGCGAAATGCCGAGATATTTTGCCTGTGCACGTGAAAGTTTTTCCAGTTTCACACCGACTTTTCCCAAATGCAGCCGCGCAACTTCTTCGTCGAGTTTCTTCGGCAGGGTGTAAACACCGACCGGATACTTGCCGGGGTTGCAGAAGAGTTCCATCTGAGCCAGCACCTGATTGGTGAAGCTGTTGGACATTACAAAGCTCGGGTGCCCGGTGGCGCAACCGAGGTTCACCAGCCGTCCTTCCGCCAGAAGCAGAATGCTCTTCTTGTTCGGGAAGGTGATTTTATCGACCTGCGGCTTGATGTTGCTCCATTTATATTTCTTCAGTTTTTCAACCTGAATCTCACTGTCGAAGTGGCCGATGTTACAAACAATCGCCATGTCCTTCATTTTCCGCATGTGTTTTTCGGTGATAACATCGCAGCAGCCGGTCGTGGTGACAAACAGGTCGCCGATGGAGCAGGCGTCATTCATCGTCATGACTTCATAACCTTCCATCGCGGCCTGCAGAGCGCAAATGGGATCTATTTCCGTAACGATAACCCGCGCGCCCTGTCCTTTGAGCGACTGACAGGAACCTTTGCCGACATCGCCGTAGCCCGCAATGACGGCGATCTTGCCTGACAGCATCACGTCGGTGGCACGCATGATTCCATCCACCAGCGAGTGACGGCATCCGTAAAGATTATCGAACTTCGATTTGGTCACCGAGTCGTTCACGTTGAAAGCCGGGAAGAGCAGTTCGCCGCGTTCCATCATCTGGTAGAGCCGGTGCACGCCTGTCGTCGTTTCTTCACTGACACCGATAATACCTTTGGCGATGCGCGAAAAACGTTTCGGATCCTTGTTGAGCGCCGTTTTCAACTGCGCCAGCAGCACTTTTTCTTCGTGACTGCCCGGCTTGCGGTTCAGAATGAAGGGATCACTCTCGGCTCTCAGGCCGAGGTGCACAAAAAGTGTAGCGTCGCCGCCGTCGTCAAGAATCATGTTCGGACCCTTGCCGCCGCCCCAGTCGAGGATGCGGTCGGTATAGTCCCAGTATTCTTCCAGCGACTCGCCCTTCACCGCAAATACCGGCGTACCGGTAACGGCAATAGCGGACGCCGCGTGATCCTGTGTTGAAAAGATATTACAGCTCGCCCAACGAACTTTTGCGCCGAGAATCTGCAACGTCTCAATCAGCATCGCCGTCTGAATTGTCATGTGGAGCGACCCGGTAATTCGCGCGCCTTTGAGCGGCTTGTCTCTTCCGTATTTTTCGCGCAGAGCCATCAGGCCGGGCATTTCATGCTCGGCCAGCTCCATTTCCCTGCGGCCGAACGACGCCAGTGAAAGGTCTTTAACAACGTAATCCGGATTCTTTGAAATCATTTTTTTCGCCATATCTATTTACTCCGTTTCTTCTCTTCTTTGGTTGCAACAATCATCACTACAGAAAAAGCCGGCTCCGGCCCTTCCAGAGTTTGGAAAACCTCCATTTTCAGTCCGGCTCCGGCCAGCCAGCCGCGCAACTCGCGCTCATCGAACCCCAGCCACTGATCCGCCCACTCACTGCGCACCCACTCCTGGTCGTGATGAGCCAGATCAAGCAGAATCAGCCGTCCGCCCGGCTTTAAAATACGCGCCGCTTCAGCCAGCGCTTTGCCCGGACGCGCAACGTGATGCAGCACCTGGCTCACAAAAGCCGCGTCCATACTGCCGGTATCCAGAGGCAGTTTTTCCAGATCGCCTCGTTCCACCGTCACACGCCGCGCCGCGCCTGCTTCCGCAGAACGCTCCTGCACGACGCGCAGCATCTGTGCAGAAAGATCAACCGCCACCACCCGTTTTGCAAAGCGTGCCAGCAACAGTGTCAACTCGCCCTCGCCGCAGCCGATATCGGCCACCGTCTGTCCGGTAAACCCGGCGGCCAGCGCGGCGGCCATAGCCTGCCAACCGCCGCCCGGTTGCGTAAGCGAGCCGTAGCGGCCGGCGATTTCGTCAAAAAACTTTGTACTTTCCCGGCGGCGCAGTTCAATGGCCCGGTCAACCGCCGCACGATCACGGCTTGCACCGCGCAGTTCAGCCAACTTTTCGCTCATCAGCTGCGCAAAGGCCTGATCCTGAAAAACAGGTCCGCGCCGGTAATAGACCGAAGTGCCTTCGCGACGGGTGTCGAGCAGCCCGCTGTCGCGCAGCGGTTTCAGGTGGCGGCTTACCGATGACTGCGGCATTTTGAGCGCCTGCACAATTTCAGCCACCGACAGCTCGGCGATTTCCACCGCGCGCAGAATGCGCAACCGGACCTCGTCGCCCAGCGCTTTGAAAACCTCAAGAATGTTGGTTTCGGTCATACTTCCTTTATCCGCTTGTCCGGATAAAAGGATATTTGAGCCGCCGAATCAAGGTTTTTCCAACGCATGAATGCCCGGCGGAGCGAAAACGGCAACCGCCACGTAATGATCCAGCCAGCCAGATGAATCATCCAGATAATCAGTTCCGGTCCCACTCGACAATCTTTCGACAGACATTCTGTCCGCAGAGCACCACCATCGGCATTCCGCCGCCGGGATTTACTGAGCCGCCGGTGAAAAAGAGATTGTCATAGAGCGGACTCTGCTTCGAACTCTTGAAAGCAAAGTTTTTCCAACGGCTGGAAACCACGCCGTAAATCGAGCCGTGATTGGAATAGTAGTTTTCCTGAATGTCGAACGGAGTCCAGACGTGTTCAAAAACGGTATGCTTGCGCAGATCGTGCAGACCCATGCGTTCGAGTTTATCAACAATCCGCTCTTTGAACGCCAGATAGTCTTGGCGGGTATACGGATGCTTTTCGTTAAGATAAGGAATATGCGGCAGGATTTTGAGACAATCACAGCCCGGGGGCGCAACGGTCGGATCGGTGCGCGAAGCAGCAACCAAATAAATGGTGGGATCGTCGGGTAGCCTCTTTTCGCAAAAGACGGTTGAGAAATGCTTTTTCTGATTTCCGGAAAAGAAAAAATTGTGATGGGCCAGCTGTTCGTATTTGCAGTCGAGCCCCAGATCAAGCACCAGTCCGGAGCAGGCCGGTTCAAGTATTTTTTCCAGCCGGTTGACGAAGGTGCTGCTTTCTTTCAGCAGATCCCGGCAGACCGGAACGACCTCCATATTGGAAACAATGATATCAGCCGTGACACGGGTTCCATCCTTAAGAGTCAAACCGGTCACCCGCCGCCCCTCTTTTTCAATGGCCGCCACTTCGCTGTTGAGATGTACGCGGATACTCAGCTCCTCCATCAGACGTCCGAGACCGAGCGCGATGTTGTACATGCCGCCGTCGGCGTACCACAGATCGTGCCGGAACTGAATGACCGGCAGGCAGTTCATGAAGCCGGGCGCGTCATAGGCCGATGAGCCGACATACTTGATGAAAAAATCAAAAACATCCCGCAGATGCGGCTCGCCGATATGCCGCGCAACACCGCCATGCATGGAGCGGAGAAAGTCGAACTGCATGAAACGGAATAAGCCGTAAAATCTCCAGAAGTCGCGGACGTTATCCAACCCTTGCTGGAAATATCCTCTGTCGGTCAGATCGTACTGTTTAGCCGCATAGTCGAGAAACCGCCGCACCTGCCTTGCCGCTCCGGGCGCAACCCGTTCGGCCTCCGCATCCATTTTGTCCGGCTCCGGATAGAGGTTGATCACCGTGCCGTCGTCGAAAAAATTCCGCCAGTGCGGACGAACCGGACGAATGGAAAAATAGTCGGACATTTTGCGTCCGGAACGCTCAAAGAGTCTCTCGAACAGGTGCGGCAAAGTCAGGATGGAAGGTCCGAGATCAAAGGTATATCCTTTGGCATTCAGAAAATTGAGCTTTCCGCCGATCCGGCTGTTCTTCTCGTAGAGGTCGACCGGATAACCCTCCTGCGCCAAAGAGATCGCGGCGGAAAGTCCGCCCAGTCCGGAACCGATGACTGCCACATTTTTATTTTTTTGCTTCATTCACCCATCGCCTCCAATTTTTCCCGCGCCGGCTTGTAACAGGAGTTGTGCCTCAGAGCGGCCTGATAACAGCGGCGCGCACTTGCCGTATCACCCTCTTCTGCAGCCAGACTGCCGAGCAGTGTAAAACATTCGCTGAACCCCCAGCGCGGCGCGCGGCCGGCAGGCGGCAAGGCCTGCTCATTTTCAAAAAGCTGTCCGGCTTTTCTCAAATGTTCAACGGCTTTTTGACCATTCCCAAAAGGCTTCGGCGCGCGATGACAGCCTGCGCCCGCAAGATACTGCACCCGCGGATCGTCCGGGCCGTTTTTCAATGCGGCCGTCTGCAACGAACCGAGTTCGGAACCGAGCCAAACCGCCATCCATGGATGCGCGGCAATCCGCCGTCCGTACAGCACAGACAGCATGGCGCGGCATTCGGCATCCTGAGGGTTGATTGCAATGGCCGCTTTCAGCGTCTGCTGTGCGGCTTTACGCAGCACCTCCTCGGCCTCCCGGTCTTCAACTCCCGACTCAGGTTCGCCGTAGTAAAGCACCAGAAAAAACTCCGCTACGCCGCGCCAGTAAAATGGTTCATAGACGCCCGGCGACCGATCCGCAACACGGGAGAACAACGTCCGGGCAGACTCCATTTTTTCAGCATTCCATTCGGAATATCCCTCATGAAACATGGTTACGCCTTGATCAAGCGGCAACGGCTTTTCGCTCTGAGCAGAAACTGCCAGTCCAATCCACACCACAAAAATGAACCGTATCGTATACATAGCCACTTGACGGCAGTTTACGCAGAGCAGAGCATACCGCCAAGGTAAGATGCATACAGATTTCCAGATAGACGGCATGAAAGCCTTTTTTGTCAAAGGTTCCTGTGCGAACATTGCCTTCCGCAGAGAACAGCTCAATAAACTGGCGCGTGCACTGGACGTCCATGAACATTTTTTGCATCAGGCGCTTTACGACGATCTGAGAAAATCCCCTGTTGATGCCTATGCTTCCGAAACCGGCTTTATCCGGAGCGAAATACGATATGCATTGAAAAACCTGCACAGATGGACACGCCCGCAGCGCGTTGCCACCCCGGCAGGGCTCCAGCCCGCGCATTCCCGGATCATACCCGAACCGAAAGGCACCGTGCTGATTATCGGTCCGTGGAACTATCCTGCGCAACTCGTCCTCTCTCCGCTGGTTTCGGCGCTGGCCGCCGGATGCTGTGCCGTACTGAAACCGTCAGAACTCACCCCGCACACTTCGTCGGCATTACACAATTTGATTAACAACACCTTTGATCCGGAAATTGTCCGGGTAATCGAAGGCGGACGGGAAACTGCCGAAGCCTTGCTGGAGCAGCCGTTCGACCATATCTTCTTCACCGGCAGTGCGGCGGCCGGACGCAGCATAATGGCCGCAGCAGCGCAAAATCTGATTCCGGTCACACTGGAACTTGGCGGAAAAAGTCCTGCCGTTCTCGGTGCAGATGCAAACCTCGCCGTGGCGGCACGACGCATTGTCCGCGGCAAGTTCATGAATGCCGGGCAGACCTGCGTGGCACCCGATCATGTCTGGGTTCCGCGCCAATTAATTACTCCGTTCATCAAGGAACTGCAGCAGACCATCCGTCAGTTTTACAGCGGGAGTCCGCAACACAGTCCGGATTATGGGCGGATCGTCAACCGCCGCCACTTCGACCGGCTGACCGCACTGCTGGAAGGATCACACGTTGCTTGCGGAGGTCAGATCGACACGAAGGAGTTATACATTGCACCGACGATCCTGACCAACCCGCCATCCGGCGGTACATTGATGCAGGAAGAAATTTTTGGTCCGCTGCTGCCAGTATTGCCGTACGATGATGAACAGGAAATCATCCGTTTCTGCCGGCTCCGCCCGGCTCCGCTGGCACTCTACCTGTTCACGCAAAACCGCAGCGCCCAAAAGCGGCTGATGGAAGCCATTCCGTCGGGCGGCGTCTGCATCAACGACACTGTCAGCCAGCTGATTCCCAAAGGGCTTCCGTTCGGCGGACGGGGTGCGAGCGGCATGGGAAGCTGTCACGGAAAGGCCGGCTTCGATACCTTCACTCACTTCCGCAGCGTGCTGAGACGATCAACCCGCTTTGATATTCAGGCGTTTTATCCGCCGATGAAGGTTTCACTGGAGAACCTGAAGCGGGGCTACCGTTTTTTTGCGGGTGCCTGATTTTTCAGCATAGACCGGACAGCTTCGCGCACACACTCCGGATCAAGCCGGGTATTGCGGCACGGACCGTTGGTTTGAATATTCAGCACGGCCAGAACCGGCTTGGGGAAAACAGCACAAATCCCTTGAAAAAGCTCCTTCTCGCAGGCTACGGCCACTACCGCTTTGACCTGCCGGTTCGCGACAAAGGCCAGTGCTTCGCGCCCGCCCGCCGCCAGACTGCACCGAATACCGAATTCGTCACGGATCGTCAACAGATCGGCCACATTGCAATTTCCGCATACTTTGCAGTCGTTCAGTGTTTCGCCAAGTGTTTGGGCACACCCGGTTTTCTGCAGGCAGCGAGGAACCAGCAACAGCAGATGTTCCGGTCTAACCCGTACGCGGCGGATACGGATAAACAGGTTATTCAAGCTGACAAATAAACGGCCGAACATGAGCAAGAAGCTCCTTTTGATAGAAACATCCTATCGTCAGCCGGTTTAAAAAGAGACTTTTTTTTCTATGAAAAGAGCCTTATGGTCGGTTCGCGCAACCGAAAGAACAGCTATGAAAAAATTTTCTGGTGACAAACACATTCTTATTACAGGTGCCGGACCGGGGGGTCTTACGGCCGCGATGATTCTGGCCCGGCGCGGATTCCGGGTTTCGGTCTATGAGGCCAAAGATCAAGTCGGCGGCCGCAATGGCGCTTTCCGGCTCGGCTCTTACACATTCGATATCGGCCCCACCTTTCTGATGCTCAGATCCATTCTTGACGAAGTATTCGAAGAAGCCGGCACGCACACCGACGACCTCATGGATATGCGACGTCTTGAGCCGATGTACCGGCTGCAGTTTAAAGATCGTTTTATCGAACCCGCCACGAATCACGGACGGATGGAGGCTGAGATCGCCCGCTGTTTCCCGGGACAGGAAACCCGCTACGCCCGTTTTTTTGAACGGGAGAAACAGCGGTTTGACGCGCTCTACCCCTGCCTGCAAAAGTCCTACCACAGTCTGAGCGCATTCCTCTCGCTCCGCCTGATGAAAGCCGTGCCGCATCTGGCGCTCGGCCGAAGCCTGTATGACGTGATGTATAAAAATTTCCGCGAACAGGAGCTGGCTCTATCTTTCACCTTTCAGGCCAAGTATCTCGGTATGTCGCCGTGGGAATGCCCCGGCCTGTTTGCCATCATTCCTTACATTGAGCACGCTTTCGGCATTTACCACCCTATCGGCGGCCTCAGCCGGATTTCTGAATGCATGGCCGAAACCGCCCGCATCAACGGTGCCGCAATTCACCTCGGCGCGCCGGTCAAACAAATCATCGTCCGCAACGGAAAGGCCCGTGGCGTTGAGCTCAAAAGCGGCGAGAAAATCGAAGCGGACGAGGTGATCATCAATGCCGACTTTTCCTATGCAGCCGAAACCCTTTTTGCGCCCGGTGTGCTGAAAAAGTACTCGCCGGAAAAGCTGAAGAAAAAAAAGTTCTCCTGCTCCACCTTCATGATCTATCTCGGACTGGATAAACAGTACGCCCTGCCCCACCACACCATTCTATTTGCCAAAGACTACCGTAAAAATGTGGATGACATCTTTCATTTGCGCGAGCCCGGCAACGATCTCTCCGTTTACATCCGCAACGCCAGCGTCACCGACCCGACGCTCGCTCCCGAAGGTCACTCTGCCGTCTACGTACTGGTGCCCATGCCCAACCTGCGCAGCGGCACCGACTGGAAAGAAAAACGGGCGGCATTTCGTGAGATCATTCTGGGTATCATGGAAACGCGCGGCGGCATGTCCGGCCTGCGCAGCCATATCATGCAGGAAAAAGTCATGACCCCGGCGGACTGGCGCGAAGATCTCAATGTCTATGCCGGAGCCACCTTCAATCTGGCGCACAGCCTCGACCAGATGATTCACCTGCGCCCTCGCAATAAATTCGAAGAGGTGGATCACTGCTATCTGGCTGGAGGAGGAACACATCCGGGCAGCGGACTGCCAACCATTTATGAGTCGGGCCGCATTGCCGCCAATCTAATCTCGCGCAAATACAAAGTTCCCTTCGTATCCGCCAACCACTTTGCGTGAACGGAAAAGGCGCCCCGGAATCCGGAGCGCCTTTAACGCCGAAGGCTCCCCTCTCAACCCCATTTGCCTTTTTTCATATGACCCTGCATTTCTGTCAGGGAAAGTTTCATCATCTGCCATGCCAGTGCGCGGGATTTTGTGAAAACGTCCACGCAACCGGGATCGAGCTCGTCTTTGATTCCCGCATTGCAGGCTGATTCAACCTGACGAGCCAGATCAATGACGTGCGCATGCAGAGTGTTGGTGTGGCGCGAACGCTCCACCAGTTTGGCGGCGGCTTCGTCAAGCTGCTTGAACTGCTCTTTCGGTGCTCCGCATTTTGGACACTTGCAGGGCGCTTCATCACCGTCGTGAATATATCCACAGACTTCACATTTCCATTTTTTCATTGGCATCTCCTCTCTCAAATTTTCAAACCCTATTTTTCTTTACTGGGGTTTTACTCGCTCCAAGTCAAGCCCGACTTGCTGTATAGGCTGCTGAACTTTACGCTTCGAAAACGATGACGCTCAAAATGCTGCTCCGGGAAGAGAGAATAATCTCTAATAAAAATACTTTATATGCCTGTTTGCCGGCTTCTCGCAGTTATCAAAGCATTGCCCAACGGAGCCGGAGGTCTGTTCAACAAACAGGCCGCAAACCTGAACATTTCATTAAAACGGCTCAGCCCGTCTGTCGCTGTTTGCAGGATTCCTGCTTGTAAAAAAGGCTTGAGCCACTAAAATCCCGCCCATTGTTTCAAACAGGGAGTTCTTGCTTTATGAGTAACAAAAAATCGCTTGGCCTTGTTCTGGTTGTTCTCGGCTTCATTCTTCTCGCCCTCACCGGAATACGCACTATCAGCAGTCCCGATATCTTCACGCATATTGCGCTGGGACAGGCCGGCAGCGTTAAAGCCGATATGCTCACCTACACCATGACCGGCAAACAGTGGATCAATATGAATCCGCTTTACAACAGTCTGGTCTATTTCCTCTGGTCGCTGGGCGGCGCTAAATTTGGTGCAGGACTCGTCACAATAATCCATGTTCTCGTTGTTTTAACTGCCTTCCTGCTAATGTCCCGCTTCAGCAGAGAATGGGGTGGCCCGCTGAGCCGGGGACTGGCGTTGCTGCTCTGCGCACGGTTGATGCTCCCCGTATTCAATCCCGGCCCTGATGCTTTCTTTATGCTTTTCACTGCACTGTTTCTAACACTGCTTTATCGCGTAAAAAATTTCAATCTGCTGGCCGCTCTTCTGCTGGTTCTGCAGATCCTCTGGACCAATATACATCCGTCGTTCCTTTTTGGTCCGGCTCTTATTTTATTTTTCGCATTTGAAAACTGGCTGGAAATCCGGGCCGCCTCTCGAACCGCCATGGTGACTCCGCTGACGGCCAAACTCTTCGGTCTCACAGTTGTCGCGCTGCTGGTTACACTGATCAACCCGAACCTGATCAACCTGCACCGTCATATTTTCGCCAACTGGATTCTGCTGACCGGAACGGAAAATCTGGAATGGATTTCGCTCTTCAGCAGCCTCTTCCCGCAGGGGTTCATCAAAAGTCTGACCGTCTTTGCGCTGATCCTCGGTGCCGGCGGATTGATCACTCTGCAGAAACGACTCCCGGCTATGATCACTACGATAGCACTGGTCGGTGCGTTTCTGACCGTACGCTCAGTCGGCTCACTGCACCTGTTTGCCTTCCTCGCTTTCCCCTTCATGGTACTGAGTTTTAACGCCGTCAGTGAATATCTCGTCCGCACATTGACCGCCGCTTTCAAAACCAGTGAAGATCTGCTTCACGATCTGCTTTCGCTGGTTGCGCTGGTTCTGATAATCGTTTCGATGGGATCGTTGATCACCAATCACGCCTACACTAACATCGGCAGCGCTTCGCGCTTCGGGCTGGGTGTCGAAGAAGGCGTTTTCCCGGTTGCCGCTGCGGGCATTCTGTCACGCGCCGATTTCCCTAAAAAAATCATTAACATCGCACATGACGGCGGCTATATTGCTCTGCAGAATCCGGATCGTAAAATTTTCTGCGACACCCGCACGTCGTTCTACGGAGTCGAATTCTACAAAACGCTTAATAATGCACTGCTCGGCCAGCAGGCCGCTTGGAATTCCATCCGGTCAGACCTGAATCCGCACGCCGTCGTCCTCAACGGATGCTGGCCGGATGCCGGCGCATTGGCCAGCCGGCTGATTGCTTCCGCCGCCTGGAAACTGGTCTATTTTGACGGTGCAACTGTCATTCTGGTGGCTGACCGGCCAGAATACGCGACACTTATCAAAGACCCGGCTATTCAGAAATACGGTGTGAAAGTTCTGGAAGAAGATCAGCGCGAATATCTCAAAAAGAGCAGCCGTTTTGTCAAGGCCGGTAATCCATCACGGTTGATCGGTGCCGGTGGTATTTATCTGGCGCTCTACCGCGCACAAGAGGCGGAAGAGATTTACACCGCGCTCGTTAGAAACAGCCCGAACATGGCCGGAGCCTTCCTCAATCTCGGACAAAGCCTTATTCTCCAGAAACAGTTTTCCAAGGGACTCGAATACATGGAGAAGGCCGCAAAGATAACTCCGCAAAACGGGCGGGTCTGGATGGGTCTCTTTCAGGCCTATCGTCTGAAAGGCGACGAAGCCAAAGCGCGTGCCGCCGCTGATCAGCTCAACAAGTTCTTCCGGGCTGAAAAAGCGACGGTTGAGCAGCAGGAAGCCAAAACGCAAAAAAAAGCGGCAACTGCCATACCGGCACAGAAATCCGCATTGGATGTGCAGATGCCGGCCGAGCTGAAATAATTTTAATATCCGGCTTAAAAACTTCCACTCATTCGACAGGGACGTTTCTCACCGGGTTACGGTCAGCGCCTTCCCTTTCACCGTCGGCCGGTGGTTTTCAAAAAGGTGGGAATAGGCAAACAGCGCATAGCCGCAGCAGCCTGCCTTGCGTACCGCAGCGATCTGGCGGCGGATTTCAGACGTACTGGCCTTGCAATCGATCCCAACCACCAGTTGTGAGGAGACCGCGCTGCGGCCCAGCGACTTGCGCATTTTATTGAGCCGCTCGTCAAAAAGCTGCGGATTGTAGTTCATCGGCACCAGCCAGTCGACCATCTGCTCTTTGGCCCAGCGGCGGCTGTCCTGAAACGCCAGATCATATCCCTTGTCAAAATCAGCCAGTACGCTGGATGATACAACGCATTGCGGCCCGCGCCGTTCCTTGAAGGTCTGGCGCAATCCGGCAACAACCTGCGAAACCGCATCGCGCCGGTATGCACCCCAATTGCCGCTGTAACGCTGCCGGACCTGCTCTGTAGAAAACCGGTCATAGGAAAAGTCCGATCGCTTTTTAATCTCCTCCGGTGAAGCTTTTGGATAAATTTGAGACGCCACGTCTTTATAGTCGTAAGGAAAACGGATGTAGTCGAGGTGCAGCCCCGCAATATCGTAACACGCCAGTTCGGCAGCCAGCTGCGTCAGGTGCCGACGGACTTCCGGCAACGCCGGATTCAAAAAAGAATACCAGCCGCTGGTCGGGCGCATACGCTGACCGAGCGAATCGACCATGAACCATTCTGGATGTGCCGTCCAGTTTTGCCCCGCTGAGCGCGGAGGCGCTGAGAGCCCCCGCCAGCCGGGCAGTACATTCATGTAGGCATGCAGACGAATGCCCCGCTTTTTGGCACTGTCAGCAGCTGTTCGGAGAGGATCCCATCCCGGATTCCGTCCGGTGGTAGAGGCGTTTTCGCTCGTAAGCTCAAAGGCCCACGGCTCTGTTCGGCTTGGAAAAAAAACGGTGCCATTGCCGCGAATCTGGAAAAAGATGTCCGTAAATCCCGCACGGGTGCAGTTGGCGATAATCGCCTCCACGTCAGCCGGTTTCTGGTAGTCAAACCGGGTCACCCAGATTGCGCGCACCTCCGGCTGATGCGCTGTTTTGGCTCCGGTAAAAAGCATGGAAATCAGCAACAATAGAAGAACTGGAATGACCGATGGAGTTTTTTTCATATGGCGAAGCATAATTGATTTCTCCAATCTTTGGAAAAAAAACTGTACTGTTTTTCCAAACACTGGAGAATACGGGACGCCTTTCCCAAACATTTGAACCCGGAGATGACACATTATGAATATACTGTTTTCACCCCTGATGCTGGCCAGTATCGGTCTGGCATTCCGTCAAAGCGAGCTGAACGGAAAAGTGATTGTGCTTATACTGGTTTTTATTTCAGTAGGTGCCTGGACGGTGATGCTGACCAAATTCTCCCAGTTGCATGCCGCCCGGCAGGCAAGCAACCGTTTCTTGAAAGTTTTCCGCGAACAGGCCCGCGCGACCAATCTGTTTGTTAAAAAACAGCACATGCCGGAAACCCCGCTCGACGCAATCTATGGTGCAGGATGCAAAGCGCTGATCGAGCAACTTATCCTGATCGGCGTTGACCGCGACGAAATTCTTATGGGTAACGTCTACCCGCAGGGACAAAGACGGCTTGATACACATCAGATGGATGTCATACGCGATGCGGCAGATTGCGCGCTGGCCGATAAGGCCCTTGAACTGGAAAGCCTTATGGGTCTGCTGGGAACCGCTGTCAGTGTCGGCCCGTTCCTCGGCCTGCTGGGAACCGTGTGGGGCGTAATGGGAACGTTCAGCGGAATGGCAACGGCCGGATCCGCCACGCTTTCTGCCGTGGCTCCCGGTATTTCGGGCGCGCTGCTGTGTACCGTGGCCGGACTGCTGGTGGCGCTGCCCGCCACAATCGGATACAGTCTGCTGGCAACCCGCATCCGCTATCTCTCGGTGCAGATGGATAATTTTTCACAGGAGTTCACCGGACGTATTCAGCAGGAATTCATGCTGAATTACTCTAAATAAAGGAGCCGCGCGTGAGAAGGAGAAGAAGAAAAACCAGTCTGATCGCGCTCAGGGAAAGCAATGAAATCAATATCACTTCCCTGATGGATATTATCGTTCTCCTGCTGTTCGCTTTCATCATTACGATGCCCATTATCGAACAGAGCCTCCCCGTCAACCTGCCGAAAGGAAGGGCCGGAGCGATGGATTTAACGCAGAAACACCATACTATCGAACTGTCCATAAAAAACGGATTGTCTCTGGATGGTGCGGCAATTTCTGTGCAACGGCTGGAAGAAAAAATGAAAATAATCGGCGCGAGTAATCCGGAAATGCCGGTCTATGTGCGCGCCGATGAAAAGCTGGACTATGGCAAGGTGGTGGAAGTTATACAGGTTTTAAAAACTGCCAAGATCAAGACTATGGGATTGGTGACACAGGCCGAATAAGCGCTGTATAAGAACGTGAAAAATTCCCTGGCAAAAAAGGTATTCGGGCGGGTTTCCATCACGCATGGACTCGTAATCTTGCTGACAATTTTTCTATCGTCTTTCCGCGGATGCACTCCGAAATCGAAAGACGTTACCCTTGTTGATCTTTCCGGGGCCCCGGCCCCAGCTTCCGAGCCCGAACCTGCGGCGGCTCCTGAGCCGGAAATCAGGTCTGCCGAACAAAAACCGAAGCCAAAACCCGAGTTGAAGCCTGAAAAAAAATTGTTGCCTAAACCGGTTGTCACGAATACCCCGCCTAAAAAAGCCGAAACTAACTCGCCGCCAAAAAAACCGGAGAGTAAAAAGCCGGCTGTTACCAATGCTGCGCCTAAAAAAGCCGAAACCAACGCTCCCGCCAAAACAAAAACAGAAGCGGAAAAACTGGCGGCCATCCGTCAGGACAATCGGGTGCCGAATCCAAACGCAAAAGCCAACACATTAACACGCCCATCCATCGACTACAGTGGACTTAGAAATGCCCTTAACAGCTCGGCAACAGGTTCGGGATCAGGGCCAAGCTCAGGATCAAGCTCAGGGACGGGCTCGGGTTCCGCCGGCGGGATGTACAGCCCGTTTGCCGGTTACTATGACAGTATTAAACAGCAAATGTATGCCGTGTGGCAGCAACCGGCAGGAGTCGGTCTGCGCGCAATTGCCGCCGTCCGGGTTGAGCGCGACGGAACAGTTTCCTTAAAGTCCATCACCCTCCGTTCTGGCAATGGCGCGTTTGATCAATCCGTGCAAAACGCCCTGAATGCTACCGTTCGGCTCCCTATACCGCCCGCTGACCTGCCCGACCGCACTATTTCCATCGAATTTTTACTTTCCGATTAAAGTTTAAAAAACACCGTCATGTGTTATTATATTCGACTATGAAGACAATTTGTTTAATTGCTTTGTCGGCTGTGTATATTTCTGCGTTGGCATCGGTGCTTCCTTTTACAGAACCGTTTGAAACTCCCGCCGTAACAAATGGAGCCATTAACGGCCAAAACGAATGGATGCTCACCGGCGGAACCAATGCCATCGTCCAGACTGATGCTGTTCAGAGCGGATCACAGGCGCTTAAGATACAGAATTCGCAGGTTGCTCATGCGCTTTCCAACACGCAAAACTCTGTCTGGCTCAGTTTTCACGCCCGTATCACTGCCGCGCCGGATATAAATCCCGTTGTAACCAACGCCAATACCAGCATTGCCTTTTTTGTAGACACCAACCGGTATCTGGTGGTCTATAGCGGCACCAATCAGATCGTGCTCTCCAGCCAAATACCGGTCGCTGTCTGGACCCGCTTTGATATTTACTGTGATTATGCCCGCACCAACTGGATGATCAGCGTTAATGGAACTAATGCGGCATATGGATTGTCGCTTTATTCTGATAATCGGCAGCTCCAATCTGTTCTGATAGACAACAACAGCACAAATGCCGTCTATTTTGATGAACTGGCTGTGCAGGAAGTTGAACCGACAAATCTTGTGGCGAATATTGACAAAGACCGCGACGGGCTTCCGGACTGGTGGGAGCAGCACTATTTCGGCAGCATCACGAATGCTGCGACTAATTCGGTGGGGTCAAACGGCTTAACCCTCCTGCAATCGTATATCGCCGGACTCAACCCCGGTGATGCAGCAGATACCTTTGATCTCACCCGGCTGGCTGAAAAAAAATTCAGTTGGGTTCGCAAATCCGGACGGCAGTATGATGTATACTGGACTTCCAATCTCACCTCCGGGTTCACCTATATTGAAACGGCCGCCGGAAGTGAGTTTGAAGATACGTCCACAAACCGCACCTTGAAACCTTCCGGATTCTATCAGATCCGTGTACATTAACAGGCGAAAGCCGGTTCCCCGGAAAAATCCGCTTCCATCTTCGGAATCATTACGTTAAGGATAGACCCCATGAAAAGGTGTCTGCTTATTTCTTTTTGTCTGGTTCTGATCGCGCCGGCAATCCCTGCCCAGGTGCGTGTCGTTAAGTCTGCTGACCGCAAGATTGCCATTGATCTTTCCGGCCTGCGCACAGCGGGCGATCCTGCTTCACAGACGTTTTCCAAAACGCTGGAAAAAGATCTGCAGCTTTCGGGCTGGTTTGATCCGGTGCGCGGCGGAGGGGAAATCAGGATAAACGGAACAGTTGAGCCCTCCGGCGGCGATCTGAAAGCCGGCTGTCAGGTTCTGCGCCTGCATGATCAAGCCGTGCTGCTTTCCAAAAATTACGACATGCAGATTGCCCAGACCCGTGCGCTCGCCCATCGTATGGCGGATGATATTGTTGAGGCCGTCACCGGCCACAAAGGATTTGCTTCCATGCGTATCGTGCTGATCGGCAACCGCACCGGAAAAAAAGAACTCTACCTTTGCGATGGAGCCGGCGGGGAAGTGCGGCCGCTCACCGGTGAGGGAAAAATTGTGGTAGGACCAAGCTGGGGCCCGGACGGGAAAAGTGTCATTTATACCTCCTACATACGCGATTTCCCCGATATCTGCCGGATTGACCTGACCCGCAACCGTCGTGAAGTGCTGGCGAACTACGGCGGACTGAACACCGGCTCGGCGATTTCACCGGACGGTAAAGATCTGGCGCTGATTCTCTCAAAAGACGGCAATCCTGAGCTTTACATCAAAAACCTTCGCAGCGGAAAACTGACCCGTTTGACCAATTCCGCACGCGCCACTGAAGCCAGCCCGTCGTGGTCGCCGGACGGACAATATCTGGTCTATGTCTCCGACCATAGCGGAAAACCCCAACTCTACATTCTCCCCCGCGAAGGCGGCACACCGAAGCGTATCAGCACCCGTGGAACTGAAAACGTCGCCCCCGACTGGGGAGCCAACGGCCTGATTGCCTGCTCCAGCCGAACCGGCGGAAGTTACACTATTGCCGTCATCCAGCCGTCCTCCGGGCAAACCACCTATCTGGTCAGCGATGGTGCGGATTATGAAGACCCTTCATGGGCTCCGGACGGGCGGCATATCGTCGCAGCCCGTTCCGTTAATTACCAATCATCAATCTACCTCCTTGACACAGTTAGCGACCGTCCGGTAGCTTTACTTCAAGGTAGCGGAAGCTGGTATTCGCCAGCTTGTTCGGCGCAGTAGAAACAAGTTAACAGCGAGGTCTAGTTGTCATGAAGAAAAGTACGTCATTTATTACAGTTATATGTGTATTGCTGGCTGCCTCATCTCTCACGGGCTGTAAAAGCCTGTTTAAGAAAAAGAATCCGGCCGGCGTTTACGGCTCAAGCGGCCTGTATGGTGACGGTGCTGGCGGATCTCTTGCCATGGGCGACCGTTTTACGGGCGGCACGGAACATCCCGGTATGTTCACTCCGGTTTACTTCGATTATGACAGCTCCCAGGTAGCCGATGGCGAGCGCTCAAAAATAGAAACCGTTTCACAGCACCTCAAACAGAACAACGCAGTTGCGGTAATCGTCGAAGGCAATTGCGATGAACGCGGCAGCAATGAATACAATCTCGCTCTGGGTGAACGCCGCGCACAGGCCATTCGTGCTTATCTGGCCGGTCTCGGCATCGGCTCGGAACGCATTCAGACCAAGAGCTACGGCGAAGAAAAACCGGTCAATCCGGGACATGACGAAGCGGCCTGGGCTGCTAACCGTCGCGGCGAATTCGTGCTCTATTACTAGCACGGGCCGCGCTCCCCTGAAGCGACCTTTACATGCTGAGTTCCATTCTACAGCTTTCAGCGGCGGCACAGCTGCCTTTGGCGCAAGCCGGGCAGCTGTTGCTTGTAGTGGTTGTTTCGTTTGCGGTTATCACCTTGATCAGCAGTACGTACCGCTTCCACCGGATGATCCAGCTCAGCGAGACGGCACTCACTACTGTTGAAGACTGCGATGACTTCTTCTTCGTTCAAGTCACTCGCTATCTAAGCAAAATCAACCGCACAGCCTCAGGCTTCGGCGTTTTCATTGTGCAGTTCCGCACCGGGGCACCGAATAAGCGGCGCGTGCAGGAAGACCTGCTTAACGAACTTAAAAAATATGTCCGGAATGCAGACGATAAAGTCTGCCTTTTCCGCGACGATTGCGTGACGGCCATAATCGACTCCGAGGAAACCAACATGCCCGCTGTGGCGCAACGTATAACAGCCGACCTGAAAAAAGTCGCGTCCGCTGTCTCCGGCGTGAATGTCTTCCGCGTCGGCATCAGCAGCTTTCCCATGCATGGCGCCACCACACAGCAACTCATTGATACAGCAACCGGCGCACTCGAAACCGCAGGATTTGAAGATCCGCTCCCGTTCCGCATAGCCCCTGCACAGGAAACAACAAAGATGGAAAAGACTTCCGGGGAAATCGGCGCGCTAAGCCGGGAGGATAAAAACGCTGCGCTAGATCCTCTCACCGGCGTACTCAAGCCTACCGTCGTCGGTTCCTACATGCGCAAATACCTCGACGAAATCCGCCGGCAAAAAAAACCGGCCGTTCTGCTCTGCATCGGCATCAACCGCATCGATCAGATCATACAGCTACACGGCGAAGCGGCAGCCGACGACGTAATCGCCGGTGTCAGCAAAGTGCTCCAACGACTGACACGGGACTGCGATCTCGTCGGGCGCTTTCACCGTGATGATTTTATCGTGCTCTCCCCCTGCACCCTTCAGCAGGGTCAAATGATTGCCACCCGTCTGCGCGAGGCCGCTCAGAAAGAGGTTTTTATCTCCGGCGGCAAGCAAATCAAAGCCGCTGTCAGTATTGGCATCACCGCACATCCGCAACACGGCCGCAACCTGCGCACTCTATTCAGCGGAGCGCACCGGGCGCTTGAGGTCGTCCGTGACTGGAATACCACGGCCTGTCTGGTGTATGATCCCGCGCAACACGCAAAAAAAGATTAAGCATGAACCGTTCTCTAAAGCTGGGTGTCAACATTGACCATGTCGCGACCCTGCGGCAGGCGCGGGGCACACTCTACCCCGACCCCCTTGAAGCTGCAAAAGTCTGCGCAAAAGCCGGTGCGGTCAGCATCACCGCCCACCTGCGTGAAGACCGCCGGCATATTCAGGATGCCGATATCTACCGGCTCAGCAAGGCCTGCCCGCTTCCCCTTAACCTCGAAATGGCCAACGCTGAAGAAATCATCCGTATCGCACTCGACGTCAAGCCGGCCGAAATCTGCCTCGTCCCCGAAAAACGGCAGGAACTCACCACCGAAGGCGGCCTCGATGTCATTAAAAATTTTCAGGCATTAGAAGAAACCGTCAGCCGGCTTCAGGACAACGGCTCGGTCGTCAGCCTTTTTGTCGAGCCGGATCCAAAAACGCTCGAAGCCTGCGCAAAAACCGGAGCACGGGTTGTTGAACTGCACACCGGATCATTCTGCGACGCCACCGATCCGGCCAAAGCGGAAATGCTCCTGAAAAAACTAATCGGCGGCGCACAGTGTGCGCATGACCTTGGCTTGCAGGTCAACGCCGGCCATGGCATCAACCTCGCCAATATCGCTGGCATTCTGAAAATGCCCCATCTGGATACCCTTAACATCGGCCACAGCATTATAGCCCGTGCCGTTTTCCATGGGCTGGAAAATGCAGTTCGCGAAATGATCGCCGCTATGTCAGAATACAAAGCATGAAAACCGTTTCTGCGGCGGAAATGCGCGAACTCGACCGGCGCACCATTGAAAGCGGCACGCCGGGCGAAGAGCTTATGCGCCGCGCCGGACAGGGCGTCGCCGATATCGCCGGCGATGTACTTGCCAGCCGCGGCGGACATTCGATTCTGCTGATCGCCGGAACCGGCAACAATGGCGGCGACGTCTTCGCCG
This sequence comes from uncultured Verrucomicrobiota bacterium, assembly GCA_903826865.1. Classification (GTDB taxonomy): domain Bacteria; phylum Verrucomicrobiota; class Kiritimatiellia; order Kiritimatiellales; family Tichowtungiaceae; genus Tichowtungia. The sequence continues at coordinate 32,441 of CAIKGD010000069.1, forward strand.
CCGCCACGTCACTCTCTGAAACCGACCTCGATATCGAAGTCTGGATCTGCGGATCGCAGAGTCACATCAAAGGCGATGCACAACTCCATCTCAAAAAAATGACGCGCGCCGGTATCATCCCCAAAGAAGTTCGCAGCGCGAACGACCTTTCCCCGAAAACGTGGCCCGACCTGATTGTAGATGGACTGCTCGGTACCGGCTCCAAAGGCGCGCCGCGCAGCTTCATGGGCCCGCTCATTGAATGGATCAACAACGAAGCGCAGCACGCCTTTGTGATTTCCATAGATATTCCGTCCGGCATTGATGCAGACAGCGGTATCGCCGCCGGGCCTGCCGTCAAAGCCGACCTTACCGTCACCATGGGCCTGCCGAAAACCGGACTCATCCGCCCCGAAGCGCTTCCATACGTCGGAACTGTTGAAACCGTTGACATCGGTATTCCGCTCGAATTTATTGAAGACACTGAAGGTTGCGAAGAAGCGGTGCTGATTGACCGCTCCGATCTTTTTATACCGCGTCGCGAACGTGACAGCCATAAAGGAACGTACGGTCACGTCCTGCTCATCGGCGGTTCAAAAGGGTTCACCGGGGCCATTGCCATGGCTGCGCGTGCGGCAGTCCGCTCCGGCACAGGGCTGGTGAGTGTGCTGACCCCCGAAGAGGTTTATCCGATCATCGCGCTCGCCGCCGGGCCCGAAGTAATGGTTCATCCGTTTTCAAACTCAGGAAGCGTTCCGAAGCTTTTTTCAAAGCATTGGAACAAGTGCAGCGCAGTTTTGATCGGCCCCGGTCTTGGCCGCTCAAATGAAACCCTCGCGCTGGTCGAAGCACTGCTTGAAACCTGCGGCGTTCCATTGGTGCTCGACGCCGACGCACTCTGCGTTGCACCTGAAAAAATCGCCGCCGCCAAATGCCCCGTGGTTCTCACGCCCCACCCCGGCGAATTTGAACGGCTCTTCGGCAGACCTGTCACCGAACGCTGGACACAGGCAAAAGAAGCCACCTACAAAACCGGACAGACCATTATTTTAAAAGGCTCCGGTACCGTAGTTGCCGCAAAGGGCAAAAAGCTGGCGGTCAATCTGACCGGCAATCCCGGCATGGCCACCGGCGGTTCCGGCGACGTATTGGCGGGGCTGCTGACAGGCCTGCTCGGACAGGGAATGGAAACATTTGATGCGGCGATGACGGCGGTTTATTTGCATGGCATCGCGGGAGATATCGCAGCGCATGATTGTACGCAGTCTGCTTTGGTTGCCACCGATATCATCGAAGCCCTGCCCGACGCGTTCCGCTTTCTTCAGTCGCGCTGATTATGCATTCACCATGCGGGCGGGCTGATGCGTCGTCTGCAAGACCGCCTGCCAGTTCCATCCGTGAGGATCAACCAGTTTGCGCGCGCCGATCATAGGGAAAGGCATATGCACAAGACGGTTGTTGTGCAAGCCGACCACCATACCGGTTTTACCGGCCATCGCAGCGTGCATTGCATTGTACCCGAGAGAAAGACAGTATTCCGCATCATTGGCATTGGCCGGCGTACTGCGGATCAAATAACTGGGATCAAAATATTTGATGTTGATTTCGCAGTTCTTTCCGGCAAACCAGCGATACATTTCGTCGCGCAGGAAAGTTCCAATGTCGGCCAGCTTTTTATTGCCGGATTTATCTTTGGCTTCTGCCTGCGCAAACAGATTCTGTCCGGCACCTTCGGCAACCACCACCACCGCGTGGTCTTTGCGTTCCAGCCGCTGACGAAGGTGTTCAAAAAAACCGTTCGAACCGTCAATATCAAACGGCACTTCCGGAATCAGGCAGAAATTGACGTTGCTGTTAGAGGTAGCGGTCGAAGAGGCAATCCAGCCCGACTCGCGCCCCATCAGTTTAACCAGCCCGACGCCATGCCGGTAGGCTTTAGCCTCTGCATGAGCGCAGTTGACTACGCCCCAGGCTCCTTGCACAGCCGTTTCATAGCCGAACGACCGCTCAATCAGACCGATATCATTATCAATCGTCTTGGGCACACCGATAACGGCAATCTGAATCCCTTGCGCTTCGATCTCCTCCTGAATGGATCGCGCGCCGCGCAACGTGCCATCGCCGCCGACCGTGATGAGGATGTCCACCTTGTAATGACGCAGCGAACGGACGATCTCCTTGACATCCTGCGGGCCGCGCGAAGATTTCAGAATAGTGCCGCCTTTTTCATGAATGTCGTCGGTGTTATCGGTATCCAGTTCGACCGGTGGATGGAAATATTTAGAAACCAATCCTTCGTAACCGTACTGAAAACCTAAAACCCGCTTCACGCCGTAGCCTTCAATCGCACAGAAAGTCACCGCACGGATAACGTCATTAAGTCCCGGACAGAGCCCGCCGCAAGTCACCACGCCGACGGTTACATCCTCCGGCTTGAAATAAATCTTTTCGCGGGCCCCCGCCCGCTGAAAATATTCGATTTCATCCACCGAGGAGCCGGCCGGGTAATCCAGCGAATGCACCCGGTAAATCACTCCGTTATCGTCATTAAAAAAATTCTGCTGCTGAGCCAGAAACGGCGAATCAATTTTGCACTCGCCCAGCGTATCAATTGGAATAATTTTACCCATGGATGCCCGCTAAAACTGCGAAAGGAACCGCACGTCGTTTTCGTAGAGCATGCGGATATCTTTGATGCCGTACATGATCATGGCGAGGCGTTCAATGCCCATGCCAAAGGCGAAGCCGGTGACTTTGTCCGGATCGTAACCAACTTTGCGGAAAACGTTCGGATCGACCATGCCCGCGCCGAGAATTTCGATCCAGCGGCTTTTGCCGCCGACTTCGAAGAAGAAATCGACTTCAAAGCTCGGTTCGGTGAACGGGAAAAAGTGCGGCCGGAAACGGATTTTCACTTCGTCGCCAAGAAACTGTTTAGCGAAGTAGGCCAGCGTTCCTTTGAGATCGGCCATCGAAACTTTTTCGGCTACAAAGAGCCCTTCCACCTGATGGAAGTTGGCGCTGTGCGTGGCGTCCGGTGTATCGCGGCGGTAGCAGCGTCCGGGTGCGATGATACGGATCGGCGGCTGATGGCTTTCCATGTAGCGCACCTGCACCGGCGAGGTGTGGCAGCGCAGCAGGTCGCCGCTGTTCAGATAAAACGTGTCCTGCTCGTCACGCGACGGATGGTCGGCAGGCGTATTGAGCGCGTCAAAGTTGTTCCAGACCGTTTCAATGTCCGGCCCGTCGGCAACGGTAAACCCGAGCGTCTGGAAAATTTCGACAATGCGCGCGGTCACTTTACTGATCGGGTGTTCCGAGCCGATTTCCGGCCAGAGGCCGGGCAGCGTCGGATCGAAAGGCGCGCCGGATTTCGCGCCGGAAGTCAGTGTGCCCTGCCGTTCTTTAATCAGTTCGGCCAGTTCGTTCTTGAGGGCGTTCGCTCCTTTGCCGAAAGCGGGCTTCTCTTCGTTCGGCACCTCTTTGAGCTGCGCCATCACGTCGGGAAGCAGCCCGTTGCGGCCAAGGTATTTAATACGTACAGCTTCGAGCGCGGCGGCATCCGCCGCGCCGCGGGCTTCCGCCAGCGCCGTCTCTCTGATCTGATTGAGTTCCTGTAAATTCATACTATTCCCACTTTCCAATGCCCGAAACTTTAACCGCGAATGGACGCGAATAAACGCAAATTTTCCCACTGTTTGGAAAAAATCTATACGTCCCGACGCTTTCGGTTCCAAAGAGCTGGAAAAAGTAGCGGTTCAGGCTTCCAGTGTCTGGGAAAATCGATGGCAAAAGTTCCAAACTCCTTGGAAAGTGCACTCACCGACCGCGCCGACAGGTTATTTTAC
>CAIKGD010000070.1 GCA_903826865.1 uncultured Verrucomicrobiota bacterium
CATCACCTGCGCCATCGTCTGTCCCCAGACGACTTTGCCCTTGCCGAGGCGATGCTCTGTGACCGTTTTACCGTCACAATCACCCCACAGTTCGGCAACCAGCGCCTGCACCTCCGCGTCGCACTGCGGATAGCCGTTGAGGCTCGGTGATTTTAGCGGTGGCGGACCGACAAGAGTCAGGCCGTCGGCGACAAAATCGCGGAGCTTGCGCAGCAGTTGCGGGGTCATGGTGCGATGCAGCTGGGACAGCAACTGCAACGGAGACTGGCGGTCATCCGGGCGGGGTGTCCGGGTACTGTCCGCCGGGGGCAGCGTCTGCCCGAAGAGGTCTTCCTGGAGAGAGCTGTCCGGCTGGGATATAGACAGCATCCGGTAGCGCATGCCGCTTTTCAGCACGAGCTCGCCGTTCTGCACTTCGGCCTCATTCAGCAATACATCGGCATTGATGCTGTCATAGTCATAGCCCGGCGGCAGTGCGGGATATATCTGAATGAATTGCGCAGGCGAACTTTCGCCGCGGAACGCGGCGGCGTCCGCCACGAAGCGTCCCTGCTGAAGCATGAACTGGCTGCGGGCAAGATATTCCATCCACGCCCGCCCCTGCTCCCACCAGGTGACGGTGCGGTCAAGGTGCGCTCCGTATTTATCCATCGTCATGCCCGGCCAGCGGTTGGTCCACGGCTGCAGCGCGTAACGGTGAAAAATGAAGCGGTTGATGCCTTGACAGAACGCCCAGTCGCCGAGCGCCTTAAGCGAGTAAGGATCGTCCTGCCAGCGGCTGATGGTGGGGACTTTACCGGGATCGGCAGTAAAGGCTTCCGCGCCGATCACCGGCTTTCCGTAAATATGCCCGACGGACGAAGCGAGCTTCGTGCTCAAAGGGATCATAGGATAGTTGTTGACCCAGAACTCGCCCATCGGAATATCCGCAGCCTTGCCGCACAGCAGCGACTCGAACGGTCCGGCGTACGGCTCGATCGAGGCCGTGAGTCCGCGCTGATGGCAGAGTTTCTGGAAATGTCCGTAGCAGTTGTCGGCAATCAGATCCGCTATCGTGCGCCGCATATCCCACAAAAACCGTTCCGAAGCTTCAGGGCTGTTCACCACGCGGCCGCTCACCGTGACCAGCCACGGCAGCGGATCGTAGCCGCGCCGTTTCAGGAATTCCTCCCGGAACTTCGGCGTCCAGTTCTGTTCGCGGGCCTCGTAGCTGTCCAGCAGCACGCTGTTTAAAACTTTGCCCCTGCCGGCCAGCGGGCCGAAATCGTCGAGAATTTTCTGCACATAACTGTTCCAGTGGATATCCAGCGCCTCCGCGCTCATCTTGTCGCATTCCAGACCCAGACCGCCTTTGGGCGCGGGCTGATTCTCCCGCCCGGTCGGCGTATGCCCGATGCGCAGGATCGTCCACTGCCCGGCCGGCACATCCCAATCGAGCCGTCCGTCCGGTCTCATCCGGTCGAGGAGATTTATGATTTCACTGTGATTCACGGCAAGGCCGGGCGCGACCGAAGATGCGCCCAGCACCGGCGTTTTGTTCAGATACCCCTTGTTAATACCGCTTTTCGAGGACACATCATCAATGCGCAGGCAGGGACTGAATGAAATTTCCGCCATCTGAACAGCCCGGCTTTTTTTACTGAAAGCGATCCGGTAAAAGCGTGCCGAAACCGTATTTTTTTCCAGCGAAACAGACAGACTGGTGAGGGGAAGCGGGTTTACAAAACAGAAAGTCCCTATGTCGTGAAACGTCAGGCCGTCCGCAGAAACCTGAACCGTGCCCGCCAGAGCGTTCGCTCCGCGGTCAATCCGGACGGATCGCGCCGTGACAGGCTCTTTAAATTCAAACTGGATGAACTGGTCTGCATTCTTGTCCGGTTCCGGGAGTGTAACCATCTTATCCAGATCGCCGTCAAAAAGCAGCCGGCCTTTGAAATCAGGTGCACTGGCCGTCACCTTGGGCGACAGGGCCTGCATGGTCATGTTTTCGCCGACGGGGGTCGGGAAGGCCAGCACCTCGATGTCGCGGTAGCAACCAAGCATCGTCGGCGGTTGCGGCAGCACTTCCGAGAAATGCCGCGGCCCGCTGACGAAAACCTCGCTGGTGACCAGCTTCTGCATGGAATTTTCCGGCGTATTCCACGGGCCGCCGCTGGTTGCCCAGCCCGGACAGTTCTGGATGCAAAGTTCAAGACCCAGCCGGTCGGCCTCCGTCGCCGCGTACTTCATCATCCCGCGCCATTCCGGCGTAAGAATTTCGACCGGCCCGGCGGGAACCGCCTTTACAGCGTCACTGCCGGTGCGGCCGATGTTGAAAATCTGCACTCCGCCGATGCCGACGCGCTGCATGGCTTCGAGGTCGGCCGTGATACCTTCTTTCGTGACATTGCCGTTCATCCAATGCCACCAGGTATGCGGCTTCGCCGAATCCGGGGGCGCTGTAAACCCTTTTTCCAGTTCGCCGGCACGGACGGCAAAACCCGCCACCCCGCAACACAGCAACAGCACCATCATCATTCCATTAGGCTTTTTCATGTTTTTCTTCCCCTGTATGTCTGTTTACTTCACATCCAGCTGCACTGCCGGCTGCACCGCCGCCGAACCGGGAAGTGCTCCTGCCAGAGCCGGAACATAACTTGTCTGCCTCTTTCAGACAAAATATTAAATTAAAAATCAAATTAACGGCATGAGATTTTGAATCAAGGGGGTTCCCGCGAACTCCCGCCCGGTTTTTTGTGGGATTTTTCCGGGCAACTGCATAGACTGCTCTCAAACGCAGGAAACCAAAACGATGTTCGGTTCTAAATTATTTACCCGTTCCGGCCTGATTCTCCTTCTGGCTATAACAGTCTACGCGGCGCTCATTTCAGGACATGCGCTGCGCATATCCCGCAATGAAGAAAAAAAGGTTATAGCCGGACTGGATCACGAGCTGCTGAAGGCCGCCCGCAGCATTCCGCACCTGATCGCGCCTGATTTTTTCGACCGTGCCGTACAGCCCGGCACTATTTCCGAAGCGGAGGACCGGGCGAATATCAAACAACTGACCCGCATCGCCGACGATCTGGATCTGTCGTATCTTTACACGCTCGTTTATACAAACGGCAACGTCTATATCACCAGTTCCAGTGCCTCTAAAGAAGAGCGTCAGAAACAAACTGAAGTCCGCTATTTCACTCCCTATCCGGAAACAGCGGAATATGTCCGGAAGGCCGTCGAATCCGGGGCCCCCGTTTTCAATACCTACACGGATCGCTGGGGCACTTTCCGGCATGTTTACATTCCGCTGCGCAATAAACAGGGTCTTCCATACATTCTGGCCGCTGATCATGACATCGGACGCATTTCCGGGCTGTTGAAACAGCAAACCGGTGAAACAGTTTTTGTATCACTTCTTTTTATTCTGGCGGGCGTACCTTTTCTGCTCGCCTACCGGCTGGTCAGCAAATACAACGCGCGGCGGCTGAAAGCCCTCAATTTGCAATTGACGGAAGATATAAAAATCCGTCGTCAGGCAGAGACGGAGCTGGTCAAGAGCGAAGAAAAGTTCCGCCTGCTTATCGAAAACTCCCACGACATCATCTATACGATGAGCACAGATGGAATTCTTGACTACGTTTCACCTGCCTGGACCGTGCTGCTGGGGCATCCGGCGGATCAGATAGAAGGACGGCCTTTCCAGCCATTCATCCATCCGGATGATCTTCCGGCGTGCATGGTCTGGTTCAGTAAAGTGATCAAGACGGGACAACGGCAGGCGGGCATCGAATACCGCGTAAAGCATATTGACGGAACCTGGCGCTGGCACACCTCAAGCGCGGTTCCCTTTACGGGTAAAGACGGTCATGTCACTGGATATTACGGTATTGCCACCGACATCACCGAACGTAGAAACCGGGAAAAGGAACTGGAGCTGGCCAAGCAACGGCTCGAAATGACCCAGTTCGCGCTCGACCATGCCTCCGCCGAAGCATTATGGATCGACTCTGACGGCCTGTTTGTCTATGCGAATATAAATGCCTGCGAAAAACTCGGCTACACCCGGGAGGAACTGATCGGTCTTTCCATTTCTGAAATTGACCCGAACTTACCTGCCGGAACCTGGTCGGCGTACTGGGAGAACCGGAGAAAAACAGTCTCCAAGGTCTTTGAATCCTGCCATAAAACCAAAGATGGCCGTATTTTCCCTGTTGAGATTTACTCCAACCTCATCCGCTTCGGCGACAAAGAATATACCTGTACGTTCTCGCACGATATCACCGAACGCAAACAGATGCAGACCGCACTCGAGAACCGGATTGTGGCGCTCACCCGTCCGTTAGATCAGTCTGCAAACATCACCGTTGAAGAATTATTTGATCTCGCCGAATTTCAGCGCATACAGGATGAATTTTCCGCCGCCACCGGCGTAACTTCCGTTATTTCCAATCTGGACGGAACAGACATTACCACGAGCAGTAACAGCTCTACCCTTTGCGGACAGATCATCCGTAATACTGAAAAGGGCTGCGCAAACTGCAACAGATCCAATGCGGCGCTCAGACAGGTCGTCGATCCAAAAGGTCCGATTACGCACCGCTGCCTGAGCGCCGGACTATGGGATGGATGTGTAAACATTATGATCGGAGACCGGCACATTGCTGACTGGATGATCGGTCAGGTTCGTGATGAGACCCATACGGAAGAACAGGCGCTCCAATATGCCCGGGAAATCGGCGCGGATGAACAGACCTATCTGGAGGCTTTCCGGAAACTTCCCTGTATGTCCGGCGAGCACTTTAAACAGATTGCACAGACCCTGTTTACACTGGCCAACCAGCTCTCCGTCTCCGCCTACCAGAACATCCAGCAGGCCCGGTTCATCGCCGAACGTCAACAAGCTGAAGAAAAACTCCTGCGGCTGTCAACGGCGATCAATCAGACGGCAGAGGCGGTGGTTGTCACGGATGCACAGGGAATCATTCAGTATGTCAACCCGGCCTTCGAATTTATTACGGGTTATCTGCAGGAAGAAACCGCCGGAAAATCCAGCAACCTGCTCAAAAGCGGCAGGCACGACGAAGCTTTTCACCGCAATCTCTGGCAGACCATCACTGCCGGACAGACCTGGACGGGACAGTTAATCAATAAACGCAAAAACGGCATTCTCTACATCGAAAAGGCCTCCATTTCGCCGGTATGCAACCCGAACGGCGCCATCGTGAACTATGTAGCCGTCAAGCGGGATATTACTAACGAGCTGAATAAAGAGGAGCAGTTCCGTCAATCCGAGAAGATGCAGGCCGTCGGTCAGCTGGCGGGCGGTATAGCGCATGACTTTAACAACATCCTGCAGGCCATTCTCGGATTCAGCGAACTTCTGCTGGACCGGCTGAAGGCGGAAACACCGGAGTACAATAATGTGTCTGAAATCAAAAAGGCAGCAGCCCGGGCAGCCGATCTGACCCGCCAGCTGCTGGCGTTCAGCCGTAAACAGTACTCTGAAAAGAAACGGTTCAATATCAACACCGTCATCCGGGACACTGACGTACTGCTCCATCTGCTGCTGGGCGATAAGATCATCTGCGTATTTGATCTGGCACAGAACCTGAATCCGATTGATGCCGATCCGGGGCAGATGACGCAGATCATCATGAATCTGGCCATCAACGCCCGGGATGCCATGCCGCAAAGCGGACGGTTGACCATCAGCACCGAAAATATCCGGTTGAACGTCCGGGATACCGCTGTTATTCCCGGATCCGACCCCGGAGAATTTGTCTGTCTGGCATTGACAGACACGGGGTGCGGCATGAGTCAGGAAGTGAAAGATCATCTCTTCGAGCCGTTCTTCACCACTAAAGAACCGGGCAAGGGAACCGGACTGGGACTCTCCGTCATTTACGGCATCGTTAAACAGCACAAAGGGTGGATCAATGTGTACAGCGAAGAAGGTTCCGGCACCACCGTCAAAGTGTACTTCCCGGCCGCCGGATCAGACCCCGCCCGGCCGGCCGGGGAACCTCCCGTCTCTGGTGAACGCAACGGAAGGATTCTGCTGGTTGAAGATGATTCCGACATGTGCAATCTGGTCGCCCGTATTCTGCAGGATGCCGGCTATTCGACTTTTGCCGCCGCAACATATACTGAGGCTCTGCAGACGTTCGAGGGCGAAAAGAGCCGGTTCGACCTGCTTTTCAGCGACATTGTTCTGCCGGATCGCAACGGCATCGAACTGGCCGATGAAATCCGCAAAAAAACTCCGGCACTGCCGGTTCTGCTGTACAGCGGCTATAGAGATCAGCGTGAACGCTGGAGCAATCTTGAAAGCAAGGGCTATCACTTCCTGCAAAAACCTTTCACCATCACCACCCTGCTCGCGGCGGTTTACGACGCTCTGGAGAAAGCAAGTAAATGAGGAACCGGCTATATGTCACATATTTTAATCATTGATGACGACCTCTCAATACAGCGGCTGTTTAAACAGTTTTTGGAAGGTGCGGGTTACAGCATTTCATCAGCTTCCGACGGTCGCGAAGGCATGCTCCTGATGAAGCAGAAAAAACCTGATCTTATCATTACCGATATCATGATGCCTGAAATGGACGGATTGGAAGTCGTCCGCAATATCAACAATACCTGCCCCGGACTGCCGGTCATCGCGATTTCCGGAGGAATGCGCGGCATGCCGATAAACTTTCTGCCGCACGCCAAAAAATTCGGAGCCTGCCGGACTTTCGAAAAACCGGTTTCACTGGCTGCTCTGCTTAAAGCCGTCCGGGAACTGCTCGGTACGTCTGCAGAAAAAACCGATTCCGGCTATTTGCCTTCGCCGGGATCCGGCTTCTCAAAATAGACCTCTCCGGCCTGCGGGCAGACGGTCACCCTGTAATTCCGCAGCAGGCGTGCGCCGATGCGTGTTCCGCCGGATGAATCAGCAACGGCAGGAGCGGTAAAAAGCAGATCATCCGCCAGCGCAACGGAAGAGACCGCCGCCGCACCATCCGTTGCAAACTCAAAATCGCCTGCCGGATCAATGAGAATAAGGCTCTCTTTGCCTGCGACCATGCCGCGCACCGCACAGGCTCCGGCGTGTTTAACGAGCGGAATCTTCGCGATGAGTGTTGCAGGATCCGGCGCGTAACCGGTTTTGGCAGTTGAAAGAAGAATTTTGCCAGTGGAATAATCCAGCTGAATCTGTTCGATTTTCTGGAGCACATCCCAGCCCAGTACACCTTTGATTTCAGGTTTTTCTATACCGCGCGCCAACGGGCCGAGAAACCCGGTCGCCAGGCGCACATAAACCGGCACAAATTCAATAGAGAGCTGCTCAAAATGAATTGACGGAACCATGGAGATGCAGCCGGCAATCTCCTCGCCGGGACGATTAACCACCTGAGCCGTGCGCTCACTGACCGGCAGCGTGCCGAGCTTTTGCGCCAAATTAAAATCAAACCAGCTGGCCGACGTGCTGAAATCCAGCAACATCAGCGTCTCCAGTCCTAAATTCCCCTTCATCACCACCACCGGACGAAGCGGCTTGTCGGCCTTCATCAGCAGCGCCGCGCCCTGATTAGGGTGCACCCTTGTGCCGCCGCGATATTCCACTCCGCCGGGCGTCTGATAAATACTGAAACCGTAAATGCGCGGGTCACGCACTTTGGCGAAATAGGCCGACCGCTCCTTCCACGAAACCGGTTTGGTTTCCGTGGTCTTGCAGGCGGCTGAGAGCAACAGCAGTGCGCTCATAAAAAAGAGACCGGCTTTTGTTTTCATCAGGGTTCCTTTCGTTCCGCCGAAGGGCGGCGTCCATCAAATGTATCAAGCAGGTAAAAGATATCATGACTGTCATCGGAGATCGAACAAATCAGCAATCCTTCGGTGAGCGCGAAGCGGATCCGCATCCACGAAGGAAGCGCCGGATCGCTGTACTGCCAGATCGGCCATGCACCGTAAGAACGTGTCGGCTTTATTCCTTCAGGCGGGAAAAGCGCAAGCTGCCAGCGAAGCAGTAAAGCGCGCGAACCGACAGCACTGACGGCAATCCAGGCATCGCGACGGTCGCGTCCGCCAAGCGATACAGAAGCCACGGTTAGCGGACTCTTTTTCAATATTTGGCCTGCCGACGGCAGACACCAAAGTCCGGAAACGCCGGTACTGTTTCTTCCAAGGTTTGGAAAAAATGAGAGAAACCAGCCGGGCGTCGCGCTGCGGTAAACAATCTGAGCATGAGCCGGAACCGGCTGGAGCGTCCGCAGTGCCGAGGGCGACACGTAAACGATCCAGCCAATCACAGAAAAAGCGAGCAGTACGATCAGCACATAGACGGTAAGGCGGCGCATCATACCCGAACCGTTCCCTTAAGTTCCGCGACCGAACCGAGGCCTTTGGCGGCCATCCACTTTTCCATTCCTTCGATTACGCGCACGGCAGTAGAGGGATCGGTGAAGCTGGCGGTGCCGACGGCAACCGCTGAAGCGCCGGCGATGATAAATTCAAGCGCGTCTTCGGAGCTGCAGATTCCGCCCATTCCAATGATTGGAATTTTGATTGCCTTGGCGGCTTCCCATACCAGTTTGATAGCGATCGGCTTGATCGCCGGGCCGGAAAGTCCACCGGTACGGTTGGCGAGCTGCGGCTTGCGCGTCTCGATGTTGATCGCCATGGCCGGATAGGAATTCATGATCGAGACCGCATCGGCACCGCACTCTTCAGCGGCACGGGCAAATACCTTGATGTCCGCCACATTCGGCGCGAGCTTGATGATGAGCGGTTTCTGAGTCCGGACACGGACCGCATCAACAACGGTGCGGAAAAGATTACAGTCCGTTCCGTAGAGAGCCCCGCCCTCTTTGACATTCGGACAGGATACGTTGACCTCCAGTGCACTGATTCGCGCCTGCTCATTAAAAATCTCCGCGACGCGGCCGTAGTCTTCAACAGTTCTGCCCCAGATATTGACAATAAGCGGCACGCGGTAATTTTCGAAGAACGGCAGATATTTTTTGATAAAGCCTTGCGCGCCGGGACCGGGCAGACCGATGGCGTTAAGCATACCGCCGGACGTTTCAAACGTGCGCGGCGTGGAATTGCCAATATGCGGTTCGGTGCAGATACCTTTGACCGTAATCGCGCCGAGCCGGTCGAGATCAATCAGATCGGCGTATTCCGGGCCGTAGCCGAAGGTGCCGGAGGCGACCGTCACCGGGTTCTTCATGGTCAGCGAACCGATACGAACAGCCATATCCGGCTGTTCGGGCCGGGAGCGGGGAGCGGGGAACGGGGAGTTCGCTTTCTTCACGGGCCACCGCCCCCTAATAGACTCTTTCTGAACGCCTCAATCATTTTACTTTCCTCTTCAAGCGCAACGAGTTGCTGATCCCGAGAACCCTCACTGATCAGCCCTTTTCTGGCAAAAAGGATCAGCATATTGGCATTTTCAAAACATGAACGTTTGGCAAAATTTAAAAACTGTGCAAATTCTTTTTTCGATGCCGATCCCGCGCCTTCGGCAATATTATTTGAAATACTGAGTGCCGCACCTCTTAACTGATCCGAAAAACGATAAAACTTCCGCGCATCCATTTCACTGGCAATATCGAGCAAATAGTCGGCGATCTCAATGGCCCGCTTCCATATCTCAAGATTCCGAAATCTAAACTGCGCCATAGTTTCCTCAGTTGCTCCCCGCCCCCGGCTCCCCGCTACTGCTCCCAGAGAATCTCCCGTGATTCAAATACAGGGCCGTCTTTGCAGCAGCGCGCCCACTCCCAGCCTTCGGCAGTTTTGCGTTTGATGACGCAGGTGAGGCAGGCACCGACGCCGCAGGCCATGTTGCGATCCATGGAGAGCCAGGCCGTCAGACCGTGCCGGATGGCGCGTTCGCCGACCGCTTTGAGCATAGCATTGGGACCGCAGGCGAAAAGTTCCAGAGAGGCCGAGCCTCCACCGCTCCCCGCTCCCCGCTCCCTGCTCCCTGCTCCCCGCTCTTCCATCCACAGATCAAGCGCGGCGGTGACAAGACCATTCTGCCCTAGTGAACCGTCGTCGGTGGTAACGCGCACATCCCAGCCGAGCGCCTTGAATTCATCAACACAGAGAATATCAATCGCACTGCGTCCGCCGAAAAAGGCGATGCCTTTGACGGGCAGCCGGGCGGCCAGCAGGTAGAGCGCGGCGTTGCCGTAGCCGCCAGCGACCAGCACCGGCATTGTTGTGCTTTTTTTTATCAGCGGGAACCCGTTGCCAAGCGGGCCGACCAGATTGATTTCTTCACCTTCGCGCACAGAGCACAGGGCGGCGGTACCTTTACCGATGGATTTATAAAGAATGGAGAGTCCTTGGGCGTCCGCTTTAAAGACACTGAAGGGACGGCGCAAGACGGCATCAGCCAAACGCGGTACACGCAAGTGAACAAACTGCCCCGGCTGTACAAGCGGGCCGATGGCGGGGGCGGAAAGTCTGAGCAGGCGGTAGTCGCCCTGAAAGATGCGATGTTCGGTTACGGTAGTGTTTTCCTGTGTCATCGGACGGGGATTGTGCGAAGTTTCAAATGTGAGGTCAAACGCATTCCGCCCGCAGGACAGGTTAAAACTGTGCAGCGGAGTTCTGGCGGCGAACCTTGAGTTCGCGGCGATAATCAGCCAGAAACGCTGCTATTCCAAGATGCCGATTGGCACTGGCCAGATCAAGGGCCGTCTGTCCGGAAGATGACTTGGCATCAATATCCGCGCCGTTGCGCGCGAGTTTTTCAAAGAGATCACTCTGGCCATCCTGTGCGGCCAGCAGCAACGGCGTGCGCCCTTCGGTGTCACGGATTTCAAGTCCGGCCTTATGATCCAGAAGCACCGTAACCACGTCGCTCTGATTGCCGCGTACAGCATGATACAGAGGGGTCCAGCCGTTGCGGTCTTGCACATCGACCTTCGCACCGTGATCGAGCAGCAGATTAACGGCTTCTGTACGTCCTCTGTTCACGGCGTAATGCAGGGCGGTTGCGCCGTTTTTTGACTGAGCATTCACATCGCTTCCGTGTTCAAGCAAAACACGAAGTATCGTCAGATACCCGGATTGAGCCGCTTCGAAAAGATGGTTACCGTTCTGGCAGGTGTCCGTCCCGGTAGATGCTCCGGCTTTAATCAACACCTCGGCAGCGGAATGGTTGGCCTGCACGGCGAGGCAAAGCGGTGAAGCGCCTTCCGCATTGAGTCTGTCCAGTGCAGCGCCGGCGGAGATCAGCCGTTCAGTCAGTCTGGGATCGCTCTGCAGCGCAGCAAGATGCAGCGCTACGTTGCTTTTCTGCCCGGCCAAATTAACATCAGCCCCTGCAGTCAGCAGTAGTTCCATGGTCATCAGCTGTCCCGCCTGCACAGCATACATCAGCGGCGAAAGGCGGTCTTTATCAAGTGCATTAACGTCGACACCGGTATCCAGCTGGTGCTTGACCTGCTTGATATTTCCATCAGCAGTGGCGCTGTAGAGTGTCGGTTCCGGGCGTATGTCCAGCCAGCATAATCCGGTAAAAATTGTCAGTGCGGCGGCAAAAACCGAAACCCAGAACCAGAGTGCCTTCAATTGTATTATTTCTCCCAACTCTGTTAAACGGCAATGAGCTTACTATATTTTCATGGATACTGCGTGTCAGGATGGGTGCTGAAGCTTTTGTAAGGGAAGAGACTGCACGACACCAGACAGGAGAATCATCCCTTTTTATCAAGAATCCACTGAACAGCCCGTTGCACCATTTCGGTTGAGGTGTGCAAGTTGAGCTTGTTCTTGATGCGCAAGCGATAAGTTTCGATTGTTTTGACGCTCAGGTTCATGGCCTTGGCGATATCTGCCGTGCTAAGTCCGTTCCCGATCTGTTCGAAAACGGCCAGTTCACGATCACTAAGACAGGAAATCATATCGCCGCCGGGGTCAACCCTCCGGACGGTTTTCATGATTCGCTGTATGACGGCTTCACTGGCATAGACACCACCGTCCAGTACACAATGAACTGCCTCGACCAACCGTTCGGGGTGGGCGCTTTTGCTGACATAGCCGGCGGCACCGGCACGCAGAACCCGCTCGGCATAGAGTATTTCATCCTGCATAGAGAGTACCAGAGTTTTAATGTCGGGAAGCTGTACGGCGATATCTTTGACCAGATCAAGTCCCGAATCCCCGCCCAGCGACAAATCGATCAGAACAAGATCAGGATCCGCTTCTGCACAAAGCTGTAAAGCTTCCGCACGACCGGCTGCTTCGCCGCAAATGGAAAGATCCTCCTCGCGCTCAATAAAATCGCGCAGACCCTGCCGGATAAATGCATGATCATCAACAATCAGAATTTTTTTCTTCGCGGTTTTCGTTTTCGGGTTTGTGTCGCTCATGCGCGGCATACTGCCAGATTTAATGCGGATTACAATTTTTGTTTGTTGCGTTTTTTTCTTTCATCTTCTTTTGCCGCGCGCCAAACGGCATCAAGCTCTTCAAGTGAACACTTCTCCATCTCGCGGCCTTCGGCGTGAAGACGGTCTTCCATGCATTGGAAACGGCGCATGAATTTGCCGATGTTTTCGTTGAGCAGATCCTCGGACTCGTGACCGAGATAGCGGCTGAGATTCACGGTTGAAAAAAGCAGATCGCCGAGTTCCTCGCGAATAGCGGCGGCATCCTTCTGCGCCATAGCCTCTTTCACTTCGGCCAGCTCCTCTTCGAGCTTCGCAATCACCCCGCCGATCTCATCCCATTCAAACCCGGCGCGCGCAACGCGCTTCTGCACCAGATTGGCTTTAGCCAGCGCAGGTAGATGGCGCGGGATACCTTCCACCAGCGAACGCGGCTTTCCCGTATCCTTTTCGGTTTTCTTAATTTTTTCCCAGTTACGCAGCACTTCGCCGGAGGTATCGGCCTGCACATCGCCGAAAACGTGCGGATGGCGCCGCACCAGCTTGTCGGCAATTCCGTTCACCACATCGTTAAAATTGAATTCGCCCGCCTCCTCGCAGATCTGCGCCTGAAAAACGACCTGAAGCAGCAGATCGCCCAGCTCGCCGCGCAGTTCAGCGCGGTCGCCGCTTTCGATGGCGTCAATCACTTCGTAGGTTTCTTCAACAAGATTGGATTTCAGCGAATCCAGCGTCTGCTCGCGATCCCACGGACAGCCGTCCGGGGCGCGCAGACGGCGCATAATTTCAATCAAACGGTCTATTGATGTTTCTTTCATAATTACTCGCTGCAAACAAAACGGCGGATGGGGGGTCCCCCGTTTAATCGGTTACCTGCAACTCGGCGGTCAAATCGCCGACCATAATCTTGAAAACGCCTGATTCAACTGCGCTTTCAAGATTCTGGTTCAGAAGCGCCAGATTCTTTGGCCCGAGAGAAAACTTAACCCGTTTTTCCTCTTGCGGTTCAAGGGTTATCCTTGCGAACCCTTGCAGTTTTTTCACCGGCGTGGTGACACTGCTTATCATATCAGTTACATATAGCTGCACTATTTCATCGCCGGTTCTTTCCGAGATGTTGCTGACCGTTACGCTCACTTCAACATTACCGGCAGGCTCGATTTTAGAAGGTGAAATGCGAAGATCACTGTACCTGAAAACCGCATAGCTCAATCCATATCCAAAGGGATATAAAGGCTCTGTACTGGCAAACGCGTACCCTTGCGGTTTTAGTACGTGCTTATAATAAACCGGAGGCTGACCTGCCTGTCTGGGAAAGCAGACAGGCAGCTTTCCGCCGGGATTGCAATTACCAAAAATTATGTCTGCTATCGCAGTGCCGCCTTCTTCTCCCGGATACCATCCTTCGAGAACGGCCGGAACATTTTCGGCTATCCAGGTGATACTTAAAGGACGTCCGTTCAAAAGCACGGCTACGACAGGCGCGCCTGTCTCATAAACTGCTTTTACCAGCTGTTCCTGCATTCCGGTAAGATTCAAATCAGCCCTGTCGACATTTTCGCCACAAGTAATCTCACCTTTTTCTATTGCATCTTTTACTTGCTGAAAAGGTTTGAGCTCACTGTTTTCTCCAAGAACAAGAATGGCGACATCCGCTTGTTGAGCGGCTTGTATCGCCGCCGGAAACCCTTCTGTTGAAGTGCCTGTCAATGAACAGCCTTCCGCAAAAAGAACCCTTGTTTTTGACCCGGCCGTGTTTTTGATTCCCTCCAGAACGGTTACCCCGTGACGGGACTTTCCGCTGTAGTCCCCGGTTCTTAATTTATCTGCATTTGGACCGATTACAGCTATGGTTTTAATGTTCTCTTTATTCAAAGGAAGCAAATTGTTCTGGTTCTTCAACAAAACAACCGATTTATGAGCGGCTTTTAATGCCAATTGGCGATGTTCGTCTGAATCGCATATCCGTTCAGCCATTTCAGGAGGAGTGTAAATATTTTTACCGTCGAACAACCCCAGCAGAAATTTAATCCTCAGAATACGGCCGGCGGCATCATTGATTCTTGCCTGACATATTTGTCCTTCCTGAACCAACTCAAGCAGCGTTTCCTGAAAATTAGCGGTGGGATACAGGTTCATATCGACCCCGCTGCCTATAGCCAGTTTGACAGCTTCTTTGGAGTCGGCTGCTACGTGATGCTGATTACATATCCGCTGAATTCCAGAATTATCCGAAACCACATAACCCGTGAACCCCCATTTTTCCTTTAAAATACCGGTAAGCAGCCGCTTGTCGCAATGACACGGGGTGCCGTTTATCTCATTAAGCGCAGGCATTATCGAGCGAGCTTTAGCTTCTGCAACAGCTGCTTCAAACGGGGCGAGGAAAACTTCCATGAGCGTCCGTTCCGAGATGTCCACCGGGCTCGTGTTCAGCCCTCCTGTCGAATCACCATAGGCGACGAAGTGCAAAACAGTGGCGATTACAGAGCTGGTTGCGGCGAACTCTTTACCTTGCAACCCATTTACCATCGCCACACCTAATCGCGAAACGAGATAAGGATCCTCACCATACGTTTCTTCGATACGCCCCCAGCGGGGATCTCTTGATACGTCGAACAATGGACCGTAAACCTGGTGAACTCCACAGGATTTTGCCTCCTTTGCCACAGCAGAACCGACCTCTTCCATCAGCTGGGTATCCCAGGAGCTGGCCATACCGATCGACTGAGGAAAAACAGTCGCCCCTGCAGCATTATACCCGTGGATACTGTTTTCAACGACGAGAACCGGGATGCCCAGCCGGGTATTTTCTATAGCGTATTTCTGTATTTCATTGGCCATTTCGGCAACTTTTGACGGTGCCAGAGTAAGCGTGTAACCGGCATTACCGAGATTTTTTACAGCTCCCCGTTTTTGTTCTCCGAAAAGTTTTTCTATTGTACCGGGCACAAGCCCGGTTCGCTCTTTATTCAATATCTCCGTACAGAAAACCATATTCATCTGGCCGATTTTTTCTTCCATCGTCATCCGGCCGAGCAGATCTTCCACCCGAATATCTATTGGCAACTGATCGTTTTTATAAGGCAGGGTTTCTGCAAAAGAAAATTCAGACAGAAATGCCAGAGCGAGGCTTACGCCTGATAAACACAACCCGTTTTTAGTTAACATATGTGATACCCTCTTCCTCAGCTGCGGTTCAGGCGCGGCAACCTAAATACAGGAAGCACAAACGGATTGAAAGTTAAATGCCGGATCTGAAAATATTGTCAAATGTTGTGGATGGGTGACTGAAACAACCGCAGAAGAAACCCGCGTAAAGGTTGAGGCAACGGTTGATCCCGATCAAAACAAGGAGCAAAAGGCAGCCGCTTACTCAGCGGAACGGAGAGAATTTTTGTATTTGACCGGAACCTCTAATGGGTGAAGCAACCCCAGTTTGACGGACACTCAGAAAGGAACCAAAGTGTTCCGGAAGGAGAGTCCCATGAGTCGAGAACCGTACAAGACCTACATCTGACGGAGAAGGTCATCATCGTACACCGGCGCACAGCACCAGACATACTGTTCCGGCAGTTCGAGAATCCGTCCGCCGGCTTTCAGCGCCGCACAAAACCGGGATCCTCTGATTTTACATTTGTTTGTTTTTGCCATTCGACACCGATCCGGGATCCGCTGTAAAATATGCATATAATCCACGAAACAGAGGATTGATAACATGGACAAACGTGAGAAAGAATTGGACAAACCTTTTCTGGCCGATCACCCGCTAACGACCCTGCACCTGCACATTGAACGGTACGGGGTGAGAAATCTGACACCAGAATGGAAAGCCAGCAACCGGCTCGTTCTGGACTCAAAGCTTTACTGGGTCGCCAAGGGTTCCGGGATGCTCCGGATGGATCACCAGAACTTCCGCCTCGCGCCGGGGAAAATTTACTTTCTGCCGGGCGGCACCGTGCAGTCGTTCGGCACAGAAGACGGACTGTCTTTGCACTGGCTCCATTTCAGGTGCGCGTTAATCAACAGCATCAGCATCAACCGCTGCTTTGAGTTCAAAAACGAACTGCCGGAAGAAAAAATTCCCGATATCGAAGCCCGGCTGAGGAACATCCGGGAAGAACATGCCCGGTTTATCAAAAGCAGACACCCCGGCGCACTGCTCAGCGCGCATGGACAGCTGCTGAGCCTGCTGGCCTGTTTTATCCGCTCCGCGGCCGAACGGGAATACGGCAAAGATTTCGAACGGCTCAAAAAAGCCGTCCGGTTTATTGACGAGCACATTAACGAAGCGATCCGGGTGGAAGAGCTGGCCGTGTTATGCGGACTGGAGAGAACTTATTTTTCCACCCTGTTTAAAAAAACACTCAACTGCTCTCCGCAGGCGTTCATCAACCATCGCCGGATCCAGTTCATTGCGCCGTATCTGTCACAGCCGCATCTGCTGATCGAGGAAATCGCCGAAAAATCGGGCTTCCCCGATGTGTACTATTTTTCGAGGTTTTTTAAAAAAAACACCGGGCTCTCCCCGACCGAATACCGCAAAAAACAGCGCGAGGCACTCCCTTAAACAACATCTGTCTATTTAATTCCAAGGCTTGTCTATGGGAGTCCCGGACGGAAACACCTATCCTTGTTGTGGAGTGATTCAAAAAGGAATTCCATGAATTACAGCATTGTAAAAACGACACGGGCTCTTCTTGCGGCGGTTTTTATATCCATAGGCTCCGCCTCAAACTCCGCACAGGCTGACGAACAAAAATCTGTCCGGGTCATGCCGGCGTTCAGCTGGGATAAAATCCCTCGTTGGACTTTTCTTTCCGTCAACGACACCATTGTCACCGATGAGGAAGCCCGCTACATTGCCAGCAACTTCCCGATCGCCTTCCTTTTCTGGATTCCAAGCGGCCCGGCACGGGAAAACCAGTTTGCGGAGGAAAAAATTCTGGCATCAATCAAAGTTGTCAAAGAGCTCAATCCTCAAATGAAGGTGTTCTATTATTTCAATTCTACTCTGGCATTCGATCACTACGCCGCATTTCGTGAATTCGAAAAACATCCGGATTTTAAAATGGTCGATAAAAAAACCGGCAATGCGGTCGTCGTGCGCGATGACGTTCTACGCTACGACGTTACCAATCCGAAGTTACGCGAATGGTGGTCGGAACAGGTGGCCAAAGCTGTCAGCAACTCCTATGTCGATGGGGTTTGGGCCGATGCCGTCTGTAAAATTGAACTCAATAAACGAAATGTTTTCGACAAGTCCATGAATCCCGGCGATTTTGAAAAAGCGGTCAGCGGTATGCATGAAATGCTCGCCCTGACCAAGCAGAAAATCGGCGACGGTAAACTTCTGTTTTACAACGGGTTGCGCGGTGATCTGCGACCCGGCATGTGGGAACACGGCGGGATCACCTACCTCAACGAATGCGACGGCGCCTGTGTGGAGCATTTTCTTACACATTCCTCCCGTACACCAGACGGCAAGCTGATCATCAGTCATGTGCTGAAAGACATTGAATTGATCCGCAAAGCCGCCGCCATGAATAAAATCGTAGTGGTAAAGGCCTGGCCGAAGACCGCAATGTTTACCGATCCTGAATTCCTGAAATTATCCGTTGAAGAAAAGCAGGCGATACTCCGTGATGAAATAACTTTTCCGCTGGCACTCTTCCTGATTGCGGCTGAAAAAAACTGCTATTTCAACTTCAGTTTTGGCTACCGCCGTTCCTGCCTTCCGCTCTATCACCTCCCTGAATACGACAAACCGCTTGGCGCGCCCCTTAGAGCAGCTGAACAGGAAGGATTGATTCTTACCCGCGACTTTGAACATGCAACGGTCTGGGTAAATCTCGGAACAGAAGAAGCCCGGATTGACTGGAAATGAGTGTCAACACCACGGATGCCCTCTATGTCGCCACCGGATCGGTTTACGGTTCGGTTGATGCCGCCCGCACGGAATGGTTGCGGCGCGATAAATTCGGCATGTTCGTTCACTGGGGGCTCTACTCCATTTTAGCCGGACAGTGGCAAGGAGAAGAGGTCGCCTTTGTCGGCGAGTGGATCATGCGCTGGAAAAAAATTCCGGCAGAAGAATACCGCAGGTTGACCGGGGACTTTTGCGCGGAGAAATTCGATCCGCAGGAGTGGCCCGCGCTGGCGGCAGAAGCCGGCATGAAGTATTTCGTCATCACCGCCAAGCACCATGACGGATTCGCACTGTTCGACTCCGCCGCTGACCGTTACAACTGCGTTCAGACCACTCCGTTCGGACGCGACCCGATGCCGGAACTGGCCGCCGCGTGCCGTGATCGGGGTCTTCGATTCGGATTCTACTATTCGCATGATCAAGATTGGAACGAGCCCGATGCGTCCGGCAACGACTGGGATTTCCCGTCCGAAGGCCGCAACTTCTCCCGCTATCTGCATAAAAAAGCACTGCCGCAGGTACATGAACTGCTGATCAGGTACGGAGAGATTTCATTGATCTGGTTCGACACCCCCGTCAGCGTGACCCGAACCGATGCGCAGGAACTGATAGATCTGGTTCACCGGCTCCAGCCGAACTGTCTGACCAACGGACGGCTCGGCCACGGGCTCGGGGATTACGAACAGATGGGCGACAACGAAGTCCCCAGTAATGTGTATCCTCAGTTGTGGGAAGTTCCGGCCACACTCAACGACACCTGGGGCTATAAGAAAAACGACCGCAACTGGAAAAGCGCCGGGAATCTGCTCTACCGTCTGACCGATATCGTCAGCAAAGGCGGCTGTTACCTGCTCAACATCGGCCCGCGTGCTGACGGTTCAGTTCCGCCGGAATCCGCTGCCGCTCTGCGGGAAGTCGGAGCCTGGCTGAAGATCAACGGAGAATCCATCTACGGAACGGAACATAGTCCGTTCACGGTCGGCGATGACAGCTGGCGCTGCACCCGGAAACCGGGACGGCTCTATTTTCATCTGCTCGAATGGCCTGGAAAAACCTTTTCGTTTCAAGGATTGGAAACCCCGGTTTCCAGCGTCTGGAAACTGGATGAGCCCGGAACCGCATTGCCTTTTATCCAGCATGACGACCAGGTCGAAATCAGCGGGCTGCCGGAAAAACAGCCTGACCGCTTTCACAGCGTGCTTGCTGTCCAGCTGACCGAAGAAGAAGCCCGCGTGCGGCCCGACCGGCACTGGGCCGCCCCTCGCGACCTCATTACACTGACCGCGCGGGATTGCAATCCGCACGGGCCGGGACTCTGTTACAGTGAAGCAGAAAACAGCACCTCGGGGTTTCATGAATCCTCCTCGCGCGTCCGCTGGCAAATCGTCATCAACCGTCCCGGATGGTTCATGGTTGAACTCGAATGCGTCTGTCCGCCGACAAATAGTTGCGACCGGTTTGAATTTGCCTGCGAACCGAAAACCGCAGGAACCCCGGCGAAGATCAGCGGTGAACTGAATGCTCAGACCGGAACCATCCGGCTGGGCGAAGTGCAACTGAACGAATCCGGACTTTACCGCGCCGCTTTCCGCCTGCTGGACGAAAAGCTGCCTGAACTCAAACTGAAACAAATCCGGCTGAATCGCATCTGAAACGGAGATAAACATGGAGACACCTGTCATGCCCCCTGCACAACGACCCAATATTATATTTGTTCTGACCGATGACCAAGGCTACGGCGATCTGGGATGTCACGGCAACCCGATCATCAAAACGCCAGCCATCGACGCATTTCACGCCCGGGCCGCAAGATTAACTCAGTTTCATTCGGGAACCACTTGCGCACCGACCCGTGCCGGTTTACTGACCGGGTTGAACTGCAACAGTGCCGGCGTCTGGCATACGATCGGCGGAGCCTCGCTGCTGCGGCACGATGCCCGCACGCTCCCGGAAATTCTACGCGAACACGGCTACCGTACCGGACTCTTCGGCAAGTGGCATCTGGGCGATGACTATCCCTACCGTCCGCAGGATCGCGGCTTTGAGCAGACCGTTTATCACCGTGGCGGGGGTCTTACACAAGTTTCCGATTTCTGGGGCAACGACTATTTCAATGACACTTATCTGGTGAACGGCAAACCCAAAGCGTTTGAGGGATACTGCACTGATGTTTTTTTCGGCGTGGCACTGAAATTTATCGAGACACACAAAGCGGAGCCGTTCTGTTGCTTTATCACCCCGAATGCGCCTCATGTTCCGCTGAATGTCGAAAAAAAATACCGTGATCTCTATGCGGATGAAGCGATTTCAGAAAAGCTCAAGCGGCTGTACGGAATGATCTCGAATATTGACGACAATTTCCGGCGGCTGGAACGCCGGCTCGATGAACTCGGCCTCACGGAAAACACCATTCTGATCTTTATGACCGATAACGGAACCGAGACCGGTTGTGAAGTTGACCCGGATCAGTTCATCACAGCGGGATACAACGCCGGAATGCGCGGAAAAAAAGGATCTCCGTACGACGGCGGACACCGGGTTCCGTTTTTCCTGCGCTGGCCCGCAGGCCATATCCGCGAAGGACAGGATATTCCTACACTGGCCGGATATACAGATTTCACCCCGACCCTTCTCGATTTATGCGGCATAGAATGCCCGGAAGTTGAAGGAAGGACGCTGCGTCCGCTACTGAAGGGCGGCGCGGTTCCCGAAAATTTTAAAAAGCGCGTGCTGGTCACAGACACACAGCGGATACCCTATCCGATTAAATGGCGGCTTTCATCGGTGATGCAGGAAAACTGGCGGCTGGTCTGCGGGCGCGAGCTTTACGACCTCTCCTCCGATCCGGAACAGCGCAACAATCTGTCGGCGCAGTATCCTGAAAAAAGAGAGGCGCTGCGCGCCGCCTATGAAGAATGGTGGGCACTCTGTTCACGGCAGTTTAACGAAATCCAGATGACCCGAATTGGTGCCGCCGCCTGTCCGCAGGCAGGTCTGACCACACTTGAAATGTGCAATGAAGACAGCAATGTGGTCTGGCATCAGGGACAGGTTCGGCAGGCACAGGTCAGCCTTGGCTGGTGGAATATCCATGCAGAGGAGAACGGCACGTATGAGTTTATTTTGCGCCGCTGGCCGGAGGAATCCGGACACGCTATCCGCGACGGCATTGGCGGATTTGATATTGACCCGGGCCCGGAAAATTTTCTGGAGGAATCCGCTCTCGGCTGGTATCGCGACGGCAAGGCGATAGACGTATACGGCGCCGCGCTGAAACTGGACGGTCAGTGTTTTTATCAGGATCTCACCACTGGCGCGCGAGCCGCCATATTTACTGTTAAACTGAAACAGGGAATGCACACGCTCCGCGCCTGGTTCTCCGGAGGAAACAATCTGTTCACCTCCACCGTAATGTCGCCCTACTACGTCAGCATCAAAAAGGAAAAAAGCTGAACACGATGTTCAGCCTTTGCGCTGCAAAAAAAGGTTCGCGTTACTGACGGCTGACCAGATCAAGCAGCTCTTTGGTAGAAAAACTACCGAGTGATTCGAGCACGACTTTGGCACCGGTAAAATCTTCGAACGCTGTATAGGCATCCGGAAGCGCAATACAGGTGGCACCGGCCGTCAATGCGCCTTTACAGGCGGCGCGTGAACCGACAATCGCGATCAGCGGAATAGTCTCCTGTCCGCGCTGTTTGAGAATACGCAACCAGTGGTCGGCGCGCGGGAAAATCGGATCGACACTGTCCATCGCCACCAGATCAACGCCCAGCCCGTCGAGTCCGGTTTTTTTCATCAGTTCTTTGGCTGCCGCTTCCGGCCAGGCCGAAAGAGCAACGACCTGAATGTTGCGCTCCTGCGCCGCTTTGATAAGCGCCGGAATATCCTTGTTGAGCACCGCTTTGTCCGCAAAGGCCTTGACCAGCAGATTTTCGGCCTGTTCAGTAAGCTGGTCGCCAGTGGTCAGATTGCGTCCGGAGGCTCCGATCATAGCCTGAATGGCCTTGCCGGGGCGCGGGGTGAGTCCGTACCGGGCAAACAGTGCAGGCGTAACTTCAATATCTTTGCCTTTCATTACCTGTTTAAGGATATCAAACATGATCTGCCGTCCGTTGACAGCGACATATTCGAGTTCAACAAAAAGGACTTCCCGTGCCTTGCTTTTTTCGGCGACCGGTTTGGGTTCGGTTTTAGCTTTGCTCATTCAATCTGCTCCGGTTGATTGCACATTTTTTTAAAAACAGGGGGGCAGTGTATGCGGCGGGGCTTGCACAGTCAAGCCCTCGGAAAATATCCCCCCTCCGGAGCAGGAAAAGGGTTGCAAGGCTTGATGCGGATTGTGATTATGTCAGGAATTTTGGCGGAAAAACGGGCCTTTTCAGCGGATACAATCATGAAAAAAGCAATCATTGCACTCGAAGACGGCACCTGCTTCACCGGGCGGGTCTTTGCCGGCCCGGGCGAATTTTACGGCGAGCTCGTGTTTAACACCTCGATGACCGGTTATCAGGAAATCCTGACCGACCCGTCCTATAACGGTCAGATCGTTACGATGACCTACCCGCTTATCGGCAACTACGGCGTGAATCCGGAAGATATTGAGTCGCGCGCCATTTTCGCTAAAGGGCTGGTGGTGAGTGAATGCAGCCGCATTGCCAGCAACTGGCGCGCCACCATGACGCTTCCCGAATATCTTGAGCGAGCCGGTATTATCGGCGTGGATCAGGTCGACACGCGCGCGATCACCATCCATATCCGCGACAAGGGCGCCATGAAATGCGTCATTTCTTCTGAAGACCTCGACTGCAAGAGCCTCGTCAAAAAAGCGAAAAACTCCGCCGGGCTCGTCGGACGCGATCTTTCCACCGAAGTGAGCGCGCAAAAACCGTATGTTTACCCTGCGGGCGGAAAAAAGAATGCCCGTTTCCGGGTAGCAGTGATTGATTGCGGTATTAAAACCAATCAGTTGCGTATTTTTGATCAGCTCGGGTGCGAGTGCCGGGTATTCCCAAATACCGCCCCGGCCAAAGAAATTCTGGCCTGCAAGCCCCACGGACTTTTCCTTTCTAACGGTCCGGGCGACCCGGCCGGCGTTCCGCAAATCGTCGCGACCGTTAAAGAACTGATTGAGTCAAAACTTCCGACCTTCGGAATCTGCTTTGGACACCAGATGCTCGGTCAGGCGTTCGGCGCAAAAACCTATAAACTGAAATTCGGCCACCGCGGCGCCAACCAGCCGATTCAGGATCTGCGCACCGGCAAAGTGGAAATCGCTTCGCACAACCACGGATTCTGCGTTGACCCGGCCACCGTTGATCCGGAAACCGCCGAAGTCAGCCACATCAACCTCAACGACAACACCGTCGCCGGCCTGCGGCACAAAAAACTGCCGGTGTTCTGTGTGCAGTACCATCCCGAAGCCTGCCCCGGTCCGCACGACCCTTATTACCTCTTTGAAGAATTCGTGACATTGATGGAACAGTATAAGAAGAAGTAATGAAAAACTGGAAAAACATAACACTGCTGGTATTCGCGGTTCTGCTGCTGATTATTCTGTTTCAGAACCTCGACCCGGTTAGATTCCGCCTTCTATTCTGGAAAGTACCGGTGTCGCCTGTTGTTCTTTTTCTTAGCATGCTGCTGACCGGATTTGCCGCAGGTCGCCTTACACGCAGGAAACGGGGTTGAAATGAAACACAGTGAATGGATCGCTATCTTAGATTACGGCTCGCAGGTGACGCAGCTGATTGCCCGCCGTATCCGCGAACAAAAGGTGTACTGCGAAATCATCCGCTTTGACACGAAAGCCGTCGACCTCGCCAAACGTGCGCCCAAAGGCATCATTCTCTCCGGCGGTCCCGCCAGCGTTACCGACAAAGGCTCGCCGCTGTGCGACCCCGCCCTTTTCGATCTCGGCATTCCGATTCTTGGAATCTGCTACGGCATGCAGCTCACCGCCCAGACGCTCGGCGGCAAAGTGCACCGCGGCACCAAGCGCGAATACGGCAAAGCGATGATGCAGGTCACCAAACCCTGCCCGCTTTTCCAAGGTCTGGAAAAAAATCTTCAGGTCTGGATGAGCCACGGCGATAAAGTTGAAGCGATGCCCGCCGGTTTTGAAACCGTCGCGACAAGCGACAACTGCCCGTACGCCGCCATGCAGAACGCCGCAAAAAAAATCTATGGCGTGCAGTTCCATCCCGAAGTCGTCCACACGCCGCAGGGCGCGCAGATGCTCGGTAACTTTGCCTGCAAAGTCTGCGGCTGTTCCGGCGACTGGAAGATGAGCAAATTCATCGAAGACAATATCCAGGCGATCCGCGCCAAGGTCGGCAAAGATCACGTTCTGCTCGGACTGAGCGGCGGCGTGGACTCGTCTGTTGTAGCCGCCCTGCTCCATAAGGCGATCGGCAAACAGCTCCACTGCGTTTTCGTCGACAACGGCCTGCTCCGCTACAACGAGGCGCGCGAAGTCGAAGAACTCTTCGGCAACGCCTTCGGCATCGACCTGCACACCGCCCACTCGCAGAACATCTTCCTCGACGCGCTTGCCGGCGTCACCGATCCGGAGAAAAAGCGTAAAATCATCGGTAAAACCTTTATTGATGTTTTCGCCGAAAAAGCGCGCCGGGTCGGCAAAGTCAAATATCTCGCGCAAGGCACGCTTTACCCCGACGTCATCGAGAGCGTCTCGCCGATCGGCGGACCGTCCGCCACCATCAAGAGTCACCACAATGTCGGCGGACTGCCCGCCGACCTGAAGTTCGATCTGATCGAGCCGCTCCGCGAACTTTTCAAAGACGAAGTGCGCGCCGTCGGCCGCGAACTCGGCCTGCCGAGCTACGTCGTTGACCGCCAGCCCTTCCCCGGGCCCGGTCTTGCCGTGCGCATTCTCGGTGATATCACCCGCGAGCGCGTTGACCTGCTCCAGCTCGCCGACCTGCGCGTCCGCGAAGAAATCCTGAAAATGGAAAACCACCTCGACGTCTGGCAGTACTTCGCCGTACTGCTGCCGATCCAGACCGTCGGCGTCATGGGCGACGACCGCACCTACGAAAACGTCGTCGCCGTGCGCGCCGTACAGAGCCTCGACGGTATGACCGCCGACTGGTTCAAACTGCCCTACGAAGTGCTCGACAGCATTTCCAGCCGCATCATCAACGAAGTCAAAGGCGTCAACCGCGTCGTTTACGACATTTCGTCAAAACCTCCCAGTACAATTGAGTGGGAATGATTTTTCCCAACGGTTGAAAACTTCTGCGGCCGTATTTCATCAGCACATTGATCCGGTAAAAGCCGGAATCGGCACGGGTACTTTAAAAAAGAGGGTCTCAGCCCGTCTGCAAATCCAGAGGCGGATGAACCAAAATTCATATGGTTTCCGCAAGTGCTGTATGTGCGCTGAATTTCAGTTTTTCCGCCGGCAATTCCGGGTATGCACCCTGTGCCGGTGAGAACCGAACCGCCGGTTCTGCCATGCGGTCTGCTCATGGATCAGGCGTACGAAGGCAATGAAACCAGAGAAATAAGCCCCTGTTTAATACGATGGCGTTGCCGAGGCTCTTTGATCGTGTTAACATGCCCTAGCCGACCTTACTCGCCCGCCGAACGGTAAATCCCCTGTGTTCGTCTCTCCTGCGACTTGGGATAACGGAAAAAAAGATCCCAGACAATCAGTGTCACTAGAATCAACACCGATGTACCCAGCGTGATAAGCCAGAAATTTCTGCTGAATTGCGGATTTTTCATCAGATGCCGGAACCGGCGGAATCCGCTGTTGCGGCGGCGGCGGCGATGCGTTCCGGAAATATCCTTGTTCACCGCAGCATCAAACGTCTCATGGCGCCGACGATGCCGACGCCGGTGCTGCGACGAAGAGGCTTCGGGTTTCTTCGCCCAGGGCGATTCTTTCACTTCATAAATATCGGATGAGGACATGACTACGGCAGAATAATGATTCGAACCCGGTTTGACAGCGTTTTTTATCAGAAAACAAGAGCTATCGTCTGCTTATCAGCCACCAGATCATTCCGGCAGCTAATACCAGCAGACCAAGACCCGAAAGGACGGCTTTCCTGCCGGGAGGCCGGCGGTTATGCCCGGAATGATGATGGCGATGCCGATGATGCGGCGCGACCTCTCCGCCCGTCGCCCGCAGATATTCATCCCGGCGCTGGGAAACCGCCGAACCCGTTCTCCGGCTTTGATTCGGCGGCTCTTTTGTTTCGTAAATATCGGACGAGGCCATTCGGGTTGTCTCTTTCTGAGCCGAAGCTACACAGCCGGCTCATTCATCACAATCACAAACTCTTTATGAAATAATCCGGCTTATCCAACCGCATCGACCATCTTCGTGATCACACCGCGCCGGCTTTCGATCACGCGGCGGGCGGCGGCACCAAGCTGTGTGCGTATCGAGGGATAGGTCAGAAGTTCCGCGACAGTTTTTTCCAATGCCTGAAAATCGGACACCTGCCGCAAAGCATTCGCCGCTGAAAAGTCGTCCATGACCGCCGGGAAATTCTCCATATTCGGCCCGACAACCACGGCTTTACCGAACAGCGCCGGTTCAATCGGGTTCTGCCCGCCGTGTTCGCACAGGCTCTTACCGACAAATACCACATCCGAAGCGGCATAAAAACTCATCAGCTCGCCGGTGGTGTCCACGATCAGAACATCCGGACGCGTCAGAGCCGCCGCGTCTGTTTTGCTGCGCAAAACAGACGAAAGCCCCTGTGTTTCGAGCGTTCTTACCACTTCATCGCGCCGCTCGGCGTGCCGCGGTACCAGCACCAGAAAGAGTTCCGGATGCCATGCGCGCAGATTTTTATAGATTTTACAGAGCGCTTCTTCTTCACCCGGCCAGGTGGAACCGCCGAGCAGAATAAGTGCATGGTCCGGAACTGAAATCTTTTTGAGCACCGCGCGGGCCGCCTCCGCCGCATTCATCTCCGGCGGCGGCAGGTCATACTTCGCCGTGCCGAGTGTCTTCACCGTTTCCGGACGCGCGCCCATAGCGATGATGCGCTCCGCATCCTGCCGCCCCTGCATGCAAACCGGCTCAATCATTTTGAGCAACCGGCGTGTGAAGGGCCGCAACGCCATGTAGCCTTTAAACGACGAATCGGAAATGCGGCCGTTGATCAGCGAAACCGGTATGCCGCGTTTATGCGCCTGACGCACGAAGTTAGGCCAGAACTCACATTCGACCAGAATCAGTTTGAGCGGCTTAATGATGTTGAATACGCGGTTCATCACAACCGGAAGATCGACGGGGAAATAGATCAATACGTCGCACAGATCGAGTTTCTGCTCAGCCAGCGTGTGCCCGGTTGACGTTGTGGTACTCAGCACAAAGCGGGCCTCGGGATTCTTCCGGCGGTATTCTTCAATAAAGCGCAGCGCCACAAACAGTTCGCCGACGCTGACCGCATGAATCCAGATGTGCCGCGCTTCGGCCAGCCGGGCGGAGGTGTTTCTGCCGTAAATGCCGACCCGTTGTTCAAAATGACGCCGGTAGCCGCCGCGCCGCGCCATGCGCGTCAGAAATTTCGGCAGCAGCAGCAGAAACCCGACAGGAAAAAGCAGGTTGTAAAAAATCCAAATCATCGGCGAAGTGTTCCTGTTCGGGGCTTAGGTTTCAAGTTTCATCTTTCAGACTACGCTCTCGGATGAGCCTCTTCATAGACCCGCTTGAGCTTTTCGACCGAAACATGGGTGTAAATCTGAGTGGTCGACAGACTGGCATGGCCGAGCAGTTCCTGCACACTGCGCAGATCGGCACCGTTATCCAGCAAATGCGTGGCGAAACTATGGCGCATGGCGTGCGGAGAAATAGACGGTTTCAGGCCGCAATATCCCACGTATCTTTTCATCATCCGCTCAACCGACCGCGCGGTAAGCGGCCCGCCGTTTTTGTTGAGAAAAATGATGCGTCGCGAATCACCCTTCATGCCTAGCGACAGCCAGATATCCTGCCGCCACGCCAGCGCGTTCTGTAGCGCCCGTTCCGCCGGACGGCCGAGAGGACAGAGCCGTTCCTTTTTGCCTTTGCCGAGCACACTGACAATGCCGGACAGAATATCAATCCGGTCTTCCGTCATTTTGACCAGCTCGCCGATACGCATGCCGGTGCTGTAGAGCACTTCAAGGATGGCGGTGTCGCGCACGGGAATATATTCCTGAAAAAGCCCAAGCGGTTTTTCCGCCGCCGCCACGGCCTGCGGCGCCGCCAGCAGCAGCTCCACTTCATTCACCGACAGGACAGCGGGCAGATAGCTACCCTTCTTCGGCAGATGCAGTCCGCTGAACGGATTGAGCGGAACATACTCCTCACGCACCAGAAATTTGTAAAACGAACGCAGCGCCGAAAGTTTACGGCTTGTCGTCGTGGGTTCCATTTCCAGCTTCTGGAAAAAGACGAGAAACTTGCGGGCGGAAAAAAGGTCGGCCTCTTTCCAGTTATACGGGGGTTTCACTTCTTCCCCCCAGATCAGCTCAACGAACTGCCGGATATCGATCAGGTAATTGCTGACCGTATGTTCCGAGGCGTTTTTCTCCCCTTGCAGATATTTAACAAAATGCTCTACACAAGGGTCTGCAATCGCGCTCATTGCAGGTTAGTCTACTTTTTCACTTTAGGTTCGGGAAGGCCGTACTGTTCGCGGACGGTATCGTAATCCGGAATCTGGGCGGCGTAGCGGGCCATCATTTTCTTCAGCGCGGCCACCTGCTTTTCAGAAAGCACGCCTTTGCTGCCGAACTGGCCGGAAAGCGATTCATAAAAACTCTGGTCGTTGAATTCGCGCTTCCCGCGCATAACCGGCGGGTTCCACGTCTGAACCGGTTTAAGCAGATCGAGCAGCGCGCCGGTCTGGCCGGCCTCCGCCGACGCCGGTTTGGCGGCCATGTTGAGACTGCCTTTGATCGTTTCAAAGTCCGGAATCTGGTCGGAATATTTTGTCAGTACGGAGTCGAGCGCCGCAAGCTGCCGTTCACTGAGGTTACGTCCGCCCTGCACCTGCTGCCGCAGAGATTCACAGAATTTGCCGTCGTCGTAGGTTTTCTTGCCCACCTTGCGCGCCGCGCCGAATTGAATGCGTTCCAGCAGTTCCAGTTTGCGGATGGTTTCGACCGGAGTCGCGGCAGGTTTTTCAAGCTTGAGCGCGCTGATCTGATCGTCGCCGATCTGACTCATGTACTTGCAGGCCAGATTGAAAAGCATCTGCTGCTGCCGCTGGGTGATCTGTCCGTCGGCCGCAAATTTTTCGCGCACCGACTGCACCGTTTCGCGGTCATCATACGTGCGGCGGCCGCGTTTAACCGGTTCGGCCCACTCTTTAACCTGCTCCAGCGCCGCGAGAACATCTCTGGTCTCATCGGCATCGGCCACATCGCGAGCGCCTTCAAGCCATACGAGAAACTGCGTGTAGAATTTCTGCATCATGTCGGTCCACTCAACCGAGCCGTCTTCGATCCGGTCGAGCTTCTCTTCCATCTCCGCCGTGAACTTGACGTTGAAAAGCGGATCCAGCGCGCCGACCAGGAATTCGTTGACGCGCATGCCCGCCTCGGTTGGAACCAGCGAGCGTTTTTCTTTGGTGACATATTCGCGCTTGTCGAGCGTCGCCAGCGTCTGGGCATAGGTGCTCGGGCGGCCGACGCCGTTTTCTTCGAGCGCCTTGATCAGCGACGGCTCGCTGTAGCGCGCCGGCGGCTTGGTGAACTTCTGTTCGCCGAGCCATTCGACGCAGTCGAGCTTTTCGCCTTCGGTGAGCGGCGGAAGTTTGACCTCTTCGTTTTCGTCCTCGTCGTCCTCGTTTTTCTTGTCAGCGGCTTTTTCAATACCGCTGGCGCGCATATAACCGGGGAAAACAATTTCCGAAGACGTGGCGCGGAACAGATAAATGTTTGCGCCGCCGGTTTCAATTTCGGCGGTGCGGCGGGCGATGCGCGAAGGCACCATCTGACTGGCAACAAAACGCTCCCAGATCAGTTTATAGAGCTTTTGCTCTTCCGGCTTGAGATTGGAGAGGCTTTGCGGAGTCTGCGTGACTTCGGTCGGCCGGATCGCTTCGTGCGCTTCCTGCGCACTGCCGCGACTCTTATAGAAATTCGGTTTTTCGGGCAGATACTCCGCGCCGTATTCCGCCGTGACAAAGGCGTGACAGGCTTCCTGCGCGCTTTTGGCGATATTGAACGAGTCAGTTCGCATGTAGGTGATCAGCCCGTTTTCATACAAGGCCTGCGCGATGCTCATGGTGCGCGCCGGGGCGAAACCGCAAACGCTGGAAGCCGCCTGCTGGAGCGAACTGGTGATGAACGGCGCGCGCGCTTTGCGCTGAATCTCTTTTTCGATGATCCGCGCAACATGCAGCGCACTCGCTTCGAGTTCGGCGCGGACTTTCGCCGCCTGTTCGCTGCTTTTGATTTCGGCTTTTTCGCCGTTGATCTGCGCCAGCTTGACCGCAAACGGATCGCGCGGGGCGATCATTTTGCGCACGTTGGCGCCGAGCATCCAGTATTCTTCGGGGTTGAAATTCTTTATTTCCTGTTCGCGTTCGCAGACCAGCCGGAGTGCGACCGACTGCACACGGCCCGCGCTGACTCCGCCCTTGACCTGCTTCCAAAGCAGCGGGCTCACTTTATAACCGACCAGCCGGTCGAGCACGCGGCGCGCCTGCTGTGCATTGACGCGGTTCATGTCAATCACGCCGGGTTTTGAAAACGCCTCCTTGATCGCCGGTTTGGTGATTTCGTTATAGGTGACGCGGCTGAATTTTTCCGGAGGCACGATTTTCTTGAGCAGCTCAAAAAGATGCCAGGCAATCGCTTCCCCTTCGCGGTCCGGGTCGGGCGCCAGAATCACTTCATCGCACTGCTTGGCGGCGGCTTTCAGTTCGGTGATCACTTTCGCACGGCCGGCCGTGTTGACATATTCCGGCTGAAATCCTTTTTCGACATCCACACCGAGCTTTTTCGGCAGGTCGCGCACGTGGCCCATTGAGGCTTTGACAATGTAATCATCGCCCAGATACTTGTTGATGGTCTTCGCTTTGGCAGGGGACTCTACAATGACCAGTTTTTTCATAAGCTCCTTTTTACCGCGTTTATTCGCGGCTACCTTCTTAAATCTTCAGCCAGTTCCACCATACGACCCGGCAGCATTTTCACGACGCGCTTCATTTCCAGTCCGACGAGCAGTGCGCTCACTTTAGCACTCGGAAGTCCGGCGGCACGTGCCAGACTGTCCACGTCCATATCCTCTTCCCACAGTGCTTTCACCAGCGCCTGTTCGTCTTCCGACAGCGGCACTTCTGGCCGCGCCGAGGAGGCGTTCAGGGGTTTTTCGAACTGTCCCGGAGGCACCAAAAGCTCGAACTCATCTAATATATCGCCCACGTTGTCCACCAATTTCGCCCCGTTTTTTATCAGGTGGTTGGTTCCTTTGGACGCCGGACTGTCAATCCGGCCCGGCACGGCAAAGACACTCCGGCCCTGTTCCATGGCGGAATCGGTGGTATGCAGCGAACCGCTCTTGAAGCCCGCTTCGACCACAATTACGCCCATCGAAAGCCCGCTGATAATCCGGTTACGGTACGGGAAAGTCTGCCGGTCCGCCGGCCGCCCGAGCGGATATTCGCTGACGACCGCTCCGCTCCCGGCAATGGCATCGGCCAGCTCCGCGTTTTCCGGCGGATAGAGCTGATCAATCGCCGCGCCGAGTACCGCGATGGTACGGCCCTTTCCTTTAAGAGCACCTTCATGCGCCGCCGTATCAATGCCGCGGGCGAGGCCGCTGACGACCGTAAAACCGGTCTGCGCAAGCTGATAGGCCAGCCGGTCAGCCGTGCTGAGTCCGTAACCCGTACACTTGCGCGAACCGACGATGCCCAGCGCGTGGCGGTCGCGCGGCTCGATTTTTCCGCGCACATACAGCGCCAGCGGCGGATCGTGGATCGTCTTGAGCGCGGACGGATATTCGGCATCCAGCGGCGTGACGATGTGGATACCCAGCGCTTCGGCCTTTTCGATCTCCGCCTGCGGATCAACCTGTGTGCGCTGTGTCAGAATGGTTTCAGAAAGTTTTTCGCCAATTCCCTTCACCGTCCGGAGGTCGGACTGCTCCGGATCAAAAACCGCCTGAGGCGAGCCCAGTGCGTCAATCAGCGCCCGCACCTTGACCGGCCCGATTCCTTCAATCATGTTCAGAGCAATATACGCTTCACGATCAGTCATGATTTCTGTTTTCTGGCTTTCGGTTTCTCAAACAGTTCAAGTTGCGCCTCTTTGAGAAGATCGTAGGTTTTCAGAATGCGCAGGGTTTGCAGCAAATCCGACTTTTCGTAGTTTTTGGCGACATCCACGCTTTCTGTCAGCTCCAGAAGCATGGTGCGGAACGAAAGTACGCCGTCAATTCCGCCCTGCCGCAGCAGCGCCAGCGTCTCGTCCTGCTGTACAACGGTCGCCGTCAGGTCGGAAAGACAGAGAATTTTCGTGATCGAGCCCGGTCCGAGCGTCTTGCGCGCCTCTTTGAGAACGGCCAGCTCAGCAAACCGGAAAATATCGGGATTTTTTTTGAGCACCGCCGGACTGAACCGGTCGGTATGCCAGCCGCGGATACTGACAATGGCGCGCTGCACTTTGGCCAGTTCCGGCGCGCCCCAAACCACCTCTTTCGGCGCGGAAAACACGCCGGCCTGCCCGGGCCGCGCAATCAGCAGGTCGATTTCCTCCGCGTCGAGCTTATGGCGCGCGGCGACCTGATGCTTGTTGGGCTGAATGACGAAAAAGCCGAGTGTTTCAAAATACTCGCGCACGATCTGTTCATTGACTGATGCCATTCCAGACCTCCTCCAGTAATTTTTCGGGTACTTCGCAGCCGAACTCGACATGGCCGATCCGATCGGCCAGCACAAACTTCGGCAGGCCGCCGACCGTTTTTTTGTCAACGGCCATGGCCGCGCGGATATCTTTCCACGCCAGCTCCGGCACACCGACCGGCAGCGAAAGTCCGGCCAGCAGTTTTTCGATCCGTGCAGATTCTTCCACGGAAAGTTCTTTGAGCGCGACGGAAAGATGCGCGGCATAGACCATTCCGATCGCGACCGCTTCGCCATGCAGATACCGGCCGTAGCCCGCCGCATTTTCAATCGCATGCGCCGCCGTGTGCCCGAAATTCAAAATACTGCGCAAGCCGCCTTCGCGCTCATCCTGACGAACCACTTCCGCCTTGATTTCACAGCAGCGGGCGACAATTTCGCTCAGGTCGCCAATATCGGGAAATTTTGCGGCCGCTTTTTCCAAGGCCCGGAAAAGTTCCTCATCCCAAATAACGCCGTATTTGACCACTTCAGCCATTCCGGCGGCCAGTTCGCGCGGCGGCAGCGTTTTAAGCGTATTGAGATCGAGCATCACCAGCGAGGGCTGATGAAATGCGCCGACGAGGTTTTTCCCGGCGGGAATGTTGATCCCGGTTTTTCCGCCGACGGAACTGTCCACCATCGCCAGCAGCGTGGTCGGCACCTGCACAAAGCGGATGCCGCGCAGCCAGCTGGCGGCGGCGAAGCCGGTCAGGTCGCCGATGACGCCGCCGCCGAGCGCGACCATAAAAGAGTGACGGTCCAATCCGTGCGCGGCGGCTTTACTGTAGAGATTCAGCAGTTGCGCCTGGCTTTTGGTGGGTTCACCGGCCGGCAGTGTTTCAAGCACCGGTGTAAATCCGGCCTTTTCCAGAGATTGGAAAGCGCGGTCGGCATAGAGCGGTGCGACATTTTCATCGGTGACGATCAGGCAGCGCCCCTTAAGTCCGGCGGCTTTGCAGGCCGTACCGAGCGAATCGAGATTCCCCGAACCGATGTGGATAGGATATGAACGATCCCCTAAATCAACAGTTATATCGCGTTTCATAGCTGTAAGGTTGATAGGGAGCCGCCGCCGGACTGTCAAGGTGATTTATTCAAGGTAAGTTTACCCGGAGGCGGTAAAAGGCTTTATCGTCCGTGTTCGTCACCGTAATCGACGAGTTGGTTCCCGCGCCCCAAACCTTATTTGTGTGCGCCGCAATCCAGATGAGGTTGGTGTCCGCCAGATCGTTGGTGGTATAAAAAACCTGATACTGCCGCGCCGTACTGCCGGTGAAATAGACGGTTTGATTGGTTGAAGTCAGAAATCCGCTCATTTCAAAAAAAAAAGCAGGATTCGTCGGGTTGGTGTCGGCCGTGTACTCCTGAAGATTGGAAAAACCGTCGCTGTCACTGTCGGCTGTTGC
This sequence comes from uncultured Verrucomicrobiota bacterium, assembly GCA_903826865.1. Classification (GTDB taxonomy): domain Bacteria; phylum Verrucomicrobiota; class Kiritimatiellia; order Kiritimatiellales; family Tichowtungiaceae; genus Tichowtungia. Next base: position 34,574 of record CAIKGD010000070.1, read on the forward strand.
GGACATGTTCGTCGCGTTATTGGTGTAGAGTTTTTCCCACCAGTCGGGTAACAAATCAACATCCTGATCGAGTTCGTCGGCGATGATGTTGGTAATCCAAGAATAACGGTATGATATCCGCGTCGATATCATTGTCTGCTTTTTTGCCTGCGAGCCGCCGGCCAATGTCCAGGAAACTTTATCATTGGAGTAATAAAGTCCCCGGTAATCAAAACATGCTGCATTGAAGTAATTAGTGCCGGTACTGTTGGTGCTGAAGTAAAACGGATCCAAGGTGAAATTAATCCCGGCAAGCCGCCAAACGCCCTTCGTATCCTTGACCAACACAGCTCCGCCGGAATCTTTATCAGCCATTGTACACTCTTCTGCACCTCCTGCATTAAACTCCGAGTAAAGATATCCACCAGAAGCAGTTGTTACCCGGTTGGTACCCCAGCGCATAATGTTATCAAGAGCGCCCTCCCACAACCATCCATTGGTACGGGTACCGCTCACGACTTCAGCTCCGCGGGTTCTGCCACGACCAAAAATCACACAGTCTTTCGCGAGTTCATCACTGTTTGTATAAAGTGGCGCATAAGAATCAAAGGCCTTCTCAACTTTCCAGATATGAAAATCCGAAGTCGGGGAATCTGAATGGGACTGAACCACATGATAAGTTTCCCCTTGATAAACAAAAACCCAGTTTTCAGTGTTGGTATTAACACCAAGATGATGAGCCGTTATGAAATAATGGGCAGAAATCGGTGTTCCGAGATATTGAGCATTCGTTATGGCGCCTTTATTCCACTCGCCCTGCCACTGCCAGCCGCTGTTCTCCAGCGCCCCCACAGGAGCGTTGGTATTATGCGCGGCGTCTCCGGTAGAATAGAAAATGATCGCAGGCGCAGAACATGCGCCCAGCAGCAAAGCAGAAATCAGAATGTGAAGCCTCATTGATACATATACCGAAGTCGTTTGATGACACCGAATACAATACCGATGCCGACGAGCAGAGCCCCTGTCGTTGGCTCTGGTATAATCTGATTAATTTGATCCCTATAAACGGACAAATCGGCCATGTAGGTTTCGTCCCCGAAAACCGCCGTATTTTCAGGTTGTTTGGTGTAAGTCCCAACCGTCAGCATGACTCCCGCAAGCTGCCAGCTGTTGGTCGTTCCGGTAAACACGCCGCCGCCGGAATCGTAGGTTGCGCCTTGAGCTTCATTGGTAATATTACTGAAGTCGCTGTAAAAGGTGTCCGTCAGACCAAACCCGTCATCAAGACCGGCAATCGAACCGTTAACGGTGTTCAGTCCCCAACGCTTGGTGGATCCGGCGGCATATTTATATCCGTCAGCCGTTGCATCCGCGCCGGCGAAGTTCGTGATCGCCCATATCCAATTGGTTGCAACATCGGTATCAACATACCAAGTGGTCAGTGAACTTGCGCGATTGCGTCCATTACCGATCATGGTAAGCGCCGTGTTGGTTGCCGGAAAATCACTTGCGATATTCAAAGCCGCAAGCCCCGGAGTGCTATTCACCCTGAAAAGAATCAAATCCGTGCTGCTTCCTGAGCTGTTGGTGATTCGTGTCCAGCTCGTACCGTCTATGGCGTACGAGGTTGCATTGAGAACAACGCCGGTCGGATTGTCAAAATACTTAACATGATAGGCGGTGATAAACCATGCATTACCAAGATAGGTAACACTGGAAGGAGCCCCGTTCGAAGCAGAAATCCGCCCGGTGTAATCCCAGCCGGTAACTCCCGGCCCGGTGGTGTTGCCGGAACCATCTCCGCCGGCAACAATTACAGCCCGGCCCGCCAGAGGAAACAAAATGCCAATCATTACAAAAATTATTATCCGCTTCATGACGTTTCTATCCTAAGACTAACGCCGGAAAAACTCAACTGAATTTCGGCTCTACAAAGACCGGCGGATGCAGATAAAGCGGCTCAAGCGGCTCCGGAACCGTCTGCTTGAGCGCCAGTGCCGCCACATCGCGTGCCAGCGGGAAAAGGGACAAAGTCAGTTGCGGAATATAGTCGCGCAACCGGTCGGCGTCGGAACTGACAACCAGTGTTTCTTCCTGCACGGCAACTTCTTTGTATGGGACGAGCCGCCATTCCTGATCCAACTCAGGACAGACGTTCCGTCCTGCGTTAAACAGCCCATACCACACTTGTCCGCGCCGGGCATCACCGACAACGATGATCTGTTCGGCCCCTTCCCGAGCAGCGGCCAGCGCCAGTGCCGCGCCGCTGCTGACGGCACGCACTTCGGTTTTGACCGGCAGCGCCAGTGCCTGCGCAACTGCAAAGGCCATCCGCATACCGGAAAATGATCCGGGGCCGCGCCCGACTGCATAGAGTGAAATATCGCTGTATGAAACGCCGACTCCGCCCAGCAGTGTTTCCAAGGTCTGGAAAAGCACGTTATGGCGCACGTTCTCGCCGATCCATGTTTTTTCGGCCAGCAGAGTTCCGTCTTTGAGCAGCGCCAGACTGCCCTGCCTCGATGAAAGCTCTATACCCAAAACGATTCCGCTTTCCGCTTTCATCTTTCATCCTTCATCTTTTTCTCCAACGGGTTCTCCACGATACAGATCATGCGCTGATCGTCGTCTTCGCCGCGATCAAGCCGGATGTGAACGGTCGAAAGCGGCAACAGTTCGGCGGCACGTTCGGCCCACTCAATAACGGTGATTCCCCCGGCTTCCAGATATTCGTCAAGGCCGAGATCAAAGGCCTCTTCAGGGCCGCCGAGCCGGTAGAGATCAATGTGATGAAACGGAACGGTTCCGCGATATTCGCTGATAATCGTGTAGGTCGGGCTGCACACCGGCTCTCTGACACCTGCGGCCTGCGCCAGCCCTTGCGTGAAGCAGGTCTTGCCCGCTCCAAGATCGCCGTGCAGAGCGACCACCGCCGGAATTTCCAACCGGCGGAAAAAATCAGCGGCGATTTTCCAGGTATCGGACGGGCTGTTGGAAATCCATTGCATAGCGCCGGAAAATAAAGCGGTCAGAGAATTTTGTCGAGCAGCGCGGGTAATTCATTCATGGAGGCAAGGTGATGTTCGGCGGCTGTTTTTCCGCCGCCGACGCGAATGCAGCGGCAGCCTGCGGCGCGTCCGGCTGTAATATCGTGTTCCTGATCGCCGACCATCCACGAAGCGCTTAAATCAATATCGTGCTTTTCTGCAGCCAGCAGGAACATGCCCGGCTTTGGTTTGCGGCAGGCGCAATGATCTGCCGCCAGATGCGGGCAGCAGAAAACATCGAGCAGCTCAAGACCCTGTTCCGCCAGTACCGTCTTCAGATTCCGGTGCATCGTTTCGACGGTTTCCAAAGAATATTCGCCTTTGCCGACACCCTGCTGGTTGGTGACAACCACCGCGACAAAACCGTGCTGTCTGGCAATCCGCAGCGATTCGACAAAAGCAGGCAGCAGGTGAAATTTGTCCCAGCCGGTGACATAACGTTCAGGATCCGGAGCGCGGTTCACCACGCCGTCGCGGTCAAAAAAAACACAGCGAAGACTCATTTAACTTTCCCCTCCGGCTTGAAAACAATGACGAAAACCTGCGGCGCACTGCGCACTTCCATACCGTCTTCATAAACCAACACCGCCTGAATCCGTTGCGGGCCTTCGCCGACAATTCGCTCATCAAACGTAAGCTCAATGCCGTCGGCATAAGGCTTGCGGTCAAGCTGCAGTCCATTCCAGAGCAGAAAAACCTCCTTCGGTTTTTCTTTGCCGCCGGCTGCGGCTTTAACGGTAATTTGCCGGGCTCCGCTTTCGGCCGGCCCGGCAATGGCCGCCGAGCGCCCTTTTTTATTAATCATTACAGGAAAATCCTTAAACCAGCCCGGTGTCACCGGAGAAAGTGCCTGCGCAATAATGCGGACCTCATGATAGCCATCGCCCATTTCTTTGAACGGCAGTTCGATTAACGTAAGACTGTCGGCCTCCTTAATCTGCTTCCCGTCAAGCAACGCGCTGTAGAGCACCGGTGCAGCAACCGGGAATTTCGCCTCGGCAACAAAAGCCGCATCAACACTGCTGGTGATTTCCTTGCCAAGCCCGATCGCCTTAATCTCCGCCGACAAGCCGGCAATCTGCGAAAGTGGATCACCCAGCAGCAGCACCTGAAGCGGACTGGCGATGGACTGATAGAAACTCTCCATCGCCGAGCAGCCGGAGGCATAGTGAACAAAGAAACGGGCATGCGGAAATTTAGTCCACACATTATACGGCTCCGTCACCATGCCCGCGGTCACGGTGGCTCCGGCTTTAAGCCATTCCGTGCATTTGGTCTGTTCTTTCTGAAACTCGGCCGACCAGCTGGTCAGGTGCTCGCCGAATGCTCCCGGCGCAAAAGTACCGAAATCCGCCGGATTCACCGTCGCCTTACCGGTCATCACACCCATCAGATTAGTCTTCGCGGGCGGCTGGTTGGTAAAAATCTCGACGAAACCGCCGCGCGACGCCATTTCCGCTTTCACCTCGGCATACTGCCATTCCCGCGGACCGGATCGGGGTTTGTCATCGGTCTGCACCAGCAGAACGTGCGCGCTCCCTCCGTTACGCCGGGCGCGGATTCCGTTTTCGATACAGCGCTGCACAGTTTCCATATCCGCGCCGTTTTGCCCGATATATCCCAGCATCATAGACGGCAGCGGCATTTTTTCTTTCAATGCACTCTGCAAGATATCAAACGAGCGCGGCGGATTTTTAGGGCCGCCCTCTTTCACCGGCCCGGCGAAAAGCGGCGAAGCAAACTGTCCTTTTTCAATCATTTCCATGGCAGGTACTTTGCCGCGCGTGAAGGTGAGCCCCATCAGTGACATCTGCTGACGGTCATTCGTTGAAGTGACCGCGCGGATCGGAAAGTCAACGGAATAAACCCACGCCAGCACCTGATTGGTCAGTCCACGCTCCTCCAGAATTTTCTGCACGGGATCGTAAATGAGCGTCTGGAACTCTTCCGGCGTGCATTCCGCACGGCCGGTTACGATGGATTCCGGAAGGTTCAGACCAATCAGGTTGCCGCCCGGCACGCCGTGCAGCGCTGCAAAAACATTGGCAGCTTTTTTTGAATTCTGTGAATTTTCGTTCACCAGCACGGCAACGCGGTGCGGCATCTGGGCTGCCGCCCGGCCGGCCGGCAGCAGAACCGCAGAACATAGCATCAGAAATATTAAACACCGAAATTCCGGGTGCGGTTTCCTTCGACATTCCCGGTTCGATATTCGATATTCTGTGTTCATGCTCAAAAGCCTACCGCTTGACGAAAATTAAACAAGAACGGATAATCCCCGATTGTGAAGACCCGAGATGCCATTCTGATCCTGCTGTTTTCAGCCGCACTGAGCCCGGCGGTCGATGAGAGTTTCAAGCGCTATCAACTTATCCTGGATAAACAGCCCTTCGGTCAGGAACCGCCCGAAGCGGATATTGTACAAGTTCCAGCCTCTCAGTCTTTCGCCCGCAACCTGCGTCTCTCCATGCTTTTTGAAGGTATGGACGGAACCACACGGGCCGGTATTGTCGATAACACCACCAAAAAAAGCTACATCCTCCGCATCGGCGAACCGCAGGACGGGCTCGAAGTGGTCGAAGCGGATATCAAAGCTTCTGAAGCCATGCTGCGCAAAGGCAATGAGGTGGCTCTTTTTAAACTGGAAGCCGGCGCAGGCGAACCGATATCAAAAAGCGAACAGTCCTCCCGCCAATCCTCATACGCCGAACGCCGCCGGGCTCTGCTGCAGAAAATAGAAGAACGGCGCAAAGAAGCGGAACCGCCGCAAAAACCTTTATTGACCGGCGAAGCGCTGCACAAACATCTGGAAAATGTACAGATGGATGCCATCCGCAACGGACTGCCGCCGCTACCTATGCCGCTCACGCCGGAAATGGATGCCCAGCTTGTCAAGGAAGGTGTGCTGCCACCGCAATAAATATCCGGGGGTTAGACCTTTATTGCAGGTTATCGATCATCTTCAACACCACGTCGCCGACGGTCTGCAGGCTTTTCGCGGACAGCTTGTCGAGCGTGTCATTAGTCGTGTGCCAGTAGTCATTGAGACCGGGCGCAGAGCCGTAGTTGAAATCAATCACATCAATCACCGGCATTCTTGCCAGCAGGAACGGAACATGGTCGTCCAGAATGTCGCCAGGCCCGATACTGAACTGCGGACGGATACCCAGTTCGTGAGCCGCGTAAAAGAGCTCCTTGACCGGCTCGCGCGAACTGTTGCGCGGAACCGAGATATTCAGGTTTTTGTCGCCAACCATATCGAGCACGATTACAGCCTTAACCAGTTTGGCACCGCCTGCATCATAAATCTGCTGAGCAAGATGGCGGCTGCCGTGCAACCCGTCGTGCGGCCCGTACTCTTTGCGGCACTCTTCGCCGTCAAGAAATGCGATCATGAACTCGGTTTCGCACGGCCCGCGTTTAGCGAGAACCCGTGCCAGTTCCATCAGCACGCCGGAACTGGAGCCCGAATCGTTTGCTCCCTGGAAGTCCTTGGAAATTCCGCTCTTCGTATCGAAGTGCGACGCCAGAATAATCAGGCGGTTCGTTTTGCCCGGCAGGCGGCCGAGCACATTGTTGAAATGCATTTTGCCGTTCGGCGTCGCTTCGGAAAACGTGTCGATTGTCGTTTTCATCCCAAGCGCCTTGAGCCGGCTTTCCAGCTGTACGGCGGCACGCCGCGCGCCGCCGCCGCCCGCACCGCGCGGACTGATTTTTACCAGCGCTTCAGTTTCAGCCATCGCTTTCGTTCCGTCGAACGAAGCCGGTTTGCATCCGGCGGAAACCAGAATCGCGCTGAGCAGTAAAACTTTGCAGGTATTGGAAAAATTCATCGGCCCACCTTGCGGATTAAAAACTGCACGAAAACTATCCCGCTCTGTTCTGTGTGGCAATGCTATTCCTGAGCCGCAGACGGTTTGAAAAACATTGCCAGCAGTGTTTCAACCGCAACCCAGACGGACAAAACAATCAGAATAATCGCGATAAATGGCACCGCCGGGTGAATTGCAGAATTACCACAGCCCCATTTATCGACCACCGCCTGAATCAGCGACCAGTTGGAGACAACGAACATAAACACAGCGGGCAGAAAAGAGACCAGCCAGACTTTGGAGCCCCGCCGCGTGTTCATCAGCCAGACCGTCACGCCGATCAGTGCCAGAGCAGCCAGCAGCTGATTGGACGCACCGAAAAGATTCCAGAACGTTTTCCAGGCCGGCACCGGATTCCCCTTACTGTCCAGTACGGTCCGGAAAATAAAAAACAGAGGAACTCCGGCAGTCAGCACCGTGCCGGTCAACCGTCCGAACCAGTTCCGCAGTCCGGTCAGCTCCTCAAAGATGTAGCGCCCCAGCCGGGTACAGACATCCAGTGTGTCATACACAAACGTCGTGAACGCCATCAGACCGAAGGAGATGCCGAACGACGCGGGAATACCGAGCAGCTCCAGAAACCGGCCGATTCCGGACGCATAAATAAAATTCGGCGCCCTGGATATCAGCGGATCATTCTTCGCCACAATCATCACACAGGCCAGCGAAACCACGGCCACCATTCCCTCAAGAAGCATTGCACCGTAACCGATCGGCTTAACATCGCTTTCCTTCATAATCTGCTTACAGGTCGTGCCGGACGACACCAGCGAATGGAAACCGGAACAGGCGCCGCAGGCGATGGTAATGAACAGCAGCGGAAACATCGGAAACCAGAAACCGGAATTCAGTCCGCCGGCGGCCTGAGTAAACGCAGGATACTGAATCGGGCAGCCGCCGAACACGACACCGATCGCGGCGGCAATCAGCGCGGCATAGAGAAAACATCCGCCGATCGCGCCGCGCGGCTGAAGAACCAGCCACACCGGAACCACCGACGCAACAATGCAGTAAATCAGAATCAGAACACACCAGATCTTCTGCGCCGCGGCAGGATATGCCGCCAGCCAGACGGGAAAATCAATCGGCATATATTTACCAGCCCAGATAGCGACTCCGACCAGCGGAAGAAAAATCAGCAGCGCCCAGCGCTCCCGCAACCCGGTAAATTTCAACAAAAGCCCCATCAGCACCGGCAGAATCAGATAAAGAACCGATGACGACGCAATCGCTCCGCCGCCGACTTTTTCTCCTGACTCCAGCGTCACCGTGCCGACAAACGACGCGGCGGTTATGTCTGTAAACGCTACAATGATGTAAACCAGCGTAATCCAGATAAAAACCATGAACAGCGCCCAGGCGCGGCGCGAAACATGCGCGCGGATCACATCCGTAATGGAGCGGGCTTCGTGGCGGATCGAGGCGATCAGCGACCCCATGTCATGCACACCGCCGATCAGCACCGACCCGACCAGAATCCAGATCAGAGCGGGCGCCCAGCCGAACAGAACTCCGGCGAGAATCGGCCCGTTGATCGGCCCGGCGGCGGCAATAGCCGAAAAATGCTGACCCAGCAGCATGCCCTTCTTCGCAGGAACGTAATCCAGACCGTCATTCTGCTCAACCGCCGGTGTTATCCGGCGGTCATCCAGCCGGAATACTGTCCGTGAGAGAAAACGTCCGTACGTAAGATAGGCCAGAAGGAAAATAATACCCGAACCGCCGACCACCAGTAAAAGACTCATCGCCACCTCTCAAGCACAGCCCGGTGCGCTAACCTCCACCGCCTATTCGCTGCCGTCGGTTTTCGCCTTGGCGGTCGCTTTGATTTTTTCAGCCAGTTCGTCCGCCAGCTTTTTGTCTTCCATCAGCGCTTTGCGCGCGCCGTCGCGACCCTGTCCGAGCTGCTGCCCGTTATAAGAAAGCCACGAGCCTTTCTTTTCGATCAGCCCGCAGTCGGTGCCGGCATCCACGATGGAACCGGTCCACGAAATGCCTTCCGCGTACAGAATATCGAACTCGGCGGTGGTGAACGGCGGCGCGACTTTATTTTTGACCACTTTGACTTTGGTTCGGTTGCCGTAGATAGCGCCCGCCGTGTCCTTGAGCTGTCCGATGCGGCGGATGTCGAGGCGCACGGAGGAATAAAACTTCAGCGCGCGTCCGCCGGGAGTCGTTTCAGGGCTGCCGAACATCACGCCGACTTTTTCGCGGATCTGGTTGGTGAAAATACAGCAGCAGTTCGAACGGCTGATCGCGGAGGTCAGCTTGCGCAGCGCCTGACTCATCAAACGCGCCTGCAAACCGACGTGCGACTGGCCCATCTCGCCGTCGAGTTCGGCGCGCGGAGCCAGCGCGGCGACGGAGTCCACGACTACCACATCGATGGAGTTGCTCTTCACCAGCGCTTCGCAGATGTTGAGCGCCTCTTCGCCGGAGTCGGGCTGCGAAACCAGCAGATCGTTCAGGTTCACGCCGATCTTCTGGGCATAGCCCGGATCGAGCGCATGTTCGGTATCAATGAAAGCCGCCGTGCCGCCCTCTTTCTGGACGTTGGCGATAATGTGGGAAACCAGTGTAGTTTTACCGGAGGATTCCGGGCCGAAAATTTCGATCACTCGGCCGCGCGGAACACCGCCGATGCCGAGCGCGATGTCGAGCGTAAGCGCGCCGGTGGAAATACATGGAATTTTACGGGGACCCGCTTCATCGCCAAGACGGACGATTGCGCCGTCGCCGTACTGTTTTTTGATGTCAGCGAGTACTGCTTCCAGATTGGAAGCGCTTTCTTTTTTGTCGGTTTTTGCAGCCATGCGAGAGAGCCTACACGGCGCGGAAAATTGTTCAAGCGCAGAAGCGGATTTCTTTTGAAGAAAGTGGCGGGACTTTAGCTAAAGGCTTTTGTGGCGCAGGCGAGGGCGCCTGCGAAATCCGGCAGACGGGGGCGTCTGCCCCACGTTGGTTCTCCGATACAAACACACCCACAAAACCGGCTCCCCAAAAAGACCGCAGAGTTAATGTGGAAGCGGCATCCCTGCCGCTGGCCGGCCATGGTTATCGCTTGCTCCGCACGTTCAGGGTGACGCTTGTCGTTAACTCATCCCTTTCACCTTCTCCACATACCCCTCAATGTCGCACTTTCGCTTAAGGCCGGCGGCGTTCATATAGCGGGTCTTTCCAAAGATTGGACGTTCGGCCCAGGCGGTGTCGTGTTTGCCGAAGACCCAGGCGACTCCGGCATAAGAATTCGGGTCGCGGCCATCCAGAAAATAGTTGTTGTTGATCGCCAGCAGCGTTTCAAAGGCCTCTTCCGGTGACGGACTCCACTCCAGCACCTTTTTGCCCCAGTACATCCGCATGTAGTTGTGCATGAATCCGGTGACGCGCATTTCGGTCATCGCCGCGTTCCAGTACGGATCATGCGTCTGCGACTGCTCCAGCTGTTCGCGGCTGTACAGAACTTCCCGCTTATCTTTGGCATGGTTTTTCAGCGTCAGCTTCGCCCAGTCCGGCAGACAGGAAAAACGGTCGTAGTCCGGCGTGAACCAGACAAAGTTCATCGCCAGCTCGCGGCGGACAATGAGCTGCTCCAAAAACCGGCTTTTTGGGTCCGCCTTCTGAATTTCCAGCGCGATGTAGAGCGGCGAAATCTGCCCAAAGTGCAGATATGGACTCAACGTTGAAACATCGTCGGTCTGCGGCTGGTTGCTGTGTGCTTCGTAAACCGCCAGCCTCTCCGCGATGAATTTTTTGAGCCGTTTCTTAGCCGCCGCCGTTCCGCCTTTGAATTTGCTGCCCGCACCAACTGACCGGTCGAGTTTCAGGTTTTGCAATAGTCCGTCAACACCCACCCCGTCTTTGCCAAGGCAAAGCCACCCCTCCCTTGGAGGGGAATCCCCTCCGGCGGAGGGGTGCCTGCCAAGGCGGGGTGGGTTTCCCAGCCCTCTGAAAAATTCGCATCCATTAGCGTTCATTCGCGGTTTAACGGTTTTGACCGGCTGAAGAAATTCATCCAGCCGCTTCAGCAGTTTCGGGCGGATGGTACGGGCCATGTATTCGGCGTGATCCGATGCGGTTTCGACCGGCACAACGACATCGCTCTCCACTTCAACGACTTCACATCCGGCTTTTTCGGCGACTTTTGCACGCCATTCGGCCTGATGGCGCAAATAGCCCATGTCGCAGACGATCAGCGCCGCGTCCCTGCCCGCTTTGAGCGCGACGTCCGCCGGATGTCCGCGTCCGATAAAAGCGCCGATACCGCGCTTTTCCAAGGTCTGGAATGTTTCCGCCAGACCTTCGAGCATGAAGGCGTAATGGCGTTCACTGGCTTCGGGATAGTTGTCCATCAGGCCGAAGACGACAGCAACCGGCAGTCCGAGCGCGTTGGCGCGTTCGACGGCGTATTCGAGCGCGTGGTTCCATTCAGCGCGCTGGCTCTGCTGCATCCAGTATAAAACAAACCCGCCGTTGCGGGCGGGTTTGTCGTTGAGCCGATGAATGCGCGCCGGATGAATCATTTCTTCCCGTAATGCTTAAACATCATCTTCAGGTCTTCGAGCAGGCTTTGGAGGTCTTCTTCGTGTTCGATCTCCTGCGTGATAATCTGGAGCGCGATGTTGTAGGTGACCGGATCGGCATCTTTCGTGAGCTTCATGAGCTTTTCATAGACGCCGATGGCACACTGTTCGCCCGCTATATTCTGTTCAAGTATCTTCTGAACAAACGGATCCGCCGGGGCTTCATATTTACAGTTGGTGAGCTTGAACCAGTCGGCCGGCGTAAGGTTGGGAATCCCGCCCAGCTGAATGATACGGGTGGTTAACAGCTCCGCATGCGCCATTTCTTCAGCGGCATGAATCAGCAGCTCACTGCTGACGGCATCTTTCATCGGTCCTGAGACGACTTTCGAGCCGACCCAGTACTGGTAGTGCGCCAGCCATTCATCGGCCAGCGCTTTGTTGAGTAACGTCAGCAGCTTCTTGACGTCCATCCCCACGAGTGCGATTCCGCGACTGCCCATGACACACCTCCTGTTTTGAGTTTACCGGTTACATCTGCAAAGGCTCTTCACCGAGACCTGCTTTTTTCAGACACCAGTCGGTTTTTTTCAAAAGCAGCCAGGCGGCAAATCCCTGTACAACCGGAGCAACCAGATTGTTAAGCAGCCACCGGATCACGCCGAGGAAAAAGGTCGTCAGAAACTGCGGTTTGGTCATTCCGGCGGGAATATCCGGACGGTAAATTATATTGAGAACCAGCCCGAAGGTAACGCCTCCGAACCCAATTACCGACATGGCGGCGTAATAGACTCCGAGCAGTTTTATTCCTACGGCAATCCAATCTTTTTTCTGCATAATTAAACCGCGTGCCGCGTGCTGTTTACCGGACACGAACTTCCTTTCGCGCGCTACATTACCTCTTTTCGTTGAAAAAGCAACCGGTAGAAAATATCAGGCCAGCACGATCAGAATGACACCCGCCAGCACACCGGCCAGCGCCCACGCTTTGCCGCGGCGGTTGACATCGCCGAAAATAAACGCGCCGACCGCAAAGGAAACCACCACGCTGCTGCGCCGCAACAGAGAAATAATGACGATCAGCGCGTCGGGATTGTTGATGGCGTTGAAGTAGACAAAGTCCGCCGCGATCAGCAGCAGCCCGATGAGTGCAATGCTCCAGCGCCACTCGAACGGCGTGTATTCTTTACGCTTCGGCCACCAGACGCAGGCGGTGAAGGGGCCGAGCAGCGCCACGTTGTAAAATGAAAACCAGAACTGAACGAGCATCGGGGTGTAGCCGAGCTGCTGGATGAGATATTTGTCGTACAGTGTGCTGATGCTGCCGATAAGGGTGGCGAGGAAGATGTAAAGGATCCAGCGGCTGCGGTGAAACACCACGCCTTCTTTCTGTCCGATCACGGAAAAGGCGTAGTAGGAACAGAAGATTACGGCAATACCGACCCATTGCATCGGAAGCGGACGCTCCTGAAAAAACAGCACTGCGCCAAGCAGCGTCCAGGCCGGACCCGAGGCGCGAATGGGTGAAAAGAGTGAGATCGGCAGGTGCTTCATCGCAAAATACGCCAGCACCCATGAAGTGGAAACAATGACCGCTTTAACGAAAATATGCAGATGCCCGGAGAGTGTGGCGGCGGGCACATAGCAGTTGATCTGCTGCATGAAATCCGGTGCAAGACGCGACCCGGCCAGAAAAAGCAGCATCGGCATAAAACCGGCAACGGTGGATAGAAACAGCACCGGCAGCACCGCGTTACGGTTCAACGCATGTTTTTTGCAGACATCGTAAAGTCCGAGCAGTACCGCTGAAATAAGCCCCAGATAAATCCACATAAGTTATCCATCAAGAAAGTTCATCAAGTTCCGTCCAGCGGGCGAAAGCGGCATCCATCTCAACAGAAACCGCCGCCGCACGCTCGGTGACCGTTTTAATTTCATCCGCCGGACGGCGGTAAAAATCCGGCTCATTCAGTTTCTGATTCAGTTCCGCCAGTTCCGTCTCAAGCTGTTCGATCCTTTTTGGCAGATTCTTGAGGTCTTCGCGCTCCTTGTTCGACAGCTTGCGCTTCTGCGGTTTTTTCGTTTCCTGGCCCTTGACTCCTGCTTCCTGCCCCCTGCTCCCTGCTTCCTGCTCCCTGCCCCGTGATCTCTGGGCCACCCAGTCATCGTAGCCGCCGACGTATTCGCCGATCTGTCCGTTCTCTTCAAACACGAGCGTTTCCGTCACCACATTATTGATGAAGGCGCGGTCGTGGCTGACGAGCAGTACGGTGCCCTGATATTCCACCAGCAGCTCTTCGAGCAGGTCAAGCGTTTCGACATCAAGGTCGTTGGTCGGTTCGTCGAGCACCAGCACGTTGGAAGACTGGGCGAAAATTTTAGCGAGCATCAGCCGGTTGCGTTCGCCGCCGGACAGCGAGCCGACGGGCTGCGTGGCGTCAGCCGGTGAAAAGAGAAAATTGCGCAGATAGCCAATCACATGCTGACGTCCGGTACCGGTCTGCACATATTCGTTGTCGCCGCAGAGATTGAATTTAACGCTTTTCGCTTCATCGAGCGCAATGCGGTGCTGGTCGAAATAGGCGACTTCGAGTTTGGTGCCGTGCCGCACCTCGCCCTGCCGCGGCGCGAGCTGACCCAGCAAAGCGTTGAGCAGCGTGGATTTTCCGCATCCATTGGGGCCGATGATGCCGATGCGGTCGCCGCGCAGTATTTCGACTGAAAAATCTTTGATGATATCCGGGCCGCCGTAGCCGCATGAAATATTTTTGGCCGTGATCACCTTGCGGCCCGACATCTCCGCTTCGTTCAACTGCATCTTAACCGTGCCGGTGCGCTCCCGCCGCCGGGAGCGCTCCATCCGCAGTTTTTCAAGCTCGCGCACACGCCCTTCGTTGCGTGTGCGGCGGGCTTTGATGCCTTTGCGGATCCAGACTTCCTCCTGCGCCAGCTTACGGTCAAATTCGGCGCGCTGACCTTCTTCGGCTTCGAGCTGCGCCTGCCGGCGGCTCAGATAGGTTTCATAGTCGCAGGCCCAGCTGCTCAGCCGCCCGCGATCCAGCTCCACAATGCGTGTAGCCAGTTTTTTCAGAAAAACGCGGTCGTGCGTGACAAACAGCACGGTGCCGCGCCAGCGCAGCAGAAAATTTTCCAGCCACTGGATGGATTCAATATCAAGGTGGTTGGTCGGCTCGTCGAGAATGAGCAGATCCGGCTCATTCACCATCGCTTTAGCCAGCAGCGTGCGGCGGCGCATCCCGCCGGACAACGTAGAAAATTCCTGCTCAGGATCGAGGCCCAGCAGCGAGATTGCTTTTTCTACCGGATGATCCAGCGCGTGCTCGTGGTTCCAATCTGCGGAAACCACATCAAAAACTGTGCCGCTGATTTCCTGCGGCACCTTCTGCGTCAGCCGTGCAATCCGCACTTCACGTGAGCGGACGATTTCGCCGTCATCCGGTTCCAGTTCGCCGCTGACAATTTTCAGCAGCGTGGACTTGCCCTGCCCGTTGCGTCCGACCAGACAGATACGCTCGCCCGGCTCGATTTGCAGCGTTATGCCGTCGAGCAGCGGAGGTCCGCCGAATGCGATATGTATATTCTGTAAACTGAGTAATGCCATAAGAGGCGGAGAAGGTATCAGTCCGGCGGGCCGATTCAAACAGCATTTACATAAAATGCCGACCGAGCAGTTCTTCGACCTGCCCGCGCCAGACGGCGTCATATGTATGTCCCTTCTTGAGCCGCACAAAAATTCGCCGCGAAGCAATCTGCCCGAACAGCGCCGCCGAGGCACAGCGATCCTGCAGATGCAACGGCTGTTTTTTGACGGTCTTAATCAGCGCTTCCAATAACCCGAGAGGCTCTTCACGTTCCAGACAAAGAACAAACTGCCAGAGCACATCCGGCTCGTCAGCGATGACCCGCTCAATCATCCGCCCGATTTCTTTGCGGCGGGCGTTCAAGTCGCTTCCGCGTATCATCACCGCGCGCCGGTTCTGTCCGGCATGTTCTTTGAAAAGACCGTTCAGCCGGTAACCGGTGAAACGCGGCGTCACCGGATCAGCGGGCATATCGGGACTGTCATGCAGCAAAACTTCAATACGGATCATGTCCTCTTCGGACATCGTCGAAGTCGAAAACACGCCGTAGGGCGGCAGCGGCATCGCTTTTATTCCGAACCGCTCAGCCTGCTCACGCAAATCGGTGCCCGGCAGTAAAAGCGTCTGCATACACTGAATGCTGATGTCCGATCCGAGACTGCGCGCCCACTCGATACTGCGGAGCACATCGTCCAGTGTCTGCTCCGGCAGACCGTACATCAGATCGAGCGTCACTTTGACGCCCGCGCCGGTCAGCAGCCGGATGCCGCGCTCTACCTGCGCAATATTCGCCGGACGGCGGATGGCGCGAAGAACCTTCGGATCGGTGCTCTGCACGCCGATCTCCACATCCAGAAAATTAACCTTGGCCATCAGCGCGGCCTGCTCCGGCGTCAACGTATCGGCGCGCAGCTCGGCAAAAAAACCCAGTTTGCGATCGGCATTGATTTCCGCCAGCCGTTTCAGCAGATCAGTGAAGTCGGCGCGGGCGTTGAACGTCGGATCAACAAAACGGATTTCCTGCGCACCGGCGGCGCGCAACTGCTGAATCCGCTGCGCTGCCGCTTCCGCCGGAAGAGCGCGCACACCTTTTTGCAAGTGGTGATAGCGACAGTACGTACAGGTCAACGGACAGCCGCGCGATGTTTCGATATAAACCGACGGCCGCGTTTTAATGCACTCCATTAGCGACTCTACCGGAACCTGCACCGACGCCAGATCAATTTGCGGCGGCGGTTTGCTTCCGCATTTCCAGCCACCCTGTCGCGCCGGAACTTCCTTGCGAAGGCGGACGGAATCGTTAATTAACACGTTGTCATACGCCGGCATTTTGCCGGTGCGAATTCCTTTCAGAATCTCCGGGAAAACCGCTTCGCCTTCACCGGTTACCAGCGCATTAAAAACCGGCTCCTCCAGCAGAAACGGATGATCCTCCGAAATCTCCGGGCCGCCCGCCATCAGATACATGTCCGGACAGGAATTCCGCAGCAGACGGGCGATCCGCAGACTGCGCTCGACGTTCCAGAGACAAAGCGTGAAAGCTACCGCTTCGACGCCGCTCGCCAGAATCTTTTCGAGCAGATGCGCATTATCCAGATCATCCCACTCCGACGGAGCCGGAACCACTTCCCAAAATTCGCCTTCGGGATGCTGTGAAAGCGCGTGCGACAGCCAGAGTGCCGCAAACGGAAAATTTTCGCGCGGCCCGGCAGTGTCGTTGTCCAGCAGCGGGAGCTGAAGAAAAAGAATCTGTTTCATTGGTATCCCTTGGAATGTTGGAACGATGGAATACTGGAATAATGGAGTTTAAGACAGCACAACGTTTTTCTCCTGAGTCTTTAATTCCGAAACACCACTCTTTTCCAACCAGTAATACCAGTTCCGTATAGGATTCGGTATTTATTCGATTGGGTAGGGACGGATCGCCGAACCGTCCGCTCTCTGGACTGGCGGCGCGTTCGGCGACCGCGCCCTACCCTTGGAATGTCGCTATTTTACCGATTATCATGCGCATTTGGTATAATCCATCAATCCATTATTCCGCGCCCGGCGGAACGCCGACGCTCACAGCTCTCTGGTCAGCGGCGGCCGGACATACGGCGGATAGCCGGGAATGATTTCCGAAAGCGCCTGCTTGATGAGGGCGATGGCAAACGGGCCGGAAAACCGTGCATAAACTTTATCCACCGTCGCTTGATTTTCTGCGTTCTGCGTTTGTTCAATGCGGATGTACGGCAGCGGATCAGCATTCGACGAGGCGCTGACAAAACCTTTCGCACCGGCAGAATACGCGGCGGAGATTTGCCGGTCGCCGCCGACAAAATAGCGCGGCGTCGCGGGAATCAGCGACAGATCGGCGGACGAGTCTTTCATCCCGTAATGCGGCACCTGCGCCAGAATCTCCGGCGTAAGCGGATTGCCGGTATGCTTTGGAAAGTTATAGAGAATCAACGGGAGCGCGGTGGACTCCGCCAGCGCGGTAAACCATTCAACCAGACCGGCGGCAGGCGCACCGGCGAAATAAAACGGCGGAAGCGCGGCGATAAAATCGGCTCCCTCACCTTCGGCGGCGCGGGCGCTTTCCACGCAAATCGAAAGCACCGGACTGCCGGTGTGGGCGATCACTACGCCATCCCAGTTTTCCCGGGCGGTTTGCAACAGTTGCAACTGCTCGGTCGGCGTCAGCGAGAAAAACTCGCCGGTCGTGCCGTTGATCAGCAGATTGCGTACGCCGCTTTCCGCCAGCCAGTCGAGATGCGCCAGAAATGCGCCGAAATCCACCGCGCCGCTTTCCGCAAACGGCACCGGCACTGGAACAACCAGTCCCTTGAGTTCAAAATCGGTTTTGTTCATAGACGCATACGGTAATCTCTCCGCCTGTATGCTGAAATAAGAATCTATACCGAGCTTCCCTCGCCATATCCGCAAACCATCGTGCCCGTCAATTAGTGGATTGTCGGCCGCATCCTGTCTTTTTTGAAGTTCCAGCTTTCGCCTTGACCGATCATCTACCCCGCTTCTATATTGGTCTTGCCCGCTTATATCTGGGTCATGCGCCGAACGGTTGATATGATTAATTAAAGGTAAAACGTAATATGAAGTCATATATGTTTACAATTCTTCTTGCCGTTATACTCACTGGCTGTGCGCACAGACACGCTCATTTTGTCAGAGATGGCCTGCTGAGATATGGCATTGCCGATCAAGCGTTTCTTGATGTGTGGGGCACCCCCGACAGAGTTGGTGTTTTTTCAAATGATAAGGAAACCGTCTCTGCAAATTGGGGGTCAGGAGGCGGCTCTCTGTTCAAAGGTCAGAGTTCTTTTGTAAAGTGGACATATGAGAAAATCGGAATCGAGTTGTATTTCACTAGGAACTGTTTGGCTGGCTGGAAAACTGACAGAACCGTCAGTGAACTAAAATCATTTGCGAAGCCAAATGGTGTTAATGAATTAAGTAAATGATGTGGGTAAGTCCGATAATCTAATAGTCTTTCGCTACCCTGTCGGTTCAAATTGTTAATTCCTTCCTCTTCAAGCGTGTCATAAAACCAGTTCCATTTATCGGCGTGTATGCGACGCTCTCCGGTCTGGCGGTGAAACAGGAATCTGCGTTTGAAGGTTCATTCTTCGCTATGGCGAACGCCAGGCATTTGTTTTATTCTCACACGCAATATGATTCAGAATCAGGAAATCAAACGGGAGCAGGCGGTTCACGGGAAGCAATGGGGAGCACTGCACGACGGGTATTTTTCAAATACCGGAATCGCGCAACCTTTGCTGAACGCGGTGATCCGGTACGCCCGTCTGTCCGAAGCCGCTACCGTAGTCGATCTGGGCGGCGGAACCGGAACGCTAAGTCGTCTGCTGATGAAACAGTGGTCTCCGCTCCCGTTCAGCCTGATCAACATGGACGGTTCCGTCGAACAGCTCAAAACCGCACAGGCCGCCGGGGTACGGACGCATCCGGGAACCGTTGAAACGTTGCGGCGGGAAGATTTTGATCCACAAAGCGGCGCCCTGCTCTATATGATGCGTTCTGTGCTGCACTATCTGGGCCGCGAGTCACTGGCCGGGGCGCTGGAGCATATCTGCCGGCAAACCGGCCCGGGCGAATATTTTATTCATCAGACCGCCTGTTTCGATTCTCCGTCAGAGGCCGACTGCTTAAACACACTCTACGCCATGATGCGTACGGAAAAGTGGTATCCAGCGGAAGCCTGCCTGACCGAATTGCTCCGGCAAACCGGCTGGAGCGTGGTGGATGTACTGCCCGCTCCAACCCTTTCGCTGTCCGCCAAGGATCTGCAAGTGCGCTATGCGCTATCGTCGGAAGATCTGCTTGAAATCCGCTCCCGCCTTTCTTCTGAATACTCCGCTTGCACGCATTTGTTTAAACCGGATGCAACGGGCTTTACGGCTTACCTACCCTACCGGATTTTCATCTGCCAAAACCAGACCGGTTCATGATGACGAAACAGGAATCTAGTCCGAACTGCCCGCTCTGCGCCAACGGCGCGACGAAGCCGTTTTATCGCGACCGGAAGCGGGACTTTTTCCACTGTCCGCAGTGCGATCTGGTTTTTGTGCCGCCGGAATTCCATCTCGCGCCGGAAGCGGAAAAAGCGCGCTATGATTTTCATCAGCAGAGTCTGGCTGATTCCGGCTACCGAACTTTTCTGAACCGACTTTTTAAGCCGTTAGAAACGAAGCTAAAGCAATACCCACCCCGTCTGTCACTTCGTTCCAGCCACCCCTCCCATGGAGGGGATTTTTTAAATTCCCCTCCGCCGGAGGGGTGCCCGAAGGGCGGGGTGGGTTTGGACGTCGCGCCGTTTCAATCGTTATCCGCTCTAATGCCCGGCGCGTGCGGACTCGACTTCGGATGCGGCCAAGAGCCGACACTTTCGGTGCTGTTCGAGGAAGCCGGTTATGCCTGTGCCAATTACGATCTGCATTTCGCCAATGATCCGGCGATTTTAGAAAAGCAGTACGACTTTCTGACCTGCTCCGAAACCATGGAGCATTTCTGCCGTCCGCGTGAAGAGTTCGAGCGTTTCCTGAAGTTGGTAAAACCCGGCGGCTGGATCGGCATTATGACGCAGCTGCGCGACGAAGCACCGCCGTTCTCAACATGGTTCTACAAGGACGACGCGACGCACATCTGCTTTTTCTCGCGGAAAAGTTTCCAATGGCTGGAAAAAACCTGCGGTCTGAACACCGAGTTCCACCCGGACAGCGTCGTTTTTTTCCAGAGGCCGGAACGTTAATGGTTTCGACCGGAGTAATATCAAATGCACATGATAATCGGTAAAATGACGACATTTCAAAGGTAGGGCGCGGTCGCCGAACGCGCCGCCAGTCCAGAGAGCGGACGGCTCGGCGATCCGTCCCTACCCAATCGAATAAATACCGAATCCTACACGGAACTGGTATAATTTGGAGTGTGGCGGCTCGACGCCGCTTTTCCCACACGCTGTTAAAGTGAAAGCGCCGTCAAGCCGGCGCACTCTATAAGAAACGGTTTCCGTGCCCGAAATTACTTCGTCTTTTTCGGAACAAGCATCATGAAGATGTTGCGGCCCATCAGGCGCGGAGCCTGTTCGATGGTCGACATTTCAGCACAGTCGGCAATGATGCGTTTCATCAGCTCAAATCCGAGTTCGCGGTGGGCGTTTTCGCGTCCGCGGAACATGAGAGAAACTTTTACACGGTCGCCGCCGGCAATAAAATCATGGGTATGGCGGAGCTTGGTCTGGTAATCGTGGTCGCCGATATTGACGTGGAATTTAACTTCTTTGAGCTTGGCGGCCACCTGTTTTTTCTTCTGCTCTTTTTTCTTCTTCTCCTGTTCAAATTTGAACTTGCCGTGATCCATGATGCGGCAGACAGGAGGCGTGGTGGTGCCGGAGATTTCCACAAGGTCGAGCCCCGTTTCGTGAGCGCGGATGAGCGCCTGACGGGTCGGGATGATGCCCATCTGTTCGCCGTTTTCATCAATACAGCGGATCTCGGGCACGCGGATCATGTTGTTCATTCTCGGGCCGAACTCTCTGCGCGGCCGCTCTTTATAATTCGGATTGCTAATAATTTCCTCCCGGTTGTTTTCTTTAATCAGGCTCTACTCTGCACAGCCTTTTTAATTTTTTCAATAAAATCAGCCGCCGTCATGCTTTCCTGCGCGCCGCTGCGGTCGCGCACGGCGACGGTTCCGTTCTCAATTTCTTTGGCGCCGAGCACCAGCATATACGGCACTTTATCCATCTGCGCCGTGCGGATTTTCGCGCCGATCTTACCGGATTTAAGATCAACCGTTGCGCGGATATCCTGCTGACGAAACTGTGCGGCCAGTTCAGCGGCGCACGCCGTCTGCTCCTCGGAAAGCGGCAGTACGCGCACCTGCTCGGGTGCCAGCCAGAGCGGAAACGCGCCGCTGTAGTGTTCAACCAGAATGCCGAAAAACCGTTCGATACTGCCGAAGAGTGCGCGGTGCACCATATAAGGCCGGTGCGGTTTGCCGTCCTCGCCGATGTAGCTGAGGTCAAAACGGTCAGGCAGGTTGAAGTCGAACTGGATGGTGCTCATCTGCCACTCGCGGCCGATGGCGTCTTTGATTTTGAGGTCTATCTTCGGACCGTAGAACGCGCCGCCGCCTTCATCTACCTCGTACGGAATGTTCAGCTCCTTGAGCGCCGCTTCGAGAGAAACGGTTGCCTGAGCCCAGCGCGCCGGATCGCCGACAGCTTTTTCAGGCCGCGTGGAAAGATAGGCCGTGATGTTTTCAAAACCGAAAGTTTTCCAGATGAAGGTCGAGAAGCGCAACACTTCTTTGATTTCGCCTTCAATCTGATCCGGCGTGCAGAAAATATGCGCATCGTCCTGCGTGAAGCCGCGTACACGCAGCAGTCCGTGAAGCACGCCCGCTTTTTCGTAACGGTAAACCGTGCCCAGCTCGGCCCAGCGCAGCGGCAAATCGCGGTAGGAGCGGATATCGGATTTGTAAATATTGATGTGGAACGGGCAGTTCATCGGCTTGACGTAATAGTCCGACTTGTCGATTTCCATCGGCGCGTACATGCCTTCTTTGTAGAAATCGAGGTGGCCGGAAGTCTGCCAGAGGTTGGCTTTGCCGACATGCGGAGTGTAAAGCAACTCGTAGCCGTTGCGGAAATGCTCCTGCCGCCAGAAATCTTCGATCAGCGAACGGATGCGCGCGCCCTTCGGGTGCCAGTGGATCAAACCCGGGCCGACCTCTTCGTGCACGCTGAACAGATCGAGTTCTTTGCCGAGCTTGCGGTGGTCGCGCAGTTTGGCCTCTTCGAGCTGCTTCAGGTAGAGACCGAGCTGTTTATCGTTCGTGAAAGCCGTGCCGTTGATGCGCTGGAGCATCGGATTGGTCTCTTTGCCGCGATAGTAGGAACCGGCGAGACTCAACAATTTGAATGCACGGATTTTGCCAGTGCTTTCGACGTGCGGACCGCGGCAAAGATCAAAAAACGTTCCGCATTTATAAAAGCTGATCGCCTCGCCTTCCGGGATGTCGTTCAGGCGTTCAAGTTTATATTTCTGACCGGCCAGCATTTTCACTGCTTCAGCGCGGCTGACTTCGATCCGCTCGAAAGGCATATCTTCGGCAACGATTTTTGCCATCTCAGCCTCAATTGCCGGGAAGTCTTCCGGCGTCAGGCGCTGGGTCAGATCAAAGTCGTAATAAAAACCGTCATCGGTCGAAGGACCGATATCGAGCAGGACGTTTTCGTAAAGACGGCAGACGGCGGCGGCCATGACATGGGCCGTGCTGTGCCGGAGCGTTTCAAGTTGAAGGTCGTTTTTCATAAATAAGGCGCAAACTGTACCTTTGAGGTCATAGTGTGTCAATCAGAGCCCTTGACTGATAAGTGCGGGTTGACCCAACAAAGACAGCCGGTCTTTCGTGAATCATGCGACCGTTTTCTTTAGCGCTCTACTGTCCGATTCCGAGGCACCACCCTCACGGATGCCGGGGTGAAAACAAAACGGACGCCTCTTTAAGACGTCCGCTTTTGTTCTCTTGTGTATCCGGATTAAACCGATTTAGGATTCGGTCCGAACTTATTTTCACCGGGCTGGCTGTCTTGCGCCGCAAACACAATCAGGACAATCGGGCCAAGCAGCGGAATAAGCAATAGAAGCTGAAGCCATCCGCTCCGGCCGGTGTCGTGAAGCCGGCGGGCACCTACGGCAAGACAGGGCACCAGCACAGCCAGACTGTAGAGATATCCGAGCGGCCCAATGAAGGATAATACAACGGATATGCCGAAGTTAATCAAAGCGAACATCCAGAACTCCTGCCGGCGGGCCCGTCCGTTGAACTCAGCGTATTTTTTTAAGACATCAAGATACCAATTCATCTGGTCTCCTTTCCTTGTTTGTTAAATATCACCCTTTCTCGGCTGGAGCGTAGAAGCCGGGCAGGATCGTGTCAATGTAAACTTGAGAAAGTGCAATACCACACTGAAACCGAACCCGATGCTGAAGTTTTGCACTTTAAGAAAAACCATCTGTGGAAAAACACCCCGGATTTCTCCGGGGCGCTCAGCGGGGTTTGTTGCACTTCCTCTACTTCGACAAGCATTGTTTCAGATCGGCTTCGACGGTGGTGGTCGGAGCGATGTTGAATTTTTCGACCAGCACATTCAGCACAGCAGGCGTGATGAACGCAGGCAGGCTCGGGCCGAGTTTGATGTTTTTAATGCCGAGGTGCAGAAGCGTCAGCAGAATACAGCAGGCCTTCTGTTCGTACCACGACAGTATCATCGAGAGCGGCAGGTCGTTGACGCCGCATCCGAAGGCTCCGGCCAGCGCGACGGCGATCTGAATCGCCGAGTAGGCGTCGTTACACTGCCCGATGTCGAGCAGGCGCGGAATGCCGCCGATATCGCCGAACTCCAGTTTATTGAAGCGGTATTTGCCGCAGGCAAGCGTGAGGATCACACAGTCTTTCGGCACGGCTTCGGCAAAGTCGGTGTAATAGTTGCGTCCGCTCTTGGCGCCATCGCATCCGCCGATCAGGAAGAAGTGTTTGAGCGCACCGCTCTTGACCGCTTCGATAACCGCCGGGGCAACGCTCATGACCGCGTTGTGTCCGAAGCCGACCAGAATGGTTTTTTCCGGTTCGGTTTCCGCAAAGCCGGGGGCTTCAAGTGCGGCTTTGATGACGGGCGCAAAGTTGCCGTCGTCAATGTGCTGCACGCCGGGCCACTGGACGAGGCCGCAGGTGAAGATGCGCGCTTTATAGTTATCCTTCGGCTTCTGGATGCAGTTGGTCGTCATCAGAATTGCGCCGGGAAACGCTTCAAATTCTACGCGCTGATCCTGCCAGGCGCCGCCGTAGTTGCCGGCGAGGTGTTTGTATTTCTTGAGCTGCGGATAGCCGTGGCACGGCAGCATTTCGCCGTGCGTGTATATGTTGATGCCTTTGCCTTCGGTCTGCTTGAGAAGCAGGTCGAGGTCTTTCAGGTCATGACCCGAAACGAGAATCGCTTTGCCTTTGACAGGCGTGATGCGCACCGGCGTCGGAACCGGATGCCCGTAGGTTCCGGTATTGGCGGCATCGAGCAGTCCCATGACGGTCAGATTGACTTCGCCGACTTTCAGAGCCAGCGGCAGAAGCGCATCAACTGTCGGCGCGCCTTCTTTCAAATAAGCCAGCGCTTCGTGGAAAAAGGCGTAAACGGCCGGATCTTCCTTGCCGAGAATATAGGCGTGGTCGGCGTAGGCGGCCGTGCCTTTGAGACCGTAGAGGATCAGTTCCTGCAGGCCGGTGATGTCGTCGCCGAGCGTTTTCTTGCGGCTTTCAACACCGACGGCTTCGCCCTGCTTGATCAATCCGCGAAGATCGGCGGCAAAGTTGATCGCCGGTTTGGCCCCGAGCGCTTTAAGCACATCGCCGCCGCGGCGGATGACTCCGGCAATGTCTTCGGCGTCAAAGTTGACGTTGGTGACCGTGGTGAAAAGCCCTTCCATCACGTAGAGGTCCGCCGCGCGGTTCTTTTTGCCTTTTGCGGCCACAGCGATCTGCTTGCACACTTCTATCAACAGATCCTGAAGCGTGGCGGTGTCGGGATCTTTGCCGCATACACCAAAGGTGGTGCATCCGGTGCACTTGGCGGTTTGTTCACACTGATAGCAAAACATACTCATAATGATTTCCTTCCTGTTTTTGGTTTCCTGTAATCAATGCCGGGGATTATGCTCACGGCAGAAAAAACATCCTTGATCTGCGTCAAGTTTGTGAAAAAAGAAGGTGTTCTCATGGAAACAGCGGTCAGCGTAATCCTTAAATCATGGGATGTCATGGCAATTATGGCACCCTACCTCCTGCTCGGTTTTTTCGTGGCAGGCGTGCTCGGCGCTTTTGTTCCCGTTTCTTTCATCGAAAACCATCTCGGCAAACGCGGGCTTTGGCAGATTGTGAAAGCTTCGCTGCTCGGCGTGCCGATTCCGCTCTGCTCGTGCAGCGTCATTCCTGTTACCGCCTCGCTGCGCCGCCACGGCGCAACGAAAGGCGCGGCGATTTCTTTTCTGACCTCCACGCCGCAGACCGGCGTGGACAGCATCGCCGCCACCTGGGGACTGCTCGGCCCGCTTTTCGCTGTTTTCCGCATGGCGGTGGCGTTTGTCACCGGCGTTATCTGCGGCGCGGCGGTTGAGGCCTTAACACTGCCGACCGAAGATTCCGGCAGTGCTCATCGCGATGCAGACGGCCCGGCCTGCCTCCAGAAAAGCGGCGTCGACAAATGGAAACAGGTCTTTGTTTACGGGTTCGGCACCCTGCCGCGCGACATCGGCCGCTCTCTGCTGATCGGAGTCATCATCTCCGGCCTGCTCGGTGCGCTGGTACCGGATGATTTTTTCACCCGCTATTTAAATTCTGAATGGCTCTCCATGCTGGCCGTCATGGCGCTCGGCATTCCGCTCTATGTCTGTTCCACCGGCTCCATCCCGGTCGCGCTCGCCATGATCGGCATGGGGCTTTCACCGGGCGCGGCGCTTGTTTTTATGATAACCGGCCCGGCCACCAACGCCGCGACCATCGCGACGGTCTTCCAAACCATGGGCCGCCGCACTGTCATCATTTATCTGGCCACACTCGCGGGCTGTTCGCTGGCGGCCGGCTGGCTGCTCAACCGCATCCTCACCGCGCAGGTTATTACAGAACAGGTTCACCATCATGCCGCAAGTGCCGGACGCTTTGACCAGATTTGTGCGCTGATCCTCGTCGGCCTGCTGATTTCCGCTGTCTTCCCGAACCGGACAAAACGTTGCTGTCATGCCGGACAGCCTCTTTCGTAGTGTCATCCCTTACAGAAATATCATCGGCCCCTTACAGTGCGAAATGTGGCACAAAAATCCTTTTTATGGCCTAGTACGCGCCGTTAGATGAATTCGCATCAGCTGTATTCCGCTACACATCACCTAAGGAGAAAGAAATGAAAAAAACAGTCCTCACCATAGCAGTATTGATTTTGGCGGCAAGGTCGCTTCAGGCGGCGGTAATCACTCAAACCAAAACATTCAGCGGTCAGCCGAATTATTCGTCGGTTTTGACATTCAATCAATTCGATGATCACGGCGGCACTTATACACTCAATTCTGTTTTTTTAACCGTTGTTCTGAACACAGCAGCCGGGGCAAGTCTTGGTATTGACAATGACGGAGCGCAATCGGCATCTGGTCTGGTTGAGTTCGGATCTAACGGCAGCATCACCTCTTCAGACGTCGGCCTCAACAAGGCCAGCGGCGGGACATTTTATGGGAGTCTGGCTTCTGTATCCGGGAAAACAATGAATCTCTCTGCGGATGACAATGACGGTGTTCTATACAGCACCGCCGGCACGGATTATGGTGTACTGACGACATCCGCTACTTCTAAAAGCACCAACGCCTACATTAAATCGTCTGTCTTTGAAGACTATATCGGTGCCGGAACTTATACGCTTACCTACGGTGTTAATCAGTATATGAACATGGCCGCTTTCAGCGGTGTACAGTTTCAGGGAAATCCCGTTACGGCAGACGGCTCGATATCCATTGAGTACGATTATACGATCCCGGAACCGGCCTCCATGTCGCTGATTGCCGTGGCAATCGGTGCAGCTGCATGGATCCGCCGCCGGTTTATTAACTAACCGGGTCTTCGGCTCAAAAAAGGATGCTTTTTCAAGCATCCTTTTTTTGTACCCAAATCCCGCCGGCGGCCCGCATAAGGCACCGTTTCCCGCAAAAAATCGCTTTTTCATCTTTCATAATTCATCCTGCATCCTTCACTCTTTCCCCATGACTGATCCCTACCAGCTCATTCGCAACGCCAGATTTTTCAGCGGGCTTTCTGAAGCTGCCTGCAAGCGGCTGGCGGAACTGAGCCGCCGCCGCACTATCATCAAACGTGATCTGCTTTTTATGGAAGATGCTGAAGGCAAAGCAGTCTACCTGCTCATCTCAGGAAGTATCCAGCTTGTCAAAACCAACCTCGATGGACACGAAACCGTCATTAAAACCGTTAAGTCGGGCGAACTGTTCGCCGAGGTGATTCTTTTCGAAAAAAGCCGGTATCCTGTCACCGCCGTCGCCTGCACCGACGCCGAAGTGATCGAACTGCCGCGCGACGGATTTTTGAAACTGCTCGACGCGCCGGACTTCCGCAACGATTTTATGGCGATGCTGATGCATAAACAGCGCTACCTCGCCGAGCGCATCCAGCAGCTCACCTCCATGGACGTCGAGGCGCGCTTCGTTGAATTTCTTCGCGAGCACTACGGTGAAAAAACGGTAATCACCCCGGATCTGCCGAAAAAAGATATCGCTTCGGCTATCGGCGCAACGCCGGAAACCTTCAGCCGTCTGCTCCAGAAACTTGAAAAGCGCGGCGGCTTTACCTGGAAGGGCAAAACCATCCGGCTTTCATCTGGGTTCTGGGAAAAATTTTAACCGCGTTTAACGCAGAAAGGAATGCATTATGAGCATGATGAAAGAGTTCAAAACATTCGCCATGAGAGGGAATGTCATTGATATGGCGGTCGGGATCGTGATCGGCGGCGCTTTCGGCAAAATCGTATCCTCGTTCGTCGCCGATGTCATCATGCCGCCGATCGGCCTGTTGATGGGCCGCGTCAATTTTTCCGATCTGGCTATAACAATTCAAAAGGCTAACGGCGAAGTCGCGGCGGTGACACTGAACTACGGCAAATTCATTCAAACTCTCGTTGATTTCATAATTGTCGCGTTTGCCATCTTTCTGGTGGTCAAGGGCATGAATTCGTTGAAGAAGAAAGAGGCCGCCGCGCCGGTGCCGCCGTCCGCCCCATCCAAAGAAGCGGTTCTGCTGACTGAAATCCGGGATATTTTAAAACAGAAATAGCCGTTCGTTCTCAAATACCGCTGTCGGCACTTTGTTTTGATGCGCCGGGTTGCCTTTGCTCTTTCTTCCGAGTAGATTCTGCGGCATGAAGACATTCGGAATTATTCTTGTTGTGCTTTTGATGATCGTCGCATTGCTGGGCGCCGGTTTGCAGCTGTTTCTCACGAAGGAACTGACCACCGTGCTGAATCAAAGCGTCTTTCCAGCCGTAAAGTCGAGATACGGCCTCGACCTGAGTATTACCAAGGCGTCAGTCAACCTGTTCAAAGGCCGCGCTGAGCTGGATGGATTCACCGTCCGCAACCTCAAGGGCTATCAAGAGCCCTGCCTGCTCACCTTCGATAAATGCCTGATTGAAATCGAAATGATGTCGCTGCTCAAACGCGACCCGGTAATCATCAAGCTGATCGAAGCCAAAGGCGCAACTCTGGTTCTCGAACGTAATCAGGAGCGGAAGTTCAACGTCAAAGAACTGGCCGATACGTTCAAGCCGGTCGAATCTTCAGGGACTATTGTGTCGCAACAGACAGTTTCGGCAACTGAGCCCTCCAAACCGGTTCCGGTGCATATCCGCAAAATCGCGGTCGATGCACTGGTTAAATGTATCAATCTCGAATGGATCGGAAACATCGATATGAATTTCCGGCTGACCGGCAGCGATTTATTCACTGTGCCCGCAGCGGGCCAGCCGGACAGCCTGATCGTCTTGCGCGGCGAACAGGCCGATAAGAAAGAACACTTTGTGACAGATATCAGCGCCATTCTTTCCCCGCTGACCGATCCGAAAAATCCAACCTTTAACATAACAGGCGATATTTCCGGCGTCGACGAACGTTTACTGGGCGGGCTGCTCAAAAAGAATAAAATGGAAAGCGGTCCTTTATCCATCAAACCGTCCATCGTCTGCCAGAACGGGCAACTTAAAGGTTCACGCATGGATCTGGTATTAAGTGCCCTTAAAATTTACGGCACCGAAATCGGGAACACCACCCTTAAAGCTCCGCTCAATGGAACGCTGCAAAGTCCGGCTCTCGATCTGACTGATGCCCTGAATTCACTCTTTTCAGAGCAATCGGTGAAAATCGGAACAGCCATCGGCCTGCGTAAACTTCGTAAAGAACCGGGTGCCAAAACCAAGGCCGCAGCGAGCGTCACGTTGACCAATGATGTAAAGGAAGTCTCCGTCACTCCCGCCGCTCTTCCGCCGGTTGAGCCGGTCGCGGCAGATACACCGGTGACTACAAACAAATTATCCGGTGAAGCGGCAGATCAGCCGCTGGCCGACCAGCTCAGTAAAAGTGCCAAGGAACTCAGAGACAGTCCCGCGCTCCAGCAACTGATTGAACATGTTGCGGCAGACCTGCAGACAACTAACAGCACGGCCACAAACAAAACGTCCGGAAAAGCAACCGGTGAGGCGCTTGCAGACCAGCTCAACAAAACCTACAAGGAACTCGAAGACAACAAGGCGGTCAAAGAATCGCTCAAAAATTTAGGCAACTCTCTTCTCAAAAAATAAGCCATGACTGCCGTAACTGTTATTCTTCTCTCTGTACTTTCATATGTAATCGGTTCGATTCCGTTCGGGTTGCTGATTGCAAAAGCCAAAGGCGTGGATATCCGCAAACAAGGTAGCGGCAACATCGGCGCGACCAACGTGCTGCGCTGCTTTGGCAAGCCGCTGGGCATTACCTGTTTTGTGCTCGACGCACTGAAAGGGTTCCTGCCCGCCGCTCTTTTTCCAATGCTTGTACAGATCGATTCAACCTTTGGAATCCTCTTCGGCGCGGCGGCGATTCTCGGCCACAACTTTCCGGCCTTCCTGAAATTCAAAGGCGGTAAAGGCGTCGCCACCAGCGCAGGCGTACTGCTCGGTGTCGCGCCGCTGGCAGTCGCCATCGGCCTGCTCACCTGGATACTTGTCTTCAAAATATCCGGCTATGTCTCGCTCGGCTCCATCATCGCCGCGATGATTGTCGTCATCACCGGCTGGGTGCGCGTCGGACAGTACGGTGTCGTTACGGCTGTCGCCCTCACCCTGCTTGGCGCGCTCACCATCTACCGGCACCGCGAAAACATCAAACGGCTTCGCAACGGTACTGAAAACAAGTTTCAGAAAAAAACAAAGAACTGAATTATTGACCCACGAATCACATGAATCTTCACCAATCAAACTGAAGAGGCTCTTCTTAATTCGTGTGGATTCGTGCAGATTAGTGGGAAAATCGATCAGGCACGAAAGTTGAAATTATGAACTGTTTTGTCATAGGAAACGGCGGATGGGGAACGGCGCTGGGGATGCTCCTGGCCGGCAATGGCCATCAGGTGACGATCTGGAGTCCATTCGAGGAAGAAATCAAAGCCATCCGCAACGCGGGCGAAAATACAGTCTATCTGCCGGGCGTAAAAATCCCGGCCGCGATCAAATGGACTTCCAATCCCGCCGACGCCAAAGACGCCGGACTGATTGTGCTGGTTGTCCCGTCGCGCTTTTTCCGCACCACACTCGAAACCTTTAAACCGCACCTCGCCGCCGACGCACTGATGGTAAGCGCCACCAAAGGGCTCGATGAAAAGACACACCACCGGATGAGCGAAACCGCCCGCGATGTGCTGGGCCGCGATATCGCCGTCCTCTCAGGACCGAGCCACGCCGAGGAAGTGGCGCGCGGCGTACCGACCGCCGTCACCGTGGCGGGCACACGAGCCAACGCGATTCAAAAAGCCTTCATGGGGAAAACCTTCCGCGTTTACACCTCCGACGACGTCATCGGCGTTGAGCTGGGCGGCGCGCTCAAAAATATCATCGCCGTCGCCGCCGGAATTCTCGACGGCATCGGGCTGGGCGACAACTCAAAGGCTGCACTGATGACACGCGGTCTCGCGGAAATCACCCGTCTCGGCGTCGCGCTCGGCGCGAAGCCGGAAACTTTTTCAGGCCTGAGCGGCGTCGGCGACCTGATCGTCACCTGCGCCAGCCGCCACAGCCGTAACCGCTCCGTCGGCGAACGGCTGGGTAAAGGTGAAAAACTGAGCGACATCATAGGCGGCATGAAGCAGGTGGCCGAAGGCATCTGGAACGCCAAAGTCGCACGCGATCTGGCTCGTGAACACAACATTTCAATGCCGATCACCGAAGAGGTTTGCGCCATCGTCGAAAACGGCAAAGATCCGCGGCAGGCTCTCAAAGACCTGATGGGCCGCGACCCAAAGGCCGAATAGAGAAGAACGGATTGCTGGATTAATGGATTCCCAACGTAGACGCGGTGTCCTCACCGCGTTTCCCGGCATACGTTGAACGCGGTGAGGACACCGCGTCTACATGTTTCAATGCTTTGAAAGTTCTATGTCTGCCACAGCACCAAAAAATCATTTTTGGTAAAGAGACGTTGCCAGCACCACAAGCTGCCCCTATGCTCGACGCAGTTTTCAGGCAAATGTATTATGACGCCCAAGCAACGTTCGAATCGAAAAAAATATATGAAATCAAAAATAATCAACGCAGGTTCAGGAATGGCCTTCGGAGCCTTGGTTGGTTTCTTTTTCTGTACTACACATCTAACATCTGCACAGCCACTTGGCGTTGCCCTTGTAATCTCAATATCGGCGATCATT
This sequence comes from uncultured Verrucomicrobiota bacterium, assembly GCA_903826865.1. Taxonomy (GTDB): domain Bacteria; phylum Verrucomicrobiota; class Kiritimatiellia; order Kiritimatiellales; family Tichowtungiaceae; genus Tichowtungia. Next base: position 66,607 of record CAIKGD010000070.1, read on the forward strand.
TTTGGTATACTAACTTACCTGTTTGGGCAGAGACTCTTTGATTTGATTTTCTGGTGGTTACAATGATCTAAAAAAGAATTCGAACCAGCACGCCCTCTCTCTCGTGGTTATCGGTGCGGTGAGGCGGCTCAACGGCCGTCCCGTTCCAATGTCTGGAAAATTTCACCGTTAATGTTCCGAACATTGGAAAAATTCGGACGGGATACAGCATTAACCGGATGGAAAAATGGAAAATCCTGTTCCTCCTGTAATCCTGCCAAAAATAATTCGCGTAATTTGTAATCCGTCTCCGTACATTATCCGGCATGTCATCCTCGCCAAACATCTCAGCCTCCGGATTCTGCGCCGCCTGCGGAACGGTTCATTCACTGGGCGAAGGTAACAGCCGGAAGTACGCGCTGGAGCTGATGGAACAACTTGAAGCACATAAACGGATTGATTTTCCCGATCAAAAGGTAGGGATGCCTCGCCGAGGCGTCCGCGGACAGTTCGGCGACCTGTCCCTACCCGATGCCACATCCACTTTCTCCACCGACTACCTGCTTGGCGAAGCACGCGGCCATATGTTCGGTGTGCTCGAATGCGCGGATGCCGCCGGAAACACCGTCGTGCTGAAAGCTTTTTCCGGTCAGTACAACGGCGAGTGGCTGGCCGACGGCTGGGTTCCGCCGATTCTCGATGTGGATGAATTCTACCGCCTCTCCGATCCGGTCGACCGGGAAATCAAAGCACTCGACCGGTTGATTGCTGAAAACAAAAATCCGGAACTCCTCCGCCAGCGCAAAACGCTTTCGCAGGAGCTGATGAAGCAGATTCACAGCCTTTATCAGCTCACCAATTTCCGCGGAGAAAGCCGTCCGCTGACGGAAGTGTTCAAGGGCGGTATTCCGACCGGCGCAGGCGACTGCTGCGCGCCGAAACTTTTAAACTATGCCGCCAAAAACGGCCTGAAGCCGCTCGGGCTCAGTGAGTTTTACTGGGGCAAAGAAAACCGCTCCGGTACGCGGAAGCACGGCGAGTTCTATCCGGCCTGCGCGGAAAAATGCCAGCCGATCCTCGGCTTTATGCTCTGCGGAGCAGGAGAGCGGAATGATGGAATAATGGAACAATGGAATTATGGTAAACCTCTTCCAGTTTCCACTATTCCACCATTCCAGCATTCCATCGCAATCGTCCACAAAGATGATGATTTTGTCGTCATCAACAAACCTTCCGGCCTGCTGGCCGTGCCCGGCAAGGGCGAAGAAAATCAGGACTGCGTTGTCAGCCGGATCAAAGCGCTTTATCCGGACTGTATCGAACAGCCCGCCGTCCACCGGCTGGACATGGATACCTCCGGCCTGATGGTGCTGGCGCTGACGGCCGATATGCACCGGAAGCTGTCGCTTCAGTTTCATGACCGGAAAACGGAAAAACGCTACATCGCCCTGCTCGATGGCGAAGTAAAAGAAGATGAAGGAACCATCGAACTGCCCTTCCGCCTCGATGTCGAAAACCGTCCGCACCAGATTTATGATCCGGCTCACGGAAAAACCGGAATCACGCACTGGAAGGTGCTGAGCACCAGCAATAAAAAAACAAGAGTGGAGTTTATTCCTGTTACCGGAAGAACCCACCAGCTCCGCGTTCATGCCGCCTCAGAGCACGGATTGGGAACACCCATCGCCGGCGACCGCCTGTACGGTTCCGGCACCGCGCCGGAACAGCTCAAACTGCATGCCGGCTTCCTGAGTTTTACCCACCCCCGCACCGGAGAACGACTGGAATTCCGGTCCGATCCGCCGTTTTAACTTTCGCTGCTTGAATTCCGGTTTTCCTGTTTCATTTCCGCAGGCGGTTTCTGTAGACTGCGCCGCATTATGAAAATCAATCCTTTCCAAGCATGGCGGCCCGCCGAAGGTCTGGCGGAGAAAATTGCAACTCTTCCCTACGATGTGATGGATCGGAAACAGGCCGCCGAAATGGCCGCCGGCAATCCGCGCTCGTTCCTGCATGTGACCCGCTCGGAAATTGATCTGCCGGAAGATAGCAACCCGTACGATGACGCGGTCTATGCCAAAGCCAAAGAGAATTTCGAAAAGCTGAAAAACGGCGGCTCGCTGCGGCGCGAAGATAAGCCCTGCCTCTATCTCTACAGTCAGCAGATGGGCGAACGCATCCAGTACGGCGTCGTCGCGCTTTGTAACGTGGCGGACTATGAATCCGGGAAAATCAAAATCCACGAAAAGACCCGCCGCGCGAAGGAAGACGACCGGACGAAACACGTTGACCGCACCAACAGCCACACCGGTCCGATCTTCCTGACCTACCGCGACAACGCGGCCATCACCGCCCTGATGCAGAAAACCGCACAGGGAAAACCGCTCTATCACATCACCGCCGCCGGCGGCATCCTCCACACCGTCTGGAAAATTGCCGACTCCGAAGCCGTTCAAGCGGCCTTTCAGGCGGTTCCGGCCTTTTATGTGGCCGACGGTCACCACCGCGCGGCCAGTGCCGTGCGCGTTGCGCAGATGCGGAAGAAAGCCAATCCGAACCACACCGGCGACGAACCGTACAACTGGTTCCTCTGCGTGCTCTTCCCCGCCGGTCAGCTCAAAATCCTGCCTTATAACCGCGTCGTTTTCGATCTGAACGGCCAGACTGAACAGCAGTTCTTCCAAGGTTTAGAAAAAGCCTTCACTGTCACCGCGACCGACAAAAAAATGCCCGCCGCACCCGGCGCAGTTTGCATGTACATCGACCATAAATGGTTTCTGCTGACGCCTAAAGAAGCGCTGCCGAACGATCCGGTGGCCTCGCTCGACGTAAGCGTACTGCAGGATCGCGTGCTGGCTCCGCTGCTCGGCATCGCCGATCCGCGCGAAAGCAACCGGATTGATTTCGTCGGCGGAATTCACGGAACGCCCGAGCTCGAACGCCGCGTCAACGCGGGCGAAGCCGTCGTCGCCTTCTCGCTCTATCCGACCACGCTCGACCAGCTCATGGCCGTCGCCGATGCCAACCTGCTCATGCCGCCCAAGAGTACCTGGTTTGAACCCAAGCTCCGCGACGGCCTGCTGGTCAACACCGTCGACTAGGAAAAGCGGGGTACCGGAGAAAAGGCTCCTATGGATAAGCCGGCCCAAAAGAAGGCAGATAAAACTGTTCTCACGATCTGTTTTTTATTGGCCCTGATAGTGTGGGGAGTCTTTGGACAAACGCTCCGGCATGAGTTCGTTAACTACGATGATGGCTGGTACGTATACGAAAATCCGGTTATTTCAAAAGGGATAACGCCGGAGGGTGCACGATGGGTCATCACGCATCCACATGGAGTTAATTGGCACCCGTTGGCATCGTTGTCCCACATGCTGGATTGCCATATCTACGGACTGAATCCCTCTGGACATCACGGGACAAATGTTTTTCTTCACATGGCGGCGGCTATTCTTCTTTTTCTGGTGCTGCGGCAGATGACCGGCTCGCTCTGGCGAAGCGCCTTTGTCGCCGCCGTATTCGCCATTCATCCATTACGGGCTGAATCCGTCGCTTGGATTTCCGAACGGAAAGATGTACTCAGCGGATTTTTTTTCATGCTGACACTCGGGGCCTATCTCCGCTATGTGCGCCGCCCGTTTTCGGCCGGACACTATGCGGTGGCAGCGCTTCTCTTCACCCTGGGACTGCTGTCCAAATCCATGCTGGTAACACTGCCTTTTGTTTTGCTGTTGCTGGATTTCTGGCCGCTGAAACGGTTTCAGCCCTTGGAAACAAAAAAAACAATTGGTCGGCTGATTCTTGAAAAAATCCCCCTGCTGCTGCTGGCCGCTGTTTTTTGCGGTATTACAATATGGGCTCAGCGGGGAGCGATCTCTTCCTTCACAGCACAGCCTGTTCCGTGGCGTTTTTGGAACGCTTTCTGTTCGTATGCAATCTATATCAAACAGACGATCTTTCCGTCCGGACTGGCACTGCTTTACCCTCATCAGGGAACCGAACTTCCGCTATGGGAAATCGGCATATCCATTGCCCTGCTGACCGGAATCTCTTGGGGTGTATTTGCCGGACGGAAAAAATATCCATACCTCATAACCGGATGGCTCTGGTATCTCGGGATGCTGGTTCCTGTCATTGGAATCATGCAGGTGGGTCCACAGGCCCATGCGGATCGTTATACTTATCTTCCCCAGATCGGGCTGATGATTATGTCCGTCTGGCTGACAGCCGATTGGTGCACCTCTCTGCGATACCGCCGCGCAGTGCTGTCCACAGCTGCAGCAGTAGTGCTGACCGTTCTGGCTGTAACGGCGCACCGTCAAACTCGATATTGGTGCAACAGTATTTCCCTCTGGACCCATACACTGGCCTGCACAGACGGAAATTGTATAGCACACAATAATCTGGGCGGTTTATTGGGTCAGAAAGGACAGCTTGAAAAAGCCATCCTGCATTTTGAGAAAGCTATTGAGATCCGCCCGAATTTCGCCGATGCGCACTACAACCTTGGAGTTATATTGGGTTCACAGGGACGGTTTGATAAGGCCATTCCGTATCTCGAAAACGCGCTGAAAATCAACCCGAATGATGCGACGGGGCATTGTACTTTGGGCGCTGTTTTTTCTAAGCAGAGAAAATTCGACAAGGCACTCCTGCATTTTGAGAAAGCCCTCGCAATCAATCCTAATTCTGCCGAAGTTCAAAACGATCTGGCATGGCTTCTGGCCACCTGCCCCGATGCCGCGCTTCGTGACGGAAAGCGCGCTGTCGAACTGGCGCATGCCGCCGACCTGCTTTCCGGAGGAAACCGCACGGCCGTTCTCAACACTCTTGCCGCCGCCTATGCCGAGGCCGGAAAATATCCGGAGGCAGTCGCTACAGCCCATCGGGCTTTAAACGCCGCCGCAGGACAGGCGTCTGCTGCCGAGGGTATTCGCATGCGGCTCCGCCTCTATGAAGCGGGAGCCCCCTATCATGAAGCGGAAAAAGGCCAGTAAGTATGCTCAACGGGGAAAAAATTGGCTTTGGTTCGGGCGCAAGCCTATCATTCGGGAAAATTCCGGACGATAAGGTGTTCTTATGAAAAGAAAAAGCCGTCTGCTGAGACCGAAGCGTACGCCGGGTATGACGCCCGGCACGCTGGTGATTGATCCGTCGTGGCCGAAGCCGGTGATTCAGGTGATTGCCTACGGGCCGGATCAGTATCTGGAACGGCGCATCAACGATGTCCGCGAGCTGGACGAATTGATCGGCAAATATCAGGTGCTTTGGGTTAATGTGGACGGGCTGGGCGACGAAGCCGTACTCCGTTATCTCGGCCAGCTTTTCAAACTCCATCCGCTGGCGCTTGAAGACGTAGTTAGTCTGCGGCAGCGCTCCAAGGTGGACGACTATGAATCCACACTCTACACCGCCATGCGCATGCTTTACCTGCAGGACGGAAAACTCTTTTCAGAGCAGGTCAGCTTTTTCCTCGGCTCCAATTTTGTGCTGACTTTTCAGGAAAACGAGGGAGACTGCCTTGATTCCGTGCGCGAACGCATCCGTAAAAAAGGCGGGATGGTCTGCAACATGAATGCCGACTATCTGCTCTACTCGCTGATTGACGCCATCGTGGATGCCTATTTCCCGTTGCTGGAGTCCTACGATGCGCGGCTCGATGACATGGAGGAGGTTATTCTGCAGCATCCCGATTCTTCATCCGTGGCCCTGCTGTTTGAAGTCAAACGCGACCTGATGACGCTACGCCGCACACTCTGGCCAGTGCGCGAAATGGCCAGCGCGCTGGTGAATTCCTCCTCGCCGCTGATCACCCAGGCCACACGGGTTTATCTGCGCGACTGTCAGGACCATGCCGTACGTCTGCTCGATCTGGCCGAGACCTGCCGCGAACTGGACTCCAGCCTGATGGACTTTTATCTCTCCACCATCAGCAACCGCATGAATGAAATCATGAAGGTGCTGACGATTATTTCCACCATCTTCATCCCGCTCACCTTTATTGCCGGCGTGTACGGCATGAACTTCAAACATATGCCCGAACTGGAAACCCGCAGCGGTTATTTCATCGTTCTGGGCCTCATGGCGTTTCTCGGCATCGGGATGTTCGCTTTGTTTATTCACCGGGGCTGGCTCAGCCGGAGCCACAGCCGCCGGATGCGGTAGAGTTAAAAAAGAAAAGCCGCCCGGTCGGGGCGGCCTCTTCGTTTCCATGCCGGATAACTTACGCTTTTTTGAAGCAAAGCGTGGCGTTGTGTCCGCCGAAGCCGAGCGAGTTGCTGAGCGCGGCACGCACAGCCGTTTTGCGGGCGACGTTCGGAACGTAGTCGAGATCGCAATCCGGGTCGGGCGTTTCGTAGTTGATGGTCGGCGGAATAACTCCTTC
>CAIKGD010000071.1 GCA_903826865.1 uncultured Verrucomicrobiota bacterium
AAATCTCCACATTTAGCCATTATATTTAATATAAAATACGGGATCGTTATTTTAGATAAAAAAGTATTACTTGAAATTTGTTTTTTTATGTGATCGCAAATTTGTCTGGGTATAATTCCAATGCCCGGGAGCGGCCCCGGTCAGGTAAAAATGAAACAGCGCGGCGCGCTGGCGGCTTTCATCCTCGGGCTGGTTTTCGGTATTGCGCTCGGCCCCTGCACCTTTGCCTTCATGGCTCCCCTGCTCGGCATCGTGTTTAAAGCCGGCGCTGAACATCCGGTTTATGCCGGTACGCTTCTGCTGCTCTACGGCATCGGTCACTGCTCAGTCATCGTGCTGGCCGGGACCTTCACGGAAGTCGTCCAGCACTATCTGAACTGGAGCGAGAAATCAAAAGGCGCGCTGATTCTGAAAAAAGTGTGCGGCCTGCTTGTTCTGCTCGGCGGGCTCTACATGATCTATACGGCCCCGTGAAACGCTCAGGCGTGCTTGATCGAGGCCGGCAGAGCGAGCAGCCGGACGTCCGGGTTACGCTCGCAGAAAAATTTTAAAATCCATTCGGAATCAAACAGCACCACTTTGCGATTGGCAGAATCGAGTGCCAGTTTGCAGCTGGGCGGCAGCATGGATTCCGTCACCACCGAAGCCGCTCCGCCGGACTCATCCACCCAGCGGAACATTTTGTAGGGTGCCGGTTCGAGCCGCGCGACCGCACCGTATTCATGTTCCAGCCGGTATTTGAACACTTCAAATTGCAGTACGCCGACCGCGCCCAGCAGCGGCACGTTCTGCGACGGATCGGGAAACCGGAACGACTGCAATGCGCCTTCCTGAAGCAGATGTTTTACGCCGGCCTGAAAGCGCTTGTATTGCGCAGGAACCGGGTTGTAGAGCATCGCGAAACATTCCGGCGCAAACTGCGGCATTTCGTCGTACACGATCGACGGATCTTCCGTCAGCGTATCGCCGATGCCGAATCCGGCGTGCCCTACCAGTCCGATGACATCGCCGGGATAAGCCGTATCCACCGTCTCGCGCTCACGCGCAAAAACCCGGTGCGAACTGGAAAGCCGCACCAGTTCGCCGGTCCGTGAATGAGTCACGCGCATGTCGCGGGTGAAGCATCCTGAACAGATTCGCAGAAAGGCAATCTGGTCGCGGTGCTTCGGATCCATGTTCGACTGGATTTTAAAGATAAAACCTGAAAACTTCGGATTCTCCGGATGGATTTTTTCAGTGCAGGAAAAGCGCGGCTGCGGCGCGGGCGCATAATCTGCAATGGCATCCAGCATCAGCTGAACGCCGAAATTATTAATGGCGCTGCCGAAAAACACCGGACTGAGTTCTCCGGCCTGCACCTCCTGCAGATTGAACACCTCGCCGGCGGTATCCAGCATTTCAAGCTCGTTGATCAGCTCTTCATAAACCTCTGCGGGCATCCGGTCGCGCACCTGCGAATCAGTCACTGAATGAAGCGCCACCGGCGCGCGGTAAGCGCCATGTGCAGTGCGCTCAAAAAAGTGCGCCTGCTTCGTCTGCCGGTCATACACACCTTGGAAGTCGGGTCCGTTGCCCAGCGGCCAGTTCATCGCGCAGACCCGCAGTTGCAGCGTCTGTTCCAGTTCGTCCATCAGCGACAGTGCATTGCGCGACGGACGATCCAGCTTGTTCATAAAGGTGAAAATCGGGATGCCGCGCATCCGGCAGATTTCAAACAGCTTGCGCGTCTGGCTTTCAATCCCCTTCGCCGCGTCGATCACCATCACCACCGAATCTACCGCCATCAGCACGCGGTACGTGTCTTCGGAAAAATCGCGGTGACCGGGCGTATCGAGCAGATTGACGCAAAATCCGCGGTATTCAAATTGAAGCACGGTGGAAGTGACGGAAATACCGCGCTGCCGTTCCAGCTCCATCCAGTCGGAGGTTGTCGCCCGCTGAGTTTTGCGCGCTGTTACCGAACCGGCCAGCTGAAGCGCGCCGCCGTACAGCAGCAGTTTTTCCGTCAGCGTTGTTTTTCCGGCGTCCGGGTGCGAAATAATCGCAATCGTCCGCCGTTTGGCAATTTCCTGTTCAAAACTCATAGCAGTCATCCGGGATAAAAAGAGCGGAGACTGTAGGCGGCGACCCGCTGTCAGCGCAATCCGATTCTGTCATTTTAAGCGCCGGAATATAACCGCGGTCACTGGAATTATCCAAAACTAACAGTTTGACGTTTAGCTAAACGGCTAAGTATTATGCCGGCATGAATAAACCGCTGAATGCTATGAAAGCCCTCTCTGACCGCAACCGCCTCCGGGTTGTCGCGGCGCTGATGAATCAGGAAGAGCTGTGCGCCTGCCATATTATCGAACTGCTTCAAGTGACCGGGGCCACGGCATCGCGCCACATGGGTCTGCTGATCCGCGCCGGACTGGTTCAAAGCCGCAAAAACGGACGATGGGTTCATTACCGGCTTACGGACACCTTCCCTGCCCCGCTTCTCCAATGGCTGGAAACCGAATTGCAAGCCGATCCCGGAATCAAGGCCGACCGCCGGGCGTTAGCGAAAATCGCCGGATGTAAACTGTGAGAAAAAAACTGAAAGTTTTATTCCTGTGCACCGGCAATTCCTGCCGAAGCCAAATGGCCGAGGGCTGGGCCCGTGCGCTGAAAAGCGACGTAATTAAAGCGTACTCGGCGGGCATAGAAACTCATGGGCTCAATCCAAATGCCGTCAGGGTGATGGCCGAGGCCGGCGTGGACATTTCACAGCATAAGTCCAAAAACGTCGCCGACCTGTCACATATTCCGTTCGACTGCGTCATCACGGTTTGCGGCCACGCCAATGAACATTGCCCTGTTTTTCCCGGCAAAGCGAAAATCGTCCACGTCGGATTCGATGATCCGCCGAAGCTCGCCGCGCAGATAACCGGCGACGAGGAAAAGCTCAACTGCTATCGCCGCGTGCGGGATGAAATCAAAGCGTTTATCGAAACCCTGCCGGGAGGACTGGAAAAATGAATGCAGGTATCACCAAGAGACTGTCGTTCCTGGACCGGTTTTTAACGCTGTGGATTTTCCTGGCGATGGGCGTCGGTGTACTGCTCGGATATTTCGTACCCGCCTTTGGAAACTGGATCGGTTCGTTGCGGCCGGCAGGAACGCAGACCAGCATACCGATTGCGGTCGGTCTCATCCTGATGATGTATCCTCCGCTGGCTAAAGTGAAATACGAGGAACTGGGCGATGTATTCCGGGATCGTAAAATTCTCGGGTTGAGTCTGCTCCAGAACTGGGTGATCGGACCGGTTCTTATGACGGCGCTGGCCGTTATATTTCTGCGCGGTCAGCCGGAGTTCATGATCGGGCTGATCATGATCGGACTGGCGCGCTGCATCGCGATGGTGATTGTCTGGAACGATCTGGCGAAAGGCGATACGGAATATTGCGCAGGACTGGTGGCGTTCAATTCGATTTTCCAGGTATTCTTCTACAGTCTCTATGCATGGCTGTTTGTCACGAAACTGCCGCCTTTGCTCGGGCTTTCGGGTGCGGTGGTGAATGTCACGATCCGGCAGATTGCGGTGAGCGTGTTCATCTATCTGGGCATTCCCTTCATCGCCGGAATGCTCACCCGTTTCTTTCTGGTGAGAGCGCGGGGGAAAGAGTGGTATCACACGCAATTTATCCCGCGAATATCGCCGATTACACTGATCGCCCTGCTGTTTACCATCGTCGTGATGTTCTCCATGCAGGGCCGGAAGATCATCGCCAGACCCGGTGATGTGTTTCTGATCGCCGTGCCGCTGCTGATCTATTTCGTGGTGATGTTTCTGGTGAGTTTCTGGATGAGCGCCAGGGCCGGTGCCAACTACGCCAGGTCGGCAACCCTTTCCTTCACAGCGGCCAGCAATAACTTCGAACTGGCGATTGCTGTCGCGGTAGGCGTGTTCGGAATCAATCACGGCGCGGCGTTCGCGGCCGTGATCGGGCCGCTGGTGGAAGTGCCGGTCTTGATCGGACTGGTAAACGTAGCGCTCTATTTTCGGAAAAAGTATTTTTCGAGACCCGTGTAGGTCGTATACGCAATCAGTACACCCTGCGCAAATTAAAAGGTTCTCAGTGCCGCAGTGATTTTTTCTTCAGCATCACCTTTGACAATCCAGGCCAGTTTTGGAACGGCACCGGTCTGCGGCGTCCGGCTGACCCCGGCGGTCGAGTAGTCGAAAAACTCATTTTCAAGTGTGCCTTTGACGCGATAGATGCAGTCGGCATGCGCGAGCACAAACGCCGCGAGCGCTGTTCCGTTGAAAGGCTGGCCGGTGACAAACGTCGCGTAGTTCGGGTCGCGGCATTTGGCATATTCGCCCTGCAATCCGCGCGGCGCATGTTCGGCAAAAAGATCAACTGACACTTCACAGTGAACCGTTTGAATCCGTTCCGCTGCGGGATTGATTTGACGCACAAGCGCGTCCGTCTCCGCAATTTTTTCTGGCGGATTGCGGTCGGTTTTATTAATCAGCACGACGTCGGAGGCCTCAATCTGCGCAATAATATTCGGCAGCGTATGACGTAATTTAAGAAAACTGTTGGGGTCTATCACACTGATGACCGTGGCCAACCGGTAAAGTTTATCAAGGCCGGTCTCGGCGAGCATCTGCTCCATCACTTTGGGATTGGCCATACCGCTGGCTTCAATGACGATGCCTTCTGCATCGGACCACTGCTCTGCTGTTTTAGTAAGCTGACTGATGAATTCGGTCACTAGGCACTTGCAAAAAATGCTTCCGCCGGGAATGGAAACCACGTTCGGGTTTTCTGCCGACACGACGGCGCCGTCCACATCGTGCGCGGAAAACTCATTGATCAAATAGACGATCTTCCGGTCACGGTTGCGGGCGACGACGTTTTTCAGAAACGTCGTCTTCCCTGTACCGAGAAATCCCGTAACCAGACAGATCGGAAGCATAGACTCACCTTCGGTTCGCGGTCAAAAGTCATAAAGTCGAAAGTCTAAAATATTATCCGACCTTTGACATTAAGACATTCGACTTTTCTTATTTTCCTGCCGCTGCTTCAATGGCGGCGACCAGTGTTTTCTGGTCCGGAATGATCGAGGCAAATTTAACTTCGCCGTTGATGCAGATGGTTGGCAGGTTTTTCACGCCGAGTTTCACCATCATGCCGATACCGGTTCGCACTTTGATTTTATGCTCGTTGATATAACAAATCGGGCTGGCGGCATCGGCGGCTTTTTGCACCGCTTCCATCATGTACTGACAGGGAGCGCAAGACGTCGAGTCGAGGGTGATTACATCAATCAGTACCGTATTGGCCGATTTGTAATTGGGCAGCTTAATGTCGTCAAACGCATCGGCTTTTTTGGCCGTCAGTGTTTTAGCGGCTTCGCGCTTGTACTCGTCATGCACCATATCGGCAACGGCCTGAAGATTTTTTGCCGGCACGGCATACGGCAGGTCGCAGCCCGGCGCCAGAATAAACCCTTGGGTGCCGCTCTTTGCCATGATGTCGAGCACTTCCATTTTTGCGTCGTCTTCATCGCCCAGCAGCAGCACAGCGGTCAGTTTAATATTTCCGCCGAACGATTTGTTTTCCGCAGCACAGAGTTCTCGCAGCCTAGCCATGTCGATCTGCTCGTCCACCGAGATGCAGTCCGCCGTGGTTTTCACCATCACTTCAAGATTGCGGGTTACATCGCCGCAGACAAAAATGGAGGACAGTCCGCCGCGGGCGCGGATGTGGTCATAGACCCGGTTCATCGCAGGCGTGACAAACTGCTGAAAGTGTTCCGGAGAAATCTGACTGGTCATCGGATCAACCACCGCAATCACATCCGCACCATGCGTCAGATAGATATCCGCCGATTTGATGCAAACATCCGCGCAGTAATCAATCACCGCCAGCACGGTTTTTTCGTCATCATACATGTCGAGGAAGATATCGTTACCGAGCAGGTGCAACGCCAGCGTGAACGGGCCGCAGATCAACCCGTAGAGTGCAGTATCGCTTCCGATATCTTTTTTCAGCGTTTCCAATGCTTGAACGACGATCGGAAAACGGCCTTTGGTTTCATCAAGCACAGGCAGGTCGGCAATTTTTTTGCCTTCGGCCAGCGGATGACTCACCACGGCAGGAGGAACTTGATCGGCCCAGTGCAGGCGGCAACCGAGAATTTCTGCTTCCACCTGTAAATCAAACATCACCGGCAGACCGTCCGGTCTGTAAAGTTCCTTGGCTTTTTTGAGACCGGCAACCAGCAAGTCGGCGGACTGAAGATATTCCGTTGCGGTTTTTCCAATAAGAAAGCCGCCGTGACAACCGACAAACGGCAGCCAGGCGGGACGTGAAGTTTTTTTGCCTTTCAGCGCATTCAGAAGCAATTCTTTGCCAGTCATAAATTCTCCCCGTGTTGGTTCGTTATCGATGGCTTGGAATATACACCAAGATACCCGTATGAAATAGAAGGCATTTTAAATAGTTATAACGATCTTGCCGGTAGACTCATTAAATAAGCGAAAACAGGCCAATAAATATGACTTTGTTGCTTCCAGACCGGGTGCCTTATTGCGATAAGGCGCAACCCACCCCGGCCTGCGGCCACCTCTCCCACGGAGGGGCTCGGGTAAAATCCAGAAACCGCCAGCAAAAAAATCCCCTCTTTTGGAGGGGTGCCGGAACGGCGGGGTGGGTTCCAAACCAAACCGTTTCCCCTGTTGCCAACATGCGCGCTATTTCTTAGTCTGCTAGTGAAAAAATATGTTGGGTATAAACCAGAATTAAAGTTCATTTAACAACGCTGCTTGGCAGAATTAAAAATGAATAAGAAGCAAATATTGGAAGAGATTCAACGCCTCACAAAAGCCGCTGGTGGTGTAGCGCCTGGCAAAAGAACATTTGAAACCAAAACTGGCGTTCGGGAAAGTGACTGGCTCGGCAAGTATTGGATTCGCTGGAACGATGCCGTCACGGAAGCTGGTTGTTTGCCCAATCAAAAACGGGTGGCTTACACGGAACTTTTCCTGATCGAAAGCCTCGCAAACTTCATCCGGGAACTTGGCCACTATCCTGTTAAAGCCGAATTTTTAATGAAGGCGCGTTCTGACGCCACATTTCCTGGGGAGTCAACATTCTGTCGATTTGGATCGAAGTGTCAGATCGTTGCCAAAGTTATAGAGTTTTGTGAAGCGAATAAGGATTATGCCGATGTAGTGGCGATGTGCCCCTCTTTGTCCGCAAGACGAGACGCTGAACCAGATTTGGAGCGCTGCCATGAACAAGAACTTGGATTTGTTTATCTCATTAAGCACGGCTCTCGACGTGAGTATAAAATAGGTCGCACGAACAATACACTCCGTCGAGAGGGTGCGATAGGCCTTGAACTCCCAGAGCAGATCAAACCAATCCACGTTATCCAGACTGATGATCCGGCAGGAGTCGAGGCATACTGGCATCGCCGGTTTTCAGATAAGCGACTTAAAGGTGAGTGGTTTGAACTAACAGCAAACGACGTGAAGTCATTCAGACGTTGGCGACGAATTTCTTAGCATTTGACTAACAGGCAATCGTCGCATCTCAAGTGCACAAATTCGGAAAGAACTCTACTTTGCTTTTTTGCTGTGTTGCAGCGCATAGATCATTTTAGCGCCTGCGGTGGTCAGTCCGGCAGATTCAGGCTCCGCTTTGAAATCTGTCACGGTAAGGATCAGCGCATCGTTTACTACTGAAGCATCCAAGGTCTGCGGTTTTTCATGCGACAAAACCTGCGCGAGCAGCTGACAGACGGCTTCCTGTTCTGTTGCGGGAAGAATCGTGGACTGAAGCATCCGGCGCGCGGCGGCGATTGGTTTTTCTTCGTCTTGAAGCATCGCAACCAGCAGCGCACCGGTTTTTACATGGCAGGGATCTCCGCCTTCCGAGGTCAATAGCAGGTTGGCGATCCGGCAGATTTCCATGGCTGATTCATACCGCGCCGGCTGTGCTTCGGTTTTTGTTTTCAACTGCGCCTTGAGTTTTTCGATAACCGGTGCGGCGGCCAGCTGTTCGTCGGCCGAGTGTCCCAGACACTGCGCACCGAATTTGCACCACTTAGCGCAGCCCAGATCGATGCGCGGGTTGCGCACCTCTTTCTGACAGACGCGGCAGAGGCGGAACGGTTCGTCTTTCCAGAATTCGATGGAGTTATCACAGTACGGACAGCTGACATCAAAAATATCTTTGGCCGTCCAGTAGCGCATATCCTGTCCGGGGCAGCGCGGCATAGTTATTCTCCCCTCAGTTCTTTTTCCATAGGCCGGAACTGTGCCAGACAAAGGCGCTTGAACGGGCCTTCGCTCATGCCATAGACAATAGCATTCACAGTCAATGTCAGCTTTTCGACGGGACCGGCGGGCAGACGACCCTTCTGAACCGGCGGCTGATCGTGATCGGTTACGCTGAACACCGCATAGCCGACCGGTTCTGTTTTGATGATCGCTTTAAGGTGTCCAATCAGAATGCCGTCGGCGGGCTTCAACTGCTGGCTGAGCTTTTGCAGAAACTGCTCAACAAGCTGGATGGCGGCAGTATCCGGAGTATCCACCGTCACCGATGCCGCGAAAATGGCGGCCTTCGGGAGATTGTTTTCATCGGACAGCTCAACGGCCGGTTTTTTTATTTCAGCCTGAGCGGACAGCGCCGTGATTTTTCCGATCAGCTGATCAACATTGGTCCCTTGCTCTGCCGAGACGCAGAGTAATTCGGCGAACGGATTAACCTCCAGCAGGCGCTGCTGAAGTTCGTGAAGCTGTTCCGGCGAAACAAGGTCGGTCTTATTGATCGCCACCAGATCGGCAATTTCAATTCCGTCATGGATCAGCGGAATGGAAAAATCACGGAAACGGGGCATCCGCTGAGCGTCGACCACCGCAACCATTATTATTTTTTCAATCTCGCCGCTGTAACCGCAAAGACACTGCTGAATCTGTTTGGGTCCGGCGACGCCGGACGGTTCCAGAAAAACAATATCCGGCTTCACTTCCCGTTCCAGTTCCAGCAGCGTCTGGATCAGATCGTACCGGAGACTGCAGCAGACACAGCCGGAATAGATTTCGCGGACGGACAATCCTTCCGCTTTCAGCAGTTCGCCGTCTACGCCGGTTTTGCCGGCTTCGTTTTCGATAATGGCGACTTTAAGCCCCTGCCCGCTGAAGGTTTTGGCCAGTGCAAGCAGCAAGGTAGTCTTGCCGCTTCCCAGAAATCCGCTGATGACGATGAGTTTCATTTTCCCCTTAGAAAAGACCGAAGCAGATGCGGCCTGCCAGCACGGCGGCATCTTCGGCGCAGAAGGCGCGTTTGACAGGCATATTAAAAAACAGCTCCGCTTCTGCCGGAAATTCATCGTCGCCGAGGCGGTAAATCAGGGTGACATAAAGGCAGCCGATGGCATGAATCCGGGCGCTGAAATCGCCGTGTTCCAAAGGTTGGAAATCGAAACGGCTCATGGCAACTTTCAGATCGTCCAGCCGGTTTCCGTAGCGTTTGACCAGCGGTTTAACCGTGCGGGAAAGAAAAGGTTCGAGATAGAAAGCGCCGCCGGGAAAATCGCGGAAGGTGATCAGCTCGTCCGAAGGAGTCAGCGGCAGGTCGCACAACAGCAGATGAAGAATCAGAATACGGTCGCCTTCTTTGGCGGGAGCGCCGGTTTTACTGTTCACCAGTTCGAAGGCATCGGTGGTCAGCTCAAAATCGGTACCGAACGCCCGCAGCTTCAAACGCCCGTCAACCGGCGCCGGAAGTTTTAAAGCCGCGCACCGTACCGCCAGATCAACCTGTTTCAGTTTGTTGACAGCCTGCCGGATCGCTTCTGCCTGTGCGTCCTGTTTTGACATGGTTACTTCATTGCCGCGTGAACGGTGGGAAACAGATAGGGATCCGTGTGCGGCAGGAACAGAGCGGCCGTGTACTGATCCATATAGGCCGGATCCGAACTCAATTCGATATACGTCATGCGGTTGGCCAGTTCGATCTGCCGCTGGTAATAGTCGCGGGAGACGAGCGTCATATACGAACCCATGAGCGAGGAGTTGCCGATATATTTGAATTTATCGCGCGGGAGGTCGGGGATCAGCCCAAGCACCGTTGCTTTATCGAGATCAAGAAAACGGCCGAACCCGCCTGCAATGTAGATGCACGTCAGGTCATTAAACGTCATTCCGACCTGTTTCAGCATCAGGGCGCAGGCGGAATAAATGGCAGCCTTGGTGCGAATGATGTTTTCGATATCGCTTTCGCTGATGCGAAGCGCCTTGCCGGTACCGCTCTCTTCCGCGGTAGCCACGATATAAAAAGCACTGCGCCCGGAAAATTCAATCGCCGGCGACGGTTTGTCCCGGTTCAGCTTTCCGGCGGAATCAATCCAGCCCGCCAGAAAAAGATCAGCCAGCAGCGCGATCATGCCGGATCCGCAAATGCCCAGCGGTTTTGTGTCGCCGACCGTCCATTTCCGGCAGACGCCCGTGGCGGGATCCACTTCAACGCGTTCGATGGCACCAAGAGCGGCGCGCATGCCGCAGTCAATGCCGCCGCCTTCAAAAGCCGGCCCGGCGGAGCAGGCGCAAGCCATCAGAAAGTCGCAATTACCGACGACAATTTCCCCGTTGGTGCCAATGTCAATAAAGAGGTTCACGTCAGGGCTGTCTGTCGCCAGATCCGTGCAAAGCAGCCCGGCGGTGATGTCCCCGCCTACATAACTGCCGACGCACGGGGAAAGGCAGACGCGCGAATCGGGATTGATTTCGATGCCGACTTCCGAGGCCGGAAGATAGAGCGACTTCATAATCGTCGGCGTATACGGATCAAGCCGGATATATTCGGGGTTCAGGCCGAGCAGCAGATGCAGCATGGTCGTATTGCCGGAAATGACCGCATTGCAGATTTCCGACGGCAGCACATCGTGCGCTCCGGTCGCTTTTTTGATCAGCCCGTTGATTGTTTTCAGAACGCGGACGCGAAGTTCTTCACGCCGTTCAGGCTGCCGCGCATAATTGATCCGGCTGATGACATCCAGACCGCAGGCTATCTGGCCGTTGTAGTCGGAGTGCGTGACGATGATTTTCCCCACTTCGAGGGAAACCAGCTGCACCGCAACGGTGGTCGTGCCGATATCCACGGCGATGCCGTAATTGCGAACCGTGCCGTCACTCGGTTCAACGCGCAGGACGTGAATCCGGCTGCCTTCGCGTACCAGCGAGACGGTTACCCGCCCATTATCTATCCGCAGCGTATCGGCCAGTCCGCGCAGTACGTTGATGGAACAGGCCACGTCGTATTGACCCCAGTCGTGCTGAATAGCGCGCGTGAACCGGTCGAAATCTGAAAGCCCGTCCTCCAGTCCGGCCGGAGGAACTTCAATCATCCATTTCACCGCCAGCGGATCAAACTCCCACTTGTCCGGCAGCAGTTCGCGGCGGATCAGACATTCCTCTTCCAGCGATTCGACAAACTTCCCGCCGTCCCATCCGGTTCGCTGCGGAGTTTCAACGGTGACATCGTCATGGAGAATTTTTGTTTTGCAGGCCAGCACATAGCCGTCCGCAACCAGCTCCTGCGAAAGCGCGCCCAGACTCTGGGAATCAACGGAGCCGGCCAGAATGCGTACCATGCACTTGCCGCAGGTGCCCTTCCCGCCGCACGGTGCGTCAATGGATACATCGGCCAGCCGGGCGCATTCCAGCAGGCTGGAACCGGCTGCGGCCTCGATGCTCTTTTCCGACGGCTGGAAGGTTACAACGGGCATAGGGATAATTATGAAAGATGAACTATGAGAGATGAAAACGGGTCTGCGACGCTGCTGACAAAAAGGCCAACGCCGTTTGAGTTCCGGTTTCACAGTTCATATTTCATCCTTCATCTTTCCGTTAAAGATACTTTGAATACACGGCCTTGACCCAGCTTTCCATATCGCTGGCTTCCTGCGCTCCCACCACGACTTTCCATCCTGGCATGCACTCCTGCAGCTCGCCGCTGATCTGCGCCACGTAGCCCGGAATAACAATTTCACGGGTCGTGACTTTGTTATCGAGGTCGATGGATTTGCAGAACTTGGCAATCGCCGCGCCGGAGAATTTTCCGGCGGCCCAGGCCGTCAGCACGCTCATGCCTTCGCATTCCGGAATCACCAGCCAGGCATTCAAGCCGCTGTTTTCAATTTCGCCGGACACAATGAAGTAGGTCAGCGAGAAATTGGTGGTGACAAATACCGGCGAGTCTTTGGTCGGCTCACCGATTTCATAGAGCTTCGGCTCAACCTGAATCGGCTTCTGCGGATCGGTGTACATGTTCTGCCGGAGGCTCATCATCGGAACCAGCTGTGCCGGATCAAAGGACGGCAGTACGCACACGCCGCCGTATTTTGAAATTTCATTAACCGCCACAACACTTTCTTCAAGCATGCTGGATTTGGGAACGATATGCAGTGTCGGATATCCCAGCGGCTTAAAGCTGTCTTTCAGCGCGGCGCGGCGGGCAATCGAGTTGGTCTGGAACAGTTCGGAGAGCGAACCGGTCTGATATTGAAGAATCAGATCGTTGAACCCGGCGTCCTTGATCTTCGCGGTCAGCGCAGTCAAGGCATTGAGATCCGGCGCGGTGACGGCCAGTGCATGGCCGTTGCCGGCGGCGACTTTCACGAGAGTCTCTGCGGTTTCAGGCGTGGCGGACGCCAGAATGCTGCGCGAACCTTTAACCGCTTCGGCGGCGGCGGTAAGCTGTGCAACATCCGTGCTGTTAATCACCAGCGGACGGCCGGTAACTTCGTACGCCTTTTTGCAAAGCGCCGCAAACGTCGCCGCATTGCCGGACTTGCAGGTAACGCACACCGCATCAATGGACAGCAGTTCGCCGACGCGATCCAGTTCATACTCTTTGATGGACCGGAGCGTTTTGTCTATATCCGCCGCCGCATCGGTGTCATTGACGTTGATCGCCATCGCCGTCTGATTCACGAAGGTTTTTTCGTGGCGGTAGAGAACGGTTTCGTCGCCCAGCGAAAACGCCTTGTCCGTGCCGATCTGAATCTTTTTAACCGGCGGCTCGCTGGCGGCGCCCAGAATCTGTTTCGCTTCATCGGAAGCGTAAGGACATTCTGAGAGTTCCGCTTTCTGCGCAGCCAGTTTCATTGCGAACGCGAGACATGTATTCGAGCCGCACTCTTTACAGTTCGTTTTCGGCAGCAGTTTCTGTATTTGTAAGCCTGTCAGTTTTGCCATGATCTGAATCTCCGATCTTTCAATAAGTTAATTAGCCATCAGCTTGCTGATTGTACGTTTCGCTGCCATCGCCGCTTCCGGGTTATACATGATCAGCAGGTCGGCACCGGCATAAAGCAGGCTGACCGCTGTATTCAGTTCCCAGGCCGCAGCCCGCTTGGCAAGGTCGCCCCAGAGCGGGAAGTCCTTTTCTTCCGCTTTGCATTCCTTGATCTTTATGCACTCCTGGCCGGGCGAAACAATCAGCGGTGCACACAGCAGCTTGTCGCCGCCGAGCGCCGTTTGACGGATGCGCTCCATCACCGAGTAGGTGTATTCGATACCGTAACCGATCGCGCCGGTCATCGGATCCATCACGATCTGCTCCTTCTTCAGGTCCATATTGGTCAGCAGAATATTCAGCTGTTTGCCGATATTGACGTCAATCGGGCTTTGGGCGACGAGCGTGTGACCGTAGGCCATCGCCGCACCGGCAATCGTCCGGTAGTTATCCTGTTCCACCCAGTTCAGCAGCAGGTTTTCGCCGGCGCAGGCTTGCGCCACCGCTTTCAGCACTTCGTTGTTTTTCTCGAAGTGACTGTGGCCGGTGATGATCAGCGGAACGCCGACCGCACTCAGCACCTGTTTGACCAGCTTGACGGAGTCTTCAACGCTCCGGTTGCCTTTTTCAGGATGGGTTCCTTCTAGGCGGACGCTGATTAGATCGGCGCCGTATTTATCAACCAGCACCCTGGCCATTTCCGCCGGATTATCAAGCAGACTGCCGTAGATGTTGCGCAGTACCGGCGGATATTTGGCGCTGACCAGATCGTAGACTTCCATCGCCACCAGCGGACGGTTCGGCATGGTGCCTTCCCAATGATGGAACGGCATGGCCGAAGCTCCGCCGATCTTGTGGGTTACTGTGCGGGTGCCACCTTCGGCTTTGGTCGCGCCCAGCTTGACTTCCCAGAGCGGTGTGTCGGCCGTCTCTTTCCTGATTTTAAAAGACGTCACTTTACTCAGGCGTTCGGCCGCCGATGATTTAACTTCAACCGTTTCGGTCGCGGCCGGTTCGGCCGATGAAACGGCCGGAGTTTCGCCAAGAAACTTCGAACTCAGCGTGCCGATGATGTCGCGCACAATCTGCTGAGTCAGTCCGGCTTTGACCTCCGCCAGAATTGACTTCTTAAGCGTTTCAATCGCGGCAACGTCAAGCACGGCACCGGAAACCGGAGCGGGTTCAGCCGCTTTCACAGCCGGAGCAGCAACCTCTGCTTTCTCGGGTTTGGCTTCCGTCTCCGCCGACTGGGCGTAGTTGGCCATGTCATCCATGGACACGGCCGGATGGCCTACTTTTTCCATGTGGGCGCGGATCGCGGCGGCATCCGTAGCGATCGTTTCGTCCGCGATCTGATCCATCAGATTCGGTGCGCCCTGTTCCGCAAAACGTTTGTTCAGATCGTCTTTCAACAGCTCCTTGAGTTCTTTCGGCATCCAGACCAGGCGCTTGAAGCCGCCTTCCGCACCGAGGAATTTACGGGAAGTCAGGAAGACCTTTCCGCAACCCATGAAACCAGGAGTCTGCTGACCGCCGCCGACGTTTCCGGCCAGCGTAGAGAAAGTCATGCCGACCGGCGTGTCGCCCTGAAACTCGCGATTGACCACCATCACGCCGTTCAGCTCGGGAACGTAGGCGCAGATCGCTTCAAAGCAGCCGCAGCTGGTCATCGGACGATCCATGATGGAGTAAGCGCAGAAGGTTTCGATATTCTTATGGCTGTTCGAATAAACGTATTCGTTGATTCCGCCCCAGATGCCTTTCACCGGATCAAGACATTCGCCTTTCTTGACCGGCTGGTTCGGGCCGGTTTCGTCAATTTCGTAAGCCGCTTTGCCGTCCAGCCAGTTGTAGGCGCCGCACAGGCCGAGACGCTCGGGCGTGATGATACACACATGATCCGGCGCAAAGGACTGGCAGAGCAGACAGGAGTAGAAGGTCTCGACCGACTCGTCCGTCATCGCTTCAAGACGGCGGTTGCGTTCGTCATACACTTTGCGGGCGACCTTGACGCGGCGTTCCACTTCGTCGGGATCGGTAACCATCGTGACTTTGACTTTGTCCACAATTGCCGGATATTCCGAAAGCAGTTTGGCGTGCAGGATTTCCCCGTAATGTTTCAGGCGCAAACCTTTTTTGAAGCCTTCCTTGGAAACGCGGGTCCAGACGATATCGCGCTGGCCCATGTGCCAGATACCTTCCGCGCCGTTCACCAGATGATGAATCTGGCGTTCCAGAATCGGCTCGAAATCGGACTGCATTTTGCGCCCGGCCACTTCGACCCAGATGGCAAGCGGCATGGCCGTTCCTGCCGGAACCGTATCAATATCCGGACCGATAAGTTCAATATCGCCGTCGTTGATCTGATCCATTTCAACGGAGGTCACGAATTCAAACGCGGTGGTCAGGTTGCCGCCGAATTCCGCATGGACATCCTGTTTACGGATGCGTTCGCCTTCGAACGCGGGGCCGTAGGCCACCGGTACCGGCACATGCGTGATCTTAATTTTGCAGCCGCGGATTTCGAGCGCACGATCCACCATCTCGTCGGGTTTGACGTTGGCTACCACGTGTTCGTAGGTACAGACACCGGTCGGCAGAATTTCAGGAATGTCGGTATCGGCGATAACCGGGAAGCCGTAGTTGATGGCTCCGGCGGCGGCGGCGTATTTGTCGCTGGTCACTTCGCCGAAGGCCAGCACGAACGCAAAGATGCGGTCTTTGTTGTACTTCAGGTTCGCGGCGAAATCACCGGGCTTGACGCCGCCGAAGGCCAGCGCCGCGCGGTTGGCAAAACCAAGCGCATAAATCAGCGACGAGACATCCTTACCGAAAGGAACCAGACGGGTTTCCCATCCGAGTTGAACGCCCTCTTCGGCCAGCTGGTCGGCGAAGGTTTTCCCGCCGACGCCGCCGCCCATGAAAACATAGATGTTTTTTTGCTGAAGATCTTTGGCGATTTTCACCGCGATCGCGTTGGTCGGAGCCAGACCGGTGATCGCTGCAAAGCCCGGCGCGCTGCCGTCCACAAATTCGACACCGCGTTCGCGCATGATGACGTCGTTAGCCGCGCCGAGATAAATCCCGTCCACCGGATTCGGGCCGATGACATATTTACAGGCTTCGATAATTTCGCAGGCGAACAGCGCGGCGGCGCCGGCATCCAGTGTGGCACCAAGATACGGTAGCCAGACTTTTTCGGTCGGCCGCGCCGGCAGATACTGCTTGGCCAGATTCAGCACCCGGCGCATGTCGGCCAGTGTTGAAACTTTTTCGCCGGTGAATGAATAGATCACCGGCAGGTAATAGGCCGTGTCCGGCAGGGCGACCGGAAAGTCAATTCCCTTGGCTTTAATCGCCTCATCCAGCTTGGATTCCGCCTTGGCGACCCACTCGATCGCCCCGTCAATGGCGCTGGTGCAAATAATTTTAGACATTGAGTGCTCTCCGATCTTTCATATCCAGAAGTTTACGTTCAGCTTTTTTGTTAATCCCGAGATTTTCGCGGGCCTGTTCAATGAGTTCACAAACTTTGTCCGCTGCCGCCAGCGGGTCGGCGATTTCGTAGAATGCCGCGCCGAAGAGTTCTTTGGACTCTTCCTGAAGGAACTTATTGACGTTGGCTGAACCGGACGTATGGAAAGGCAGTCCCAGAATTACGTCGCAGCCCGATGCCACGAAATAGCAGCCGATCGTAATGGCTTTTTCGCTCATCCATTCCGGCGCCACGCCGACGGCCGGCAGTTTGCTCAGGTCGTCGCCCAGTCCGCCTTCAAAACAGATTTCAGTCGCGGCCTCCAGAATGCGCCCGTTATCCACGCAACTGCCCATGTGCAGAATCGGCGGAATACCGACGGTTTCGCAAACTTCGCGAAGACCGGCGCCCGCCAGTTCCAGTGCCGTCTCGGGCGTCATGCAGCCGTTTTTGGCTGAGGCCTGCGCGGCGCAGCCGGTCTGGAGCAGCAGCACATTGCGCTTAACCAGTTCCCGGCTCAGCGCGTTGATATAGGAGTCGGCTTCGGTCTTTGGGTTGTTGCAGCCCACGATACCGCAAACGCCGCGAATGCGTCCGGAAATGATCGCGTCATTCAGCGGACGGAACGAAGGACGGAACGAACCGCCCAGCATGTACTTGATAGCTTCGACGCTGAACCCGGCGACCAGCGGACTTTTATCCGCCGGAACCGCCACTTTGGCGGGATCGCGTTTTTTGAACAGATCCACCGCACGTTTCAGCATGACCTTTGCGGATTCGTAGGCTTTATCAGCCTCGAACGGCATATGTGTCGCGCCGATGGTTTTGGCGATGTTGGTGGTCGAAATGATTTCCGTGTGATAATGGCTCGCCACGGTCGGGAGGCTGGGCATTACGCACTGCACATCCACCACCATCATTTCCACCGCACCGGTGATGATCGCCAGTTCCTGCTGATGGAAGTTGCCGGCTACCGGCACGCCTCGGCGCATCAGAATTTCATTGGCCGTACAGCAGAGTCCGGCCAGCTGAACGCCTTCCGCGCCGGCGGCCTTGGCATAAGCGACGATTTCAGGATCATTGGCGGCGGCGGCCAGCATATCGGACAGCGCCGGTTCATGACCGTGAACAATCACGTTCACCTTTTTGACATCCAGTACGCCGAGGTTGGCCTGACTGCGAATCGGCACCGGCGTACCGAACAGAATGTCGGACACCATGGTACCAATGCGCGAACCGCCCCAGCCGTCGGCCAGTGAAGTGCGGTACGCCTGTTTTAAAAGATTTCGGTAATCATGGTCCACACCCATGTGTGTGCGGTGCATGGACTCTACACACATGCGGTCAATTCCTTTCGGAGCGGTGCCGGTTTTCTCCCAGACGGCCTGCTGCTTCTGCGGAGCCAGCTTAAGACTCTTCAGCGTTTCCTCCTGTGAAGTGAATTCACCCAGAAAAAGCATGGCCAGATCCAGCGCAAGTTCCTGTGTCGTCCGGTTCTCGGTCGGAATTTCATGTTCTGTGCAGGATCGTTTGAGGGCTTTAACATCCTTCACTTCATAATCGCCGCCCTTGCCTTCGCCGATGGCTTTAAGACGCAGCACCAGATGACGGGCATGGTCGGAATGAGCCGCCGCGCCGCCGACCACTTCGCGCAGGAAGTTGCGCGCGACAATCGTATCGGCATTCGCGCCGCAGACTCCGAGCGGAGAACGCGGAGTGATTTTACACGGCCCCATGTGACAGATTTTACAGCAGACGCCTTCGACGCCGAATTTACACTGCTTGCCCTGCTGGTCAAACCGCGTGAAACAGGTGTCCACGCCCTCCGACATCGCTTTTGCAATCACCTCATGCGAGGCCTTGTCCGCCACGCGCTGATGAGGATTTTCAGGTGTTTTTATCATAATTTTCTCCTGCCCGCCGTTATTGATTATTTAGAGTCCGTTGTTTCAAAGTCCTGCGTCCGCCAGCAATCCGTCGATGCGCTGAACGACCGGATTCTCCGGCGGAACATCCGCCATATTTTTTCCGTTTTCACCGAATTCCGCCAGTTCCTGATTGTCCGGAATACCGATCAGAAAATCGGCGCCGGTTTCCTTTTTCAGCGCCAAGGCATAGTCCGGCAGTTCATCGCGGCGCATCCGGTTGATGACCAGCGCCAGCTTGCCGTAAGTGATTTCCATTTCACCCGTTACTTCGTGGAGCCGTTTCAGTGTATCCAGTCCGCGCCGTGACGGATCGGCCACCATCACCAGCAGATCAACCTGTTGAACAATCCGGCGCGAAAGATTTTCCATGCCGGCTTCATTATCAAGCACCACATAGGGATACTCATTTGAAATCGTATGAATGGCCTGCTTAAGCACATTGTTCGCATAGCAATAGCAGCCGGGGCCTTCCGAACGGCCCATTGCAATCAGATCAAAATCAGGCGCCTCGACCAGGCTTTCGGCAATTTTCATTTCCAGCAGCTGCTGTTTAGAAATGCCGGCGCCGAGTCCTTTGGCCGCTTCGCGGCGCGCGCTCTCGCGGACCCGGCCGATCGTATTCTCCGCCCGGACGCCGAGATTGCTGTCCAGACAAGTGTTCGGATCGGCATCCACCGCCAAAACCGGTTTTTTGCCGCGGGCAATCAGCCGGCGGACAATCAGCGCGGAAAGAGTCGTCTTGCCGACCCCGCCTTTGCCGCTTATGCCGATTAAATAACTCATACAAATTCCATTAAAATTAAGCGCCCGGTGTTTTTCCGGGACCGCAACCGTCACTTAGCCGCGTAAGTTTTTTGCGCGCTTCAGCAAGTTCTTCCATAACCAGTTTAAGCTTCGCCAGATCAGCTCCGGCGGTTTCCAGTTCACTCACCTGTTCTTCCAGTTCATCGACTTCGCGCATCACTCTGGCGAATTTTTCACGTTGGACGTCTGTCATGATTTCACTCCTTCTTCGATGCGGGTTAATATTGAGGTAAAGGCGGCTTCCAGTTTCGGCGACAGCAGGTCAAGCGGCGAACAGCTTTTCCGGTCGGCTACGCCGAACGATTTGTCGAAAGGAATCACACCCAGCAAAGGCAGTTCAGGAAGCGCCTGGCGGATAAACGCCTCTTCGTCCGGCGAAGCGACTTTATTCGCCACCATCTGCAGATTGCGCAGGCCGATCTCATGCGCCATGCGGATAATCCGTTTCGCGCAGTCCACCGAACGCTGACCGGGTTCCACCACAATCAGCATGCAATCAACGCCGCGGGCCGTGGCACGCCCTAGATGCTCGACACCGGCTTCCATGTCCATGATGAGTGCTTCGCTTTTGTTCAGCACCATGTCGGAAACCAGCGCCCGGATCAGTACGCCTTCCGGGCAGCCGCATCCGCCGCCGCCCTGATCGACCGCGCCCAGCACCAGCAGAGAATAGCCGTCTTTATTGAACGCATAGCTCCCCGCAATATCATCCACGGTCGGGTTGAGCTTGAACATCTGCCCGTAGCGTTTGACTTTCGCGCCGGTCCGTTCTTCGATCAGCCGGGTCTGCTCCGCAATCGGAACAATGGTTTTCTGCTCTTCCGGGGAAATGCCGAGCGACCCCGCCAGATTGGCATCCGGGTCCGCATCAAGCGCCAGCACCTTCACGCCCTTGCGCACAAGCAAGAGCGTCAGCACAGCGGCAAGGGTGGATTTCCCCACCCCGCCTTTCCCTGTAATCGCTAATTTCATTTTCTTTTAACCATAGCGCACTTCGCGGTTGCGACATCCCAAACCCACCCCGGCTTTCAGCCACCCCTCCCATGGAGGGGAATCTATTAATCCCCTCCTCCGGAGGGGTGCCCGCAGGGCGGGGGTGGGTATATTAGAAGCCGTATTTTTTCTTCATGGCCGTGGATACCTGCTTGACCATTTCAAACACTTTTTCGGCATCCGCCTCGGCCATGGAACCGGTTCCGCAGGACGGGGTGATAATCGCCTGCTCCGTGATGGTCTTTTTGCTGATGCCGGTGGCAGCCAGATTATCCATTACTTCTTCGAGCCGTTTGCAGAGGCTTTCACAGGTCTGCTCGCGAATCGCGGGCGAGGTCGGCACAACGCCCCAAGCCAGCAGACCGCCGCGACCAAGATGTTCCTTCATGGAATCGGCATACATTGCAACGGTTTCGCCGAATTCAAAGGCGTCGAAATTGACGATATCAACGCCGGCATCAATCAGAATGCTCCACTCGGTATTGCCGCAGCAGTGGGTACCGGCCAGTCCTCCGTCCATATGCACCGCTTCAACGCACTCGTTCAGCGCGGCGACAACTTCGTCACGGCTGACGGAAACGTAGGTCGAACTGCCGAAGGCCGAGAGAATAGGCTCGTCGATAAAGCAGATGATATTTTCGGCATACGGTTTGAACTTCTGAATCTGCCAGCGGCATTTCATCGCCATGGATTTGACGATCACATCGCGGAATTCTTCGTTGTACCAGAGAGCGCGCTTGTTTTCGTCCACGATCGTCAGGGCAAAGCTGATCGGGCCGGTCGTCTGCACTTTGAGCCAGGGCAGTTTTTTGCCGTTCGCTTTAAGCCGTTTTTCCAGCGCGTAAATGCCGTGCGAGAATTCTTCGGAAATCGCCATCGCTGAACAGTCGCCGGTGCCGCTGTCCGGATCCATCGCCGCCATGTACGCGTCGTAAAAACCGGCGAACGCATCGGAATAATCACCGGTGGTGTCGAACGACATGCGGCCTTTGACTTCGTCAATCACTGCGCGCGGAATGCCTTCCGAATATTGGATTTCCATCTGCTCTTTCAAACCGAAGAAAGAGAGCTGGGGCCAGATCGGACAGTCCAGCTTGGACAACGAAACGTCAATTGCATGACCGACATCTGAAAACGGCATCGAGCCGATCGCCGAACCGAGGAATTTTGTTTTAATCGCCATAGTTGATTCTCCCTTAAGTTATGCCGTAACCGCTTCTTTCATCGCTTTGATATGCGCCGGCGTCGTGCCGCAGCATCCGCCGATAATATTCGCGCCGGCCGCGACCAGTCCGTGAACCTGCGCCGCCATCATTTCCGGAGTTTCCGGGAAGGTGTCCACGCCGTTTACATTTTTCGGCAGCCCGGCGTTGGCATGAACGAGAATCGGAGTTTTCGGAGCGACCTTGCGCATCACCTTCACGATTTCAATCATGCGCTCAATGCCGTTGCCGCAGTTCGTGCCGATAATGTCCGCACCGGCTTCCAGCATGGCTTCTGCCGCCTGTTCGGGCGAAACACCCATCATCGTGCGATAGTCGCCGTTGACTGTGCGTTCAAAGGTGAACGTGACGATCGCTTCACAGGATGTGTTTTCCTTCACGGCTTTGACGGCCAGCGCGGCTTCTTCCACATCGCTCATGGTTTCAATACAAATAGCGTCTGCTCCGCCTTTTGCCAGCGCAACAACCTGTGTTTTGAAAGCATCGTACAGTTCTTCTTCGGTCACTTCTTCCGTCACCAGCATCTTGCCGGTCGGACCGACGGAGGCGATCACCCACTTGGTGCCGCCAGCCTCGGCGGCCGCTTCTGCGGAAAGTTTAGCCGCCGCTTTGTTGATTTCCGCCACGCGGTCTTTCAGACCGAAATGTTCCAGCTTGAACGAAGTGCCGCCGAACGTATCGCTCTCTACCATATCGGCACCGGCCGCGAAATAGGCCTGGGCAATCGCTTTGACATCCGCCGGACGGTCAACCGCCCACAGTTCCGGACATTCACCGGGTTTGAGCCCTTTTTTCTGGAGGAAAGTTCCCCACGCGCCGTCCGAGATCAGCACTTTACCGCTTTTCACTGCATCAACAATTTTCTGCTTAGCCATTGAGCCCCCTTATATAATTTACCGGTTTACTGTATGCGACGGCCTGAACAACCGGTGTTATCTACGTAAAATTTGTAACACCAACCTGTTGCAACCCCGTTAAAGCGCGCTCATGGTATAGAGGTGAACCGCTTTGGAATAGTCGCATCACCCGGCTTAATATGACGATCTTGCCGCAAACTGTCCGAATTGTGCCGTCTAACAGCCTTTAAATGGATGAATGTTGCTGGTTTACAAAAACACACCGCCAGTTACGGCGGTGTTCATCTGAGCTCATGCAACACATTTTTAATGGTGATGATGGCCGTGGTCGTGTGAATGATCGTGACCATGGTGGTGATGGCTGTGCTGCATGCTGTGAACAATTTCCTGCATAAGTTCACGGGAACCGGCAATAGCGGCCAGTTCGTCCTTATTCAGCGTCGCGGCCAGCCGGTTATTGATCGATTCCAGTCCGCGCAAGAACGCTTCGATTTCCTCTTTTTCAAACGGCAGATCAAGGGCACTCATTCCGTCACACATAGTTCACTCCTTCCATTACAGTTTTTGGAAATTCATCGGGATCAAGATTGGGCAGCGCCAGCGCATCAATGAAGCGGTTTTCAAATTCGTTGGTTTCAGCCAGATGACAGCTGTCCGGCAGTTTTGCGATCCGGTGCAGTTCCTCCCAGACTCCGCCCGCACCGAGCGCGGCATAAGCTCCAGCCAGCGAGCCGTTGCCGACGACATCATATTTTGTCAGCGGCATTTCTGGAAGCAGTCCGATGGTGATCGCGTTGGGAATTCTTAAATGCGCGGCGAATCCGCCTGCCAGTACCAGCCGTTCGACATCGCCGGTGCTGTGTCCGCTACGTTCCAGCAAGGTGCGGATCCCGGCATACACGGCGGCTTTGGCTTTCAGAATCTGTGAAACATCAAATTCGGTAATGAGTATGGACTCGTTCAGCCCCGACTGCTCCTGAGAAACAATCACGCAGGCATTGCCTTTTATGCCGTGATATTCGAGCTGTACCAGACGGCCGGCCGCACGCAGGCGGTCGAGATTGAACCGGCCCATGCCGTTCAGCAAACCGGTGCGCCAGGCCGAGGCGATAAAATCAACCGCCGCACTGCCGCAGAGTCCGGTGGCCGGTTTCCCGCCGATCGTTTCAAATTCAATGGAGTCATCGGGCCGGCAGATGATTTTTTCAATCACTCCGATGTCAGCGCGGCAGCCGTGCAGAAGCCCTGCTCCTTCAAAGGCCGGACCGGCGGCAGTGGCCGTCGCCGTCAGTCTGCCGTGATCGTTTAAAATAATTTCTCCGTTGGTGCCGATGTCCACAATCAGTTCGAGATGCGCCGGATCCGGCTCGGCGATATAGAGATCGGAAACGAGATCGCCGCCGACGTAACCGGCGATGGCCGGGACGGTACGGACACGGGCGTTCGGGCAGTTGGTCAGGCCGATCTCCGGCGCGGCATGATCGCTGAATACTTTGGTGAGCGGTTCAAACGGAATCGTACCGATACTCAGCGCGGAAAGTCCGAGCGCCAGATGGCTCATAACCGTGTTGCCGGAAAGAACAATCTCTGTCACCTGTTCCAAACTCCGGGAACTCTGAACTGAAAGTTTTCCAAACATGGGAACCAGCGTCTCTTTGATAATCAGCTGCTGAAGTTTTTTCAGGTTTTTATCTTCACAGCAGAGTGCGATGCGCGACGCAATGTTGTCCGCCAGCTCAATCTGCCGGTTGTAAGCCGATTCACGCGCCAGAATTTTTCCGGTGGAGAGCTCAACGAGAATGGCCGCAACGGTCGTCGTTCCGATATCCGCCGCGATGCCCAGCTCACCATTCCGCGCATCCGTTGCGGGCTGAAAAAGATTTTTGCGCGTGGCGTAAAAGTCGGCAGAGGCGCACGAACCGATTTTCAGCAGCGACCGCGACGGAATTTCGATGTCGGCCCGGCTGCAAAGTACCACGGTTTTACAGGCACGCGCTTCGAGCGTTCCGCCGGCGGCAACCACTGTTTCTGTCTCGCTGATCCGGTAGCGGCCGGGCCCGAGTTTTACGAGGCAGCCTTTGCAGGCACCCTGCCCGCCGCATTGCATGTTGAGCGGAAATCCGGCTGCGGCCGCCAGTGTCGAAAGCGCAACGTCTGTGCGATTCACAGCCGTTCCCCGCTGTCCGTTTGATTTAAAAATGATGCTCATGCTGGCGGATACCATACGGGTTCACATTTAAATCGGATAGAAAAATGCCGCACTTTTTAAAACGATATTGCCGGATAGCACGGTAATACACCCGATTTAAGAACATTTTTTATAACGTTTTTGCTTAGCCGTGGTTTGAGCAGAGCCGGGCTGAAACAAAAAAGGCACCCCGGAATTCCGGGGTGCCCGATCACATTGATACCAATTGGGTGTTAGGCTAACACTTTTTCAACTGAAGCAACTGCCTGGTTGGCGTCACTGGAATAGCCGTCCGCACCAATTTCGTCAGCGTACTCCTGAGTCACCGGAGCGCCGCCAATGAGGATTTTTACTTTGGAACCTTTGGCTTTGAAGTGAGTAACCACTTCTTTCATGTAAGGCATCGTGGTGGTGAGCAGCGCGCTGAGCATAATGACCTGAGCGCCTTTATTGACCGCTTCTTCATATTTGGCAATATCGCAGTCCACGCCGATATCCATCACTTCGTAACCGGCACCTTTCACCATCATGGCAACCAGATTTTTGCCGATGTCGTGCAAATCGCCTTTGACCGTTCCAATAGCAACCTTGCCCAGCGGCTCGTGACCGCTCTTGGAAAGCAGCGGGTTGATGATGTCGAGACCGGCCTGCATGGCGCGGGCGGCAATCAGCATTTCGGGAACATATACTTCGTTACGGGTGAACCGTGATCCGATTTCGCGCATCGCCGGAATCATTGATTCCATCAGGATCGAACCAACGTTTGCGCCGGCAGTAATTTCGGCCTGTACCAGAGCGGCAACGTCTTTCCGTTTGCCCTTCATAATCGCATTAAACAGTTCTTCATTCCGTGCCATAGGTCTCCTTTGGGTTCAGTTGAGTTATGCACGGTACTAAAAACGCGTAAATAAAATAGGTAATTTTTAATAAAAATATAATGATCTTGCCGTATGACGGATATTTCCGTACTTTATATCAACAAAATTGAGATTCATCGGAGTTTAAAAATATGGCTATCTTGCCTGCCGTTGCACTCAAACGGATTCAGAAAAGTTACCGCGGTTCTTATGGTCTGACCATTCATGAGATTACGCCGGACGGCCGTTGCCCTAACAAAAAAGACGCCGTGACCAATCTGCCGGTACTGGTCAATGCACGGGCGTATGGACTTTCCGAAAGCGTGCGCTGGGGCGAGCCGTATATTTTTTTTCTGATTCCCAATGTGATCAGCTGGATCATTCCGCTGGCCAAAGATAACGAGGTCTTCGGCGGCCTGTCCGGCGGAGCTGTCATGACCGATCATGATCCTCATGACCAATTGGAATCGGTCAATCATCTGGCCACCGCCGGCTGTCCGCGCAAAACGGCAGAACAGTACATCAAAACCCTTCCTGTGTGGGGTCAGGATCAGCCACAGAAAGCCGCCGAATTTCTATTTGCATTGACCTGCTGCGACCTGAACTGGGACATGCAGATGCTCAGCGAAAACCGGAAGAAAGCGCTGCGCCAACGGCAGATCGCTGAAGAAATCCACCGGCGCAAGCAAGGCTCACGCGACCGGACATTGATTGATGAAGAGCGCACCCTGCTGTCGCTGATGAAAGCCGGTGATCAGAAAGGCGCACGGCGGGAACTCAATAAAACCCTCGGCGCCCTCTTTTCGCACACCGCCGACATCCGTCTTATTAAAGCACACGTCATCGAAATGATGGGCTATCTGGTGCGCAGCGCGCTCGAGGACAGCCCGCATATGAGCACCCTGATTGAAAAAAATCATGCCTGGATGAGTGCCATTATTGATGCAGGAGATTTTGAGATGCTTTCCAATGTCGTCGCGGACGCCCTCGACGATTTTATGCGCAACATTTACATCTACGGGCACAGCCGCACGAATGACACCGTGGCACAAATCCTGAGCTGGCTCGGTGAAAATTTTCATGAAAACATCACGCTCGAAATGCTTTCCAAAGAAGCCGGACTCAGCACGTTCCGCATCGCCCATCTCGTCAAGGAAGTGACCGGCAAAACCGTACTGCAGCATGTTCACCAGCTGCGGGTGCAGGAAGCACAGCGGCTGCTTGAGCAGAGCGACCTGAATTGCACCGACATTGCGTATGAAACCGGCTTCGGTGACCAGAGTTATTTCATCAAACAGTTCCGCAAGCAGATGGGTATAACCCCGGCCCGCTACCGCCGCCTTTACCACTCCGGCAAACCCAGCGGAAAAAAATCATGACGCAATGGCTTGACCGCAAATACACTTCTGCTACCTTCCGCCCCTGATGCAGAAAGCGCAGGGAAAGTGCTGTGAGAATCAGCCGCTGTCGCGCAACCGTTAAAGCCGGAACACCGCCTTTCTGCCGAAACCCGAACCCGCCTCCGCGTAAGAGGCAGAAAGGCAACATGAAGAAATGTATCCTCGCCGCCGTACTGGGCGGCTGTCTGTCCACCGGCTTCTCCGCCGAAATCACCAACACCGTCGCGGACGCAGAACGTATTGTCGTCACCGCCACGCGCAGCCCCAGCGATGTGCGCACGGTACCCGGCAATCCGACCGTCGTCACGGCGCAGGATATTGCTGACGGACACTACACCACCGTCCCTGAAGCATTGCAGAAAAAAGCCGGACTCTTTTTCCGCAACTTTGCTGACAATCCTTCGCAGTCTGCCGTTGATATCCGCGGCTTCGGCGGCGACAACCCCCACGGCAAAGTGCTGGTGCTGGTCAACGGCCGCAAACTGAACCGTCCGGATATGGCGGTCATCAACTGGGCGCAGATTCCGATGCAGGCTGTTGAACGCATCGAAGTCGTCCGCGGCCCCAACTCGGTTCTTTACGGCGATCATGCCGTCGGAGGAGTCATCAATATCATCACCCGCGACGGATCCGACATTCCGCAAACCTCCCTGCAGGCTTCGGCCGGAAGTTATGATGCGTATGATCAGAATGCCGTCACCTCCGGGAAGCTGGCCGGACTCGGATATGCCGCGACACTGGGCCATCAGTCCGGTCAGGGTTACCGCGACCGGTCCAGCTATGACACGTTATCCGGCAGCCTGCGCCTGAGCGGCGATATCAGCGAGCGGCTTTCCGCCTATGCCGAAACTTCCTTTGTCAACGAACAGCACCAGCTTCCCGGCGCGCTCACACTGGCGCAGGTTCAGAAAAACCGGAGGCAGGCTGTCAATTCAAACGACTGCGCCCGCTCCGATTATTATACCTTCAACAGCGGTATCCAAGTGCTGCTGACCGATGAACTTATTTTCAATCTGGATGCCGGCATCGCCCATAAAGATCTGCAAGCGGACATGGCTTCATTCGGAAGCTATTACGATTATAAAATTGAAAGCTACACTCTTTCTCCGAAACTCACCCTTCTCTACCCCGTAGCCGGGCTGGAAAACGAACTTATCATCGGCAGTGATCTGGCTAAAGAAACGCTCATTACTGACAGTTTTGCCGACAGCAACCGGACAGTGAAGGCTTCCAATACAAAAGTCACCAAGGCACTGGTCGGCGGTTATGTCTCCGACACGCTCAGCTTGACCGATCATCTTCTGCTGAATGCCGGTGCGCGCGCTGAAGCAAATCAGGTCAGCGCCCGCTACAAAGGATTTACACCGTATGACGAATTGGATAAGCACCGCGCCAATGCCTGGCAGACGTCGCTCAACTGGCTGCCGACCGACACCGTAAAACTTTTCGCCGGAGTGGAGCGCACATATCGCTATCCCTTTGTCGACGAGCAGGCGATCTATTCCGGATGGGGCGACGCGTTTAATAAAGACCTCAAACCGGAAACCGGCATCAACACTGAAACCGGTTTTGAGTTCAAGCCGATTACCAATCTGGTGCTGCAGGCGACCCTTTTCCACACCGATATGGAGAACGAAATCGCCTGGGGACTGGGCAAAAATGAAAACCTCGACAAAACCACCCATCGCGGTGCCGAACTGCACGCCGGTTACAAAAATACTTACTTCTCACTCGACGGTTTTTACACCTGGCTTCAGTCCGAATTCATTGCAGGAACAAACAAGTGCAAGGAAATTCCTTGGGTTCCGCAGAACAAGTTCGATGTCAACTTCGCACTCTTTCTGACCGACGGCCTGACCTTCAGCACGCACATGAATTACATCGGCAGCATGTACCCGCTGGGTGACAACGAGAACAATACGCTGGAAAAGCAGTCTGATTACATCACCGTCGACCTCCTGCTTGAATACGTTCTGCCCGTCAGAAAATTTGAAGTCCGGATTTTCGGCGGAGTGGATAATGTCTTTGCAACCGAATACAACTTTCTCGTCACCGACTACGGCTTTGGAACCGGCTACTATCCCGCGCCGGAACGGACATACAAGGCCGGGCTCGGCGTGAAATTCTGATGCGAAGAAAAAGTACAGCGCTGCTCGCCGTCATCCTGCTTTGTACAGGATGCGGAGAGCGGCGTGTGCAGACCCCGCATAAAGGATTGCGTATCGTGGCGATGGCGCCCAACACCGGTGAAATTCTTTATGCACTGGGTCTGAGCAATGCGGTCATCGGCGTAAGCCGCTACACGATTTATCCGCCGGAAGCGGCGCAGAAACCCTCCGTCGGCGGAACCTACGATCCGAACTTTGAAATGATCCTCGCCCTTCAGCCCGACCTCGTCGTCGGCCTTGAAACACAGGCGGATATCCGCGCCCAGCTCAAAGCGCTGGGCATTCCGTTTCTGGGCGTGGCGCACGAGCACATCAGTGAAATCATGCAGTCCGTTCTTACCATCGGCAAAGCCTGCGGTGCACAGGCCGAGGCTCAGGCACTTTTCCAAACTCTGGAAAAACAACTTACTGATTTTTCTTCAACCCGGATAAACAGCGGAAAGCGCGTCCTCGTTTGCGTCGGACACGACGAAAGCCTGAGCCGGATGTATGTCGCCGGCAAAGGAACCTTTTTTGACGAACTGATTGAGCGCGCGGGCGGCGTCAACGCCTGCGGAGAAACCGCTGCAAAATATCCTGAAATATCACCCGAAGGACTCACGGCCATGCGGCCCGATGTTGTCATCGACATTTTTCCAAACGCCGGAAAATTTTCCGCCGCAGCCTGGACTCCACGCCGGGCCGTCGTGATTACCAACGATTACGCCTCGATTCCGGGGCCGCGTTTTGTTCTGCTTCTTCAGGATTTCATAAAAGCAATTCATGAATAATGCCATCCAGATTAACGACGTCGCGCTTGAACTGAACGGCACGCCGATTCTGCGCGGGGTTTCGTTTGATATCGGTCAGGGCGAATACGTCTCCATCATCGGCCCGAACGGCGCGGGCAAAACAACACTGCTGCGCTGCCTGCTCGGCATGTATTCCTACAATGGTTCGGCCCGGATCAACGGAACCGAATGCCGCGGATATGACAGCCGTGCGCTTGCGCGGCAGGTCAGTTATGTGCCGCAGACGCATGATATTGAATTTCCGCTCGCGGTTTATGATTTTGTCATGATGGGCCGCTACCCCTACCTGTCCGCCCTTTCTCCCGCACAAAAGCAGGATGAAGAAGCAGTCGAACGGGCACTGCAAATTACCGGTACGGGGCAGTTCCGGAACCGGACGCTCCGCACCCTCTCCGGCGGCGAGCGGCAGAAAGTTTACATTGCCGCCGCGCTGGCTCAGGAAACGCCGGTCATGCTGCTCGACGAACCGGCCACTTTTCTTGACTGGCGTCACCAGACAGAAGTCATGAAGCTGCTCAAAAAAATAAATGCCGAATGCGGCGCAACCATTCTGGCCGTCAACCATGACCTTAACAGTGCGGCACACTGGAGCGACCGCATCATCGCCTTGAAAAACGGAAAGACGCTCTTTAGCGGCACACCGCAGGAACTGATTCAGCCCGCGCCGCTTGAAACGCTTTTTGAAACCGCCTTCGTCCGCAAAGAAACCCTCGCCCCGGCATCCGAGCAATGAAACTGAAATTCGCCATTCTGATTCTGCTGAGCCTAGCGGCGCTCATCGTATTTCCAATGCTCGGAAGCACCGACGTACTGCACGATCCGATGGGCCGTGAAATTCTGATGAAACTGCGGTTTCCGCGCGTCCTGACGGCGTTTCTGGCCGGCATCGCGCTGGCATCGAGCGGAATGATTTTCCAGGCGCTCTTCCGCAATCCGCTGGCGACACCGGACACACTCGGCGTTTCCGGCGGCGCAGCGCTCGGTGCCACCCTCTGGATGCGTTTCGGCGCGCCGCTTCTCTTGATTGGCGTTACCGGAGCTTCTATTGCCGGCTTTCTCGGTGCGCTGGGCACGGTACTGCTGGTCTATGGACTGGCGCGATTCAAAAGCGGTTTTTCGTCCGCAACACTTCTGCTCGCCGGTGTGGCGGTGAATCTGTTTTTATCGAGCCTGATTCTGCTGATGCAGTATTTCAGCGATCCCGGCGAAACCTTCCGCATGATCCGCTGGCTGATGGGCGGATTTTCAGTAGTGGGTTTCGCCACACCGGTCAATCTGGCGGTCTTTACGGTCATCGGCCTCATGATCACGGCGCTGCTGACACGCGAAATGAATCTGCTGCTGACCGGCGAAGAGCTGGCCGGAGCGCGCGGCGTAAATGTTGACCGCACGAAAAAAATGCTGTTCTTTTCCGCGTCGCTGATGACCGGTGCGGCCGTCGCCTTCTGCGGACCGATCGCCTTTGTCGGACTGATGGTTCCGCACATCTGCCGCCAATTCACAGGTTCCGACCACAGGAAACTTTTCCCGGCGGTCATTCTTCTCGGTGGCGCCTTTATGGTCATCTGCGACGGATTGGCGCGCACCCTGCTCGCGCCGGTCGAAATGCCGGCCGGCCTGATTACCTCACTGCTCGGCGGACCGTTCTTCCTCTGGCTGCTGTTGAAAAAAAGCTGATGCAATTGCTGCCGCTCCCGCGTTGCCTAACGCCGTTCTGTTCTGTAGGCTCCCGCTATGAAAAGGCTTCTGTTTGCCGCAATGGTATCGGCCGGTCTGACAGCAGGCGGCATTGAAAAAGGAACATCCCGCAGCGCTGTCCTTGCCGAACTGGGTGAGCCGAGCGGTTCGATGCAGCGTGACGGAAAAGAAATACTTCTGTTCAACACCGGCACTGTCACCTTGCAGAATGGTCTGGTGATTGAAACCGA
The DNA here is from genome assembly GCA_903826865.1 of uncultured Verrucomicrobiota bacterium. GTDB lineage: Bacteria > Verrucomicrobiota > Kiritimatiellia > Kiritimatiellales > Tichowtungiaceae > Tichowtungia. The sequence continues at coordinate 31,900 of CAIKGD010000071.1, forward strand.
TCTCTCGCAGGAATATGCACGCAAAGCCGAAGAACGCGCCGTGCAGGCTAAAGAGTTCCGGGCCGGAAAACAGGCGGAACTTGAAAAACAAAAAGTGCTCTACCCCGAGGATCACATCATTCAGATCGGATGTGCGTACAGCAAAACCGAAAATTGGAATTACCTGCCCGAAACCATCCGCCCAGCCCCGGGAGAATACCGGTATGATGTGTATATTCCGCAGGGGTATCACGAATCGGACAACCGGTTTTACAAATGCCTGTTTCTTGAATCCTCCGCACTCTGGGACAGCGTGAAAGAACGTGTACGCAAGGACAAATGGATCGCCGTGATTCTGCCTGATGCCGGGCAGCCGCAGATGGGAAAAATGCTGAATGGAAACTTTTTGGCCGCTTTCGATGATGCCACCGAACGATTCCGCATTGCCGGCGAGTACCGCTTCATCGCCGGAAGAATTCCTGCGGCCATCTTTTCCACCATGCGCTCCGTCGCAGGCATCATCCTGCAGGAACCCGATTTCAGCGGCTTTGCAAAGGTGAACTTTCAGCCCGATTTTCTCCGGAAAAATCAGAATCTGCGCGCCTATGTGCTGCTCGGCAACAAGGAGCGTGACAATGTGATCTATCAGGGACGGTTCATTGTTGAGCGGATTCCGAAATACCACATTGAAGCCTATCAAGGGGAAACTGAAATTCTGCCTCAGCCATTGGCTGATAACGCGCTCGACTGGATGAAAAAAGAATATAATCTTCCATAAAACCAACACCGGAGGTCAGACATTAAAAAAGCAATACTGCCTGTTATTCTGATGATTCTAGCCGGATGCGACTATGAGATCCCGCTGAGCCAAACCGCAGCTTCGCCCGCGAATCCGGCGCTGGCCGGAACATGGAGCGGACAGTCCGCTGAAGGAAAAACAGTTTCACTGGAAATCAAAACGGCCGGACCGGATTACAGCGTTGTTTATACAGAAGGCGGCGACGCCCTGACCTTTAAAGGATTTGAGATTAAGGCGGCCGGGCTGAACCTGATTCAGATGGAACTGCAGGGTACCGACTCATCGGATTCAAAAAATAAATATCTGTTCGCGAAATGTGAACTGACTCCGGAAGGGCTGTCGGTCTACCGCCTCAATGTCGAGGTCGTATCCGCCCGATGCCAGACCACCGCCGAACTGCTCAACGACATTACCGTCCACCGGCAGAATCCGCGCCTGTTCAGCGAACCGCTGAAATTCACCAAATCAACTCAGCAGTGATTGCGCGGCGAGATATCCGGTTGTCCATGCAGCCTGCAGATTGAATCCGCCGGTCAGCGCGTCGATATCGAGCACTTCGCCGGCGAAATAAAGCCCCGGCTGAATGCGGCTTTCCATAGTCTTAAAATTCACTTCTTTCAGCCGGATACCGCCGCAGGTGACAAACTCCTCGCCGTGCGGATTTTTTCCAGTGATTGGAAGAATGAACCCGCTGACTTGCGCCGCGATATGCCGCAACACCTTGACCGGACATGCGCCCCACTCACGCGTTTCGTCTGCACCGGAGCGGGTCGCCAGCAATTTCCAAAGTCTGGAAGAAAGGCCGACCGGCGACCATGTTCCGATCTGCTTGCGCGGCGAAGCGACGCGGAATTTTTCCAAGGTTTGGAAAATCTCTTCCTCGCTCTGCGCCGGAAGCCAGTTGATCTTCATAGCAAAGCGGTAAGCATTTTCCGCTAAACTGCGCGCACCGAATGAAGAAAGACGCAAAACGGCCGGGCCGCTGACGCCGCCATGCGTAATCAGCAGTGCGCCTTCGGCTTTCAGTCCCGGCGCACTGACACGGACATCCTCAACCACAATTCCGGCCAGCGCGGTGAAATCCTTGTCCGATGTCTTAAAGGTGAAAAGCGACGGCACACACGGTTCAATCGTATGGCCCAGTCCTTCGACAAACGCACCGCCGCCGGTCGCCACCAGAAGTTTTTTGCAGGCGAGCTGATCTCCGTTCGCCAGTTTGACATTGAACCCGCCGTCGAACTTCCAGACTCTGGACACTTCCGCATTGGTTCGAATATTGATGCCGGTATTGAGCAGCGCGTTAATCACGTCTTCGGATGTATCGGAACGCGGGAAAAGACAGCCGTCATCGAGCACGACCAGCGGTACGCCGTGAGCCTCAAACCATGCCGTCGTTTCCGCAGGACCGAAGCGATGGAGCGGTCCGATCAGCTCCGCGCCGCCGCGCGGATAGTTTTGAACAAAGGTGCGGATGTCAGAACATTCGTGCGTCAGATTGCATCGCCCGCCGCCGGAAACGCGGACTTTTGCCAACGGTTTCGACCCTTTTTCGAGCACAAGGATTTTCAGTCCCGGCGCGGCTTCCGCACAGACTGCGGCGGCGAACATTCCCGCCGCACCGCCGCCAACAATGATTATGTCTGAAGAAATCATTTGCATTAACGGCCGTGAAACAGCCGGTCAGTGTAGTCCTTGAGCGTGTGGCCATGGCTCTCCGCGTGCCGTTCCGTGGACGGCAGAAAAATAAACTGCAACGCCACCCAGAGGACAACCGCCAGCAGTATCGCCGTCAGACAGCCCAGCGGAAGTTTTGAAAACCCTCTCATGGTTGAAGGCTATAGCACGAAAAGGACGCGGCGTAAAGTCGCGCACGCTCGGCAGCACAAGGCGGTGAACCAGCAAAACAGGCGTTGCAAAAATTTACCGATTAAAATGTCACCACTTTCCACGGAAGGCCGCATCGGTTGAGTTCGGCCATGAACGGATCGGGATCAAACTGCTCCATGTTGAATACGCCCTGTCCTTTCCAAACACCGGTCATCATGAGTTTGGCACCGATCATGGCGGGGACACCGGTGGTGTAGGAAATCGCCTGCGACTGAACTTCTTTATAGCACTCTTCGTGGTCGCAGATGTTGTAAACATAGACGTTTTTTTCTTTACCGTCTTTGATGCCTTTGACTTTGCATCCGATACAGGTTTTGCCTTTGGTAAGCGAGCCGAGGCTGGCCGGATCCGGCAGCAGTGCTTTTAGAAATTTAAGCGGAACAATTTTATGCCCGTTGTAGTCCACTTCATCAATGCGGGTCATGCCGACATTCCGCAGCACTTCAAGGTGCTTGAGGTAACTGTCGCCGAAGCTCATCCAGAAGCGGGCGCGTTTCAAGTGCGGGATGTGTTTGGCGATGGATTCGAGTTCTTCGTGGTACATCAGGTAGATGTTCAGCGAGCCGAGTCCTTCCGGCATGGTGAATTCCTGCTTCACAGAAAGCGACGCGGTTTCAATCCATTTGCCGTTTTCCCAGTAGCGGCCTTTAGCGGTGATTTCGCGGATGTTTATTTCCGGATTAAAATTGGTGGCAAAAGGCTGGCCGTGGCTGCCGGCGTTGCAATCAATGATGTCGATTTCGTGGATTTCGTCGAGACAGTGCTTCTGAATGTAGGTGCAGAAAACGCTGGTGACGCCGGGGTCGAAGCCGGAGCCGAGCAGCGCCATGATGCCCGCTTTTTTAAAGCGTTCATGGTAAGCCCACTGCCAGCTGTATTCGAACTTGGCAGTTTCCGGCGGCTCATAGTTGGCGGTATCAAGATAGTTGACGCCGGTTTCAAGACAGGCGTCCATAATGTGCAAATCCTGATACGGCAGGGCGACGTTAAGAACGAGACCGGGCTTTTCTTTTTTGATGAGCGCAACGAGTTCGGGCACGTTATCGGCGTCGACCTGCGCGGTTTTAACCGGACGTTTCAACTGCGCGGCAATGGCGTCGCATTTGGACTTGGTGCGACTGGCCAGTACAATTTCCTTAAACACGTCAGAGTTCTGCGCGCATTTGTGAACCGTCACACCACTGACGCCCCCTGCCCCGATGATCAGAACTTTTCCCACCGTAAAACTCCTCGTCTACCTAATTTTCTCTTTCGAAATAGGTGTAACCGCGCAGGCCGCTTTCATAGGCATCCATCACCGCGCGCCGGTCTTTGGCGGACATCCGCCCGACTTTGACCGCATTTTCGGCCATCTCGCGCACACGCCGGACCATTTCCTTCGGCTCATACTCAACGTAAGTAAGCACATCGGCAACCGAGTCGCCTTCGATTTCGCGGGCATAATGCACCTGTCCGTCAGCATCAATGCGGACACTGACAACATTGGTGTCGCCCAGCAGATTGTGCAGGTCACCGAGAGTTTCCTGATAAGCGCCGACGAGAAAAACGCCAAGCACATAGTCTTCATTATCTTTGAGCGCATGAAGCGGCAATGTGCGTCTGACATCGCGCAGATCGATGAACCGGTCAATCTTGCCGTCGCAGTCGCAGGTGATATCTGCCAGAATACCTTCCTGCGTCGGCTTTTCGTTGAGACGGTGGATCGGCAGGATCGGAAAAAGCTGATCAATGGCCCACGAGTCGGGCAGCGACTGAAAGAGACTGAAGTTGCAGTAATACACATCCGCCAGCGCGCTGGCGAGGTGTTCAAATTCGTCGGGTACATAACGCATGCCCCGGATGAGCGAGGCGATACGGGTTAGAATGTGCCAGTAGATCTGCCCGGCCAGTGCGCGGTCACGCAAGGTAATGCCGCCGCGTTTAAAAAGTTCATGGATTTCGTCACGGTAGTAGATGGCGTCGTGGTAGCACTCCTGAAGATTTTTTGCCGTGAGCGCTTTATAGGCTTCCATCAGATTGGTGAGCAGTTCGTGCGAATCTTCCGGCATTTTTTCGGGCAGCGTGTGGGTTTCGAAACGGCTGATATCGAGCACATTGAAAAGCAGGATCGAATAATAGGCCACCGTGGCACGACCCGATTCAGTGATGATATCAGGATGCGGCACACCGGTTTCGTCGAGAATGCTCATCACCTCTTCGACCAGTGCAGAGCAATATTCGGCGGTGGTGTAGTTGCAACTGCTGGTGAAGTTGGTGTGTGAACCGTCATAATCCACGGCCAAACCGCCGCCGAGGTTGAGCACACCCATCGCCGCCCCTTCTTCGACCAGTCCGGTATAAATGCGACAGCCCTCTTTGACCGCCTCGCGGATGTCCCGAATATTGGGAATCTGCGAGCCGAGGTGGTAATGCAGGAGTTTAAGACAATCGAGCATGTTCTCTTTGCGGAGACGATCAACCACATCAATCACCTGGGCTGTGTTGAGCCCGAAAACACTGCGTTCGCCGCCGGATTCCGTCCAGTGTCCGCTCGCCTGCGTGGAGAGTTTCATGCGGATACCGAGAATCGGTTTCACGCCGAGCACTCTGGAACGGTCGAGAACCAAATCAAGTTCGGAAGGCATTTCAATCACGAACACGCACCGGATGCCCATCTTGAGTGCGTAAAGCCCCAGATCAATAAACTCTTCGTCCTTATAGCCGTTGCAGATCAGATACGCCTCGGGATCCTGCAGAAAGGACATGGCCGCGATCAGTTCAGCCTTGCTGCCCGCCTCCAGACCATGATGGTAATGCGCGCCGAAAACGCAGATTTCCTCAACCACCTGCTGCTGCTGGTTGACTTTGATCGGATAAACGCCGCGATAGCACCCGCGGTAATTATACTCGGTGATGGCTTTGGAAAAGCTCTCATGGAGCTGCTTGATGCGCGCGTCGAGAATGTCGCTCAGACGCACCAGCACCGGCAGGTCGAAACCGCGTTCCTGAATGCCGCGTGCAACGTCCATCAGGCTGACCGACGCTCCGCCGGGTCCGTCCGGATGAACCGCCACTTCGCCTTTTTCAGAAATACTGAAGTAACCGGCGCCCCAGCTGTCAACGCCGTAGAGCTCCGTCGCCTGGACGGACGACCATTTTCCGTTTTCTGTCACTCGCGTTCTCCTCTGTTTTAAATGCGGGAACGGTTTTACGTCCTGTAACCCTCATTGAAAAGTGCATTTTTCCAAACATCGGAAAAATTAATCCGGCAAGTTCCCTTCTGACCCGGCTCAGAGCCGGCAATTGTCGAAAACGGTTCACGCAAGAACGCGGGCAAGAATCCCGGCAACAGTCTCTTTTTTGACCGGTTTGGAGATATACTCATTCATCCCGGCTTCGATGCACTTTTCACGGTCGCCGGTCATGGCGTGGGCCGTCATGGCAATAATGGGAATTTTAGCAGCGGTGCCGCCGAGCTTGCGGATTTCGCGGGCGGTGGTGTAGCCGTCCATTACCGGCATCTGACAATCAAGCATAACCGCGTCAAAGGTTTCCTGCTTCAGTTTTTCAAGTGCAAGCATACCGTTCTCGACTACTACCACGTCCATGCCAAGGCTGGTCAGTATTTTGTGGGCAACAAGCTGGTTAACATGATTGTCTTCAGCCAGCAGCAAACGCGCTTTAATCTGCTGCGGCACCGGAACCGCTCCATCGTGTATCATACCGCCATCGCCAGAAAGAGGCAGAGTTACCACAAAAAAGAAAGTGGTGCCGGAACCGGGTTTGCTGCGAACACCAATCCGCCCATCCATCATTTCAATCAGCTGTTTGGAGATGGAAAGTCCGAGGCCTGTACCGCCGAACTTGCGGGTGGTGGAAAGGTCGGCCTGAGTGAATTTTTCGAAAATAATCTGCTGTTGCTCCGGCGCAACACCGATCCCCGTATCGCGCACACTGACGCGCAATGTAACGCCCGTCGCCGACTGGGCAATATTTTCAACATCCACAAACACACCGCCTTGCTGCGTGAATTTGATGGCGTTGCCGACCAGATTCGTAATCACCTGCCGGATGCGAACTTCATCACCGACCAGACAGGCCGGCACATCAGGTGAACAGCGGAGTTCCAGTTTAAGCCCTTTCGAAAGTGCATCGGGCATGAAAATCTCCCGCACGGTCTCGACAACGCGCTGGAAATGAAACGTACGCTTTTCAAGCTCCAACCGGCCGGCTTCAATTTTCGAAAAGTCGAGAATGTCGTTCAGGATGGTCAGCAGTGAATAGGCGGAATACTGAATGGTCTCGGCCGCACGTTTTTGATCCTCCTTAAGCTCCGTCTCCAGCAGTATATCGGTCATTCCAATCACACCATTCATCGGAGTGCGCAGCTCATGACTCATATTGGCCAGAAATTCACTCTTGGCCCGGTTGGCCACTTCAGCAGCTTCTTTGGCTTCCAGCAGGTCGTGCGTGCGTTCTTCAACGCGCTGTTCCAGCCGTGACTTGGCGCGGTCAAGGTCGCCGATCAGTTTTTTCAGCGACTGGCGCATGGCATCCATCTGCTGAGCCAATCCGCCGATTTCATTCAGCCGGCTTACCGGCACCTCTTTTTCGAGGCGGCCTTGTGCAATCTCCTCAGCGGCCGCAGAAAGCTCCCGCACCGGTATAAAGATCAACCGGTGCGTCAGCAGGAAAGAGGCGATCGAAAGACTGACGACTACCAGCATAGTGATAACGATAATGACGAGCACCTGCTGCCCCAGCTCTTCCCAGACATTCCGGTTTGAAGCCACCAGCCGGATTTCCGCCTTTTTTCCGTCCGGGAGAGGAATCAGCGTGGAGCCTTGCATATAGCGGCTTTCCGCCACCTCATCGCGATGAACCACCCAGCCGAATCCGTAGATCACTTTATTGATCTGAAGGTCGGGGTTTTCCGGATCGCCCACGGTCAGCCCGGCAAAAACAATATCGCGGTCATTAAGCAGGGATTCCAGAAAATGACTGATCGCCGTTTCATCCCGTGCGGCAACCTCATCCCTCAGCGCAATTTTTGTGAGCGAAAGTTTCTGCTCCATATTGCGCTGAATTTCTTTTTCGACCGAGGTTTTCTCCTGCACGATCAGAACCCCGGCAACCGTAAAAAGAACGATACTCACCACGATGGTCAGTACCGCCGGAAGCACGAAAGTGAGGCTCCGGAAAAAAGATGTCATGCGCAGTTTCATATTTCTTTGGCGAACAATAGCCATGCCGGGCTTAAAAAACAACTGGCTTGCCCCTTTTTCTATTGTCCGCCGCGCCCGCCGTGCTACATTGTGCGCCTCTTAAAACGGAGAAATAAATGGCAAAAAAGAAAAGTGCGTATGCAGAGGCCGGCGTTGATATCGACGTCATGATGAACTCACTTCAACGGATTAAAAAGAACGTCAAATCCACCAATACCAAAGGTGTCATGAGTGAAATCGGCTCCTTCGGCGGACTCTTTCAGTCGCCCGGCAAAGAATTTCTGCTCGTCGCCAGCGCCGACGGGGTCGGCACCAAACTAAAAGTCGCCAACATGGCAGGGAAACACACCACAGTCGGGCAGGATCTGGTCAACCACTGCACCAACGATATCCTTGTGCAAGGCGCCGCCCCGCTCTTCTTCCTCGACTACCTCGGTGCCGCCGCCCTCAACAGCAAGGTTTTCGAAGACGTTATCGCCGGTTTCTGCAAAGCCTGCAAAGAAAACGGCTGCGCACTGCTCGGCGGAGAAACGGCAGAAATGCCCGGACTCTACCCGAAGGGCGAATATGATCTGGTCGGCACTATCGTCGGACAGGTCGAAAAGAAAAAACTCATCACCGGTGAAACCATTCGCAAAGGCGACCTTATCATCGGCCTGCCCTCCAGCGGACTGCACACCAACGGCTACTCACTGGCCCGCAAAGTCATCTTTGAAACTGCCGGAAAAAAACTGAACGACCTCGTCCCCGGCACCAAAGTCACCTTTGAAAAAACACTGCTTGCTGTCCATAAGAGCTACCTGAAGCCGGTCGCGGCGCTGATGAGCAAAATCAAAGTGCACGGCATGGCTCACATCACTGGCGGCGGACTGGTGGATAACGTACCGCGCGTCCTGCCGAAAACGGTTGACGCCGTTTTCGACCGCTCGACCTGGAAAACACCTGCCATTTACGAATTTATCGAACGGGCCGGCCGGGTGGATCACGAAGAAATGTACCGTGTCTTCAACATGGGCATCGGCATGACCCTCTTCGTCCGTGCCAAAGACGCTGACGCCGCCATGGCCATCCTCAAAAAAGCAGGCGAAAAACCGATCCTGATCGGCTGTGTCGAAAAAGGCACCGGTATCTCGCGCCTGATCTAAAGCAGATTATAAGAAAATAAAGCGCCGTCCGTTTCACTATTTCCCCGGTTTTTTTTCGTGTATTTCCAGCCGTCCGGGAGTACATTCGCGCCCCTTTGGAGGAATTATCTGATGGAACTCACCATGCTTAAATCGAAGATTCATATGGCCACCCTGACGGGTACCGAGCTCTATTACACGGGCAGTATCTGCATTGACCGGAATCTGCTCGATGCCGCCGGTATTCTGGAAGGGGAACAGGTCCACGTGGTTAACGTGAACAACGGCTCACGCCTGGTCACCTATGCCATTTCAGGGAAACGCGGCACCGGCATTGTTGAACTCAACGGTCCCGCCGCCCGTCTCGGCATGACCGGTGATAAGGTGATCGTTCTGGCCTACGCCCAGATGAGCGATACGGAAGCCCGCGCCTACAAGCCGAAAATCGTGCATGTGACCGAAAAGAACCGGTTGCGGAAGAAATAGAAGGCGTAAACTTCGCTTCGTATCCTTTTGCGGCAACCTGTAAAATTTCAGGTTTCAGCGTTCACATTTCAGGGGTCATCCCGTAGAATCCGCCCCCTATGAATCGTATAATCTTCAAAAAGCAGCTCTCGGATGAAGTGTTCCAGATGCGTATTGAGGCTCCGCTGATCGCCCGCGAGCGCCGTGCCGGACAGTTCGTCATCATCCAGATCAACAGCCACTTCGGTGAGCGCATCCCGCTGACGATTGCCGATGCCGATCCGGTCGAAGGCTCCATCACGATCATTTTTCAGGCCGTCGGCCGCACGACCCATCTGCTGGCGCTGAAAAATGCCGGTGACACCGTCGAGCATCTCGTCGGCCCGCTTGGTCAGCCGACCCATATTGAAAAATTCGGTCGCGTGATCTGCGTCGGCGGCGGTATCGGTGTCGCCCCGCTCCATCCCATTGCACAGGCCATGAAAGCCGCCGGCAATGAAGTGATCATCATCATGGGTGCGCGCAACAAACAACTGCTGATTCTTGAAGATGAAATGCGCCAAATAGCCGACAAACTGATCATCTGCACGGATGACGGTTCCTACGGACGCAAAGCGCTCGTCACCGCGCCGCTCAAAGAACTCTGCGAGGCCGATCCGAAACCGGCTCTGGCGGTCGCCATCGGCCCTCCGGTGATGATGAAGTTCTGCGCAGAAACCACCCGCCCCTACGGTGTACACACCATGGTTTCGCTTAACACCATCATGGTGGACGGAACCGGCATGTGCGGCGGATGCCGCGTAACGGTCGGCAAGGAAACCAAATTCGTTTGCGTGGACGGACCGGAGTTTGACGGTCATCTGGTCGATTTCGACAACATGATCAGCCGCCTGAAAGCCTATAAACCCCGCGAAGATGCCGACCATCACCGCTGCCACCTTGAAGAAGTGATCGAAAAGAAAGCGGAATGACGAAACCCCGAACTTCGAACTATGAACTCTGAACACAAAACTCCCGAACAGCTTGCCGAAGCGGCCCGCAAAGAACTGGCCGGACTGAAAAAACCGCTCTCGCCGAAACAGCGGATGGCCATCCCGGCGCAGGAAATGCCCGCACAGGATCCCGCCGTACGGCGCGGCAATATGCAGGAAGTCGCACTGGGTTATTCCGAAGAACAGGCCAAACTCGAGGCCGAACGCTGCCTGCAATGCCCGACCAAGCCCTGTATCAAGGGCTGCCCCGTCAGCATTGATATCCCCGCGTTTATTCAAAAAATCGCGGAAGGCGACTACAAAGCCTCTATCGGTATCATCCGCGAAAGCAGTCTGCTCCCCTCCGTCTGCGGGCGGGTCTGTCCGCAGGAAAGCCAGTGCCAGGAGCCCTGCACCGTCGGCAAAGCGCTTAAATCAATCGACAAAGCGGTCTCCATCGGCCGGCTCGAACGCTATGTGGCCGACTGGGAGCGCGAAAGCGGACTGATACAGCCGTCCGCCGTAAAACCGGCGACCGGGAAAAAGGTCGGTATTATCGGCAGCGGCCCTGCCAGTATCACTGTCGCCGCCGATGTCCGCCGCGAAGGCCACGAAGTGACCGTGTTTGAAGCGTTCCACCGCCCCGGCGGCGTGCTTCTCTACGGTATCCCCGAGTTCCGCCTGCCTAAGGCGATTGTGGATCAGGAAATCAGCAGCCTCAAATCCATGGGCGTTGAAATCAAAACCGACTTTGTCATCGGCCGCACCCGCCGCCTGACCGACCTGCTCGAAAAAGACGGCTATGACGCTCTCTTCATCGGTACCGGTGCCGGCCTGCCGAAGTTCATGAATATTGAGGGCGAAAACCTCGTCGGCGTATTTTCCGCCAACGAATACCTCACCCGCGCCAATTTAATGAAGGGTTACGACACCCGCGCCGCCACGCCGATCTTTCCGTCAAAAAAAGTCGCTGTACTTGGCGGCGGCAACGTCGCAATGGACGCCGCCCGCAGCGCCATCCGTCTCGGCGCGGAAGAGGTTCATCTTATTTATCGCCGCACGGAAGCCGAAATGCCCGCCCGCATCGAAGAAGTAGCTCACGCCAAAGAAGAAGGCGTCATCTTCCACCTGCTGCAAAATCCGGTTAAAATCCGCTCCGACGAACGCGGCTGGGTTTCCGGCATGCAGGTGCTCCGCTATGAACTCGGCGAACCCGACAGCTCCGGCCGCCGCCGCCCGGTTGAAATCAAAGGCAGTGAATTTGAAATGGATGTGGATACCGTTATCGTCGCCATCGGCAACGAATCCAATCCGCTCATCCGTCAAACCACACCCGGACTGGAAACCAGTAAATGGGGCACGCTGATTGTGGATAATACCGGAAAAACCTCGCTCGACCGCGTGTTTGCGGGCGGCGATATCGTACTCGGCGCCGCCACCGTTATTCTTGCCATGGGTGAAGGCCGCCGCGCCGCCGCCGCCATCAACAAACTGCTGGCCGAAAAATGAAATTGCGCACGTTCCAGACAGCGGAAGAGCTTATTTTCCAATGTCTGGAAACCTTGCGGCAAATTCTTCCGTCCCTTGGAACCCGTGACGGTGTCATGCTCGCCGGAGGCCGCACACCGCTTGAAATTTACCGCCGCGCCGCCGCTGAAAGTTTTTCAACCAGCGGCGCGCTGTTTCTGAGCGACGAGCGTTATGTTCCTGTCACGGATACGCAAAGCAACTATGGCACCATTGCTCCGTTTTTCCCGACCCTTGAAAAAATACAAACCGGACTGCCGATTGAACAGGCTGCGCAGATTTTCCACAACGATTTACACCTGCTTAAAAATATCCCGCTCGGACTGCTTGGCCTCGGCGCAGACGGTCATACCGCTTCGCTTTTCAACCTCACAGACGCGGCGTTACGCGACGAACGGCTCGTCATTCCGGTCATAAAAACAGAAAAGCCCGACCGCATCAGCGTGACGCCGGCCCTGCTCCGCCGGATTGAAAAAATCATCATCCTCGCCACCGGCGCGGAGAAAAAAGCGATGATTGAAACTCTGCTCGAAAAGCCGGAAACCATTCCGGCCGGTGTCGCCCTTGCCGGTCACCCGAATGTTGAAGTCTGGACCGATCAGGCACTGTAGAAGAGGCTTCCAGCCTCTGGCCAGCGGCAGGATGTCGCTTCTACCGTTTCGAAAACTCACACCCGCAGTAACTTTGGCGGTAAAGGTCGTATTCTTCGCTCAGTTCAATGCTGCGCAGAAATCCGCCTTTCTTTTTAAAGTCGATCGGGAGAAAGCGAGGGAACTGTGCGCCAATCTCAAAAATGGTGCGCGATACTTTGTGCGGACTGATCGTGAGCGTCGTGGCAAAGGCCGGGATATCCAGCCGCTCGGCCATTTGACTGGTGCGCATCAGGCTGAACTCGAAGCATTTACGGCAGCGCGCGCCCTGCTCAGGTTCATTTTCCAATCCCTGGATATGCCGCAACCATTCGTCATGATCATACTGGTCTTCTTCGATCACCAGATTCATTTTCTCGGCCAGCTTGCGTGCATGCTTGAGGCGCTTCAAATATTCGACCGCGGGATGAATGTTGAAATTGCTGAAATAGAGCACCACCTTATACCCGTCAAGCACCAGCCGCTCGGCGGACGGTGCGGCGCACGGAGCGCAGCAGGTGTGGAGGAGAATGCGATCCGTTATCAGTTCACGGTTATCTGTTAACAGTTTTCCACTCATCGGCCTAAAGTCCAAAGTCTAAAGCCTTACTTTAAATCTCCGCAATATCGTCCGCTGAATACTGGTTGTTAAATTCGAACGCGAAATCGTCTAATCTGCCAACTTCTATCGCGCCGCGCAGTCCAGCCATCAGTTCCTGATAATAGTGCAGGTTATGCCGGGACAAAAGCATCGGACCAAGCATTTCGCCCGCCCGGAACAGGTGGTGCAGATAGGCGCGTCCGTAGTTGCGGCAGGTGTAGCAGGTGCAGTCGGCGTCGAGCGGACGCGGATCGGCGGCGTGGCGCGCGTTCATGAAATTGAGCGTACCGCGCCGTGTAAAGGCCTGCGCAGTGCGGCCCGAACGGGTCGGTATAACGCAGTCGAACATATCCACGCCGCGCAACACGGCACCGACAATATCCGTCGGTTTGCCGACACCCATCAGATAGCGCGGCGACGCTTCGGGCAGATGCGGCACAGTGGTTTCCAGAGTTTCGAACATCAGCTCCTGTCCTTCGCCGACCGCAAGACCGCCGATCGCGTAGCCTTCAAATCCGATCTGCTTGAGCGCTTCCGCCGATTCCTCGCGCAGTTCAGGAAAGACACTGCCCTGCACAATACCGAACAGGCCGTAACCGGAGCGCCGCTTGAAGGCATCGCGCGAACGCTTCGCCCAGCGCATGGAAAGGCGCATAGATTCGGCAGCAACCTCTTCGGTGGCCGGAAACGGTGTGCATTCGTCAAACGCCATGGAAATATCGGCATCGAGCAGACACTGAATTTCAATCGAGCGTTCCGGCGTCAGGTGATGCCGGCTGCCGTCAAAGTGCGACTGAAACATCGCGCCTTCCTCGGTGATTTTCCGGAATTTGGCCAGCGACATCACCTGAAAGCCGCCGGAGTCGGTCAGAATCGGCTTTTCCCAGTTCATGAATTTATGCAGGCCGCCCAGTTCTGCGATGCGCTCCGCGCCGGGGCGGAGCATCAGGTGATAGGTGTTACCGAGCACGATCTGCGCGCCGGTCTCAGCCAGCTGTTCCGGCAGAATTCCTTTAACCGTGCCGAGCGTCCCGACCGGCATAAAAGCAGGCGTATCGATTTCACCGTGCGCCGTCGTTATTTTCCCCCGCCGCGCCGCGCCGTCTTTCGCCAGAAGTTTATATGTAAATTCAGCATTCATCATTCAGCATTTATCCTTTTGAGAAGACAGGCGTCGCCGTAGGAGTAAAACCTGTAGTTCTGTTGTTTGGCATGTTCGTATGCCGCATGCATTCTTTCAAGTCCCGCGAAGGCGGAAATGAGCATGAAAAGCGTGGAGCGCGGCAGGTGGAAATTGGTCAGCAGCAGATCCACTATTTTGAATTGGTAGCCGGGCGTAATGAAGATGTCGGTTTCGCCGGTGAGCGGTTTGATGATGTCCGGCGCGGTCGCCGCGCTTTCGAGCAGACGCAGCGAGGTTGTCCCGATGGCGACAATCCGTCCGCCCGCCCGGCGGGTCGCTTCAATTTTTGCCACCGTCTCCGCCGAAACCGTTCCCCATTCCGCGTGCATTTTATGTTCGTCGGTGTCGTCCGCTTTGACCGGCAGGAAAGTTCCCGCGCCGACGTGCAGGGTGACTGTATCAAACATCACGCCGCGTTTTTCCAATGCCTGAAAAAGCCGTCCGGTAAAATGCAGGCCGGCGGTCGGTGCGGCAACGGCCCCTTCGTGCCGGGCGAAGATGGTCTGGTAATCCTCGCGGTCGCTGGCGTTCTGCGCATCGTCTTTGTCACGCTGGATGTAAGGCGGAAGCGGCATCCGTCCGTATTTTTCCAGATATTGGAAAAGTTCCGCGCCGCCGCAGTTGAACCGCAGGCGGATTTCACCGCCGTCGCGCTTTTCGGTCACTTCGGCGTAAAAATCATCGGCAAAGACAATCCGGCTGCCTTCTTTGAGCCGTTTACCGGGTTTGGCGAAGGCCAGCCATTTGTTATCCGCCGTACGCATATGCAGTGTGACTTCAATACGGACATCGCCGCGCAGGCCGTCAAGCCGCGCCGGAATCACCTTGGTGTTGTTACCGATCAGCAGGTCGCCGGGCTGAAGAAGTTCCGGCAGATCGCGCACAATGCGGTCGGCAAAGCCGTCACCGGTCAGGTCGAGCAGGCGCGCGGAATCGCGCGGGCTGGCCGGGCGGTCCGCGATAAAGCGTTTCGGCAGTTCAAAATCGAATAGGTCAACTTTCATAAGAGTGGAATGATGGAATACTGGAATATTGGAATATTGAAAAGATAAACATCCGCCGTCCTTCCTTTCCAACATTCCACCATTCCATTATTCCTTTCCAGCCTCACCTGTTGCTATGCTTCCGTCCGAAACTTGAAACAACCTATGACTACGACAAAACAGCTTTCCGCTTTTGTGAGCGAGATATTCAGCTCTGCGCAGGGCGAAGGGGTCAATATCGGCCGCCGTCAGCTTTTTG
Source organism: uncultured Verrucomicrobiota bacterium (assembly GCA_903826865.1). Lineage (GTDB taxonomy): Bacteria > Verrucomicrobiota > Kiritimatiellia > Kiritimatiellales > Tichowtungiaceae > Tichowtungia. The sequence goes on from CAIKGD010000071.1 coordinate 47,511, forward strand.
TGCGTTTCTGCGAATGCCACCGCAACTGCCTCTACTGCGATACACCGGTGGAACGGACGGAATCCGTCGCCATTGAACAGGAGCCGGGCAGCGGTAAGTTTGAGACCGTCCCTAACCCGCTGACGGTAAGACAGCTGCTTGACCTGCTGGCCGGGCTGAACCGCCCCGAATTCGCCCACGACGACCTGTTTATCACCGGCGGCGAACCGCTGCTGCAGGCGGACTTTGTGGCCGTTTTTCTGCCGGAAGCCCGCAAACAGCTCGATCTGCCGGTTCATCTTGAAACCAGCGGCGACCTGCCGGAAGAATTCGCCAAAACGGTCGAATGGATAGACCACGTTCTGATGGACATCAAACTCCCCAGCGTCACCGGCGAACCGGAAGCGTGGGCAATGCACCGCGATTTTCTCGATATAATCGAAGGCGAAGGCACCGGTGCAACTATTAAACTGGTGGTCGGCGCGGATACCTCCGATGCGGATCTCACGCAGGCGGCGGAAATCATTCGTACCTCGGGTTCGCAGGCCGCCGTAGTTCTGCAGCCGATGACCGCCGCTTCGAAAACCAGCCGTGTGCCGTCAGCCGGACAGGTACTGGCGTGGCAGTCGCAGATGGCCGTCGCACTCGGGCGCAGTGTGCGGGTTATTCCCCAATGCCATAAGATGATGGGACTTTTGTGAATGGGATGGTGGAATAAAGGATTGATGGATCACTGGTAGGGACGGATCGCCGAGCCGTCCGCCCTTCGATCAGACTCAAGGCAGGCGGCGCTCTCGGCGATAGCGCCCTACCTAAAACGGTACGTATGATGAAAAAGAAAGCAGTTGTATTATTGAGCGGCGGGCTGGATTCGGCAACCGCGCTGGCAATGGCCAAGGCGCAAGGTTTTGACTGCTACGCCCTCTCCTTCCGCTACGGACAGCGCCACGCCGTTGAACTGGAATGCGCGGCGCGGATTGCAAAAAAACACGGCGTCACGGAACACCGCACGGTCACCATTGATCTCGGTACATTCGGCGGCTCTGCGCTGACCGACCTGAGCATTCCCGTACCGCACAAACCGGGTGCGGCGGACGAAATTCCGGTCACCTATGTTCCGGCGCGCAACACGGTTTTCCTTTCCTATGCGCTGGCGTGGGCGGAAGTGCTCGGCAGTTTCGACATTTTCATCGGCGTCAACGCACTCGACTACAGCGGCTATCCCGACTGCCGTCCAGAATTTATCGCCGCCTACGAGAAGATGGCCAATCTCGCCACCAAGGCCGCCGTCCACGGCGGCCGGAAACTGACCATCCACACGCCGCTCATTCATCTGACCAAAGCGCAGATTATTCAAAAGGGGCTGGAGCTGGGCGTGGACTACGGCGTAACGTCCAGCTGTTACGACCCGGCACCCGATGGCGCGGCCTGCGGCACCTGCGATTCCTGCCGTCTGCGCCTCAAAGGATTCAAGGATGCCGGCGCAAAAGACCCCAGAAACTATAAGGGATGAACGATAAACTATGAATTCGGAATTCAACCTGCGTTCATCGTTCATAATTTATCAATCATCGTTATAAAAAGGAGCTGTTATGGCTGAAATGGAAATTTATAAAACCCTGCGATTCGATGCCGCCCACCGCCTGACCGGCGTACCGCCGACTCACAAATGTTCGGCGATGCACGGCCACGGCTTCGAAATTGAAGTGTACCTGCGCGGCCCGGTTGACCCGAAGACCGGTTTTGTCATGGACTTCGGCGATCTCGCCAAGGTGTGTGAACCCGTCGTTAAACAGCTCGACCACGCCATCCTGAACGATATTGAAGGGCTTGAAAATCCGACCAGCGAGAATATGAGCGTCTGGGTCTGGAAAAAACTGAAACCGCAGCTCCCCCTGCTCTCCAAAATTGTCATCAAAGAAACCGAAACCTCCGGATGTATCTATCGCGGATAGACCGTAAGGGCCTTTATGCTGAAGCAGTTTCTCGAAAAGCTGTCTGCTCTGTGCGCCAAAAAAGCTCCGTTTGATCCGGCTGTGCTGAACGATCCGGTGGCGCTCCGGACAGCCTGGACGCCCGTCCGCAATGGCGGTGCCAGCTTCCAGACCCATCGGCTGGTAACCGTTCACCCGTACCGGATGGAATTCCGCCCGACAGCCGGATTGCTGATGTTCGGCGCCTTTTTCATGGCGATGGGAGGTTGTGCTGTCGGTGCCCCGATGAGCCTTCTGTTTAAAACCGGCGCCCCGTCCACCGCCCTGATCGCCATCCTGCCGATGCTGATCGGGCTGGTCTTTATGCTGGTCGGGGTCGTGCTCATCCGTAGCGGAATCGTTCCAATCGTAATCGATAAAGAAGAAAAGGCTGTCTGGAAGGGCCGGAAATCGCCGCGCGAGGTTTTCAACGTCAGCGAACTTAAAAATTTTGCGGAAATAAAAAACATCCATGCGCTGCAGTTGATTTCAGAACACTGCACCGGAAGCAAAAGTTCATACACCAGTTACGAGCTGAATCTGGTTCTCACAGACGGACAGCGCATCAACCTCGTTGATCACGGCAACCGGAAAAAACTGATCGCCGACGCTCAGACATTGGCAGAATTTCTGGAAGTCCCGCTGTGGGACGCGCTGTAAGGGAATCTGGGTGCGCTTAACGACAGAACTGAGCGACGCGGGCGGCCCTGCGGCGCGTCCGCATTGGCAACTGACGTAGCCCGCCCGCGTTCTGCTCCAGTGATCTTGTTCGGCATATGTTGCTCACCATTGTCTAACGACAAAGTCGCGCACTGCACCTCTACTTGAAAGATACTCTTCAACATCATTTTTTCCGTGCAGTGCGGCCATTGATAATGCAGTTGTTCCACGCATTGACTTAACGTTTACGTCTGCGCTTTCCTCAATCAGTATTTTGACAATAGCAAGATTGCCTTCCTTCCCTGATGCCTTCATTAAAGGGGTAAAGCCCTCTTCATCTCCCATATTGACAAGACCGTTCCTGCTTAAGAGTCGGATCTCATTCAGATCAGCATTGGAGCAAATTGCCAAGTGTAGGTCAGTGGAATTGCAGTAGTGTCGCCTAACTAGTCCGCAATGGGAACATTTGCCGTGTTTCCAGCTATGTGAAGTAGTTCCACACGCGGAGCATTTACAGGAAGAGTCCGATACGTGAGTTTCATTGCGCGACTTGCACCACAAAAGAACCTCGTCACCGATCATCTTTTGCAGTGCCCTTTTCGCCCACATTCTAGCGCGCGGCTCACCGGACCCCCCTTCGAGATGTCTTACTGGCAAATATATTCTCTCAAGAGCTTCGGCCGCGCGAGCATCACCCAATTCGCATAGCGCGTGGGCAGCTTCTTCGCGAACGCTCCATGATTTGTCTTCCAACGCTGCGATCAGTGCGGGCACTGCTTCTATGCCTGCAAGCGTCTTTAGGGCACCAATAGCGGTTGATCGCCCTCCCCCAGGAAATGAATAGTATGATATTGATTCGTCTTCGTATGGCTTCCGTATGAAGTCAGTCAATGGGATCACTGCTCGCTTGTCACCCAAGACGCCTAATGCATGAGCGGCATGGGACCGCACGCGGCAAGAATCGCTTGCCAGAAGTTCAATCACGGCGGCTAAGATATCCCCTGAAAGCAGAGGCTTGAGCTGCTTGGCGGTGTTTTCATTCTTGCCCCAGTCGTCTTGATTTGGATTCCCGATGAGGTCGACAAGTAGACGTTCTGGGTTCGAAGCTCCGCAGGATTTGCATGGTCCGAGCCGATCACCCCAGTCGTGGCCCTCGTTGCGGGTCTTGGCGCATTTCGAGCATTTGCAGCCCGACCAAATGTGCTCCCCGCTTCGGGTTTTACTGCACTTGGCGCACTTCTCACAGTCCGCCGCCCAGTCGTGGCTCTCGTCGCGGGTCTTTCCGCATTTCGAGCATTTGCAGCTCGACCACTCGTGAATTCCAAGCAAACATTTCAGGTTCATAGGGTCTTCCTCATTGCGATGTGGTGTATAATGCCGAAAAGTGTTATTGAACGAACTTTAACCTCGGTTTATGCAGTCGCTCACTTCTACATATGGTTGTAAAAGTATGGTTTAAAAGTGTGACGGTCAAGAATGGAACCATTTTGCATAGCAAACGGTTATGAATGTGGATCGCTCTTTTAATTCACCGGTGAAGTTGTCTTTATGCAGGGCATATCAGTTCGGCACAAAGACAATTTGTATAAAGACAACCTTGGTGTCTGTTTCGCCGGTAATTCGATGCATCCAGGTTACTGATCCAGAGAATCCACGCGGACGCTGGAGCGGATGCCGCCGCGGGCGGTGAAGTCACCGGTAACGATCAGGCGGCGCGGTTTGCAGACGGCCGTCAGGTCGGTGAAGATGCGGTTGGTGACGTCTTCGTAGAACGAGCCTTCGTTGCGAAACGCGAAGAGGAACAGCTTGAGCGATTTGCTCTCCACGCAGAGCTTGTTGGGAATGTATTCAATCTTGATGGTCGCGAAGTCGGGCTGGCCGGTGATCGGGCAGAGCGAAGTGAATTCGGACGTTTCAAAGGTGATCCAGTAGTCGCGCTGCGGGTTGGAGTTTTTGAAGGTTTCCAGAATCGAAGCATCCGGCTTCTTCGGATAGTTCTTTTCGCCCTTCTTCAGCAGTTTCAGTCCGTCTGTGTTACTCATGGTGTCCTCTTCTTCCAAGAAATCTTCAGTCGGCCTGTATTAAACGGATAATCGACGTGCCAGCCAAGTCCAGAGTGATACGAGATACGGGATACGAGATGATATTCAATCTGTTCAGCGATGGATTATCCCTCATCACGAATCCCGTATCATGTATCTGTAAAAAACCCAACCAGTTCCCCGAAACCGTTCCAGACCTGATCGGCGGTAAATTTTCCGGTGTTGCCGATGCCGTACGTCACAAAGCCGCTTTTGACGCCGGCGTTGTGAGCAACTTCCAGATCGGTATGGTGGTCGCCAAGCATCCAGGTGTTTTCCGGCTGCACGCCGGATTCTTCCATCAGCGCAAAGATGCCGTCCGGCGCAGGTTTCAGGTTCGGCAGGTCGCCGCCGCCCAGAATTCGGAAAAAAAGCGCATCCACGCCGAGATGTTTTAAAATCGCCCGCGACGGATCGCCCGGCTTGTTGCTGAGTACGGCCAGTGCATGACCGGCCGCGGCCAGTTTTTTCAAGCCGTCGGTAACGCCCGGATAAAGCGCCGTTTCATCCAGCATGTGTTCGGCATAGAGCTTTCGATTGAGCGCGATGGCCTCATCTACATTCAAATCCACCTCTTGCAGTGCCCGCTCGACCAGCTTGCGAACGCCGTCGCCGATATAACTTTCAACCGCTTCCATACTGAGCGGCGGCAGGCCGTAATGCGCGCGCATCAGGTTAATGCCGGTTACCAGATCAGCCCGCGTATCCGCCAGCGTTCCGTCCAGATCGAAAATCAAAAGCTGTTTTTTCATAAGGCGGCTATTTTCTTAAATTCCGGCGGAAGTAAATTAAAATCCGGCGCTGTCCAGTCGGCGCCGTTTGCCAGAAGAACTTCAGCAGAAAAACTGGAGGTGATTCCAACACAGCGCATTCCGGCGGCTTTGGCCGCCTGAACGCCGTTCACGGCATCTTCAAAGACAATACAGTCATCCGGAGAAAATCCGAGAAGCTGTGCAGCTTTCAGAAAAATGTCCGGTGCCGGTTTCTTATGGATAACCTGATCACCGGTCACCCGGGCAGTAAACAGCTCTTTTTCAACGCCGATGGCCGCAAGGTTGACATCCATTTTGAACTCATCCGCACTGGTTGCCACAGCCAGAAGAATTCCTGCAGAGGCCGCAGTCCGCAAAAATTTCACCACACCGCCGATCGGTTTCAAATCTCTGCGAGCGATGTCAGCATAGAGGCGGTAAAGCGTTTCTTTATCATCCGGCATAGTCAGCACAACACCGGATTTTTCGGCGACACCCAGCAGATAGCGCTCCTCACCGGTTCCGATAAACGGCTCAAAATCCTTCGGCGTAACCGTCACACCGCGCTCCTGAAACAGCCGGCAGGCGGCAGCGGCAATTACGGATTCGGAGTCGCACAGCACACCGTCCATATCAAAAATACAGGCTTTAACCACGAGCAGTTCCTTTCTTATAAAACGGCAGTTCAACTATTTTGGCGGAAAACATTTTCCCGCGGATTTCGACATCGAGAACCGTGCCGACGACGGCGTGACCGGCTTTAACGAAGGCGAGCGCAACGGCTTTTCCAAGGCTTGGCGAAACCGATCCACTGGTGACCATACCGGTTTCCACACCCTGAAAAAATACTTTGTCGTGAGAACGGGCGGCGCGTTTGCTGTCGAATTCCAGCGCGACCAGAAATTCCTGCGGATTTTCCAGATCGTGCCGAACCGCCGCTTCACCGATGAACCCTCCCTCTTTGCGGATGAAACCACCGCGACTGGTAGCGACTGGTGTGCGGTCAGTCGACAGTTCGTGACCGTAAAGCGAATAGCCCATTTCGAGACGAAGTGTGTCACGCGCGCCAAGGCCGACCGGTTTGATATTTTCATTGGCAAGCAGTGCGCGCCAGATGCGGACGGCCTCGCTCGCCGGGAAATAAAGTTCATAGCCCCAGTCGCCGGTATAGCCGGTGCGGCTGACAAACATTTCTGTTCCCAGGCATTGGAAAGGTTCGGCCTTGAAATATCCAAGGTCCTGAAGTTTTTTGCCGAAAACCTTTTCGAGTTCGGCGCGCGCCGTCGGCCCCTGCACGTCGAGTTTGGCGATGCCATCCGAAAGGTCAGTAAACGTCGTTCCGGATGAAAGGTGCCGGCTAATCCATGCCGAATCACCGTCAAGGGTGGCGGCGTTGACGACAAGCATGTAGCGTTCTTCGCCGAGCCGGTAGCAGGTGAGATCGTCAATCACTCCGCCCTGCTCATTAAGCATGAAGCCGTAGCGGCACTGACCGATCGCCAGCGTGGAGACCTTCATCGTCAGCAGCCGTTCGAGGTCGGCGACCGCGGACGGGCCGGTCAGTTCGAACTCGCCCATGTGGCAAATGTCGAACAGTCCGGTTTTGGTGCGGGTATGTTCGTGCTCGGCCAGGATACCTTCGTACTGAATCGGCATGTCCCAGCCGCCGAATTCGGCCATTCTGGCTCCAAGAGCCACGTGTTCTGCATGAAGCGGTGTCGTTTTCAAAACTGCTTAAGTTCCTTCCAGGTATATTGCCGAATGCCCTCAACGGCGCGCCCCGCGCCGTTTTCAATCATCACCACCGGACAGCCGGCCGCCTGCGCGGCGGCCGCACCGGCCGGGCTGTCTTCAAATACCATAACGTCTTCCGGTGCCAGATTCAGGCTTTTCAGTGCTAATTCGTACATTTCGGGATCCGGCTTGCGCCAGGTTACATCGTCGGCAGTGATAACCGTCTCAAACACATCAATTAACTGCGCATCAACCAGCGCCCGTTTTACAAAATGACGCGACGAATTGCTGGCTAGCGCCAACCGCATGGAATCCCGCCATTTCTCGATGAACGCCGCCGCACCGGGCAGAACTTCCGCTTTGAAGTTCCGGTCAATATGCCCGCGTTTATGGGCGAGCACTGCATCCGAATCGATATTCAGTCCATGCCGCGCCGCAAGAACCGGCGTAAATGCCCGCGTGTGCGTTTCGAAAAACTCGCGCCGTTCGGCCGGAGTCAGCCGGTAGCCGCTTAACGCCTCGATGGCCTGCGCAAAGCCGTCAGCGTGATATTTCTCGGAATTGATCAGCGTTCCGTCCAGATCAAAAATAAATGCTTTATATTCGTCTAAATAGGTTTTCATTCAGGTGCTGAATTTCCTGTATAAAACTTCCTCTGGAAAGAAACTTTTGAGAGATTGTTGCCCAATGTTTGAAAAACGACCCAGCCGCAACCTGTTTGCAACCGTTTTCGCCGTTCTGACAGTCGGTGTCATGGCTCTTTTTTACAACCTCTACGAGCCGTGGTATCCGATCGGCCCGGAACTGATTCCGGACGGCAGCTTCAGTTCGCCGGCCGCTACCAATGCATGGAGCGGCTGGAATGAATGGACCCGGCTGGTTCCGGACGGCGGGTTTAACTGTTCGCCGGGCGTCGTGCTGACCACTTCTTCGAACCAGAACGGCATACTGCGCTTTACCGTGTACGATCTGACCAATATACCGGCTTTCCGCGTGTCACTGCACGCAACCGCCCACGGAATTGTGAAAGGCACCGAAGGATATAAAATCCCGCGTGCGGTTTTCTTTTTTCACGATGCAAAGGCCAAAAGCCTTTTTAAACTGCACCATGGCATTATGGATATCTCCAAAGATGCCGGCTGGCGGTATTACAAGGATTTCTTTCCCGCTCCGAAAGGCGCGGTCGATGCCCGTCTGCACATTCAAAATCTTGGCATTGCAGGGATTATGCAGATTGACAATGTCTCGATCATTCCGGTTTGCGAACGCCGCTTTGCGCCTTGGTGGAAGCTGTTTTTCGGCACCCTCTGGATGACCGCATTCGGCGTCTGCCTGTTCGCCTTGCGACCTTGGTCCCGCCGGCATGGATTCCCGATCATGATTATTTTATTCCTGATCATGATCGGCATTGTTCTGCCCGGAAAATTCCTCGATGGCGCAATTGAAAAAACGGTACATACCATAAAAGGACTGGCTCCAAAAACCGTCACCCCCGCGCCGCGCCCGCCTGTTCAAGCTGTAAAAACAGCACCCGTTCAACCCGCGCCAGTCATGCTGAAAGAAAAACCTCCGGCAATTGTCCTGCCCGGCACCGTCGTTGATAACGTACACCTGGTCGGCCATTTCATAATGTTCAGTCTGCTGGCCTTTCTGTCGGCTCTATCATGGATCGCCGCGCCGCCCGCGTTGCGTCTTGCCGTTGCGGTATTCGCCGGACTCGTACTTTTCGCTGCCGCCACCGAAGTACTGCAATTCATCACCGCCGACCGCGCCGCCGCGCTGAGCGACCTGCGCGTTGATGCCACCGGCATGGCCGGCGCCGTCGTTATTGTACTCGTCCTGCGCAGTATCCAGCGCCTCATACAAAAAACACGAACCGGTTCGTGATTACCCGTGATTAGCGTTGATTGAGGGCCGCCGTCTCTCTATCCTGTCCCGCTTTAATCATGAATAATTTTAAACTCATCCGCGAACAGTTCGTCAGAGAGTTCAACGGCACGGTCAAAGAGTACCGCCATGAACCGACCGGGGCGGAATATATTTCTGTCGAAAACGGCGACGACAACAAGGTTTTCGGCATCACCTTCCGCACCCCGCCCGCCGATTCCACCGGTGTCGCGCATATTCTCGAACATACCGTTCTGTGCGGTTCGCGCAAATATCCGCTCAAAGATCCCTTTGTCCAGTTGCTGAAAGGATCACTGCAGACCTTCCTCAACGCCATGACCTATCCCGACAAGACAGTCTATCCGGTCGCCAGCCAGAACGAGCAGGATTTCTACAACCTCGTTGACGTCTACCTCGACGCCGTCTTTTTCCCGCGCATCACTCCCGCCTTTTTCCGGCAGGAAGGCTGGCACTACGAACTCGAAAGCCCCGATGCCCCGCTCACCTGCAAAGGCGTCGTCTATAACGAAATGAAGGGGGCCTACTCCTCGCCCGACAATATTCTGCTCGAACGCTCCCAGCAGGCACTCTTCCCCGATACCACCTACGGCCTCGACTCCGGCGGCAACCCGGCAAAAATCCCGACACTCACTTATCCGGATTTCCGCAAATTCCACGAGACCCATTACCATCCTTCCAACGCCCGTCTTTTCTTTTACGGCAACGACAACCCCGAACACCGCCTGAAAATCCTCAGCGAATATCTCGACGGTTTTAAATACCTGACCAATCCGCCCGATTCCTCCATTCATCTCCAGAAGCCCTTCGACAAACCCGTTTTCATTGAAGAACCTTACGCCGTCAGCGAAGGCGACATCCACGCCTTCATTACCGTTAACTGGGCCATTCCCGACGGTATTCTCCACTTTGCCCTGATCGTGCTCGACCAGATCCTTACCGGGACTTCCGGCTCGCCGCTGCGCAAAGCACTGATTGAATCAGACCTCGGCGAAGACCTGGCCGGCTTCGGTCTCGAAACCAGCCTGCGCCAGCCCGCGTGGTCTATAGGCATGAAAGGCGTTGAAGTTCAAAACCTTGAAAAAGTTGAGGCTCTGATCTTCCAGACGTTGGAAAAACTGGCAAAAAACGGCATAGACCGCGGCGATATTGAAGCCTCGCTCAACTCTTTTGAGTTCGACCTGCGCGAAAACAATCAGGGCAGTTTCCCGCAGGGACTCTCCGTTATGCTTAACATGATGGAAACCTGGCTCTACGGCTGGGATCCCATCGGCCTCGCCGCCTACGAATTTCCGCTGGCCGAACTCAAAGAAAAAATCGCCGCGAACCCGCGCTATTTCGAAGAACTCATCGAAAACATACTGCTGAAAAATCCCCACCGTGCCACCGTCCGACTCATCCCCGATGCCGGTAAAGCCGCCCGCGACGAAGCGGAAGAAAAAGCCCGGCTGCAGGCCGTCCGCGACGCCATGCATCCCGATGAACTCGCCCGTACCGTTGACGCCGCCGCCCGTCTGCTTGACATGCAGAAAACACCGGACACGCCCGAAGCGGTAAAAACTCTGCCCCTGCTCAAGCGCGACGACCTCGTGACAAAAATCCGCACCATTCCGCGTGAGGTCGAACAGCGTGATAACGCCAGCGTCCTGTTCCACGATCTCTTCACCGGCGGCATTGTCTATGTGGATATCGGCTTCGACCTTCACGTTCTCGACGCCGAAGATCTGCCGTGGGTTTCGCTCCTCGGCAGCATGCTTCTCGAAATGGGCACACAGAAAGAGGACTTCGCCTCGCTCTCGCAACGTATCGCCCGGAAAACCGGCGGACTCTATGCAGCCCCGTTCCTCGCCGCCCTCGAAGACGCCCCGGGGAGCGCCGCCCATCTCTTTCTGCGAGGAAAGTGTATGAGCGGACAGACCGGCGACCTCTTTGACATCCTGCGTGACATTCTCTTTGCGCCCGCCTTCAACAACCGTAAACGCTTCCGCGAAGTGCTTCTCGAGCAGAAAGCTGAAATGGAAGGTTCGCTTGTACCCAGCGGCCACTCCGCCATTCTTTCGCGCCTCAAAGCGCATTACCATGAAGCCCATCGCGCTGCTGAAACGCTGAGCGGAATCGACGCGCTCTTCTTCCACCGGACCATGCAGAAAAAAATGAAAGAAGACTGGCCCGGCACCGTCGCTCGGCTCGAAACCATCTTAAAGAAACTCATTGCAGGCGGGCTCACCGTCAACATCACCGCCGACGGAAAAGATCGTGCACCGGTTTTCCAGACGCTGGAAGAATTCCTCTCGAACTTTCCAATGTCTGGAAAACCCACCCCGGCCTCCGGCCACCCCTCCTCAGGAGGGGATTCCATTCGCGTTCATTCGCGTTCATTCGCGGTTAAATCTTCCAATATTTGGAAATTTCAGGAAACACAACCGGTATCAGAAGCCCTGCTGATCCCGTCGCGTGTCAACTATGTCGGCCGCGCTATTAATCTGTTTGATAACGGCTATAAAATGGACGGCTCCTCACTCGTTATCACCAAATACCTGCGCACCGCATGGCTGTGGGAGAAAATCCGTGTGCAGGGCGGTGCCTACGGTGCCATTTGCGGATTCGACCCGAACTGCGGCATCCTTGCTTTTGCCTCCTACCGCGACCCGAATCTAGCCGAAACTCTTGAAGCCTACGGACAAACCGCTGACTTTTTAAAAAATCTTCAACTCGACGAAGACGAACTCACCCGCGCCCTAATCGGTACCATCGGCGGAGTTGACGCCTATCTGCTGCCCGACGCCAGAGGCTACAGCGATATGATCCGCTGGCTGACCGGCCAGACTGATGAAAAGCGTCAACAGCGCCGCGACGAAGTACTTTCCACCACCGCTGATGATTTCAAGAAATTCGCCGGTTTCCTCAGCATGGAGAAAGCTGTCACCTGCGTTCTCAGCTCGCCTGCGGCCATTAAAGGAAGCGGCATCGCATTTCAAAGCACACTCAAAGTGCTTTGAAAAATGATGCGTGATGAATGCTAAGTGATAATTTTGGAGAGCGAGTCTTCTGACATTTATCATTCAGAATTTATAATTCATCATTCTTTTAGAGCCCGACGGCCTTTTTCAGCTTCTCCACTTCCCACGGTTCCAGATTACGGTGCTCGCCGGTGCGGAGTTTTTCGAGACGCAGCGGGCCGACGGAAACACGCACGAGGCGGACGACTTTGCAATCGAGCACTTCCATCATGCGGCGGATGTGGCGGTTGCGCCCTTCTCCGAGCGTGAGTGTATAGCCGGGCTGGCTGGCAATCATGCGGCGAAGCGGTTCAACTCTGAGTGCACGCAGCTTTTCACCGCGGCAGTTCAATCCTTTAAGCATCCGGTCAATTTCATCGGCCGTAAGTTCGCGGTCGATCCAGACCTGATATTTTTTCTCAATGCTGTGACGCGGGTGCATCAGGCGGTGCGCGAGATCGCCGTCATTGGTGACAAGCAGCAGCCCTTCGCTCATGACATCGAGACGGCCGACTGTGTAAAAGCGGCCCGGCACATCGGGCAGCAGGTCAAGCGCCCGCTCGCGCCCTTCGGGATCGTCGGAGGTGCAAATGACACCAACCGGCTTGTTGAGCATGATCCAGACTTTTTGATCCAGCCGAACGGGTTTGCCGTCGCAGGTGACTTTCTGAACGGCGGGATCAACCTTGGTGCCGAGTTCAGTGACGATCATGCCGTCAATAGTTACCAACCCGTCAGTGATGAGCTTTTCGCAGGCACGACGGCTCGCCACCCCGCACTCCGCCAGATATTTCTGAAGTCTGATCATTTTCGTTTTTCACAAAAAAAGCCCCGGCAGTACCGGGGCCTTACAAAATAAGGTCAACTGGCTTATTCCGCCGGTTTGGTTTTTACCAGACCGAAACCGCGGTCGCCGTCTTTCCACCGGCCTTCGGCTTTAAGCAGATCTACGCGCTCAAAACGCTTCAGAACATTGCGGCGGACTTGGATTTGCGCGGCATTTTTCAAACTGGAATGCATTGTCATGGTTCTTCTCCTGAAAAATATTTTTCTAAATGAGCGGCACAGGATACCGTTTTTGACCGGGTTGTCAAACCCTCATCCGCCTTGTTTCCGCCCCCGCATTTTCCGGCCCGCATAGAGCACTTTCCCCGGTTTTCCGGAAGGCAGGGCGGCAATCGGCTCCACCGCGGCTTTCAGTTCATAAAGCTGGTCGCGGAGAATCGCGGCGCGCTCAAATTCAAGCGCTTCGGAGGCTTCGATCATTTCCTGCTCCATTTCGCGGATGGTACGGTTCACATCATAGGTCTCGCCGGTTTCGCGCACGATGCTTTCTTCCAGTTCCTCCGCATCCTTCTTGAGATGACCGAGGCTTTCCTGAATTTCTTTCTGAATGGACTGTGGGGTGATGCCGTATTCCGTGTTGTAGGCCATCTGCTTTTTGCGGCGATGATCGGTAATATCCATCATCCGGCGCATGGAGCCGGTGATCTTGTCGGCATACATGATCACCTTGCCGGCCGTATGGCGGGCGGCGCGGCCCGCCGTCTGGATAAGCGCGGTTTCCGAACGCAGGAATCCTTCCTTGTCGGCGTCCAGAATCGCTACCAGCGACACCTCCGGCAGGTCTAGCCCTTCACGGAGAAGGTTGATACCGATCAGGCAGTCGAACTCCGCCTTGCGCAGTCCGCGCAGAATTTCGACGCGCTCAATGGCATCGACTTCTGAATGAAGGTATTCCACCCGCAAGCCGACTTTTTTCAAGTAATCAGTCAAATCTTCGGAGGTGCGCTTGGTAAGCGTCGTTACCAGTGTCCGCTCCCCGCGCTCGGCGCGGGAACGGATTTCTTCCATAACGTCGTCGATCTGCCCTGCGAGCGGACGCACTTCGACCGGCGGATCGATAATACCGGTCGGCCGGATAACCTGTTCGACCGTTTTGCCGCTGTGTTCCAGCTCGAATGGACCGGGCGTGGCCGTGGCGAAAAGCATCGGGCCGGTGATGTCGAGAAATTCATTGAATTCAAGCGGGCGGTTATCAAGCGCCGACGGCAGACGGAAGCCGTGCTCGACCAGCGTCGTTTTACGGGCGCGGTCACCGTTAAACATCCCGCGAATCTGCGGCAGTGTCACATGAGACTCGTCAATGACCGTCAGGAAGTCCTTCGGAAAATAGTCGATCAGACAGGCGGGCCGGTCGCCGGCAGCGCGGCCTGCCAGGTGACGGGAATAGTTTTCAATGCCGCCGCAGTAGCCGATTTCCTTGAACATTTCGATGTCGTACATCGTCCGCATGCGGATACGCTGCGCCTCGATCAGCTTATCGTGATCTTCAAACCACTTCACCCGCTCCTCAAGTTCGGCTCTGATCCGCGCCAGCGCCGGTTCGAGTTTTTCGGCCGCCATCACAAAATGTTTCGCAGGCGAAATGGTGATCCGTTCGAGTTCTTCCTCCACGGCGGCGGTCAGCGGATCAATCCGCCGGATGCTTTCAATTTCGTTACCGAAAAAGGCGACGCGGATGCCGTGCTGGGCATAGGACGGGAAAATATCCACCGTATCGCCGCGCACGCGGAAGGTGCCGGGCAGCTGTTCGTAATCATTGCGCTCGTACTGAATAGCGACCAGTTTTTTGAGCACCTCGTCGCGCCCGCAAGCGTCGCCGAGGTGGGCGGACAGCACCATGTCGCGGTAATCCTCCGGCGAACCGAGGCCGTAAATACAGGAGACCGAGGCAACAATGATCACATCCTCGCGGTTGAGCAGACTGTCGGTCGCCGCCAGCCGCAACCGTTCGATCTCTTTGTTGATCGAAGCGTCTTTTTCGATGAATGTGTCCGTTTGCGGAAGGTAGGCTTCGGGCTGGTAGTAGTCGTAATAGCTGATGAAAAACTCGACCGCGTTGTGCGGGAAAAAGCTCTTCAGCTCGGCGTAGAGCTGCGCGGCCAGCGTTTTGTTGTGGGAAATCACCAGCGCGGGCCGGCCCTGCCGCGCAATGACGTTAGCCATGGTAAAGGTCTTACCCGAACCGGTCACGCCTTCCAGACATTGGAACCGCTTCTCTTCCGCCAGCCCGCGGCAAAGCGACTCAATCGCCTCCGGCTGGTCGCCGGTCGGCGAATAATTCGAAACAAGCTGGAATGCAGATTTCATACGGCTAAATCGCCCGCCCAGATTGCGCTAACCGCGCCGGTTTCGTCGCGCAAAAGAAGTTCACCGTCATTGCCGAACCCTTCAAGAATACCGGTACGCATCGCACCGCCATCGCGCACCGTGACGGACTTCCCGATGCTGGGAACTTTTGATTCCCAGTTTTTCCGGACTTTGGAAAAACCGCCGTGCGCCCACTCGTCGAGCCGGACAGAGAGATGTTTCAGCAGTTTTCCGAGCAGCTCATCCACGTCGCGGCGCTTTCCGGTTTCGATCAGAATTGACGTCGCGGGCTGGTCGATGTGATCCGCGCGCTGCATGTTAATGTTCAGGCCGATGCCGATGATGACGCCGCAGGATATCTTTTCGGAGAGAATGCCGCAGATTTTCTTCCCGTTCACCAGCACATCGTTCGGCCATTTCAGCGCCGGGGTCAACCCTTGCGCTTCGAGCAGTTCGGCAACGGCGACCGCCGCAGCCATAGAGGCGGACGGCAGATAGCGGGGCTCGTATTTGCCGCGCAGGAGAATTGAAAAAGTGAGATTTTCGCCGGTCGCAGAAACCCATTCACGGTCCCGCCGTCCCCGGCCCTGCGTCTGTTCGCGCGCCGCAACCGCCGTACCCGACGGCAGCCCGCGCTCCACCGCCAGCCGTTCCTTAAGAAACGTATTGGTGGATGGAAGCCGCGCGTACCACTGGAGATAAAATTTCATCAGTGGTTTTATTACTGAAAATCAAACCGGTTTCACAGCTTTTCTTGGCAACAGTCCTTAAACAGCAATGTGAAAGCGGCATCCTGCCGCTGGGCCAGAGGCTGGAAGCCTCTTCCACACTTTACTTTGACACTCTCGTTATCCGGCGTTACCTTCACACCGAACAAAGACTCACTCGGAAAATTTCCTAAGCAAGACTAATAATACTGTCAGGTGTCAGGCCATGAATAGTTTATGCGTTTCCGATAAGCATCAGTCAGGAATAGCGCGAGCCTATATCACATTTGCTCTGTGTGCTGTGATGAGCACCTTTTGTAGTTTAAGTTACGCAGATGGGCTGAGGGTTGGGAGTCGGTACAAAATTATCCGTCCTGTGTATGTAATGGCGATATATGACAACGTTAACAACAAACAACTAAGCAGAGATACAGCGCGTGCATATTTGGAATCACAGAAGTTAGCCAATAGATATTTCACAGCATTTCAATCCGAAGTACCGGCAGGTACTATCATGACCATCATTGGTCCGGCACCCAAAGTCTGGCATCTCCCTTTTTTTGCCGACAGATACTTTGTCCGATTATATCCTGACGTATCGTGTGGACTCGATGTCGAGATTGAACTTAACCGAGGGTTTGAGGGAAGTCTGGATGGTTTGAATCCTGAATTATTTAGTCGGGAAGATTAAAATGAAATCCGCACCTAACAATCTCCCCCACATGAACGGCAAAAAAATCCACATCATCGGAATCGGCGGAACAGGGATGAACGGCATCGCGCAACTCGCGGCGCACGCTGGATACTCGGTTTCCGGTTCTGACCGCGCCACCGGTCTCGAAATCTTCCAAACCTTGATGAAATTGGGTATCCGGATTGTTCCGCAGGACGGCTCCGGCATTACGGAGCAGACCGACGCCGTTGTCTACAGCACCGCCATTGAATCCGACAATCCGGACATCATCCGCGCCAAATCCCTGAACATTCCCCTGCTCCACCGCGCCGACATGCTGGCAAAACTCTGCGAAGGCAAAGAGGTGATCGCCGTCGCCGGAACCGCCGGCAAGTCCACCGTTACCGGCATGCTCGGCTGGATCTTCCAATGCCTCGGCAAAGACCCGACGGTTTATTGTGGCGCACCGGTTTTGAATTGGCAACGTAGAGGCGGTGTCCCCACCGCCTTGCAACGCGGTGAGGACACCGCGTCTACACTGGGCAACGTTCGATACGGTTCTGGCCCGTGGATCATTGAAGCCGACGAAAGCGACCGCTCATTCCTGAAGTTTCATCCGCACCACGCGATTATCACAAACATCGCCGAAGATCATTTTTCGCTCGCCGAGCTTCACAAACTGTTTGCACAGTTCGATGCGCAGGTCTCCGGTGTAGTCATTAAGCCTGACCCACCCCGGCCTTCGGCCACCCCTCCCGAGAGGGGATCAGAAAAAGAATTTCTTCCGCCTTCAGAGTCCCCTCCTTTGGAGGGGTG
>CAIKGD010000072.1 GCA_903826865.1 uncultured Verrucomicrobiota bacterium
AATTGCAGGCGAAAATCATCAAATCCATGGAGAATAAATATCTCCTGCAGATGTTCGCGCTCGGTGAGAGTCTGATTTATTACCACAATGCGCTGGAAACCAACCTTGCGGTCTTGTCAAAACTTCACACCGCTTCCGGCAAACTTAAGCTCTCAGGCGAACAGATCGAATTTCTCGATGATGTCATCATCGAAAACCAGCAGGCCAGTAAACAGGCCGGCATCTATTCAACCGTTTTGTCCGGCCTCATGGACGCCCGCGGCACCATCGTCAATAACAACATGAACGTCCTGCTGAAAAACCTTACCCTTATCAACGTCGTGTTTCTTCCGCTCAATATCATCGCCAGCATGGGCGGAATGTCGGAATTCAGCGCGATAACCAAGCACGTTGACTGGCGGATTTCCTACGGTTTGTTTTCGCTGGTCATGATCGTCCTCGGCTGGATCATCTGGTGGTGGCTGATGAAAGTCCTCGATCACCTCCAGAACCGCAGCAGCTAGAAGCCATACGGGCTATCCGCCGAAGTTTGCATTTGCGTGAAACATTTTTCCTGCCGGAGGGAGAAGCTTGCGGTGCAAGCTGTTCATGAGTACCTTCTGCCGGATGAAAAACCCTTCAAATAAAAAACTTTTAGCTGTCTGCACCGAGGCCGCGCTCGCCGCAGGCGGACACGCGCTGAAAAACATCAATCGCCGCGAAGAGATTGCACAGAGTTTTGCTCACGACATAAAACTGGTAATGGACAGCGAGTGCCAGCGCATCATCGAGAGCATTATTCACCGGCACTTCCCCAGCCACACGATCCTCGGAGAGGAAGGTTCTATCATCAGAGAACATGCTTTTGAATGGGTCGTTGACCCGATTGACGGCACAGCCAATTACACGCGGAACTTTCCCTACTGGTGCTGCTCTGTCGCCGTGCGGTGCGACAAAGAAGTGCTGGCCGGCTGCGTTTTTGTTCCGGTGCTGAACGAATGCTACACCGCCACGGCGGACAGCCCCGCCCGCTGTAACGGTAAACCGATTCACGCCTCCGGCGTTCCAACCCTTGGAAAGGCAACATTTTTTGCCGGACTCACTAAGGACATTGATCCGCGATCACTCGCTTTTTTCAGCGACATGGCTCCGCGTGCAGGCAAAATCCGGATGCTCGGCTCGGCGGCAATTGATGTCTGCCATATCGCCTGCGGCAGGTCGGACGGCTACTTTGAAGCCGGGCTCTACCTCTGGGATATCGCCGCCGCCGGACTGATTGCTAAACGCGCCGGAGCCGTCTGCACCGCTTATCCGCGTGCTGAAGAGCATGGCCTGCGTTTTCTCTGTACCAATCCGCACCTCCATGCCGCCGCTCGCAAACTGGTTAAAAAACATTTCAAGGATTGAATTATGCCGAAGAAAAAAAAGATCCCTGACCTGCATTACCTCTACGAAGCTTCAGTACAAGGTGTCGGAACCGACCTTGATTTCGCGGTGCGGATTTACAAGAAGAAAAACGGAGGCAAGCCCAATGACGTGCGTGAGGATTTCTGCGGCACCGCCGCCCTCGCCTGCGACTGGGTCAAGCGCTCGCCGCAGCACCGCGCCTGGGGCGTTGATTTTGACCGGCCGACACTTGACTGGGGGCTTGCACACAACGTGTCGCAGCTGGGCCCGGAAACCGGCGAACTGAATCTGCTTTGCGCCGACGTGCTGAAAGTCGAAACACCACCGGTTGATCTGGTAATGGCGCTTAACTTTTCCTACTGCGTATTCAAAACACGTGATCTGCTGCGCACTTATTTCAAGCAGGTGCGCCGCGCACTCAAAAAAGACGGACTGTTCATCATAGACATCTACGGCGGCACGGAAGCGGCGGGAACAAAACTGGAGCCGCGCAAGGTAGAGGCCTTCACCGCCACGGACGGCACCAAAGTGCCTGCATTCAAATATATCTGGGATCAGGCGGAATATAACGTGATTGACCACCACATCACGAATTACATCCATTTCAAACTTCCCGGCACCGGAAAAATCGAAAAGGCCTTCACGTATGACTGGAGGCTCTGGACGCTTCCCGAACTGCAAGAGCTGCTGACCGAAGCCGGGTTCAAATCAGCCGAAATCTATTTGCACGACTGGACCAAGGAAGGCGAGTCGGACGATATTTACCGCCGCCGAACCCGCTACGAAAACGCTCTCGGCTGGGTCGCCTACGTCGTCGGAATTAAATAAGTCACCGCCGTTTTTACTGTTTACATCCTCGCGGCACCTGCCGATAATGGCGGTGTCGAAAGCAAGGAGGTACGCAATGAAAATAGTGGCGACTGTTGACTTCTCAACCACATCGGAAAATATTCTGAAAGTCACAAAAACCTATGCGACGAAGATGGACGCCGAAGTATTCCTGATCCATGCAGAGCCGTCACAGGCGGATCTCAGTGAGGCGGACTATGACACAAAGCCTGAATTCATCCGCCTGAAAAAAGACGCCCGGGCGCTTGAGCGGGCCGGCGTGAAGGTCACCTCGGTTTTCCTGCAGGGGCCGGTTTGTGAAACCATTCTTGCAGAGGCACTGCGGCTTCAAGCCGACCTGATTATCACCGGTGCTCACGGACATGGCGGTGCAAGCTGCAAACTGCATGTCGGCCACATAAGCGAATGTATTCTTCTCAGGTCTCAAATACCGGTGCTGGTAGTTCCCGTCAGATGATTTTCAGCCCGGTCTGACACAGTTTTCAGCCCGTAAAAACTGATTTACAGGCCTGAAAATTTTTCAATTTCGGGAACTTTTTTGCTTGTCTTTTCCAAACGCCGGAAAGTCGGCGTTTTCCGTCAAAAAACCCTGTAAAATAAGGGTTTTTAGTGCGTTTTTTACCTAATTTTATGTGGCCTCATCCGGACTGTTTCTGTAGTATGTTTCTTTTGAAATTCGAGAGGAAAAAGCACCCCTATGTCAGACGAAAATATTGAGCAGCAACTGAAGAACCCCGCCGAGTACGGCGCGGACCAGATTACCGTTCTGGAGGGCATGGCCGCCGTCCGTAAACGCCCAGCCATGTACATCGGCGACACCGGCGTCCGCGGCTACCACCACTGTGTTTACGAGGTGGTTGACAACAGCATTGACGAGGCGCTGGCGGGTTACTGCACACATGTAGAGGTCACAATTAACTCTGACGGCTCACTCACCGTCACCGATGATGGCCGCGGCATCCCGGTGGATATGCATCCGACCGAACATAAACCGGCCGTTGAAGTGGTTCTGACCATGCTGCACGCGGGCGGCAAGTTCGACAATGATTCCTATAAGGTTTCCGGCGGTCTGCACGGCGTCGGTGTTTCCTGCGTAAACGCTCTTTCGGAGTGGCTCGAAGTCGAAGTCTGCCGCAACGGGCAGGTTTATCATCAGCGCTTTAAACGCGGCGCAACAGTTTCTCAGCTCGAAGTGATCGGCAAAACACAGAAGACCGGCACAAAGGTTACTTTCAAGCTGGATCACGAGATTTTCACGCACGAAGGCTTTCAATGGGATATTCTCGCCTCGCGTCTGCGC
This sequence comes from uncultured Verrucomicrobiota bacterium, assembly GCA_903826865.1. Lineage (GTDB taxonomy): Bacteria > Verrucomicrobiota > Kiritimatiellia > Kiritimatiellales > Tichowtungiaceae > Tichowtungia. The sequence goes on from CAIKGD010000072.1 coordinate 3,536, forward strand.
GAGCTGGCCTTCCTGAACCGCGGGGTTCGCATCCGCCTGATGCAGGAGGAACCGCCGCGTGAAGAGGTGTTCGAATACGAAGGCGGCATCTGCGAATTTGTGCGCCACCTGAACAAAGGCAAGGTGCCGATTCATCCGGATGTGATCTATTTTCAACGCGAAAAAGACGGCGTTACCGCCGAAATTGCAATGCAGTACAGCGATTCGTACAACGAGAGCATTTACAGCTTTGCCAACAACATCAACACCATCGAAGGCGGCACGCATCTTTCCGGGTTCCGCAGCGCCCTCACCCGCACGGTCAATCAGTACGCACGCAACAGCAAATTGATCAAAGACGACAAGCAGGCCATGAGCGGTGACGATATCCGCGAAGGTCTCACCGCTGTCATCAGCGTAAAGATTCCCAATCCGCAGTTTGAAGGGCAGACCAAAACAAAACTGGGCAACGGTGAGGTGCAGGGTATTGTCGAAGCAATCGTCAATGAAGAACTCGGCACCTATTTTGAAGAGAACCCGTCCGTTGCCCGCGGCCTGATTGAAAAAGCCGTTCTGGCGGCCCGCGCACGCGACGCCGCACGGAAAGCCCGCGATCTGACCCGCCGCAAAGGCGCGCTCGAAAGCGGCGGCCTGCCGGGCAAACTGGCCGACTGTTCCAGCCGTGACCCGGCGCTGTGCGAACTCTATATCGTCGAAGGGGATTCCGCAGGCGGCTCCGCCAAACAGGGCCGCGACCGCGAGTTTCAGGCGATCCTTCCGGTGAAAGGTAAAGTCATCAACGTTGAAAAGGCACGACTGGACAAGGTGCTGGCCAATGAAGAAATCCGCACGATGATCACCGCCATCGGAACCGGAATCGGAACCGATGAGTTTGATCTGAGTAAAACACGCTATAACACCATCGTCATCATGACCGATGCCGACGTGGACGGTGCGCACATCCGCACACTGCTGCTGACATTCTTCTACCGTCAGATGCCTCAGCTGATTGAAGCGGGCTATATCTACATCGCTCAGCCGCCGCTCTATAAAATCAAACGGAAGAAGCGCGAAGAATACATTGAAAGCGAAGCCCATCTCACCCGCATCCTGCTCGATCTCGGTTCCGAAGACCAAACGCTGGTCTGCCCGCTCGGCAATACACTGCTGGAATCGGCGCAGCTTCCCGAAGTCCTGCAGCTGCTGAGCGAAGTGGAACGTATCGCCGGACAGATGGTTCGCAGAGGTGTTGATTTTGACGATTACATCCGCCGGATGACCAGCGACTGCCGACTGCCCTCTTTCCGGGTTGAAATTGACCACGGTGACGGCGAGCCGCAGATTCACTATGTCTTCAACGACATCGAAATGCGCGCGCTGCGCGAACAGACCGAAAAAAATATGGGCAAAGAACTGGAAATCGCCGACTCACTGACCGGCGGACCGGGGTTCCGCTGGATGGAAATCCATACCGCCGAGCGGCTCGAAAAACTGATCGCCCAGCTCGACATCAAAGGGTTTCACGCCCGCTGTCTTTCGCATCTCGAAACACCGGAGTTTTATCTGGTGGATGAAAAAGGCGAAAAGAAAGCCCTGCATTCCCTGCTGGAGCTGCTCACCACAATCCGGGAACTGGGCCGCCGCGGCCTTTCGATCCAGCGTTACAAAGGTCTCGGAGAAATGAACCCCGAACAGCTGTGGGAAACCACGATGGATCCCGCAAAACGAAAAATGACCCGTGTGGTACTTGAAGACACTGTCAAGGCCGACCAGATGTTCACCATCCTGATGGGCGATGAAGTTGAACCGCGCCGCGAGTTCATCGAAAAGAACGCCCTCAACGTACAGAATCTTGATATTTAACGCACAGGAACCCTTACCGCAATGAATACACAACAGCATCAGCGTATTGATCTGGTCAATATTGAAGACGAAATGCAGCGCGCCTACATCGACTACTCGATGAGCGTGATTATCGGCCGCGCCCTGCCCGACGCGCGCGACGGCCTCAAGCCCGGCAACCGCCGCATCCTTTTCGCCATGAAAGAACGCGGCTGGAACAGCAGCAAGCCGTTCGTCAAATGCGCGAAGGTCGTCGGGGAAGTGATCGGTAACTATCATCCGCACGGCGACACGGCGGTCTACGACACGATGGTGCGTATGGCGCAGGATTTCTCCATGCGCTGCATGCTCATCAACGGTCAGGGAAACTTCGGATCAATCGACGGCGACCGCGCAGCAGCCTACCGGTACACCGAATGCAAACTGCTCCCGCTGGCTGAAGAAATGCTGGCCGATATCGATAAAAATACTGTCGATATGCGCCCCAACTTCGACGAAACGCTCATGGAGCCGACCGTTCTGCCTGCGCGCATCCCCAATCTGCTCATTAACGGCAGCACCGGGATTGCCGTCGGGATGGCTACCAACATTCCGCCGCACAATCTGAGCGAGGTAATCGACGGAACCATCCATCTGATCGAAAATCCCGATGCCAGCGTGGAAGACCTTTGTCAGTTCGTAAAAGGCCCTGACTTCCCGACTGCCGGAATCGTTCACGGCCTCGGCGGCATTCGATCAATGTACCTCACCGGCCGCGGTCGCATCCGGATGCGCGGCAAAGCGGATATCGAGGAATTCGGCAACGGCCGCGAGCGCATTATCATCACGGAAATACCCTATGCCGTGAACAAAGCCTCCATGATCACCCGCATGGCCGAACTGGTGCACGAAAAAAGTCTCGAAGGCATCTCTGATATCCGCGACGAATCCGGCAAGCTCGGTATCCGCGTGGTCGTCGAACTGAAAAAAGGCGCGATCGGTAAAGTTGTGCTCAACAACATTTACAAACACACTCAGCTGGCGAGTACCTTTGGATCTATCATGCTGGCCATCGACAGCAACCGCCCGCGCATCATGAACCTCAAAGAACTGCTGCAGTGCTTCATCAAGCACCGTTTTGAGGTGATCACCCGCCGCACTCAGTTCGATCTCGATAAAAACCGCGCCCGTGCACACATCCTTGAAGGGCTGCTTATTGCGCTGGATAACCTCGATGAAGTGGTCCGGATTATCCGCGCATCCAAGGCACGCGAAGAAGCCCAGACCAGATTGATCGAACGTTTCCATTTCAGCGAACTGCAGGTCAAAGCGATCCTCGACATGCGCCTTTACCAGTTGACGGGTCTGGAGCGCGAAAAAATCCAGGCTGAATACGACGAGCTTCAGAAACAGATCGCCTATCTGGTCGATCTGCTCGAACATGAAGAGAAACTTTACGGTGTGATCAAAGACGACCTTGCCGAAATCAAAGCCAAATACGGCGAACCGCGCCGCACACAGCTTGAAGTTGATGAAGGCGAAATCGACATGGAAGACCTGATCGCCGACGAACCCTGCGCCATCACCCTTTCCAACACCGGCTACATCAAACGCGTACCGGTCGACACCTACCGCCAGCAGCGCCGCGGCGGAAAAGGCGTAATGGGCATGGAGACCAAAGACGAGGATTTCGTCGAGCACGTCTTCACCGCTTCGACGCACGACTATCTGCTTTGCTTCACTCAGGCGGGCCGCATGTACTGGCTCAAAGCCTACCATGTTCCGGAAGGCAGCCGTCAGGCACGGGGACGTGCGCTGGCCAACGTCATCGAAATGGGTCCGGACGAAAAGCTGGCCGCCATTCTCTGTGTACGCGAGCTCGACGACGAACAGCACAACCTGCTGATGGCCACGAAGAACGGCGTTATCAAAAAGACTGTTCTGTCGGCTTACAAAAACATCCGCGCCGGCGGCATCAACGCCATCAACGTGGATGAAGGCGACCAGCTCATCGGCGTACAGCTCACCAGCGGCAAAGATGAAATCATCCTCAGCATGCGCAACGGTAAAGCGATCCGCTTCCATGAAGAGGACGCCCGCCCGATCGGCCGTACTGCTCGCGGAGTCAAAGGCGTTACGCTTGAAGGCGATGACCAGGTCGTCTCCATCGAAATCGTCAATACCGCCGCCACCATGATGGCGATTACCGAAAACGGGTACGGCAAACGTACGAGCTTCGACGAATACCGGCTGCAAAGCCGCGGCGGTAAAGGGATCATCAGCATCCAGACCACGGAGCGCAACGGCAACGTCGTCAGCGCACACGCGGTGACGGATGAAAACCGCATCATGCTGATTTCCCAGAACGGACAGATGATCTGCATCGGCGCGAGCGATCTGCGTGTCATCGGCCGCAACACGCAGGGCGTACGTCTCGTCAATCTCAACGAAGGCGACAAGATCGTTTCCGCCGCCGTTCTTGATCCGGAAGCAGAAGCTGTGGAAACGGTAGCCCCGGTTTCGACCGAAGTCGTTGAAGCGGACAGTCAGGAATCTGCCGCCGAGTAGCCCGATCATGCCGATCAATCTGAGCAGTCTGGATATGACTCCGGAATGGAGCAAAAACATTCCGGGCAGCAGTCTGCCGCCGAAAAAAGATAAAGTGCAAAAGCCGTCTGCCCCGCTTGTCCGCCGAAGTTTTAGCGAAGGAGGAAAAGGCGACGGCATTGTGCGCGTCGGACGGGAAACCAAAGGCCGCAAAGGTTCCGGCGTCACGGTGATTACCGGAATCCCATCCCATCCGGAAGGACTGGAAAAACTGGCGAAGCAGTTTAAGCAGCAGTGCGGAACCGGCGGAACCGTCAAAAACGGCGTTATTGAAATCCAGGGCGACCACCGCGACCTGCTCGTCGCCGAACTTCAAAAGCTCGGCTATACCGTCAAGCGGGCTGGAGGATAAAGTCCAAGGTCAAAGGTCTAAATGTCGAAGACCGGCTGACTCATTCCCGACTTTTGACTTTCAGACCTTCGCCCTTTGACGGCACCGCATCAATCAATGCGATGTGTCACTTCGACCAAATGCCAGCCGAACTGTGTTTTAACCGGCCCCTGCACTTTGCCGATCTCGGCACTGAAAACCACTTGATCAAACTCACGAACCATCTGGCCGGGCGAAAAAGTTCCCAGCGCTCCGCCCTGCTTGCCGGACGGACACTGCGAGTGCTGTTTTGCCAGCGCGGCGAAATCGGCGCCATCGGCGATCTGCTGTTTCAGTTTATTGCACTCTGCTTCCGTGCTTACCAGAATATGTCTTGCTGCGGCCTTGGCCATAGAGAACTCCTTTTGTTTAACGATGCAGGAAAGGTAATAGCTTTTTGAAATATAGTTTACAAAGCAATCCCGCCACGACTATCCTCGGTCAAATCTTAGGGGGAATGAAATGCCCGTCATATCGATGTTCTACGGACTTATTGTTCATCTATACTTTCTGGACAACCAGCGGCACAAAAAGCCCCATATTCACGTGAGTTATCAAGGTCAGGAAGCTGTTGTTGCGATTCCTGATGGAGATTTGCTCGACGGAACCCTGCCGCCAAATAAAATGAAGCTTGTGCAGGCATGGATTGAAATTCACCGGGACGAATTGATAGCGGACTGGTCACTGGCAGCAAAAGGACAGTTGCCCTATAAAATTGAACCGCTAAAATGATCGCATGAACCCCGATTTAAAAACAGTTAAAGCCCGTAATGACTACAAGCTCGATCTGGTTTTCGAGAATGGAGAAACCGGTGTGTTTGACTGCGCCCCCCTACTCGACTTTGGCGTATTCAGGGAACTAAAAGACCGGAATTATTTCGAACAGGTTTTCGTTACATTCGGAACGGTTGCCTGGCCTAATGGGCAGGATATCTGTCCTGATACCCTTTACCTCACAGCAACCGGCAAAGAAAAGCAGCTCATGGTGGCCGAAGAACAAGAAGGATATGGCAAATGAAACAGCGTAAAGCAACGGTACAGCGCAAAACAAACGAAACGGATATCTGTCTGACGATCAACCTCGACGGAACCGGAAAATACTCGATTGAAACCGGCGTACCGTTTTTCAACCACATGCTGGAACTGCTTTCCAAGCACTCGCTGATAGATATGGAAATCAAAGCTTCCGGCGACATTCAGGTGGACTACCATCACCTCGTTGAAGATGTCGGCCTGGCGCTCGGACAGGCCTTCAATGAAGCGCTCGGTGAACGGCGCGGCATCAACCGCTACGGATTCTGGCTGCTCCCGATGGACGACGCACTCGCCAGTGCCGAAGTATCACTTGATCTCGGAGGACGCCCCTTCCTCGTTTACGAAATTGCCAACAAAAAAAATCTAATCCGCGATTTCGACACAGACATCCTCGGCCACTTCTGGCGCTCATTCTGCGACACCGCAAAACTGAATCTTCACATCGACCAGAAATACGGCGATGACCTGCACCACGCGCATGAAGCGGTCTTCAAAGCCGTTGCCCGCGCCCTGCGCATGGCCTGCAACGCCGATACGCGAGCACTCGACGCCTTGCCGTCGAGCAAGGGGAAAATCTGAAGAGTGAAATGATGGAATAGAGGATTGATGGATCACTGGAGGGCGCGGTTCAACCCGCGCCTTTCTTTTTCAAACAGTGGAACCCGGATTGGCTCTGGTGCCTTTGACAACTCAACAATTCCATCCGATAGATTTCAAATCTTGTAGTAACCATTCCCGCACCAAAGTGGTTGCAGGAAGGCGTTCGTGAAAGTTAAGCATCGAACTTTTCAACCAATACCATGAAGGCGCATTGGGTCGTAATTGAGCCACAGTCTTTCGAAGCGCGTTATGATCGTCGCGCGTTAAAAAGTTTTGGTCTGTTCCGAGTTCCAACGTGACCATAGCATCACTTTCAGACTCTACGGGTTCGCAGTGATAATTGATCCACCAGTGACTTCTAGGAGAGTCCCCCACAGTTCCACCAACTTTACCGACAAGCCGGGAACACAAGATTTCCCGCTTCTTCTGCGATGAGCTTATCTGTGGTGCTCCGTACCTCGAACGACTCCGTGAGAACACGCAATTCGTTCACATCAGCACGTGTAATGATTCGAAATCGTGCTGTGTGTTTTCCACAATCACGCAGGGCATTCTTCTCGAAAATCGATGTGTCTTTCCGGTCGCTGTTAGATCCCTGCTTTCCCTGCCAACTGTCCGCAGGCGGCGGCGATGTCGTCGCCGAGGGAGTAGCGCAGTGTGGTTTTGAATCCGGCTTTGCGCAGGGCTTTCCCGAACTCTTCGCGCGCTTCTTTACTGACTGGCTCGAACTGCGCGCCGGGGTGTGCGTTGAATTGAATCAGGTTAATGTGCGCTTTTGTGCCGTGCAGAAAATCAATTAACGCCGCGAGGTCTTCCGGACCGTCGTTGACGCCTTTCAGCATCAGATATTCGACCATGAATCCGGCGGTTTTTTCGAGCACCGGGAAAACCTCTTTCAATTTTTCAAGAGTTTTTGATTTTGCGACAGGCATCAGTTTTTCGCGCACTTCCTGCCGCGCACTGTGAAGGCTGAGTGCGAGCCGGATACTCGGAAAACGCTCGGCAAAACGCGCCATCGCGTCGGGAATGCCGACGGTGGAAATCATCAAATGATTATCGGAAAGGTTGAAGAAACGTTTGTCCCGCAGCGTTTCCAGACATTGGAAAAGATTCTCTTCGTTCCGGAGCGGTTCGCCCATTCCCATCACAACGACGTTGCGCAGTATCCGCCCTTCTTCACGCAGAAGCCGTTTGGCCAGCAGAACCTGATCGAGCATTTCAGCGGCGGTCAGGTTACGGATAAAGCCCAGCTTGCCGGTGGCGCAGAAGGCGCAGTTGGCGGCGCAACCGACCTGCGATGAAATACAGAGACTGGTTCGTCCGGAAGCAATGCGCAGAATAACAGCCTCGATGCGCGCACCGTCTGCACATTTTAAAACCAGTTTGGTCGCACCATCGCGCTGTGAGTCGTGCCGTTCCAGGATTTCAAGCGACTGGAAGTTCAACTTCCCGGCCAGCTCAGGCACTTTCTCCAGACATTCTTCGGGCGGCAGCGCTTTTTTGAAAAAGGCATTACGGAAAAGTTTCAGCCGGTACGAATCCCGGCAAAGGGCTTCCAGCGATTGCATTTCATAAACCGAATGCATGATATCAGAGCAGAACGCCCTGCGGGGCCTCTTCGTCGTCGCGCCACCAGCGGCCAGGTTTAGTGTCTATGTACTGCACCGATTTGGTGGTGAGGCGGTTGCCTTTGGTTTTAGAACCTTTGACGGCCAGGTCTTTGAGCTTGAAGACCTGCTGGTGAATCCGCTGGCCTTTGGCCGGACGGTAGCGAAGATAGAGTTCATTGGGGCAACCTTCCTGAAAGAACAATATTTTCGAGCCTTCAGGCGCGATCTGGTAATCGCGGTTCATGATCGCCCCGCCGAAGGTGAAGCGTTTGATGTAGGTGTCACGATGATGGGAATAAACGGCCGTCATTTCGCGGTCACGATCAAAGATCGCCCAGTACTGCAGGTTGCCGTCGACAAAAAGTTTTTCGGGCGGCGGAACCATTTGGTAACGGCCGTCGTCCCAGACAAAGATAAGTTTATCGAGCGACGAGCATTTCAGGAGCGATTCGCCTTTGACCGCCGTACCGACAAAGTGGCTCTCCAAGTCATGCTGAACATGAAGTTCGGTGGCTGTAAGCTCGCGTACTTCAATCTCTTTGAACCGTTTGATCTGGGTGAGGCGGGGATAGCGGTCTTTATATTTTTTGATGAGTTCTTTGAGATAGCGGGTGGCGTAAACGGTAAGGCTCTTAAGGCTTTTCTCAACCTCGGCCAGTTCCTGAAGGATCTTTTCGAGCTCTTCCTTGTTTTTACTCATGTCGAAGAGCGAGATGCGTTTGATCTGAATGGCAAGCAGCATTTCGATGTCTTCGGGTACCACGGGGCGGCGAAGCTGTTTTTTGAAAGGCTCAAGGCCGTCCATGACGGCCTGGTGAACGGCTTCATAGGTTTTGCACTGTTCGATTTTTTTATAGATCCGGTTTTCAACGAAAATCTGCACCAGTGTTTTGGTGTGAAAGGCGTCGAGCAGTTTACCTTTTCTAAGATTGAGTTCAGCCTCAAGGACGATAAGGAGCTGCTTCGTGTTGAGATGCAGAATTTCATCCACCGTCATTTCGACCGGGCGGTTATTGTGAATCACTACGATGCGGCTGGTGATGGCCGATTCACAGGCGGTGAAGACATAGAGCGCCTGTTTGACCTGTTCCGGGTCGGCTCCCTGCGAAAGAACGAGTTCGATCTCGACGTTTTCGGCCGTGAAATCATTGATGGCGCGCACGGCCACTTTTTTCTTCCGTACCGCTTCTTCAATGGATGTGGTGAGTGATTCGGTGGTCTGGCCATACGGCAGATCGGTGATAATCAGCCGGTTGCCTCCGCGCTCTTCGATTTTTGCGCGGACTTTAACTTTGCCGGTGCCGTTATCGTATTCGGAAACATCCATGAGCCCACCGGTCAGAAAATCGGGCAGTGCGACAACCTTGTGCGGTGTACGCACTTTCTCATGAAGGATTTCAATCTGCTGCTCAAGCAGTTCGATAAAGTTGTAGGGCAGGATTTTCGTGGAAAGCCCGACCGCGATCCCGTCAGCGCCGAGCATGAGCAGCAGCGGCAGTTTGCAGGGCAGGACAACCGGTTCTTTATTACGGCCGTCATAGCTGGGGATATAGCGGGTGAGTTCTTTGTTGAAAAGTTCTTCGCGGGCCAGCGGGGTCAGCCGGCATTCAATATAGCGCGGCGCGGCGGCGCGGTCGCCGGTGTAGATATTGCCGAAGTTTCCCTGCCCTTCAATGAGGTAGCCCCCGAGATTGGTCAGATTCACCAAAGCATCATTGATGGAAGCATCGCCATGCGGGTGATACTGCATGGTGTGACCGACGACGTTGGCGACTTTAATAAAGCGTCCATCATCTTTTTCGGATAGCGCGTGCATGATGCGGCGCTGCACCGGCTTGAGTCCGTCTTCAACATTGGGAATGGCGCGGTCGCAAATGACATACGATGCGTATTGCAGAAAATTGAAATCCACCAGTTTCCGGAGCGGTCCGTGTTCTGAATCAAGCGCAAGGTGTGTACGCGGGCGCTTTTCGGAAACAGGCGCTTCAGCCGGAACTTCGTCCGTTTCAACCGGTTTCTTCTTCGCCGCAGTTTTTTTGGCGGGCTTCTTTTCTTCCGGCTCACCGCCGAAAAGGAATTCCTGTTCTTCGCTCATAGGATTTCTTCGTCCACTACCAGATTTTCCATGATGTAGGTGCGGCGTTCCTGCGTATTTTTGCCCATGTAGAAGGTGAGCACTTCAGGAATCGAGTGGTCTTCGTCCACTACCACCGGAGTCAGCCGCATTTCTTTGCCGATAAAGGCCTTGAATTCGCCGGGCGAGATCTCACCGAGCCCTTTAAACCGGGTGACCTCCGCGCCGCGTCCCAGCTTTTCGAGCGCGGTATCACGCTCTTTTTCGGAATAGCAGTAAATGGTTTCCTTCTTATTGCGGGCACGGAACAGCGGTGTTTCCAGAATTTTAAGATGCCCGTCGCGCACGATCGGCTCAAAAAAACGCAGAAAGAAAGTGATCATGAGGTTGCGGATATGCAAGCCGTCCACATCGGCGTCGGTAGCGAGAATGACGTGACTGTAACGCAAGTCGCCGGCGGAGTCCTCGATGTTGAGGCTGCGCATGAGGTTGTAGAGTTCGACGTTTTTATAGAGCGCGTCGCGCTTGAGATCCCAGACATTGAGCGGCTTGCCCTTAAGCGTGTAAATCGCCTGCAGGTTAACGTCGCGGCAGCTGACCAGTGAGCCGGCCGCAGACTGACCTTCCGTGATAAAGATCATCGTGTTGTCGTGCGTCCCCTTCTCTTTATTGAAATGCTGTTTGCAGTCTTTGAGCTGCGGAACGCGGATGGAAACAGCCTTGGAACGCTCGCGGGCCAGTTTTTTGACATCCTGAAGTTCTTTGCGCAGGCGCTGGCTGTCTTTGATTTTTTCGATCAGCTTGTCGGCCTCGGGCCGGTTGCGATGCAGCATTTCGACAATGGCTTTTTTGATGTCGGCAACAAGATCCGCGCGAATTTCGGTATTGCCGAGTTTGTTTTTGGTCTGCGATTCAAAAATCGGCTCCTTGAGGCGGATGGCGATCGCACCGAGAATGCCTTCACGAACGTCATCGCCGTCGAACTTGCCGTCGGAATATTCGTTGACCGCCTTGAGCAGTCCTTCGCGAAATGCACTGAGGTGAGTGCCGCCGTCACTGGTGAACTGTCCGTTGACGAATGAGTAATAGTCTTCACTGAAGCGGTTGGTGTGCGTGAAAGCGATTTCGAGCATTTTATCGCGGCAATGGAACGGCTCATACACTTTTTCGAATTCGCTTTCGTCGGCGATCAGATCGAGCAGTCCGCCTTCGGAAACAATCTTTTTGCCGTTGAAAATGAGGGTGAGCCCGGCGTTGAGGTAAGAATAAAAACGCAGGCGGCGTTCAACGTGATCCTCACGGAATTTATAAATTTTAAAAATTTCAGGATCCGGTGAAAAGCTGATGAAGGTTCCGTTCTCTTCTGTTTTTGAGCGCCCCTTCTCCTCTTCCTCAAGAACACCCCGGTTAAAACGGGCTTCGACAAACTGTCCGTCGCGGTGAGACCGTGCCACGAAGTAGCTGGAAAGAGCGTTGACGGCCTTGGTGCCAACGCCATTAAGTCCGACGCTGAACTGAAATACGTCGTCGTTGTATTTGGCACCGGTGTTGATGCGGGAGACACATTCGACGACTTTGCCAAGCGGAATGCCGCGGCCGTAATCGCGCACATTTACCGTATCTTCTTCAATGGTGATTTCAACCTTCTTGCCATGTCCCATGATGAATTCGTCAATGGCGTTATCCACGACTTCTTTGAGCAGGACATAGATCCCGTCGTCGTAGTGACTGCCGTTGCCGGTTCGTCCAATGTACATCCCGGTGCGCGCCCGGATATGTTCCAGAGACGAGAGGGTTTTGATTTTACTTTCGTCGTAAACGTGTTTTTTGTCTTCGTTGGCCATTTGCTTAAAAACCACCATATATTGGGCTTTTCAGCCCTTTAGACCGCTAGGTATAGCATGGTTTGACACAGCCCGCAACCCCTGTTCCTTCGGGTTTTAAGCGAATCTTCAGACGTCCCGGACAATATAGCGGGCGATGTCGCGTATGTGCAGCAGCCCGACAACCCGGGCCGAGCGGTCAACAATCACCGCCGTCTGTTCGCCGCGTTTCCGCAACAGCCGGAAGGCGCGGGTAAGAGGCATATCGGCCGTCACGCGGATGGTTTTGTGCAGAAGCGGGCTGACCGGATCGTCCGGACTCAGCGAAGGATCCATCAGGTCGAACAGATTGATAAAGCCGGTTACGCTGCGGGCCGAACCGCGGCAAACCGCCACCTGATCCACGTTGCGGGTGCGCATCAAATCAAGCACCTGCCGAACAGATGCTTTTTCTGAAACTTGCACCATGCCTGCGGCCGGTTTCATGACCTGCTGCGCAGAAGTCCGGTGCATGGTAACGAGATTGTCGATCATGCCGTGCTGGTGGGCGCTCAGTACCGCCCGGCGCGTATCTTCGGTGAAATACTCGCGAAGTCCTTGAAGCGAAAGTGAGAAGCCGTCCATCTCTTCACGGCGGCCGCGCCCGCCGGTAAGCAGATTGAAAAGCGCTTTCAGAAAAGCAGTCGCCGGAGACAGCGTCCACTGCACCAGACGAAGCAAAGCAGAGCAACGGTACATAAGCGTGTCGGCGTGATGCCGGAAAATATTTTTCGGGATGAGTTCACCGAAAAGAAACAGGGGCAGCATGAGCGTAAGTGTAGCGGCCGCTTCCGCACTCCACGGGATGACGCCAAAAAGCAAATCACCGCGGGCATGCAGGCCGGCTCCGGAATAGAGCCGGGTCACTTCGCGGGATATGATGTAGTTTGCAATGTTATTGCCGATCAGGACAGTGAAAATAAACCGGTGCGCATCACGCAGACTGTATTGCAGACGGCGGGCGGCGCGGTCGCCCTGCCGCGCACGGGAACGCAGCCGGATGCGGTTAAGCAGATACCCACCGGTCTCCAACCCGGAAAAAAGCATTGAGCCGGCCAAAGCAACGGCAATTAAACAGATGGACAGCCAGCCGTTCAAACCTGCGCCTCCGGTTCGTTCAGATTCAGCAGCACCGTGCCGATCCGGCGATGGTGCATGGTCTCAACGGTTAACTGGAGATTCCGGACTGAAACGGAATCGCCCGGATGCGGCATACGGCCCAGCAGAGAAATAATGAAGCCGCCGAGTGTGTCGAAGGCCAGAGAATCAACCTCCTGCCCAGGGAGAAAGCCGGTAAAGAGTTCACGCCATGCCCGGATAGAAAGCTGTCCGTGCAAACGGTAGCTCACTTCGTCCAGTTTTTGGATTTTCGTTGCCGCTTCCGGTTCAAAATCGCCGACCACTTCAGACAGCAGGTCTTCAATAGTAACCACGCCCGCCAGCCCGCCGTACTCGTCAACTACCGCCGCCATCTGCCACTCCTGGGTCATAAATTCGCATAATAAAACGTCGGCGCGCTTGGTCTCAGGAACAAAAACAAGCGGAAGAATAAACGGTTCGAGTGATTCGGTCTGTCCTCTGTCCATAAAAAGATCCCGGATGCTGATATAACCCAGCAGGTCATCGTCCTTGTCACGGTAAATCAGCACATGGCTGTATTCGTTTCGGCGGGCCTGCTCAAGCAGTTCGCGACGGTCTGCATCAAGAGGTCTGCGCAAAACCTTCACCCGCGGAGTCATGATTTCCCGCACACGCACATCAGGCAGGTTGACAATGTCCTCGAGAATTTCTTTCTCGTGAGATCCGAACCCCGGCTCGTGCTGAACCGCGTCCAGCAGTTCCTTAAGTTCGCCTGATGTCAGGTAGGTTCTGCCGCCGGCAACTGCATTGTCGTGCAGACCGAGGCGGTCAAGCAGCCAGCGGATAAAAAGACGAAACGGGCGGGTGAAATAAAACCAGCCCCGTAATGGTGCAGCGGTGATATGCAGAACGCCCGACGGATGCGTGATCCCGACAGCCTTGGGAATGATTTCACCGAACAGTATAACAGTCAGCAGCACCAGCGCGCCGGCAACTGCTTCAAACCACTCTCCGCGGCTTTCCGCCAGCCGGCTTGCCGCTTCGGCACCGGTACAGAAGAACAAAACGTTAACGATCAGATTGCCGAACAGGATAGCCGTCAGCAGACCGGAGGGATCTTTATGCAACAGTGTCAGCAGATCATCAATCCGCCGGTGCGCCCGCAAATGGCGCGCAGCCTCTGGAGACAGCGAAAAAAGCGCGGTTTCCGAACAGGAAAAAAATGCCGACAGCGCAAGAAGCGCCGGCATCAGCAACAAGGAAAACATATATTCGTGAATTGAATTCAAGATGCGCTGAATCCTTTTATATGCTACAGTCTGACGATCTATTAATGTTTTTGCAAACTGTCATCTACTGAAGAAAATATGAAACAAACATTTAACCAGCTACTGAAGTGGAAACTTACCCGTGAGCGGTTCCATCTGGAGGATACTTTCCCGCCTCCGGAACGGCGGCCCGAAAGATGTATCAGCGCCATTCTGGCTGGAATTATACATAAAAATGATACGGAAACCGTATCACTGCCCGAAAAAATTGCCGAACGCTGGCCGGCGATCATCGGCGAGCAGCTTGCAAAACATACCCGTCCCTCTCATTTAAAAAACGGAATTCTATATGTGCATGCGGACCATCCAGGCTGGCTGAATGAACTGCGCCGTTTGCCAAAGGCACAGATACTTAAGAGAATCTCGTCGGTTCCAGACATTCCGGAGATCAAAGATATCCGTTTTCAACTCGATTCGGTAATCCATCCTTTCCGGAAATAAAAGACCGACCTGATCAGACCGGCACAAAACAGCCTGCACTGAGACAAAATGTTATATAAGGGACCGGTGAACTTTGATCCGGTCACCTGCTTCAACGGGAACATCCTGCTCGGGGTGTTTCTCAATGTTTTTGGCATTAAATTTCATAATCTGCCCGTTGCGAGTAATCGTAACTTTCGTTTTATTGGCATAGTCCGTGTAACCGCTGGCCGCCGCGATGGCCTGCAACAGGGTGATGCGCCGGTTAAGCGGATATTCCTGAGGATTACGCACTTCGCCTTCCAAGTAATAGCTTTTGGCTTTTGTGGCAATGTTAACAGTAATATTGCGGTAAATCTTTCCGTCTGTATAAATGCGTTGTATTTTCCGTTCAAGTTCAGAAGTTGTCATACCGCTTGCCTTTACCGGCTCGTCAATGTAGGGGAGTGTAATGGTTCCCTTCTCGTCAATAGTTGTTTCAATCTGCTTTTCCGTTGGTATGCCCAGCAGACTGATCTGAAGCGGATCCAGCGCGCGCAATTGGTACAATCCAACCTCGGATGGCTCCTCGCCGGGATCCGCCCCTATCATCACCGGGCGACTGTTACAACCCGTCAGAGCCAGTGCCATCAGCAAACAAAATATTCCCTCTTTCTTCATCCATGCTCCTTATGCAGCGCTCTATGTTTTCCGGGAAACAACCGGACTCTCTTCCTGCGAACGATAATAATGATAGTTCGAGTAGTACGAGTGATAATAATAGTAGTAATCGTCGCGCATGATATTAATGTTATTAAGCACCACGCCAACCTGCGGAACGCCGAGTGTATCCAGTATCTGCTTGGCACGGATAATCATATCGCGCGGATATTTACGATATTGCACTACCAGCAGCACACCGTCCATTTCCTTGGCAATAACCGCTGAGTCACTGATACCTACCAGCGGCGGCGTATCGAAGATGATAATATCGTATTTTAATTTCAAACTGTGCACCAGTTCACTGATGCGTTTCGGATCAAGCACACCCAGTGAAGTGCGCGGCAGGCGTCCGCTTGGAAGAAAGTGTAGATTCTGGACGCTGGTTGTTTTGATTGTTTCTTCAACCGGCACGTCACGCAGGAGCACATTAGTCAATCCAAAGCGATTGGATACGCCAAGAATGGTGTGTTGCACGGGACGTCGCAAGTCGGCATCAACCAACAGTACTTTTTCACCCTGCTGTGCGCAGACATAGGCCAAATTGAAGGCCGTGGTAGATTTTCCCTCGCCAGCGCCGCCGCTCAACACACCAAAGGCACCCTTACGGGGGCCGCCGGTATCTGCGAAGGCCATATTCGTTCGCAATACGCGGTACCCTTCGGCATGCTCGCTATCCGGTCCTTCTTCAATAAGTGGACGCACTTTCTGCGGAATGAGACCGAGAACGGGAAGTTCGATCCAGCGTTCAACGTCGTCAGCAGTCTTGATAGATGTATCAAGATACTCAATAAAGTAAGCCAGTCCGATGCCGGAGCCAAGGCCGATAAAAATACTCATCAGCACATTGAGAATCAGATTTGGACTCACCGGGCGGCTTGATTCTTCGGCCGAGTCGACAATTTCAACCGGCGTTCGCGGAACCTTCAGCGTGATGCCTTCCTGCGCAATGCGGGATTTAAGCGCATTCATGATAGCGCGTTGAATCTCAAATTCCTGCTGAGCCTTGTTAAAAGGCACGAATTTTTCACGTTGCGACTCCTGATCGCTGGTTCGCACCCCGCGTAATTCTTCTTCAAGTGCTTCAAATTTTGATTTAGCAACGATGTACTGTGCCCGTGTCCCTTTTTTTATGCCGTCAAGCGCGTGTGTCAGCTTAACTGCCAGTTCGTCACGAGCCGCCTGCGTTTGCTTAACTTCCGGATAATTCGCTCCGTAATTTTCGAGCAGCGAGGTTAAAGCAACATCATAATCCTTGATCTGGGTGCGCATTGCCTCAACAAAAGGATCCTGTGTAAGATAAGAAGAGGCCGTCAGCAGATCCTCGTTATTCATGGCATCCAGCTGTTCAGAACGGGCCTTTCCAACCAGCATTTCTACGCGGGCGGCAATGCGATCACCTTCCAACTGCTGCAGACGGAGCTTTTCGACGCTATTTTCAGCGCCGCCGGCATATGTTCCCGGCAAGACAGTAATGTCTAGTTCCTGACGAAGTTTTTCCACCCGCTGCTCAGCTAAATCAACTTTTTCCTGCTGTTTTTCAAGTTCGCGACCCAAAGCATCCATTGCACGGGTCATTTCTTTATATTTCTGATCCAGCCGAGCGTCGCGATAGACATCGGCCAGTTCATTGGCAATGCGGGCGGCCTCTTTGGGATCCTCCCGCTGGGCTGTCAGTGAAATCAGGCTGGTATCACGGTACTGGCTCACATCCAGACTCAACCGCAGGATTTTATAAGCCAATTCTTTCGGCAATTTTTCATTCTTCTTACCCCACACCTCCTGCAGGTTGAGACGGTTAATCACTTCGTAAAGGATCGGTTTAGATTGAATGATTTCGAACTGCGTGCGTAAGAAGTATGGATCGTAAATACGCGTTCCTCCCATAGGCGAAGGATTAAAAGGATCTATATCCACACTGTCATTGTTGACTTCAATGCGAGCCTGCGCGGCGTAAATCTTAGGCAGAGTGAAGGTGTAGGCGGTTCCGGTAATCACCACCAGGAAAAGGACGGCCAGAACAATTTCTTTGCGGGAACGGATAACCCGCCAGTAATCCAAAAAGTGAAGTGTCGTTTCTTTCTTCAGGTTATCACTCATTATTCAGCCCTCTATCAAACGATAATGGTGAGGCAGTGAACCTCACCATAATTTATAAAAAAACAAAGCCTGTAAATTTTTTAACGCAACTCGACACGCCAACCGACATCAACTACATTCTGTTCCCAATCTTCCGCTCTGGCATCGCCCTTATTGCTGGAATGTCTCACACGCGCTTCGAGAAAGTTAATACGGTTGAGTTTATAAGTCAGGAGAAGTTGGAGATTTACAACATCTTCTGATGTCGCTTTACTCGCCGAAGCATTTTCATCGTAATTGATCTTTTGATAGCGTGCCAGGATTCTGGCCATGAGCTTGGCAGTCAGATCGTGTTGTGCGCTAAGTTGTAATTCCTGACTGTTTTGTCCGCCGTAGCGGTTATCGCCGGATTCTTCATAACGGCTGGTGAAATCAGCGGCAAAACGGGTTATGGGCGACGGACTGTAAGAAAGCCCTGCCCGAATCAACGGATTCAGTGTGTTTTTATTCTCGGCACCTTGCTCATCCGGACGAACCAGAGTGGCACCCATATCAAGATTGCCTTGCCACTCCGGATTAAAGGTGTGCCCGATCCCCGCAGAAATATCAGTCGCATCAAAACTCGAATCTCGATTATCATATTCGGTCATGCGCTCCTGCAGACTCAGTGTCGAATACGTGCGCTGCGGTGCAATATCGTGCTTCCACATAAGGCCGGCGTCAACTGTCGTGTAGTCCAGTTTAAGCCCGCTCCCTAAGTCATCTTCATTGCGCATTATCGAATGTCCTGCAGAAGATTGAAGCCGGTTTTTTTGATCTAAGATATAATCGGCAGAAGCGCTCATGCGATTTTCGTAGTAATTATACCGCCTGTTTGTTCCCGAAACGGTTCCTCCGCCGTCCTTTTCTCCGCTCCGGAAATATTCCGAAAGCTGCAGAAGCAATCGCGGCGAGATGCTATGATTCAGCATGGCATACAGATTGGGATAAAGTTCAGTACTGCCGTCGTCGCTCAGGAAATTCAGCTGAGTTTTAACCAGCATATCGGTGCGGTCAGAAAGCACTGCACGCAAAGAAAGGTCAACAATATCAGTTACGAAAAAAGAAGATTTGCTTTGGCCGCTGTCGCGGTAGTAGAGGTTGTCGTTATAACCAAACCGCAAGGTATTAATAACACTAAGCGGTCGTTCACTTTCCGCAAAAAGCTGTCCGACAAATAAACCTGCCAGAACCGGCACAAAAAATTTCATTCTTTTCATTTAAAACCCTTTCGCAAACATCTGGCTTCAAAAACCATTGCAAAAACTGCATTCAGACACTAAGTCCTCGTAGCGTGATTATCTTTATCATTACGGCTGGGTGATGTACGAGGGATGGTCGGAACATCCGGCGGAACCGGGTCATTCTGGAAAAGCGGGCTAAAACCGCCACCCTGATTCTTCGTATCTCCGCCCCCTTCATTACTACCACCGCTACCGTCATCTTTAAGGCCAACACCCGGACTTCCACCGCCACCGGACGCGTTCATCAGCGCTTCTGTTTCAGCAACCGTCTTTGCCATAATGGTTTTGTATTTTACGAAAATATCGCTGTTGTTTATGGCCGTCTTGCTCAGCTCAAGATTTTTAACCTCACCTGCCATCATAATCGCCACAATTGTATAGCGAACAGCCTGTTCATTTCCAGTAGCCGCAGCCTCGTTTAAAATTGGAATCAGTTGATCCAGGACAGCATCCTGCTTCGGAGCACCTGTCGTTCCTTCGGCATAAATAGATTTCGCCGCAGTCAATACAGCCTGACCGACAGCAAGAGCCCCCTGATCCGAAAAAATCTGCGACAAACCAAGATCAGCGCGAGCAGAGCCGGTCAGACAACCAACGACCGCAATAAGCATAAAACCCAGACGGGACATATTTTTTTTCATCGGTAATCTCCTTTTCGGCCGCCTAACTATTTTCCGAAGAACTTTTTAACCTCCGGCAACGACCCTTCTGACGTACGCTGAACGACTTGCCCCCAAAACTGTTCTAAATCTATATCATTCAGCAGGCAGTAGTCAACCCACGTTTTTGCTTCCAGTGGTTTATTAATACAGCCGTTTACAACTTCAGCCTCACCCGAAAACAGCAACTCCGACTGACCGACCACCCGTGCACAATCCTCTTTTGTCACGGCTTTATTCGTATCCATAAGATCAAATAATGAAAAACAAATCCCTTTGCTGTTTAAAAACGCCGCGCACTGTTCCAGCGAAACATCCTGTTTAACATAGCCTCCAAAACAGCCTTTTGCCAGAAGAACAGCCAGATCACCAAAGGCAGGCGCAACTGCGTAAGCACCCCGTGCAACCAAAATGGAAAATATCACCATGTATTTCAGATACTTCATAATAATTACAACCAAAGCTATCACATTTTATTTTTCAAGCAAACCGGAAATTTTAATCATTCAACCGCCGCCCGCACCTTTTGCTTTCCTATTAAAACTGAACTCTGCTAAGAACTTCCGGTAAATGAACCAGAATTCTTTCACAATCAAGCTTTCCGCAGAACAGCAAAAAAAACTGGCCGCTCTGCTCCGCGCGCCGCGCTATACTCCCGTTGAAGTCCCGTACACACAGATTGCTGTGGATACAGGCACATGCCACGTCAACCTCTACAACTCCGGCAAATGCCTCGTTCAGGGCAAAGGGGCCGAAGAATGGATCACCTTCACTCTCGAACCCGAAGTGCTTGGTGAAGCCCGTCTTGGTTACGATGCTGTCCACGACCCCGAAAGTGTCGAGCCGCACATGGGAATCGACGAAAGCGGCAAGGGAGACTTTTTCGGCCCGCTGGTCATCGCCTCCGTCTACACTGATGTTAAAAGCGTTGAAATCCTCAAAGAACTGGGCGCGCGCGACAGCAAAAAAATCACCAGCGACCGTGTCGCTCTGCAACTGGCCTCCGACATCCGTAAAAAACTCGACGGACGGTACGCCGTTGTCGCCATCGGCCCGGAATCCTATAACCGCATGTACACCAAAATCGCCAACGTCAACCGCATGCTGGCCTGGGGTCACGCCCGTGCCATTGAAAATCTGCTCGAAAAAATACCGGACTGCCCGCGCGCCCTCTCCGACAAATTCGGATCGACCACTCTGATTGAACGCGCGCTGATGGAAAAAGGTAAAAAAATAAAAATGGATCAACGCACCAAGGCCGAGTCCGACCCCGCTGTCGCCGCCGCATCCATCCTAGCACGCGCCGGTTTCCTGATGGCTCTGCGCAAAATGGAAAAAGATTTCGGCATCGAAACCGTACCGAAAGGCTGCTCTGCCAAAGTTAAACAGATTGCCGCGCAGCTCATTGCCGAAAAAGGTCCCGGTATTCTGCTCAAAACCTGTAAATGTCACTTTAAAACCACCGATGAAGTCCTCGGCATGAATGGTTACAGCCGCAGCGATCTGCCCGCTGCCGGTTAAGCTTCCTAAAATTGGCGACCTGCGCCAGTTTGTCACCATCCTTCTGCCGGATGGGACAGATAAGTCGAATCATTTCCTGCCATGCCTTTCGCTTTATTATTCGTAAAATACTAATAAACAATAACTAATAACTAAAAAAATTTCACCGGCACACTGCCTGCTTTATCACAAGGCGTAT
>CAIKGD010000073.1 GCA_903826865.1 uncultured Verrucomicrobiota bacterium
CCCCGGTGCCGGATCGGTGAACGCTGCCGGCTTGAACTGGCACCCTATTCCAGCCGCAACGAGTTGGAGGGAGAACGGCTGGTTATGGAACTTTCCGATATGCGGCATCCGCTCTTTTACGATACGGGGGGAAGGTAGATGGTTTTCAGTTCCCATCTGTTCCTGTTTTATTTTCTGCCGGTGGTGCTGGCAGTTTATTATCTGTTGCCCCGGCCGGCCCGGAACCTTTTTCTTACGCTGGTCAGCTACCTTTTTTACGGCTGGGCGAATCCGCTGTTTTTGATTCTTCTTTTCTTCTCCACGCTGGTGGATTACGTCGCCGGGCTGATGATGGCGTCGGGGGCCGGGCGTGAAGCGGACGGCTCGCCCGGATTGCTGGCCAAGGGAGTGCTCCGGCGGAGCAGAGAAAAGTGGGCGCTGGGGATCAGTCTGGCGTCCAACCTGCTTCTGCTCGGGTTTTTTAAATACTTCAACTTCGGCGTGGACAGCTTTAACGGGCTGGTCACGGCGCTGGGACTGGAGATGTGGAGGCTGGACGTGATGTTGCGCGTGGTGCTCCCGCTCGGGATCAGTTTCTACACCTTTCAGTCTATGAGCTACACTATTGATGTCTATCGCGGAGATGCGCGAGCCATCCGCAACTTCACGGACTTTGCCTGCTTTGTTTCTATGTTTCCTCAACTGGTGGCCGGTCCCATTATCCGGTTCAGCGAAGTGGCTGACCAGTTGCGCGGACGCATCGAAACCCCTGAGCTGTTTGCACGGGGTGTCGCATTTTTCTGTCTGGGACTCGCGAAGAAAGTCATTCTGGCCAATCCCTGCGGAAAAATCGCGGATACGCTGTTTGATGGAGGCGTTCTCGGCTGTCTGGATGCGTGGTACGGGGTGACAGCGTACGCTTTTCAAATCTATTTTGACTTCAGCGCCTATTCTGACATGGCGATCGGACTGGGGTTGATGATGGGCTTTATTTTTCCGGAAAACTTTAATTCGCCGTACCGGTCGCAATCCATCACGGAATTCTGGCGGCGCTGGCATATTTCGCTTTCCTCGTGGTTGCGGGACTATCTCTATATCCCGCTTGGCGGCAGTCGGCTGGGCACGCGGCGAACCTATGTTAATCTGATGCTGGTGATGCTGCTGGGCGGCCTGTGGCACGGAGCCGCATGGAAGTTTGCGGTATGGGGCGGCCTGCATGGAAGTCTGCTGGCGCTGGAGCGCCGGATCGGGAAACAAAGCTTTTATCACCGGTTGCCGCCTTTTTTCAGAACAGCATTCACCTTTATATTTGTACTTTTTACCTGGGTTTTTTTCCGGGCGGCCGACCTGCCGGCAGCCATAACCTTCTGCCGGAGTCTGCTGGGACTCGGCGCTTCGCCGGATAGTACGCTGCTTCTGCGCGGCGTGGTGTTTAAACCCTATTATCTGATGACTTTTGCACTTTGCGCAGTCATCGTATGGGCGGCTCCCAAGACGTGGGAGTGGACCCGCCGCCTTACCTGGTTCAAAACAGTAATCGCCCTGATGCTGTTTGTACTCTCCGTGATTCTGCTGAGTATGCAGAGTTATAATCCCTTCATTTATTTTATTTTCTAAGGAGACCGGTGAATCAACAGAAGTCTAACTTGACAAGAGAAGACGAAGCGCGAGTCGAGATGGCACGCACAACGGTTTCTCCGGTGTGCGGAGCCTGGCTGATCAGTCTTTTCATTACGGCTTTGCTTGCGGTCTTCGTTATTCAGTATGCAGATGATTTAACACAGTATTTTCAGGGAGCTCGTCCGGATGCTGTTCCTGAGTTTGTCCGGATCAAGCCGCTGTGGATCACTCCCGGACGGGCTTTCCAAACATCGGAAGGTTCGCCGTGGGCCCGTCTGACAGCCGCGAATCGTGCGCTGCTTGGTGAGATGAAGCGCTATGAAACCCGTCTGGAAGAGACTTCCTGGCTGGCGCGACGGGTACTGCCGCAGGCACAGTATGTTTTCACCCGCTGGTTCCGGATCGGAAACGAAAAAGTTTATTGCGGACGCAAAGGCGAGCTGTTCTATCGTCCGGATGTGGACTTCACGGCGGGTCGCGGTTTTCTTGATCCGGGACAGTTGCGCAGCCGCCGGCTTTCCAGTCCGGATCGCGGGATCCCGGTTCAACCCGATCCGCTGGCCGCCATCCGCGACTTTGACCGCGAATTAAAGGCAATGGGGATACGGCTGATTGTCATGCCGGTTCCGGCGAAACCGGCGCGGCAGCCTGCCCGGCTGTATAAACACTATTCTGATAAGCTTCCGCCTCCGTTAAACCCGTCGTATCGCGTGCTGGTTAGCACACTTCAGGCGGACGGTATTGAGGTATTCGATTGTCTGGAGACATTGTCGAAACATAAAAAGAGCGTTTATCTTAAGCAGGATACACATTGGCTGCCGTCAGGCGCGATGCTGGCCGCCGAGGCACTGGCACGGCGTATTCGTGCTATGGGGCTGCTGCCGGAGCAGCCGCCGGCAGGATACACACGCCGCGAAGTGGACGTTGCGAACCGGGGAGACATTGCGGCTCTGCTGCGCCTGCCTGAAGAAGCCGGACTGTATGACCCGCAGTGGGTTGAACTGTTTCAGGTGATTTCGCCGGATAAAAAATTATGGATGAGATCAGAACGTTCCGATGTGCTTTTGCTGGGTGACAGTTTCGCCAATATCTATTCGCTGCCGTCCATGAACTGGGGTGTGTCCGCCGGACTGGCGGAGCAGCTTTCATATTATCTTCAACGGCCGGTAGACCGTATCACCTTTAACGATAACGGGGCGTATGCAACCCGCCTTGAACTGGCACGCAGACAGACGGCAGGAATGCATCCGCTGGAAGGAAAGCGGGTGGTGATCTGGGAGTTTGCCGCGCGAGAACTGGCTCAAGGTGACTGGAAGAAAATTCCGCTCAAGCCGGAAGAGGCGCGGCCACCATCCGCACTCACAGAGTAAACCTTGGTATCAGGCAGCTTCCCCGAGATCCTTGATGACATTTATTTTGTAAATCTGAAGGATCTTCAGGAGCAGTCTGAAGAAATGAAACTGCAATAGTCCAACCGGTCTGGACAGCAGATAATCACCGTCCAGCCTGTTTGTTTTATCGTAATTCCTGATGTTGGAAAAGTGCTCGTGGCGCGCCTTGATCAGAACGGACGGATTTAAAAACCGGTATCTTTTTTTGAAGAAGGCGAAGGCCAGCCGGCTTTCACAGCCTGGAACTCCCATAAAAAATCCGCAACTTTTCAGAGGCTCGGCCCGGCCGTAAAAAAACCATGAATCCTGCGAGTCGCCGTTTTTTTCCCGGAACAAGGTGCCGTCCGGCTCTGTACGGGTCAGTCCCAGCAGATCGTATTTATTTAAGAAAAGCCATTTGACCTTTTTCAGGCTTTGATCAAACCAGATATCATTATTCGACAGCAGGTTGAATCCGTCCGGATTCAGGTAGTCATAAAATTCAGAGAAGGTTGGTCTGTGCCGGACCGGGTAAACGCGGACTTTCGGGTTTGCGAGCAGTTCTTTTTCCTGAAACCCTTCGTCGAGGATGATGATTTCCGATATATAGGGATTAGAAATGTTTTTTTCCAGACAGCGGGTTATTTCCTGAAGCCTCCCTGTATCGCTAACAGGATACAAACTGATCAGTAAGCTGATTTTCTTTGCCATAAACAACTCCCCGCCGGATTCAGGCTTTCGCTGTTTTAACCGGAAAAAGCGCTTTCATCCGTGCTCTGAACAGACATAATGCCCGAAAATTGAGCCAGTTCAAGGAGTGAGTCATATGTCTTGTACAACACCGGTTGTTTTTATCATCTTCCGACGCCCTGATCTGACAAGACAGGTTTTTGAAGCGATTCGTCAGGCTCAACCGGGGAAACTGCTGATTATCGCCGACGGCCCGCGCAATCCGGACGAGGCCGTATTGTGCCGGGAGGCACAGGCTGTGACGGAGCAGGTGGATTGGCCGTGCGAAGTGCTGCGGAATTATTCTGATGTCAATATGGGCGCCCGCCGACGGATCAGCAAGGGTCTGGACTGGGTGTTTGAACAGGTGGACGAGGCGATCATTCTCGAGGACGACTGTCTGCCTCATCCCTCGTTCTTCGATTATTGCACCGAACTGCTGGCGCGCTATCGGGATGATAACCGTATTTTCTGCATCAGCGGCGACAACTTTCAGCGGGGGCGGAGGCGGGGCGATGGAAGCTATTATTTTTCAAATTATCCGCACACCTGGGGCTGGGCAACCTGGCGGCGGGCCTGGTGTCAATATGACCATGAAATGACCGGCTGGCCGGCGCTCAGGGACGGCCGTTATTTGGAAGGACTTTTAGATGACCCGCTGGAAGTTAAGTACTGGCGCACTGTTTTTGAAACGCTATACACGCTGGGCCGGCCGGATGCCTGGGATTATATCTGGATCATGACCTGCTGGAAAAATCACGCACTGACCGTTCTGCCCAACGTCAATCTGGTCTCTAATGTCGGCTTCCGGAATGATGCAACGAACACAAAATCAAAATCCGGCACCAGTGAGAATATAAGGATGACGGCAGACATCGGATTGATCAGACACCCATCGGTTTTAACCCGTGATGTGGACGCCGACCGCTACACTTTCGACCATGTTTTTGGCGGAGCAGGAATGCGCAACGCGCTGCGCTGGCAATACCGTTTCAGAAGACGGCTATGGATAGTGAAGCAAAAGCTGCTGAACCGGCCGGTAAAGTGAAACAGGGCCGGACTGGATAGTTTTTAAATTGAAGACGATATAAACTGTCTGCTGCTCTGACGCCGGATGCGGGAAAATACGTATCGCAACCGTCTCGGTTGCCTTGTTGATAAACCGAATATCATGCGGTCTGATACAAAAAACGCATGATAATCGGTAAAATGGCGGCATTCCAGGGGTAGGGCGCGGCGCCGACCGCGCCGCCAGTCCAGAGAGCGGACGGCTCGGCGAGCCGTCCCTTCTACCCCAATCGAATAAATACCGAATCATATACGGAACTGGTATCAGGCGGTCTGCTTTTTCCAGTTGCGGATGATCTGCATAACCTCGCGCACCCAGATGCATTCGCATTCAACCGGGCAGGGATTCAATTCGTTCCTTACGCAAAGTCCGGGACAGCCGTCCGGCTGCCTGCCGTGTGAAGCCAGCATAGGACGTTTGCTCAGTCCGGCGAACGCTCCGACCGGAACGGCCAGTGTGGTGCCGCAGTTTCCCGGCAGATGGGTAAAGTAAAACAGGCCGCCTTTCAGATCGGCAAAATTAACCTGATAGCCCGACAGCTCCAGTTCGGGATCGGCCAGAAAATCTTCCAGCGTTTTCCAATGCCCGGAACAGGTCGGGCAGATTTTGAAGGGGGCTGTTTTCATAAAGCAGACTTAATGCAGAACCGGGCGGCACGCGTGCCGCCCGGCAGAGGTTAGTGTTTAACGGCGACCTTTGCGCCTTTGGCCTGGCCGATGGCCGTCAACAGTTTGCCGAACCATTTGACGTCGATGTCAAACGGCTTGCCGCCTTTGATGCGAGGGAATTCAATAGCGCGCAGTGTGTCGCCCTGATCTTCGTCTTCGCCGATTACTCCGCTGATACGTTTGAGAGCGCACTCAACAGCTTTATTGGCGCAACGCTTGATCAGCTTGAGATCCTCTTTGTTGGCGGCGGCGGCGCGGGCGAAATAGCCGCTCTTTTGTACCAGCACCTTTTCGGCGCTGAGCATGGCGGCGAACTGTTTGCCGAACCATTTGCCGGGATTAACGGCGTCGAGTTTGACGTGGCCGAAGGCGTCACGCGGAACTTCTTCGCCGGCGGCTTCCATCTGCGCGACGATGGCTTCAAGACCGGCACCTTCAGAGATGAAGATGTTCACACAGTCGTGTTCATCCATGATTTTTTTCAGGCGGGCAGCCTCGGCTTCGATATCAACGGCCATTTCAGGAATAAAGATAGCATGGATATCTTTGCGCATTTTGCTCAGGCCGAGGCCGGGGACAAATTCCATTTTATTGAGCCGCTCGCGGTATACCTGCGCGGTGTATGCCGTCAGCCAGCCGCAGTTGCGGCCCATCACTTCATGAATGATCAGCATGCGCGGATTGGCGTTATGCTCCGCCACTACGTTTTCAAAATATTTCGCACCTTCTTCGGCGGCGGTCCATGCACCGAGGCTCTGGCGGATCGGGAATACATCATTATCAATGGTCTTGGGCATGCCGACCACGGTCAGGTCGTAATTATTCGCCTTAAGATATGCCGCGAGATCAGCCGCCGTGGTGTTGGTGTCGTCGCCGCCGATGGTGTGGAGTACATCCACGTTGTCTTTCACCAGCTGACGTGCCGCGACTTCCAGCGGATTTTCACCTTCTTTAACGAGACCGCGCTTGACACAATCCTTGACGTTGGTGAGTTTCACGCGGCTGTTGCCGATCGGGCTGCCGCCGTGCTTATGCAGGATGGCGGCTTTGGCGCGGATAGCCGGAGTGACGGCGATGGATTCGCCGAGCAGCAGGCCTTTATAGCCGCTGGTGTAACAGATGATTTTCACTTTCGGGGCGGCCGCCGTGTAACGTTCAATCAGACCGCCGATCGCGGAGGAGAGACAGGGAGCCAGGCCGCCTGCGGTTAGAATGGCAACTTTCTTCACTTCTTTCATGGTACAAATCCTTTTCAGAATTAAGGTTTAAAATTTAAGCGCACCATGATGGGAAGTTCGGCTCCCAAGGCAAGGCAAAAAAACGTTTCTAGTGGTTGACTTCACCGCCCCGCATCGCTTTAATGCGCCCCTTGTTCCGCCGGAGGATTATCACAGAAGTGATCGCCTTAAATGAGTTTTCCGAAACAGGCGGCCCCGAAAACGGGCTTAATCGGGCGGGACAGCAGGAAACAGGAACCAAACGGAGAGTTAAATGAAGTATAATGGACCCAAGGTCAAGAAGGCACGTCGTCTGGGCATTGCCCTTTCGCCGAAATGTGAAAAATTCCTCGAACGCCGCCCGCATCCCCCGGGACAGCACGGTCCCTCGCGCCGCCGCGGCAAACTGACGGACTACGGCAAACAGCTCATCGAAAAACAGCGTCTGCGGTATCAGTACAATCTGGCCGAGCGCCAGCTGCACGGCTATTACGTCAAAGCCTCGCGCAAAATCGGCAACACGGCCGACATCATGCTGCAGCTGCTTGAAACCCGCCTTGACGCCGTCGTGCTGCGTTCCGGTTTCGCCCGTTCCATCTATCAGGCCCGTCAACTGGTCGGTCACGCTCACTTCCTTGTCAACGGCAAGAAGATCAACATTCCTTCTTACCAGATGCGGGTCGGCGATGTTATCACCGTGCGCGAAAACAGCCGCGAACTCGAAATCTTCCCGTCCGCACAGCAGATTGCCAGCACACCGGCGTACCTGACGGTGGACGACAAGAAACTCACCGCCAGCCTGTGCCGCCTGCCGGAACACGGCGAAGTGCCGGTGCAGTGCGAAGCTTCGCTGGTCGTCGAGTTCTACTCGCGCTGAACAAACCTTTTTCCAAGGTTTGGAAAAAAGCCCGCTGTTCATCAGCGGGCTTTTTTGTTTATGGTTCTGTCATGTTGATCCGCGAAACAACCCTGACTGTTCTCGACTTCGAAACCACCGGCTCCGTGCCGGGATTCGACACCGAACCTTGGCAGGTCGGCGCGGTTCTGCTCGTCAACGGCCGCGTTGATCCGGCCCGCATGTTCGAGAGCATGGTTCGTGTCGACATCAACCGTCCATTCAACGCCTATGCGCCGGGGAAACATCACAAACTGCGCGAAGAAATTGCCGCCGCTGATGAAGTTTCCAGGGTTTGGAAAAAACTGGAAGGGTGGGTGACCGGGCGTCCGCTCGCCGCGCATAATGCGGCGACCGAAAAGAAATTTCTGCGGCAGATGGCGCCCATGCACCATTTCGGTCCTTGGACTGATACGCTGGCGCTGGCACGGAAAGCCTGGCCGGCGGCGCCAAGCCACACACTCGAAGATTTAATCGCCGGACTCAAACTCGAAGCCCGCGTCCGCGAATGTTGTCCGCGCGGCGAAGCTCACGATGCCCTTTACGACGCCGTCTCCTGCGCCGTTCTCCTTGAATATCTCCTCACCCGGCCGGGATGGGAGCAATTGGCGACTGCTGATTGATGATGGGCGTTCAGTGGTTAAACCCCGGGAAATCTGTTTTCCCCGCTTTCAAACTCTGGGCGAATCCGCTAAAAGTCCTCTGTTGTTCCGGAATTTAATCAAGTTTGCAAAGAAAAGGAGTGCCATGAAAATACGGATTCTGTTGTTAGCGGTGCTGTCAGTTGCCGGTTTTGCTTTTTCACAGACAATTACGCCGGAGTCCCGTGCTTCCGCAGAACGGCTTCTTCAGGTGCTCAAGATGGGTGAAAATTTTGACAACACAATGAAGCAGGCGGTAAATATGCAGCTCGCCGGAACGTTTGACCGGATGGATATTTCTGAAGAAAAAAAGGCTGAATTGCGCGAGTCAATGAATACGCTCACCCAGACTCTGCTGGAAAAATTTTCCTTCCAGTCCATGAAGGGCATGTTCATTGATGTTTACGCTGAAGTTTTCACCAAGGAAGAACTGGACGGAGTTATTGCTTTTTACGAATCACCGGCGGGGCAGAAGTTTGTCGTCAAGCAGCCGGAATTAACGCGGATTATGATCCAGAAAATTCAGACGCTTATGGCGGAGATACAGCCGGAGCTGCGCAAAGAGGCTGAACTGCTGAAGAAACAAATGAAGGCGGAAGATACATCCGCATCTGCTCCCGCTGCCGGGAAATAGTTTTATAATCGGAATTTCAGCGGTCAAATTCAAGGCGCTGTCCACGGACAGCGCTTTCTGCTTTTCCATTCTTCCAGACGATTTGGCCGGAGACGATGGTGGTATCGACTGACGAACGGAAGGTGACGCCTTCGAACGGCGACCAGCCGCATTTATAGAGGATGTTTTCTTTGGCGACGGTCTGCGGTTTATTCAGGTCAACCAGCACCAGATCGGCCCAGTAGCCTTCGCGGATGAATCCGCGCTCTTTGATGTTAAAAATGCGTGCCGGATTGTGGGCGGTTTTGGCGGCAATGGTTTCCAATGAAAGTGCGCCGCGGTGAAAGTGTTCGAGGATAGCGGGCAGGGCTGACTGAATGACCGGCATCCCGGACGGAGCGGTCCAGTAGGTTCCCTGTTTTTCCTTCAAGGTGTGCGGCGCATGGTCGGTTCCGATGGTGTCGAGGCGGTCTGTGAGCAGTCCGCGCAGCAACGCATCACGGTCGGAGGCGCGTTTGATGGCCGGGTTGCATTTGACCAGCGCACCTTTGGTTTCATAGGCGTTGCTGTCGAAGTGCAGATAATGGATGCAGGTTTCGGCCGTGATGTTTTTGCCCGCTTCGTCGCGTTCTTCGTAAAATTCGTTTTCGCGCGGACTGCTGACACGCACGGTGAGATCGTCAAAAAGTTCAAGCTCGCGGGCTGTACTGATATGCAGGACATGCAGACGTGTGCCGTGCCTGCGGGCGAGTTCAACGGCCAGCGCGCTGGAACGGTAACAAGCCTCTTCGCTGCGGATGAAGGGATGGGCGGCAAACGGAGTTTGGTCGCCGTAGCGCTCGCGGAATATCTGTTCATGTCTCTGGATGATACCGGCGTCTTCACAGTGCGCGGTGAGATTGACCGGGCATTCGCGGAAGAGTTCTTCCAGAGTTTGGAAACGGTCAACCAGCATGTCGCCGGTTGACGAACCCATGTAAACTTTTACGCCGCAGATATTCTTCGGATCGACCGCTTTGATTTCATCAAGGTTGTTAAGCGAAGCGCCGAGGTAGAAGGAATAGTTGACGGCCATTTTCTGTGCGGCGAGCGCGAACTTTTCTTCGAGCCGTTCATTGGTGACAGCGGGCGGACTGGTATTGGGCATTTCCATGACGGAGGTGACGCCCCCGGCGGCGGCGGCGCGAGACTCGCTCTGCATGTCGCCTTTATGGGTCAGGCCCGGTTCGCGGAAGTGGACGTGGCAGTCAATCATGCCGGGCAGGAGCGCTTTGCCCTCGGCGTCGATGATGAGATCGGCCTCTGCGGAAATTGCACAGTCAATCCGGTCAATGCGTCCATGACGGATAAGGACATCGGCGGACCGGGTGATGCCTTCGTTCACTACATCGGCGTTTTTGATCAAAATGCTTGGAATGTCGGAATGCTGGAATGTTGGAATACTGGAAGAAGGACTATTCATGGCTGGTTCCATATACTTCATTTGATTCCCGGATGATAAACGAATCATCCCAGTCGCCGTTTTGCTGCTTTTCCTCAAAACCATCATTCCATTATTCCTTAATTCCATCATTCCGTTGCCATAGACGTTTTATCGCAATGACGACGACGGCTGCGGCGACCATGACGCTGGAGTAGAGCTGACCTTTGGTGAGCCAGCCGAAGTAAATGGTGCTGTCGGGTTCGCGGAAAAATTCAGATGCGATGCGCACGATGGCGTAGAGAATGAGAAAAGCGGCGCTCAAAACGCCTTCGCGTTTGCCCCATGCGGTGCGGCGGATCAGCCAGAGTAATGCGAAGAGCAGAAGGCCCTCGCCGCAGGCTTCATAAAGCTGCGACGGGTGACGCGGTGTCGGCGTCAGGTCTTCCGCCTGAGGAAAGATGACGGCCCAGGCAACGTCCGTCGGACGGCCCCATAGTTCACCGTTGATGAAGTTGGCGATGCGTCCGAAAAACAACCCGGCCGGTGCGGCGAGGGCGAGGCCGTCGGTGAGGTTCCAGAAAGAAATTTTCTTTTTCCATGCCGTCCAGAGAATCACCAGAATTACGCCGATCATGCCGCCGTGGCTGGCCATGCCGCCTTCCCAGACGCGGAAAAGAAAGAGCGGGTCATGGATAAAGATATCCCAGGCGTAAAAAAGAACGTAGCCGAGCCGTCCGCCGAGGAAGACGCCGTAGATGGCAATGTGAATGATGAAGTTGCCGAGTTCCTGCGGCGGTACGGCAAATTCGCCGCGTTTGGACATCTGGAGCAGGAGCAGGTAGCCGCTGAGAAAACCAAGCAGATAGGCGATTCCATACCAGCGGACGGCCAGCGGCCCCCAGAGGTGGAAAATGACGGGGTTGAGGTTATGAACATAAAAAGACAGAGATAACGGAATGGCGGAATGTTGAAATATCGGGAGAATCATATTTTAAGTTCCTTTGGCTGCATTACGCTATTCCCATTGGGATCCATTCAAGAATCCGCTGGATTTGTGCATCCCAGTAACCCCATTCATGGGTTCGTCCGTTGTGTTCTTCGTAGGTTAAATTCAATCCACTGGAGCGGGCCTGGTCGCGGAAGGTGATATTTTCGTCATAAAGAAAATCGCCGGTTCCGCAGCACTGGTAGAATTTTGTTTTCGCGGATTTCGGAAAACGGCCGGTCAGCGCGAGCAGATCGTTGGAACTGCCGGGCACTTCAGCTGTCGGGCCGAAAATACCTTCGTATTCAGTCCGGTCTGCGACTTTGTTTTTCGCGATGACGGCATTGATGTCGAGGCAGCCGGAAAGACTGGCGGCGGCGGCGAACCGCTCCGGATGCGTCAAGGCCAGTTTAAAAGCTCCGTAACCGCCCATCGACAGACCGGCGACGAAGGTTTTTTCCCGGTCCGTGGAGACCTTGAAGAATGACTGCACGATTTGCGGCAGTTCTTCGCTGATGAATGTCCAATAGGCGGCTCCGCCGCAGGCCATATCAGTGTAAAAACTGCGGTTGACCGCAGGCATAACGACGGCCAGCGGATACGAAGCGGCATAGCGCTCGATGGAAGTGCGGCGCAACCAGATAGAGTGGTCGTCCGAGAGTCCGTGGAGAAGGTAGAGCACGGCAGGGTTTTCGGGCGGCGTGCTTTCCATGCCGATCTGCTGCATGGATTTCTGCGGCAGGATGACGTTCATGGCGGTGGATATTTTTAGTGCGTCGGAGAAAAAACTGCATTGAAAAAGGGCCATGAAACACCTTTCAGTAATTGGAGCCCCGCCAGTGAAGTTTCTGGCTCAGGACAGAGAAGTAGCTGTAGCCGGGCAGGTGCAGGAAGGTGACAGGTTTTTCACTGCGGGTGATCCGGAGGCTGTCGCCCGCGTCGAGTTCTTCAACGTCCTGTCCGTCGGTGGAAAGAATCAGTTTTTTGTACGTATGCTGCACGGCGATTTCAATGACGTGCGAGTCCGGCAGAACCAGCGGCCGGTTGCTGAGGGTGTGCGGGCAGATAACGCTGATGCCGAAGACGTCTGTGCCGGGCTGGATGATAGGGCCGCCGGATGCGAGGAAGTGGCCGGTACTGCCGGTCGGGGTGGTGACGATCATGCCGTCGCAGGCGAAAGAGGTGATCGGTTCGCCGCTTACCGAGAGCCCGAGCGTGACGATATGCGAGGAACCGCCGAAGCCGATGACGGCGTCGTTCAGAATCCGGTAGGTGGCCGCCGGGCTGCCCTGGTGCAGAACGGTGCAGTCAGCCACTGTGCGGATTTCGCGTGCGCATTTCCCGGCCGCCAGCGCGTCGAGCGCCTTTTCGAGTGTGTCTTCGCCGGTGCCGGTGAGAAAACCGAGGCTGCCGAGGTTGATTCCAAGGATCGGAACATCAGCACCCGCGAGCAGACGGGCACAGAAGAGGACGGTGCCGTCGCCGCCGAGCGCGAGCAGCACATCGACAGTCTTCGTGAATTGATCGAAACCGAGGACGGTTGCGGAAGGCAGATAGGCCGCAGTCTGTTCATCGGCGAACAGTTCAATGCCGAACGCTCCGGCTTTGCGGGCGAGCCGTTCAAAGATGTCGGCGGCGTGCGGACGTTTAGGGTTTGCAATGACACCTGCTTTTTTCATACCTTGATTGTTGCCGCAACCGGTCGGGCGCACAAGATTTATTCGGGGAGAAATGGACGCCGCACATGAGTTCTAAAACCATTGTTACCGCCTGCGATCACAACTTTGTCTGGGGCACTTTTCTGCTGCTGCTTTCGCTACGCCGCCGGGGGGTCAGACTGCCGGTGCATGTGGTGACGCACAATCTTGGCGAAACGGATCGCGCGCTGCTGCACCAGATCGAGGGCGTAACCCTTTTCCCGGCCGCAGATGAGATCGACCACCGCAACATTGTTTATCAGAAAACCGCGGCCATCCTTACGGCGGGAACCGATCTGATTATGTGGATCGATTCCGACTGTATTGTTACCGGCGACATTACGCCGCTGATCGAAGCCGCCGGCGAGGGATTGCAGATACGGATGCGTCCGGAGTCGGAAATCGCCTATCTCTTCAAAAAGCGCTACGCCGCCGGCGAAAAGCGGGGGACACTGCCGCACAAAGTGCTCGAAATCTGGCGCAATGATGTCGGCAGTCGCCAGACGCCCGCTATCGGCACCTCCTGCAATGCGCACTGTTTCACGGTGCACCGCAAGCACCTTGATTTTATACGCCGCTGGGACGCGCAGATTCGCAAAGTGATTCCGGATGATGCTGCCGGTTGCATAGTGAACGACCGCAGCTTCGCCTATTTTCTGCTCGACGAAGCGGTTATGAGTTCCATGCTGGCCTTTTCTGAAGCGCCGCCGCCGATCCGGCATTATACTATGGATGCCGATCCCGCCTGTGCTGTGATTCATTTTGGCGGGCGGCCTAAACCCTGGAAACGCTGGCTGATGCGCAATATGGAGTATTTCGACGAAATAGCCGGGCTGCTGGAATGGGCGGAGAAACAGGGCTGGACGCTTCCGCATAAACCGTGGTACCTGCAGAGGAAGTATAAAGCGTTCTGCTGGCTCCACGCTTTGCTTTTTGAAGTACAGCGCCATATCCGGCGCAACGTACACGGACTGAGAAAGAAAAACTACTGTTGAGCATCTAATGGATATGAACGAACAGATACCGGGTGAGGAACAGGACGGCGCTTTTTTTTCCCGTGAAGCCGTTTCCGGTGTTCCGTGGATGGTGGCCAGCAAAGCGATTCTCTTCTTCGTTTATTTTGCTATTTCCGTACTGGTGGTGCGGTTCCTCGGCAGTACCCAGTACGGCGTTTATGCCATCTGTATAAACATCGGCGAATGGGCGGGCGTCTTCTGCGGGTTAGGACTGGTTTCCGCGCTTTTCCGGTTTGTGCCCGAACTGGTGGTGCAGCACAACGCCGCCGGCCTTAAACGGCTGATCTGGAAATCGCTCTGGCTGCAGCTTGCGGCGACGGTTGCGGGTACGGTGATCATGGTGCTCATGAAACCGTGGCTCAACAACTGGTTCCACATTGATTTCGGCCCCTATCTGCTGCTGACCGGACTGCTGATCGGTTTCAGTCTGCTGAAAGAAAATGTCTCTGCAGTAGAAACATCGCTGTTTCGCACCAAACACATCTCCATACTCACCCTTGCCCGCGGAGTGCTCTGGCTCGCGCTGATTTGCACTATGTTGCGCGTTGCACCGACCGCAGGCTCCGCCATCTGGACGCAGATTCTTTCGTATGCGCCGGTCTATATCATCGGTGCGTGGCTCATGTTCCGCTACATCTACAGCTTTAACTGGCGCTCGCCGCCTTGCGGCATCGGCCGCCTCCGCACCGCGCAATATTCTTTTGCCATTCTCAGCAACACCGTTGTGCGCATGATGATGATGAAATATACCGAGGTGTTTTTCCTCGGCCTCACCGTCACGCCTGCCGTGATCGGAGCTTATGACCTGGGCTATTCCCTGCCGCCGCTGGTCATCTTCTTTATACCGGATTCACTGCACATGCTCTTCACCTCCGGTTTTGCCGAGGCCTACAGCCGCGACCAGAACTGCCTGGGACGGCTCATCAAGGCCTACTACAAAATGACGATCCTTTTTATGATGCCGCTGGCCATCTTCGGCTTCTTTTTCGCGCCGGCCGCCGTGATTATGGTATATGGCGATTCCATGGCTCTTGCCGGAGTTCTTGCATCCGGCTTCTGCATCATTCATCTGCTGTCTACAATCTCTACGCCGCTGTCCATGGCCATCAAGGCCAAGGAGAAAATCATGGCCACGATGCCCGTCATGATTCTCCAGATCGTGATCAATCTGATTCTCGACTGGCTGCTGATCGTCCACTATAACTTCGGCGTCTGGGGCGGTATGGGCGCGGTGGCCGGAACATTCCTGATTTCCGCGCCGATCCGCCTCTCGGTTGTCAAAAAAATTCTGGGCGGCATCTTTTTCCCGACGGCGTACATGGTCCGCATGGCCTTTACGCTTTTTATTCTGGCCAGCATCATGATTGTGGTTTCCGATCATTGGCACCTGCTGAGCCTGTTTGAAACCCGCTGGCTTAACGTGGCCACCCTCTTTGGACTCGGCGCCATTTATCTGCTGCTTTTCTTTGCCGCTATCCGGATGTTCAAACTGGTGCGCGACGAAGATGTTTCCGACTTCCGGTCTCTCAATATCAAAAAACTGAATTTTGTTTTTGATCTACTCAGCCCCCGCGCAAAATAGAACGATTTCCAAACCTTGGAACTTCAACCGCGAATGCACGCGAAGTTTTACAAAATCATTTTTGACAAAATAATGAAGAACTCTTTTCTGCTCCGCTGTTGAAAATGATTTGAACCGCTTCGCTATTTCCTGCGGAAATTATCCGTCGCTACGCTCGGGGTCGGCCATGATTTTGTAAAAAATTCTTTGGTTGCGGCTTTGCCGGACGGGCCAATAGTGGTTAACTCCGGAATCTATGTTGGCAAAACGAATCATACCTTGTCTGGATGTAACCGGCGGCCGCGTCGTCAAAGGCGTTAAATTCGTCGAACTGCGCGATGCCGGCGATCCGGTGGAGTGCGCCAAAGCCTACGAAGCGCAGGGCGCGGACGAACTGACCTTTCTCGACATCACCGCCTCCAGCGACGGACGCGACACCATGGTCGATATCGTCCGCCGCGTCGCCGAGCAGGTTTTTATGCCGCTCACCGTCGGCGGCGGCATCCGCACGCCCGCCGACGTCCGCCGTATGCTCAACGCCGGGGCCGACAAAGTTTCGTTCAACACCGCCGCCATTAACGATCCGGATATTCTCAATACCTGCTCCGAACAGTTTGGAAGCCAATGCACCGTGCTGGCGATCGACGCGCGGCGTAACGGCGACGGCACCTGGGGCGTATTCACACACGGCGGCCGCAATCCGACCAAACTGGATGCGATCAAATGGGCGATTGAAGGTACACAGCGCGGCGCGGGCGAAATCCTGCTCACCAGCATGGATGCCGACGGCACGAAGAACGGCTATGATCTTGAACTCACCCGTGCGATTTCTGAAGCGGTCGGCGTACCGGTCATCGCCTCCGGCGGCGCGGGAACTCTCGATCATCTGGTCGAAGCCGTCACCGTTGGTAAAGCCGACGCCGTACTCGCCGCCTCCATTTTCCACTTCGGCGAATTCACCATCCGCCAGGTTAAAGAATACATGCGCTCAAAAGGTGTGGTTGTGAGGTTGTAACGCTTCGGGTCTTGATTTTGGCGCGTAGTGCCAAATATCATGCGCTCGGTTATTCGGCTTTGTTTATGGCTTGTGCTGCGGTTCCATTGGTCTGGCCTTGTATTCCAGCTACCCAGATTGGCAAGACCTTCTTTCCAAGGAACAGATCCACTACGCTATTGCGGATGAAAAGATTGTGGGCTTCCGCCTGTCCGTGGCCTTTGGGGAAGTACACAGCCTTCTTCAAATGCACCTCATCAAAGTCATACCCTACCGCTTTGCCCATCTTGTGCAGCAGTGCAGCATGCATCTCCGCTTCACGGTCACTCCAAGAGTCGAGCTTAGCCTGAAACTGAGGGTCGGTTTGATCCTGTGGTCCTGAAGAAAAATGGTCCAGCAAAACCTTCCATGCAGTGATGACATCTTTCTCTACAAGGCGACGACTGCCGAACTCGATATCTATCATATTGAGAGCTTCCACGTGCGGAACCGAAATGGGCGTACCACGAGTGGTCATAAGTGTCTTGAATATCCGAAGTTTGCGTGACCGCTTTTCTTCGCTCGTCTCGATGAGCTTTTGAACCTGCACGGCAAGAATCGGCCCCAGTATGACCGCAACGATCATGATGCCATCGCTAATTGTCATTGTTCTTCACCTTTCCCCATGTGTGGCATACCAAATGCCTCGTATTCGCTGACCGAACAGTGTTATTGAACGGACTTTAAATTCGTTGTTTTCTGGACGTCTGGTCGAATCACTGCGTAAACTACACGCCGCAACAATCAGCTTCAAGTTCAAATAAGGTAAGTAGACACGACGTTCTCGTCGCGTCTACTTTGTGGTCGGGATAGTTGCGCCCAACTGTCCAGAGGTGGAGCGGGCGCTCCGTGCACACTTGAATTAAACGCGCCGGGACGGCGCGTTCCAACTATAAAACAACGCGGCGAGGGCGTCGCGTCTACCTTAATACTGGCAAGGCTTGGTTCGGCTGTGTATATTGCCGGCCTTCAAAACGGAGAAGATCATGAGCAAGGAATTGGAAGAAGGGCAGAATCTCGAACTCGACTGGAACAAGCTGGAGAAGGCGGTTGCCGGTACTAAAGGCATTATTCCTGTCGCTGTCCAGCACGCTGACACCAAAGAGGTGATTCTAGTCGCCTACATCAATAAGCTGGCGTTTGAAGAATCGCTGAAGCGCAAGATGCTGGTGCTTTGGAGTTCGTCGCGGCAGGAGCTTTGGATCAAAGGACTTACCTCCGGCGAAACGTTTGAACTGCTCGAAGCGCGCGTCAACTGCGAGCAGAACTCGCTTCTTTTTATCGTGCGTCCGAACCGCGGCGGCATCTGCCACACCAAGAACACCAAAGGCGAACCGCGCAACTGCTATTACCGCAAAATAGATTTCGCGACACTCAAACTCGAAAACCTCAATCAATGAACAGCCGTGGAATAATGGAACGATGGAATAGCGGAATATTGTTTCCTCTCATCATCCCATCATTCCTCTGTTCCAACATTCCATTTCTCTTATGAACAAACCCGCTCTATTGCACGCCATCATTGCTGAACTCGAAAACGAACTCCGGCGTCAGCAGGCGGCGAATGCTCAGGCCTCCGCCGGCGCGACCGATGGCGAGGCGCGCGCGGAAACCAAATGGGATACCTGCGGACTGGAAGCGTCGTATCTGGCGCGCGGTCATGCACTCCAGTTCAAGGCGCTCGCGGCGGATGTTCATGCGTTGCGGGCTTTTTCCATTCCGGTTTTTTCCGGGCAGCCCATTGATTCAGGCGCTTTGGTTGAGGTGGAACTGGATAAAGCGAAGGTTCTTTTCTTTCTGCTGCCTTGCGCGGGCGGCACGGAATTGCATGTCGAGGGACGGGACGTGACGGTGATTACGCCTGAGTCGCCCGTCGGCGCGGCGCTGTTTCAGAAAAAGAAGGGCGATAAATTTTCCTTCCGCGCCGGTTCGTCCGGAAAGGTTCTTTCTGTTTCATGAAAACGCCCGGTCAGGTGACCGGGCCTACAGTTTCAGGAGCCATGTTGTAGGCCGGGTGCCCGCACCCGGCGGAATAATAAGCTATGAGCGCACCGCACAGACATCGCCCGAAAGGGCTGGAAATTATTTACGAAGACCGCGATCTGCTGGTGATCAATAAAGACGCCGGGCTGCTGACGATGAGCACGCCCAGAGACGAACTGCAAACCGCCCAGCACCTGCTGACGGATTACATGCGCAAAGGCGCGGCGCGTTCGCGACTGCGCGCTTATGTGGTACATCGCCTTGACCGCGACACTTCCGGTCTGCTGATTTTCGCCAAGACGGAAGCGGTTCAGCAGAAGCTCAAAGGCGACTGGCCGACGACGGAGAAAGAATATCTGGCCGTCGTGCACGGTCATTTCACCGAAAAATCCGGAAAAATTTCGAGCTATCTGGCAGAGAACGAGGCGCAGTTTGTTTATTCAACCAGTCAGACCAAAGGCCGCTGGTCCGAAACGGAATACACCGTTGTCCGTGAGAATAAAGAGTTCAGCGAACTGAAAATCAATCTGTTGACGGGGCGCAAAAACCAGATCCGGGTGCATATGGCCGAGGCCGGCCATCCGGTGGTCGGCGATACGAAATACGGACGGAAAGAGAAAAAGTTTGAGCGTATGACGCTGCACGCCCGGTCGATTTCTTTTAATCATCCGCACAGCGGGAAGCGGATGTTTTTCGAAGTACCGGCTCCGAAGTTTTTTAACCGGCTGATGAACCAGCCGTAGTTGCCGCGCAAAAGAGAATCTGCTAAGAACAAGCCGTCGCAGGTAATGATACGGAACCGGGAAACCCGCGTGAGAAAACATTCTATAAATTTCCGTGCGCACGCCAGCTACCTGATCAGCGTTACGCTGTTCACTGTAGCGCTGGGAGTGGTTCATCACAAACTCAAGCAGTATCACCTGCATGATGTGTTGCGTCAGCTGCACCAGGTGCCGGTCATGGCTTTACTGCTGGCTGGCGGACTGACGGTAATCAATTACCTGATGCTGACGCTGTACGACACGATGGCGCTGCGTTATCTGGGCCGAAAAATAAAGTATTTGCGCACCGCCGGCGCGTCCTTCATCGGTTATGCGTTCAGTCATAATGCAACCGTTCTCGGCGGCGGTGCCGCGCGCTACCGGATTTATTCTTCGCTCGGACTGTCCGCGCCGGAAGTTGCCCGGCTGGTTCTCTTTTGCGGTCTGACATCCTGGCTGGGTTTTATTACGACCGGCGGTCTGGCATTCAGTCTGTTTCCCGGCGACGTGCCGTACATTCCCCATGGACTGCTGCCGGTGCTGGGTCCGGTGATGCTGGGAATTTCCTGCGGCTATCTGCTGTTCGCTTTGTTTCGTAAACAACCGCTGCGAATCGGCGCGGTGGAGTTTGCCGTCCCATCGGTTCCGCTGGCGGCGGGGCAGGTTGTAACGGCTGCACTGGACTGGATGCTGGCGGCCTCGGTTTTCTACATGCTTCTGCCGGCCGGTGCAGGAATCAGCTTCCCGCAGATGCTTCTGATTTTTATGTCCGCACAGCTGGCCGGCGTGGCGAGTACCGTTCCGGCCGGGCTTGGAGTTTTTGACTCGGTCATTCTGATTCAGCTCGAGCCGTTCATTGATCCGTCGGCGATCGCCGGGCTTCTGCTGCTTTACCGCCTGATTTATTATATACTTCCGCTAATGGGCGCTTCGCTGCTGCTGGCGGGTGCGGAAGTCTTTCAGCGCCGTTCCGTTATTCAGCAGGCCGGTAAAATTATAGGGCGCTGGAGCGGCTATCTGATTCCTTATCTGGCGGCGATTTCCTGTTTCATCGCCGGACTCGTTCTGCTTATTTCAGGTGCTTTGCCGTCCGATCATGGACGACTCGCCTGGCTGAACAACTTTTTACCGCTGCCTGCCGTGGAGCTTTCGCACTTTTTCGGCAGTCTGACCGGTCTGCTGCTTTTGATTCTGGCGCGCAGTTTACAACGGCGGCTGGATGCCGCATGGCATTTGACGGTCCTGCTGCTCGGAACGGGTGCTGTACTTTCTCTGCTGAAAGGAATGGCGGTTGAACAGGCCGCCATTCTGCTGATCATGCTCGCGGTAATCTGGCCGTTTCGCAGCCAGTTCTACCGTAAAACATCGTTGATTCACGAACGGTTTACCGGCGGCTGGATGGCGATGGTGACTGCGGCGCTCGGCTGCACCGTTTGGATCGGCCAGTTCGCCTACAAACACATCGAATACCGTGATGAATTATGGTGGCGGTTTACGCTGCATCATGGCGACGCGCCGCGCTTTCTCCGCGCCACGGCCGGCGCTGCGGTTCTGTTTGCAGTGTTTGCACTCTACCGCCTGCTGGATTCTCCGGAACCGGACGAGCCGACGGCAGATGACGATAAGGCGGCCATCGAAAAAGCCCGGCAGATTGCGGCAGCATCGTTTTCGACGCAGGCCTGGCTATCTGTGCTCGGCGACAAGAAGTTTCTGTTCAGCAGCAGCGGAAATTCTTTCATCATGTACGCCGTTGTAAACCGCAACTGGATTGCAATGGGCGATCCGGTCGGAGTCGAAGACGAGTGGGGCGAACTGATCTGGCAGTTCTGTGAGCGGTGCGATGAATTTAACGCCTGGCCGGTTTTTTATCAGATCAGCAACCGCCGGCTGGATTTGTATATTGATGCCGGGTTCACCTTTATCAAGCTCGGTGAAACCGGGCGGGTTAACCTGACCGGGTTCACGCTGGAAGGTTCCTCCCGCAAGGAGCTGCGTTATATTGAGCGCAAGTTCAGTAGCGAGGGCTGTGTCTTCGAAATCGTGCCGGTGGAGCAGGTCGAAGCTTTGCTTCCGGAACTGCGGCGGATTTCCGATGCCTGGCTCGCCATCAAGAATACCCGCGAAAAAGGATTCTCTCTCGGATTCTTCAGCGAAGACTATCTGCGGAACTTTCCGGTGGCGGTTGTCCGGCAGAATGGAAAGCTGATTGCCTTTGCCAATGTCTGGTGCAGCGGCGGACAGGAAGAGCTGTCGCTCGATCTGATGCGCCATCTGTCGGAAGCACCTCACGGTACCATGGATTTTCTCTTCGTCGAACTGATGCTGTGGGGACTCCGGCATGGATACCGCTGGTTCGATCTCGGAATGGCTCCGCTTTCCGGACTCGAAAACCGCGCGCTGGCGTCGCTGTGGGCCCGTACCGGAACCTTCATCTTCAGTCATGGCGAACATTTCTACAACTTTCAGGGGCTGCGCCGGTACAAAGAGAAATTCGGTCCGGAGTGGGAGCCGCATTATCTGGTGTGCCCGAAGGCCCGCCTGCTGCCGACGATTCTGGCCGACCTTGCTGCGCTGATTTCCGGCGGGTTTAAAGGATTGGTCAGTAAATAGCGGATGTGTTGTAAACGGTGCTGAAAGAGCGTAATACCCATCTATGAAAAAGTGTCCGTTTTGCGCAGAAGAAATTCAGGACGATGCCATTCTGTGCCGGTTTT
Organism: uncultured Verrucomicrobiota bacterium; assembly: GCA_903826865.1. Lineage (GTDB taxonomy): Bacteria > Verrucomicrobiota > Kiritimatiellia > Kiritimatiellales > Tichowtungiaceae > Tichowtungia. The sequence continues at coordinate 21,975 of CAIKGD010000073.1, forward strand.
GCGGACAGTTCCTTGTGCAGAAAACCAAGGTGCCGTGGTATCTCCGTCCCGGCTGGCTTGTTACGGCGGTACTTTGTGTCGGCCCGTTTGCCATCCCGCTTTTCTGGCTTCATCCGAACTTCAGTTTGCGAAAAAAGATCGTCTGGACTGCGGTTGTCATCATCCTTACCTGGGTGACGTGGGTTCTAATGCAGAAATCCGTTCAGTCGATCTCGGACTATTACGGGATACTCAATCAGTTGATGAGGTAGGGCGATTTCGCCGAAAGCGCCACGGACGGCTCGGCGAGCCGTCCCTACCTGTTCTTCCACTTCTGCTCACGCAGGGAACGTTCGTTGGCGGCGGTTTCCTGCCGCATGCGGATAAAGTTTTCGTAGCGCGCTTTCGGAATAGTTCCGGCCTCAACGGCCGCTTCGATGGCACAGCCTTTGGTTTTGGTGTGCGCGCAGTCGCGGAAGCGGCATTGTCCTTCCAGCGCCGTCAGTTCCTCGAAGGTATCTTTGATTCCGCTGCCGGTGTCCAGATGGCCGAGCTCGCGCATGCCGGGCGTATCAATCACCAGCGCGCCGTTATTCAGCACAATCAGTTCGCGCCAGGTGGTGGTATGAATGCCTTTGCCGTCACATTCCCGGACGGGCAGGGTGAAGTACCGGTCTTCTTCGCCGACCAGACTGTTGATCAGCGAGGTTTTTCCGGTGCCGGACGGGCCGAGCAGACAGCAGGTTTTTCCGGGCTTAAAAAGCGCTTTTACTTTCCGCAGTCCGGAACCGGTGGTGTTGCTGAAGGCGAAAACCGGCGTGTTCGGCATACGGGTCTCAACTTCCGCCAGCCGTTCTTTCAGTTCGCCGGCCGACAGCAGATCTTTTTTGCTCAGTAGAACGACCGGCTCGATGTTGCTTTCATTCACGATCGACAGATAGCGTTCCAGCTTCGGCAGATTGAATCCTTTGTCGAGCGTATGGACGACGAAAGCCGTGTCAATGTTGACGGCGATCAGCTGGTGACTGACTTCGCGGCCCGCTGTTTTGCGTTTCAGGGTGTTCTGCCGTTCCAGCACGGAATGGATCATCGCAAAATCCGCGCCGTTAAAATCCGTTGCGCGCACCCAGTCGCCGACCGTCAGATAACCGTCGTTCGCCCGGGCTTCGCGCCGCAGCTTGCCGGTGGTTTTTGCAAGGCAGGTTTCGCTGCCGTCGCTGATGTCGCACCAGCCTTTATGAACGGCGGTCACGCGCGCAATCGTCCACTTGTCCGTTGTGGCGGGATCAATCTGGTTTTGAAACCAGGGCGTAAAACCGAATTCTTCGAGTGTCATAAGGATTAATCCAAAAAGCGGGCGCTGAGTTCGCAATAAGCATCAATGCGACGGTCGCGCAGGAACGGCCAGATGCGCCGGACGGATTCGCTGCGTTTGCCGTCGAGTTCAACAAGGAGTTCTGTTTCACGGTCTGGTTTCGCCTGCGCCAGCAGTTCGCCCTGGCAGCCGGCGACGAAACTGGAGCCCCAAAACTGTGCGCCGCCTTTGCCGCAGGGCGACGGTTCAAAACCGGTGCGGTTGATGCTCAATACCGGGATGCCGTTGGCAATGGCGTGTGAGCGCTGAATGGTGATCCACGCGTCGTGCTGGCGCGCCTTTTCGCCTTCATTATCATTCGGATCCCAGCCGATTGCGGTGGGATAAATCAGCAGATCGGCACCGGCCATCGCCATCAGGCGCGCGGCTTCCGGGTACCATTGATCCCAGCAAACCAGCACGCCGAGTGTGCCGACGGAAGTTTTGACCGGTGTAAATCCGAGGTCGCCGGGCGTGAAGTAGAATTTTTCGTAATAACCGGGGTCGTCCGGAATGTGCATTTTGCGGTACTTGCCCGCAATCGTTCCGTCGCTCTCAAATACCACGGCGGTGTTATGGTAGAGACCGGCCGTGCGCTTTTCGAAAAGCGACGTGACGAGCACAAGGCCGAGCTCCTTTGCCAGCGCGCCGAAAATTTTTGTGGACGGGCCGGGGATTGTTTCTGCGAGATTGAAGTTATGCGTATCTTCGGTCTGGCAGAAATAAAGACTCGTATGAAGTTCCTGCAAAGCGACCAGCTGCGCGCCTTGCGCCGCGCAGCGGCGGATGGCGGCAATGCTCTTTTCGATGTTGGCTTCGCGGTCGGCTGTGCACGACTGCTGAACCAGTCCGGCTTTCAATTTTTTCGTCACAGAACTCCTTTGGGAATCTGCATCGTCACGCAATGAAGCGAACCGTGCTGCAGAATCAATTCGGAACAGTCTATACCGATGATTTCGCGGCCGGGGAAGGCCTTTTTTACAGTGGCGAGCGCGCAGGCATCGTTGGGAGGATCGTTGTAAACCGGCACCAGCACCGCGCCGTTGATGATCAGAAAGTTGGCATAGGTGGCCGGCAGGCGGTTGCCGTTCCTGTCACATCTGGCTTTCGGCCAGGGCAGGGAAAGCAGGCGGTATCCTTCCGTTTTTTTCAACTCGTCTTCCATGTTGCGGAGTGCAGGGAAGTGTTCGTCAGCCGGGTCTTCACATTTGACATAGAGAATCGTGTTGTCCGGGCAGAAGCGTGCAAGCGTATCGATGTGTGCATCGGTATCGTCGCCGGACAGCCAGCCGTTTTCCAGCCAGAGGAATTTGCGGATTCCGAGTTCTGCGGCGAGCCGGGTTTCGATCTCTGTTTTATTCAGCGCGGCATTGCGGTTGGGATTGAGCAGGCATTCCGCCGTTGTCAGCAGGGTGCCTTTGCCGTCGCTTTCCATGCTTCCGCCTTCGAGAATCAAATCAACCGTTCGCAGCGGTGTTTTACCGAGTGCACCCGCCGCGTGGAGCCTGGCGGTAATCTGATTGTCGAGTCCGGCCTCAAACCTGCCGCCCCAGCCGGTAAAGGTAAAGTCCAGCAGTACCGGCTTGCCGTCTTCGCAGATCGTGATCGGCCCGAAGTCGCGCGCCCAGATATCGTTGGATTCAATCCGGTAAAGCGCGACGTTCGCCATATTGACGCCGCGCGCCGCCAGCTTGGTACGAACGCATAGTTCATCGGGCACCACGACGATCAGTTTTTCGAAGCGCGCGACCGCTTGAGCAATATCCATAAAAACGGCTTCAGCCTCGTTCAGGTGCGGAGCCCAGTCGGTCTTTTCGTGCGGCCAGCAGATCAGTACGGCATCCTGCGGCTCCCATTCAGCGGGTAAACGTTTCATAAGTTCGTCCTCAAAGTCCGGCGCATTCTAACGGAAACGGATTCAGTTACAATGTTTTGCATAACGGCTGAGCGAGGGATTGATTCGTACCGTCCGGTGTGGGAAGAATGATACATGAAAACAAGGTTTCTGCTTTTGCTGCTGTTTCCCGCGCTTGTTTCCTGCACGGCAGAGCCGCCTGCGGTTAAATGTTCACTTGAACAGAAAATCGGCGCGATTTTGATGGTCGGGTTCAGGGGGATGTCGGTTGACCGGAGCAGTCCGGTCGTCCGGGACATTCTCGAATACAATCTCGGCGGGGTGATTTTATTCGACGCTGATCTCCAGCTGCAAACGAATGAGCGGAATATCCGTTCGCCCGATCAGCTGGCGCAGCTGACCGGAACACTCCAGTCCTATGCAAAAAGTCCGTTGCTGATCGCGATTGATCAGGAGGGCGGAATCGTCAACCGGCTCAAACCGGCGTATGGATTCCCGCCTGCACTTTCACAAAAGCATCTGGGAGAACGTAACGACCCGGACTTTACGTACCGGCAAACCTTGCAGCTGGCCGCTGCGCTGAAAGCGGCGGGTATCAATCTGAACCTGGCGCCGGTCGTGGATTTGGCCGTTCATCCTGAAAATTTTATTGTCAAAAAAGAACGCACCTTTTCACCTGACTCTGCGACGACGGTTCGCCACGCATCCTCATTTATCCGCGCCCACCACGATCAGGGCGTACTCTGCACCCTCAAGCATTTCCCCGGTCACGGCAGTTCAACCGCCGACTCGCACAAAGATATGACCGACGTTACAGAAACATGGCAGGCGTCCGAGCTGGAACCGTACCGGCAGCTTTGCAAAACGACTGATGTCGTGATGACCGCCCACATTTTCCAGCGCAATCTTGATCCGGACCGGCCGGCGACGCTTTCGAAGCGCATCATCACCGGTTTGCTCCGGAAAGAGATCGGTTACGACGGAGTCGTGATGACAGACGATCTGGGCATGAAGGCTATTGCCGACCACTACGGTTTTGAGACGGCGCTTGCGGACAGTCTGAATGCCGGTGTGGACCTGCTCCTGATCGCCAACAACGAAACCTATGATCCTGATTTGGTTCCGAAAACAGTTCGGATTGTCGCCGGGCTGGTTCGTTCCGGCCGTGTGCCGGAAGCGCGGATTGATGAGGCCTGCCGCCGCGTCGCTCAGCTGAAAAACAGAATCAGCGCGAGCCGTTGATTGTATTATGCAATCAGCAGGGCTTCGGTGGTTTTCCAATCCATGCAGGCATCGGTAATCGACAGGCCGTATTTCAGTTTGCCGCTGACCGGTTGATTACCTTCTTCAATAAAGCTTTCAAGCATGGCCCCGATGACCGGGCAGCCCGGCTGTTTGCGCTGATCGAGCAGCTCTTTCCAGACATCGGCCTGCCGCGCCGGAACCTTACCGGAGTTGGCATGCGAGCAGTCCATCATAAGAATTTCCGGCAGACCGGCAGCCTGCAGCTTTTCAGCGGCTGCGGCAACTTCATTGGCGTGATAGTTGGTTTTTCCGCCGCCGCCGCGCAGAACGAGATGGACGTCGGGATTGCCGTGCGTTTTGACAATACTGCTGCGGCCGTCCTGATCGATCCCGAGAAAACTGTGCGGGGTGCGGCAGGCGAGCAAGGCATCTATGGCACGCTGAACGTTTCCGTCGGTGGCATTCTTCAGGCCGACGGGCATGGAGAGTCCGCTGGCCATTTCACGGTGCGTCTGCGACTCAATCGTGCGTGCGCCGATTGCTGCCCAACTGACGAGATCAGCCGTGTACTGCGGAATGATCGGATCAAGAAATTCAGTGGCGACCGGCAGTCCGAGGCCGGTAATCGCCAGCATCAGTTTCCGCGCTTCGCGCAGGCCGTATTCCATGTCGCAGGAATCGTCAAGGTGCGGGTCGTTGATAAACCCTTTCCAGCCGATGGTGGTGCGCGGTTTTTCAAAATAGACCCGCATCACGATCAGATAGCGGTCTTTGACTTTTTCGCCGAGCGCGGCGAGCCGGCGGGCGTAGTCGAGTGCGGCCTCAGGGTCGTGGATCGAGCAGGGGCCGGCGATAACGAGCAGGCGCGGATCGCGGCGCTCCAGAACGGCGCGGACAGCGTCGCGTCCGCACACGACTGTTTTCATCGGCACGTCTGTAAGCGGCAGTTCATTTTTAAGTTCCCACGGCGTGATAAGCGGGGTGACGCTTTCGACGCGCAGGTTTTCAATAGGGCAAAGTATCTTCATGAGCCGGAACTATGGCAGATTTTCCAAACCTTGGAAAAGCTGAACTTGCGCCGGACGCCGGTTGCAGGTACAAGAGCACCTTTAAAACGGGACTTTTCCAAATGAGTGTGCAGCCGAGCCGAGACGTTTTTCACAAGAAGGCGAAGCAGGGAAACCTGATTCCGGTCTGGAAAGAAATTCTGGCCGATCAGGAGACGCCGGTTTCCGCTTACGAGCGCGTACGTAAATTTCTGCGCGAAAAAGACCGCGCCTTGCACACCTGGCTGCTGGAGAGCGTCGAAGGCGGCGAACACATCGGACGCTATTCATTCATCGGTGGCAAGCCGCGCGCCATCCTTCGTGCCTACGGTGCCGTCACCGAGATCAGCGAAGAGGGCACGACGACGATCATCAAGAACACCGACCCGCTTAATGCGCTTAAAACCTGTATGAGCCGGTATCAGCCCGTCCGCGAACCGGCCTTGCCGCGTTTCACCGGCGGAGCCGTCGGTTTTATCGGCTACGACATGATTTCCATTTTTGAGCCGCGCGTGCCGGTGGTCAAAGAAGACGTCATCGGCAATCCCGACATGGTGATGATGATCACCAACGCCATTATTATTTTCGACCGCGTCAATCACACCATGAAAGTGGTGGCTAACGCCTATGTAGACAGCGATCCGGACAAAGCTTATGACGAGGCGCTGGCGGAAATCGACGAGCTTTGCGCGGCGCTGCTGCAACCGGTGAACCGCGTGCTGATTGATGCGCATCTTGATGTCGAGCCGGTTGTTCCGGAGTCGAACATGACGGTTCCGGAATACCGCGCAATGGTGGAAAAGGCGAAAGAGTATATCTGCGCCGGTGACATCATTCAGACGGTTCTTTCGCAGCGGTTTGAGGTGGAGAATACAGCAGATTCACTGGATGTTTACCGTGCACTGCGCGCGATCAATCCGTCGCCGTACATGTTCTGCCTCGACCTCGGCGAAAGCGCACTGGTCGGTTCTTCTCCGGAAGTTCATGTGCGCTGCGAGGATCGCCGGGTGGAACTCCGTCCGATTGCCGGCACCCGCCCGCGCGGCAAAACCGACGCCGAAGATCGGGCACTGGAAAAGGAACTGCTGGCCGATCCCAAAGAGCTGGCTGAACATGTCATGCTGGTCGACCTCGGGCGCAATGATGTCGGTCGCGTTTGTGAATTTTCAAGCGTCAAAGTACCTGAGCAGATGGTTATCGAGCGCTACAGTCACGTCATGCATATCGTTTCAGATGTCATTGGCACACTTTCGCCGGAGTACGATGCGTACGACGTCATGAAAGCAACGTTCCCCGCCGGAACGGTCAGCGGCGCACCCAAGATCCGCGCCATGGAAATCATCGCCGAACTTGAAAAAACAAAACGCGGACCTTACGCAGGCGCAGTCGGCTATTTCAGCTTCGACGGCAACCTTGATTCCTGCATCACCATTCGCACCGTCGTGCTCGATAAGAACAAGGCCTACGTGCAGGCCGGCGGCGGCATTGTGGCGGATTCGGTTCCGGAAACCGAATATCAGGAAACCCGCAACAAAGCCGGGGCTGTCATGAAAGCGCTTGCTCTCGCGAAGCACTACGCCGCCGCTAGAGAAAAAAATGTCTCGCAAAGTCGCTAAGGCGCAAAGAGATGAATGAAAATGACATAGCTAAAATTATCGTAGATGCTGCGTTTCAAATTCATCAGGCAACAGGTCCCGGGTTGCTGGAAAGCGTTTACGAAATTATTTTGGTCGATGAACTTGAACGAAGAGGGTTAAGTGTAGAACGGCAAAAGCCGATCCCGGTTGTTTATAAAGGAAGAATTTTTGATGAAGGATTTCGGGCGGATTTAGTGGTTAACGGGAAAGTAATTGTGGAGCTGAAATCCGTTGAAATGGTAAAAGATGTTCACAAGAAGCAACTACTGACATATTTGAAGTTAGCTGAAATGAAACTGGGATTGTTAATCAATTTTGGTGATGCGTTAATCAAAAATGGAATTACACGGGTCGTGAACGGCCTATAACCTTGGCGTCTTTGCGCCTTTGCGAGAGAAAAAAATGATTTTGGTCATCGATAACTACGATTCGTTCACCTACAACCTTGTGCAGTACCTCGGCGAGCTGGGTGCGGAGATGAAGATTTTCCGCAACGACAAAATCACCGTCGCGGAAGCCGTTGCGCTCAAACCGGCCAAAGTGCTAGTAAGCCCCGGTCCGTGCTCGCCGAGAGAGGCGGGCGTTTCGTGCGGCATTATCCGCGAATTCGGCCCGCGCGTACCGCTGCTCGGCGTCTGCCTAGGCCATCAGGCCATCGGCGATGTATTCGGCGGAAAAGTCGTCCGTGCCGGACGGCTGATGCACGGCAAAACCTCGCCGATTCTGCACAAAGGTGAAAGCGTATTCAAAGGACTGCCCAGTCCGTTCGACGCCACACGTTACCACTCGCTGCTGGTCGAACGCGAAAGTCTGCCGCTATGCCTGAAGATCACCGCAGAAACCGCCGAAGGCGAAATTATGGGGCTCATGCACACGAAATATCCGGTTCACGGTGTACAGTTTCATCCTGAATCCATCCTTACCCAGTGCGGTAAACAGCTTCTGCAGAATTTTCTGAACATGTAGGCGCGTGATTATGTTTTTCGATACCCATGTTCATTTTGATGATTTTGTAAAAGACGGAACGCTGGAAGGCGTTCTGGAGCGCGCGGACACTTCCGAGGTTTGGAAGATGATTGCGGTCGGCGGCTCGCCGGAAGCCAATGAACTGGCGCAGATGCTGGCCGCCGCTTTTCCCGGGCGGATTTATGCCGCCGCCGGTTATGACCGGCACCTCGCCGGACCGGTTTATGATATCACCGCACTGCGCGAACTGGCGGCGAAGGACACAACCGTTGCCATCGGTGAAACCGGACTCGACTATTTCCACGAACCGGAAAAAGCCAAAGAACAGCAGCGGCTGTTTTTCCAGTGCCTGGAAACCGCTATTCATGTCCGCAAGCCGGCAATTGTCCATACGCGCGACGCTGACGATGACACGCTCTCGATCCTCACCGATTTTTCCAGGCATTGGAAAGGCGATCCGGCTTGTGTCGGAGTAATTCACTGTTTTACCCGCGATCAGAAAATGGCCAAGGCACTGCTTGACTTGGGTTTTTTCATCAGTTTCAGCGGCATCGTCACCTTTGCCAACGCTGATCCGTTGCGCGAGGTGGCGAAGTTTGTGCCTGACGACCGCCTGCTGATCGAAACCGATGCGCCGTATCTTGCGCCGGTGCCGCATCGCGGCGAACGTTGCGAACCCGCTTTTGTGGCGGATACTGCCAAACGGCTTGCCGAACTGCGTGGCTGTGCAGTAGAGTCGCTGGCGAAAACAACCGCACAGAATGGTGTCCGTCTGTTCGGACTGAAGGAGGAGCCGCTATGAAAAAAATTCTATTTGCACTGTTCGCGCTGACGCTGGCCGCCTACGCACAGGAAACTGCACCGGGAACCGGAAAAGTGAAAGTGACAGGTGTCCGTGTGAGTCTGCGCGCTGCGCCGGAGGTTACGGCCGTTCTGCTTGACCGCGCGATGACCGGCGACGAGCTGGTGCTCAAAGACAACAGTCTTACGGACTGGGTCGGTGTGCTGCCTCCTGAAACCGTTGATCTCTGGGTCAAGAGCGAATTTGTCAGCAGTAATTCCGTTTTGCCTGAACTGCTCAATATCCGTTCCGGCCCGAGCCTCAGCCACAGCACAGTGGGCACGGCGCATAAAGGGGATGTTCTGACTGTGCGCGGCGAGATGGCGCAGTGGTTGCGGGTTGCTCCGACTTCTAACACGGTGGTCTGGATCAGCCGCAAGTATGTTGACGCCCCTGCGCCGGTGATCATCGAGCCGGTTGCGGCTCCGGTGGCGGTTCAGGCAACGCAGACGGTCGTACAGGTTGTCGCGGATCCAACCGTTCAGCAGATCATCGGGGCGTATTCGGAAACGATGCAGAAAAAGCTGACCAAAGATACGGCCAAACCGCAGGGCGCTGAAGGAACGTATTACGGCATTTTAAAACCGGTGGATGCCATGCTCTACAAACTGGTCGATGATCATTTCGCCGATATCATTGTCTGCTATGTGCGCGGAAACAAACCCCAGATGCAGACCTTCACCGGCATGAAGATTGAAATCACCGGAAAAATTTACTGGGCGGAAGGCAAGGATCTGCCGGTGATTGTTCCTGCCCGGATCAAACTGATTCCCTCAAAGTCGGGCAAGTGATTCTCTGGACGGAAACGCGGTATTCGCGATACAGGATTCTAGTTGCGAACATTCTGTATCCCGCAACTTATTCCAGCTCCTCTTTGCAGAGTTCGTAGAAGTTGCAGCTTTTGCAGGAATCGGGATCGGCGGCCAGTTCCCATTCCTCTTTGGGAAGCGGCTCGTTGCGCTGGCGGTTGAAATCAACTAAGTATTCGGTCATTCCGGCCACGGAATCCTCAATGCGCGCTTCGAGCAGCATAAAATCTCCGGCGGTCAGCTGAAACGGTGCCACCAGTCCTTCGTTGAGATATTCGACATAAAGGAAGGTGTCTTCCGGTTTGGCACGGAATTTTTCGCGAGCCCAGAGCGCGTAAAGCCCCAGTTGTTCGCGGTGGGATTCTTTGACTTTTCCCGCCTTCCAGTCGTGAATGTGAAACTGTCCGCCGAGGCGGTAGGCGTAGTCAGGAATCACGTACATCTTCACGCCCTTGAATTCGATATTTTCCGGGTCGCCGCCCGCATCCGGCGTCTTCACCGGTAACTCCTGCTCGCGCGTGACGGTTCCAATCCTTGGAAGAACCTTGCCGATGAAATTCACGATGCAGTTTTTAATTTGCGCGCTCATTTGTTCGGCCGCGGCCTTTTCGTCGCCCATCACGCCGTAATAGTGCTCACGCAGACAGCAGAACTGCTTCGGACTGTTTTTCCATTCGCCGCGTTTCGATTCGGTCCATTTCTGCCGCAGGAAAGGGCGGGCGACGGTTTCAAACGCTTCGTCGGCGGTGATCGGATTACCCGCCTGATGCTGACGCAGGACTCGCATTACCGAATTTTCGGCCGCCTGACCCATCAGTCCCCAGCGGTTATCCATCTTATTGAGCTGGTAGGCTTTTTTCGTTTCCGGCGCGGCGTTCTTTTCCCAGCCGCCCCACATGCCGTACTTGCTCCAGTAGCGCCGCCGGCGGCACTCGTCAAAATCGGCCGCCGCGCTGAACGACCACGAAAAGGTATTTTCCAGTTTTCCCATGCGGGGGAATCTAACCGCGAATGCACGCCAATGGAATCAGGAATTTTGAGCGGACTTTGTATGGGTGCGCAGAAACTCCCAGATCGTCAGGCTGGTATCAAGATCAGCGCTGAGCCGCCAGGAATGCCTGCCGCCTTCGATCCAGCGGGACTGAACTTCAATACCGGTTTGGTTCTGTCGGCGGTTATGTTCCTGCCAAAGCCAAACCGTTTCATCAACCGGTAGGAACGGCCCGATTTTTGAACCGCCGGAGCCGAAAAACTCATCACGGCTTCCGGTAAGCAGCAAAACCGAAACAGGCGGCGCGGACGCGATTTGCTTTTGCAGAACGGCGGGGAGCGTAGCGCCGACACAGGCGATGGCGGCGAGCTGTGATTCAGGGCGGATAGCGAGAAGCTGGCACAGCGCGCCGCCGTTGGAAAACCCGCAGGCGTAGATGCGGCGGGAATCAACGGTAAATTCTTTGCTCAGTGCGGTCAGGATGGCGTTAACAAAAGCGGGTTCGTCAGCGTTGCCGGTGGCTTCCACTTCATCCGGTTGCAGAGCGTTCCACCGTCCGCCGAGGCCGTCCGGCGCGGCCAGCAGGAATCCGTCACGGTCCGCCAGCGCGCGGAATTTTTTGATCATGGAAACGCCGGTTCCTTCCGCACCGTGAAAAACCAGCAGCAGCGGAGCCGGATGCGCGGGATCAAGCGTTCCGGGAACATACACGGGACATTTGCGGCTGCGTCCGTCAACGGTCAGTTCCAAGGTGCGGATAGAAATATTTTCCATAAGTGCAGCAGTCTAGCGGCAACCCGCGCCTTTTCCAATGGTCTAAAAAGGTTTCGCGACGGATTACTTAAGATGACTGTCAAAAAATGCGGCGACTTTATTTGCCGTTTCGGGCGAAGAAAACGCCGGGCCGCCGTGTCCGGCTCCCGGAAAAACAATCAGTTCGGTTTTTACTCCTGCCTTGCGCAGCGCCGCATCCATCCGGCGGCTTTGGTCTAACGGTACGGTGCGGTCGCTGTCGCCGTGGACGATTAAAAACGGCGGATCATCCGGCGTGACATGACTGACCGGACTGGCCGCTTTCGCGGTCTCAGGTTTTTCTGAAGCAGTTCCGCCGAGCAGTGCGGATTCCGGTGAGTCGGCGCGTGCATGCCGTTCAAACCCCTGAACATCACCCATAGTGTTAAAATCGGACGGGCCGTAATAATCGCAAACCGCCTGCACCCGGCTGGAAACTTCGAGGTTTGCGCCGGTGTCAAACCCGGCCACATCGCCGCTGGTGCCGAGCAGAGCGACCAGATGGCCGCCCGCCGAAGAACCCCATGCGCCGAAACGGCCGGCATCAAGGCCGTATTCTTTGGCGTGGGCGCGCAGCCAGCGCACCGCCGCTTTGCAGTCTTCAATCTGCGCAGGGAAGGCGGCTTCGCCGGTCAGCCGGTAATTGATGCTCGCCACTGCATAGCCGCGCTCCGTGAACCCCAGCCGGACCGGCAGGCAGTTTTCTTTGGAGCCGTTTTTCCAGCCGCCGCCGTGAATCCAGATAATCAGCGGAACCGGAGCTTTGGCATTCGCCGGAAGATAGAGATCCAGCAGTTGCGGCCCGCTGGGGGTTCCGGCGTAGGTGATGTTCTTTTGAGCCTGAGCATTCAGGCCGGCCAGAAACAGCGAGAAAAGAACCAGCAAACGGATTTTCATATTCAGCTCCTTGGAACGAAGAACGCCCGGTTGCCGGGTTTATTGCAGGTCGGGATGAAATTGGATAAGCGCGCTATAAAAGTTTTTTCGTCAGAAGCGCTAAGCCAACTCCAACTGCCACATGCACAAGTTGGTAAAATGGCAGAAAAATGAAAATAATGCCGCTCTGCGGATCAAGATGCACGATAAAGGTTTCAACAAGGGCGTAAACTCCGCCAAAGGTAATGATTATGGATGTTATAAAAAGGATGAACGCACTGGTGAGACCTTTGGATAAACACTTAGTTGCAGTTGCAATGCCGACAAAGGGGATTGCTGTCCAGACGAAGAACACGAGTTCTCCAGTCCACCACCAAAGCTTGTCGGGCTCTCCATTTGTCAACATGAAGTAAACGTTCGCAAGTATGCCAATGGCAACAAGTGCGTAAGTAAGCTGTCTGACTGCCTTGTGCATTGCGGTTTCCGGGTAAGGGGTTACTTGTGTGAGACCGGTCGGAACTTGATCCGGTGCGGTTTGTCGGCTTCGTCGCCGAGCAGGCGGCGGCGCTGTTCGTGGTAGGCTTCGTAGTTGCCTTCGAACCAGGTGACTTTGCTGTCGCCTTCAAACGCCAGAATGTGCGTGGCGATGCGATCGAGGAACCAGCGGTCATGGCTGACGACAACCGCGCAGCCGCCGAAGCTGATCGTGCCGGGGAAAACCAGCAGGAGCGGGGCGGGATGCGCAGCATTCAGCATAGATGGAATGTATACGGGGCATTTGCGATCGCGGCCGTTGACGGTCAGTTCCAAGGTTTGGATAAGGATATTTTCCATAAGTTCAGAATTCTATCGTTACCACACACCTTTTCCAATGTTTTGGTTGCGGCTTCGCCGTAGCAGGCGATTGTTGTTACAACGACATTTATGTCTATATACGGAAACCCTGATATTTTATTTGCGGGCGCTTGTGTCGGCGGGATTTTTGCTTTAGAAAAGCGGCACATTCATAACCGGTACGGAGCGGAAAACGATGGCCGATTTTCTTGTATTCGAAGGGGTATCCAAACACTACGGCGAAATCCGCGCGGTCGATTCCGTTTCGCTCTCCATCAATAAAGGTGAAATTTTTTCCCTGCTCGGTCCGTCCGGCTGCGGCAAAACCACCTTGCTCCGCTGCTGCGCCGGATTTGAGGCTCCTGATGCGGGCCGCATCATTCTCGACGGACGCGACATTACCGGTCTGCCGCCTCACGAGCGCAAGGTGAACACGGTTTTCCAGAACTACGCGCTTTTTCCGCACCTCACCATCCGCGACAACATTGCTTTCGGCCCGCGCATGGCGCGCTGGACCAAAGGCGAGATCGATAAGGAAGTTGCGCGGATGCTCGAACTGATTCAGATGGAAGATTATGCCGACCGCAAAGTGACCGAAATCAGCGGCGGGCAGAAACAGCGCGTCGCCATTGCCCGTGCGCTGATCAACCGTCCACAGGTGCTGCTGCTCGACGAACCGCTGGCCGCACTCGATCTCAAACTGCGCCAGCGGATGCTGGTCGAACTCGATGCGATTCATGACGAAGTCGGCATTACGTTCGTGTATGTCACGCACGACCAGGGCGAGGCGATGGGCATCAGCGACCGCATTGCCGCGATGAACCGCGGGCGCATTGAGCAGATCGGCCGTCCGGTGGAAATCTATGAAGCGCCCCGCAGCAGTTTTGTCGCCGCCTTTATCGGCGACACCAATTTTTTCGACGGGATAGTGACCGAAGTGATGGACGGGCCGTACTGCCGCCTGCGCATTGAGGGCTTTCCCGATGTGCTGGCGTGGAACGACAAAGGCCTTTTGCCGGGTAATGCCGTTCATCTTAGTCTGCGGCCCGAAAAGTTCAAAATCTGGCGCGAGCTGCCTGAACCGCTGCCGAACCGTAATTTGGTGCAGGGAACTGTCGAAGATGTCATCTATCTTGGTTCACACACGAAATACTGGGTGCGCGTCGAAGACTACCGCCTCGGCCTTCACCAGCAGCACAGCCGCTATCTGCTCGATACGCGTCCGATCACCTGGGGCGAAAAGGTCTGGCTGTCATGGTTTGCCGACGACTCCTGCATGCTGGAACGCTATAAAGCCGAGGACGAAAACCTGCTTGTTCTGCCGGATACGGAAGCGGAGCCCGCACGTGCATGACAACGGTTGCAAAGAAAAAGTGGCACGAATGGCTGATTACCGGCCCGTCCTTCATCTGGCTGCTGATTTTCTTCATTATTCCGACGATGATTGTTTTCGCAATCACCTTTAAGCCTTCGACGCCGTTTGGCGGCATCGGAGACGGGTGGACGCTCAACACGCTGTTCAGTCTGCGCAACCCGAACTATCCGGCCATCATCTGGCGCACAGTCTGGCTGAGCGTCGTTTCCACCGCCATCTGCCTGCTGCTGGCGGTACCGTGCGGCTACTGCATTGCCCGCGCCCCGAAGCGCAGCCGCGATATTCTTCTTCTCCTTGTTATCATTCCGTTCTGGACCAACTTTCTGATTCGTATTTTTGCCTGGAAAGTACTGCTGCATCCCGAAGGCATGCTCAAGCAGGCGCTGGTTTTTTTACACCTCTGCTCGCCCGACGCCACGCTCCTCTACAATCCGGTCACGGTTCTGCTGGTGATCATCTACACCTACCTGCCTTTCGCCATTCTGCCGGTTTATGCCGCCGCCGAGAAATTCGACTATTCGCTCATCGAAGCCGCGCGCGACCTGGGCGCTTCCCATTTCAGAGCCTTCCGGCGGATTTTTCTGCCGGGTATCAGCCGCGGCGTCTGGACGGCCGTCCTGATGGTTTTTATTCCGGCGCTCGGCTCCTATGTTATTCCCGACATTGTCGGCGGGCCGGGCAGTGAAATGATCGGTAATAAAATTGCCCAGCGCACCTTTGTCGACCGCAACCTGCCGCACGCCAGCGCACTGGCCGCGCTGTTGACGCTGGCCGTCATGGTTCCGCTGATGATTACACTGGTGCATCATTACCGGCAGCCGCCGGTTGCACCGAAGAAAGGGAAGGAGGCGGCGCAATGAAACGCAGCCGCGTCCCGTTCTACACCACGCTGGCCGTGCTGGTTTTCTTCTACCTGCCGCTCATTATTCTGTCGGTGAACTCCTTTAACGATTCACGCTACGGCGGGCCGTGGAACGGTTTTACCGTTCGCTGGTACGTCCGGCTTTTTCAGGACCGCCAGATATGGCATGCACTGCAGAACACGCTGGTCATCGCCGTCGGTGCGACGGTTGTTTCAATGGTGGTCGGCACCATGGCGGCTTTTGCGCTGAACCGTTACCGTTCACGGCTCCAGATGACACATTACGGTATGATTTACGCGCCGCTCATTGTTCCTGACATTCTCATGGGTATGAGTCTGCTGCTGTTCTTCGTCGCGCTGAACGTCAAGCTCGGCCTTTTCACCATCTTTCTGGCCCATGTCACGTTCTGCGTCAGCTATGTCGCCATGGTCGTTCTCAGCCGGTTGCAGGACTTTGACTTCAGCCTGATGGAGGCGGCGCAGGATCTGGGTGCCAGCCACTGGACAGCCTTCCGCCGCGTTATGCTCCCGCTGATCATGCCCGGCATCGCCGCAGGCGGACTGCTGGCTTTCACGCTGTCGCTCGACGATTTCGTTGTGACCTTTTTTGTTGCCGGGCCGGGCTCGACAACTCTGCCGATTCACATTTACAGTATGATGAAACACGGCGCGCCGGCCGTCATCAACGCACTTTCAGTGATCCTTTTGCTGGTCACGTTTGTGCTGGTGAGCGCCAGCCGCACAATAAGGGAGAAACTATCATGAAGAAAATGACCGCGATGATCCTGCCGGGGCTTCTCTGTGCGATGCTGCTCAGCGGTTGCTCCGATCCCCGTCCTGTCCTCAACATCTACAACTGGGCGGACTATATGAATCCCGCTGTTCTCAAAAAATTTGAGAAGCAGTACAACTGCCGCATCGTGCTCGACACCTTTGACTCCAACGAGGCCATGTACGCCAAGCTCAAAGCCGGCGCGCAGGGTTACGATCTCATCTTCCCCACTTCCTATATGGCCGGTATCATGAAAGAGCAGGGGATGCTTCAGCCGCTTAAACAGGAACTCATTCCGAACATTAAAAACGTGGACCGCAAATATCTGGCGCTCACGCAGGATCCGCAGATGGAATACGGCGTGCCCTACCTGATCAGCGTCTCCGGTATCGGTTACAACAAAGCCCGGCTTGGCGAACTGCCGCCCACCTGGGAACTTTTCGGCCGGCCGGATATCACCCGCCGCTGCACCTTGCTCAACGATATGCGCGAATCCATCGGCGCGGCACTCAAAGGTCTTGGTTACAGCCTTAACACAACCAGTTCTAAAGAGCTCGCTGAAGCGCAGCAGGTGCTGATTGCGTGGAAGAAAAATATCGCCAAGTTTGAAGTCGAAGAAGCCCTGCGCGGACTTTCTTCCTCCGAATTCCTGCTCGTGCACGCCTATAACGGCGACATCCTGCAGGCCATGACCGAGAATAAAGACCTCGGCTTCCTGGTTCCGAAAGAAGGCACTTCGATTGCCAGTGACGATATGGTCATTCCGGTCACCGCCGATCAGGTCGAGCTCGCCCATGCCTTCATCAACTTCATTCATGAGCCGGCCAATGCCGCCGAAAACATGGAGTTTGTCTCCTACCTCTCGCCCAATCTCGAGGGGCAGGAACTGGTCAGCGAAGCATTCCGGACGAACCCCGCTATCTTCATTGATCCGGCGGTTATCGCGAAGAGCGAAGTCATCCGCGATCTGGGTAAAGACAACGATAAATATACCCGCGTCTGGGATGCTGTAAAAGCTGCCGAATAACTGCCTTTTCCAAAGTTTGGAATTGCCGCCGCGTCCGTTGGGCGCGGCTTTTTTATTTGGCGATATGAATGTTGCCGAGGTGGACGCGCCGCAGGCCGTTGTGTTCGGCGATACTCTTGGCCTGAAGCAGACTTTCCACCGGCGTCGGCGGTGCTTCGTTCCATTCGCGGGTCGGGCGGTAAGCGCTGAAGTGCCACGGAACGTCCGGCCCGAGGCTGGCAACCGCCCATTTGGTCATGGCATCAATCTCGGCAGGCGAATCGTTCCATCCCGGTATAAGCAGGGTTGTCACTTCGAGATGAACGCCGGTTTCCCGCATGATGTAAACCAGTGTGTCGAGTACCGGCTGGAGCGTCGCGCCGCACAGTTTCTGGTAGAATCGGTCGGTGAAAGCTTTTAAATCCACGTTGGCGGCGTCCATGTACGCATAAAATTCTTTGCGCGCATCCGCTTCAATCCAGCCGTTTGTCACCGCCACTGTTTTCAATCCGTATGCATGGCAGACCTTGGCCGTATCCACGGCGAACTCCAGAAAGACGAGCGGTTCGTTGTAGGTGAAAGCCACGCTTTCGCAACCGGACCGGATCGCTGCTTCGGCTATCTCTTCCGGCGTAATGGCGGTTCCCTCTAGTCTGGCGGCGCGGCTCAAATGGCAGTTCTGGCAGAATTTACATGTCAGATTGCAGCCGACGGTGCCGAACGACAGCACGCTGGAGCCGGGAAGAAAATGGTAGAGAGGCTTTTTCTCAATCGGATCCACCGCCAGTCCGCAGATGAGTCCGTAGGACGCGGCGATCAGTTCGTCACCATTCCGCTGTCGCACCAGACAGGCACCGTGTTTCCCGTCCGCGATGCGGCAGTGCCGCGGGCAGAGCGTACACTCAATCAAGGCATCATCCCTCAAATGCCAGTAACGCGCCGTTTTCATAATCCGATCATACAAACGCCTTTCATAAAGAGCAAATATAGAGAACGGAACGTGACGTCAAACGGTGGAAGAAAAGTTTCCAATGGTTGGAAAAGCGGTTATCCTTATTCCTGATTGGGTTTTGCATAGAATTCGGCAGTGTATATGGTGAAATGAACGAAATGGCAACCGGTCTGATTTGAAATGAATGATCTGCCTCTATCTGAAAAACTGAGACCAAAGGCGCAGCGGCTGCCGTCGTGGATGCGGCGGCCGATTGCGACGGATGAGCAGTATCCGGATGTGCAGAAACTTTTGGCGAGTCTTCAGCTGAATACGGTTTGCGCCAGCGCGAAGTGTCCGAACCGTCACGAGTGCTGGAACCGCGGAACGGCGACGGTAATGATTCTCGGCAATACCTGCACGCGCAACTGCCGCTTCTGCAATGTGAATACCGGCAAACCGGAACCGGTTGATGCCGGTGAACCGGCGCGCGTGGCCGAAGCCGCCAAGCGGCTGAATCTGAAACACATCGTGATTACCAGCGTGACGCGTGATGACCTGCCTGACGGCGGCGCGAACGCTTTTGCAGTGACGATTCGTGCGGTGAAGGAGGCGATGCCGGGAGCGTCGGTCGAAGTTCTGACACCTGATTTTGTGGAACACCTCGATACGGTGCTGGATGCAAAGCCGGACGTATTCAACCACAATGTTGAAACCGTAAAGCGGTTGCAGGCGGTGATCCGTCCGCAGGCGAGTTATGAAAAGTCGCTTGCCACATTGCGCAAGGCGGCGGAGCGGGGCGGGGTGCAGGTCAAGTCGGGTCTGATGCTGGGACTGGGCGAAACCGACGAAGAAATTTTCCAATGTCTGGAAGATTTATATACGGCAGGTGTCCGCCTGCTGACGCTGGGACAATATCTGGCTCCGACGAGGGATCATTATCCGGTTGAACGCTTTATTTCTCCGGAGCATTTTGATGTACTGGCTGTACGGGCCAGGGCAATCGGATTTGAAGGCGTGGCGGCCGGGCCGCTGGTGCGCTCTTCTTACCGGGCCGACGAGCTGGCTCGCGCAAACTGAAGTTTGCTTGAATTTTAAAATCTGACCGCCGCAGGCAGAGGCCATCGAAAAGCGATGGCAATGAGCGAAGTGAATGGCAATACCGAAGTACGAAACAAAACTTTAAATCATGAAATTCAAAACACCAAATGGTTCGAAATAATTCCGGATTTCGTGTTTAGTGTTTCGAATTTGCGAAGGGAACCCGAATTGACATGGCAATCATTGAACAGCGCAGAGAAGTGGAAAAGGTTGCGATACTGATCCCGGCTTTTTGCGAGGAACGGACCGTCGCCGACGTGGTGACGCAGGCCCGGATATGCGTACCGGATGTGATTGTGGTGGACGATGCTTCGACGGATGAAACCGCCGCGCGCGCCGAAGCCGCCGGAGCGCTGGTAATCCGTCGCAAGGTGAATCACGGTAAAGGGGCCGCGCTGACTGAGGGATTCAGGTACATACTGGCGCAGGGATTCGATGCGGTGATCGCGCTGGATGCCGACGGGTTTCATGATCCGTCTGAGATTTCAAAATTTCTGGAGACCTATTACCGGACTCATCTGCCGGTACTCATCGGTAACCGCATGGCGGATGTCCGGCGCGTGCCGGTGGTACGGCGCTGGACGATCCGGATGATGAGTTTCTGGCTCGACCGTCTGCTGGGCGTATATGTGCCTGATCCGCCATGCGGTTTCCGTTTTTACCGCTGCGATGTGCTGCCGTTTCTTCTCGAGGAGGAGTCGTCGCTTCCATCCGAATTTGAAACACTGCTCAATATCGCTTCCCGGCGTATTCGGGTCGGTTCGGTTCGCGTTACCAAGTTGCCCAAACGCCACAAGAGTCTGATTGCTCCGTTTCGCGATTTAATCCGTTTTGCCCGGGCACTCCGTAAATACTATAAAAAAATACGCAAATCCCGGAAAACAGTCCGGCTTGTTGAGGAAGAAATATGAGGTCCGCAACGGCGGCCTTCTTTTGACAACCTATGGGGCGATGAATTACGTTTTATTAAATGAGAGGATATAAATTATGAACGATGCGGAAATTCTTGAAGCGGTGGAAAAAGTAATGAGTGCGGAAGTGAGTCCGGCGCTGGCTGCTCACGGCGGCGGCGCAAAGATTGTCACCGTCAAAGACGGCAAAGTTTACGTGGAACTGCAGGGCGGCTGCCGCGGCTGCATGGGCGCGCGCATGACGATGAAAAACGGTATCGAACGTCTGCTCAAAGAAAAAATTCCCGGCGTTCTGGAAGTCATTGATGCCACCAACCACGGCTAGAGAGCATCAGGAAATGTCATGGCCATTTACTTTGTTTGTGGCGCAGGCGCCTTCGCCTGCGAAATTCGGCAGACGGGGGCGTCTGCCCCACGTGTGTTCAGAGCGGCACAGGCTACCGTTTTTCCCAGCCCGCTCTAACGGAGGCCGGATTTGAGCTGGCACATTCTATTGATCGGGCTTTTGATTTTCTGCGCCCGCATTGTAGACGTTTCCATCGGTACGCTCCGGACGATTGTCACCGTGCAGGGGCGGACGCGGCTGGCGTTTGCGCTCGGCTTTATGGAAGTCACGCTCTGGGTGACCATTATTTCCACCATTGTAAAACAGATCCACACTGCACCACTGCTGGCGGTTTTTTACGGACTCGGCTTTGCCACCGGCAACGTCGTCGGCATTGCGCTGGAGCGCAAACTCGCGCTGGGGCATGTGGCACTGCGCGCGTTCACCCGTAAATCCGGCGGTGCGATTGCCCGGCAGTTGCGCGTCGCGGGGCAGGTTGTTACCACGTTTGAGGGCGAAGGGCGGAATGGCCCGGTGACGGAACTGCTGGTGGTCTGCCGTCGCAGAGACATCAAATGGATTCTTGATCTCATCAAAGCGGAAGATGCCGACGCCTTCTACATCATCGAACAGGCCCGCGAAGTCAGCCATCCGCAAATGCCGGTCTACGAAGAACCGACCGGCTGGCGCGCCGTCCTTAAACGGAAGTAAAGTTTCGAAAGAATTTAGGCGTCATTGGCTTTTTTTAGAGCACCTATTAAGCGTTGGAGCCAATAGAGTAGCAACCCAACAGCATAGATAGTTCCTAGAACTGTGACGGGGATAACTAATAATTCTGCTGGTCCTTGAAGTAGCATGAACCCTATCGCGTACCCAGCGAGACAACAGGCCACCGAGTGTGCAGTTCGGTTTAGCCATTTCGGGTAGGAATTAGTCTTTGGCATAGCTATTTCTCCAGAGTAGGTGTCTAGCAGTTTGGAATTATTCATAGGTAACTACCTTTATCTTGCTCGGAAGTCAAACTTGCGGTCTGAAAGTTGTTGGTCATTCTGGCGCTATTAAGCGGTTGAAATCCGGCGGGTGTGTGGTACAAATTGTCCCGGTTTAAGCGGAGTATTTCCCTGTGAAATCGAAGTTTTTAGACAAATTAATCAATCGTCTTGAGCAGATGGACGCCGACAGCGTTCAGGCGCAATTTCTGCATCTGGCGCGTGAGAAGGGGTTGCTGGAGACGATTTTTCAGGCGATTCAGGAAGGTATCGTGGTGGTCGGGCGCGGCGCGCGCATCCGCTATGCCAACCGTATGGCGGAAGCGCTTTTCGGTTTCAAACTGGATGCGGCCGAAGGCCAGCCGATTGCCCGTTATATCCGCGACATTGACTGGGATAAGGTGCTCAGTCTGGACGGCGACGAATGGGAACGGCTGGTTCGCCGGGAAATCGAGGTGACTTACCCGGATCACCGTTTCGTGGAATTTTATGTAGTGCCGCTTTCAGCCATTGAAGAACGCGAGCAGGGGGCGGTGGTGATTTTCCGCGATGTGACGCGTGAGCGCGAGACAACAGCCGAGTCCATCGAATCGGAACGAATGAAGGCGCTGACGCTGCTGGCGGCGGGCGTGGCGCACGAGATCGGTAATCCGCTCAATGCGGTGACGATTCATCTGCAGCTGATGGAGCGCGAGCTGGCGGAACTGGCCGATTCCGAAGCGCGCGAAAGTCTGAAGGAGATGGTTGAGGTTTCAAAACGCGAAGTGCACCGCCTTGACCGGATTATTACGCAGTTTCTGCGGGCGATCCGTCCGTCGCTTCCCGACCGTAAACCGGTGCAGATGGAGCGGCTGCTGGACGAAACGCTGGAGCTGCTGCACTACGAAATTGAAAACCGCCGCATTCTGGTGGAGCGCATGCAGCCGGAACATATTTCTCCGGTTCCGGCTGACGAGACGCAGGTGAAGCAGGCTTTCTTCAACATCATCAAAAACGCGATTCAGGCGATGGATGACAGCGGCATTCTGAAAATCAGCATCGAAGTGTCGGCGCGTTTTGTGAGTATCTGTTTTGCGGACAACGGGCCGGGCATTTCTCCGGAGAATCTCGGCGCGATCTATGAGGCCTATCACACGACCAAGGCGACCGGTTCGGGGCTTGGTCTGATGATTGTGCAGAGGATTCTGCGCGACCACGGCGGTGAGATCGAAATTTGCAGTACGCCGGAGCGCGGCACGGCCTTTACGCTGCATTTCCCGCGTGATGATGTGCGGATGTCGCTGCTGGAAGCGCCAAAGCGTGACGAGTGATGCGTAATCCGTAACGAGTAATACGTAAACTGGAGAAAGATAAATGACGTATAACGAGTGGGAATCAACTGTTCCGGGAGTCATCCGACAGGATGTCTTGTGGACTGTGACAGCTTATCGGCTGGCTCTTTTTGTAAGTGATATTACATGGCATGACGTTCAGCGACTGGCCAAAGAACCCTGTACCCGCTCTTTGGCCGATCAATTATACCGTTCTGCAGGCTCGATATGCGCAAATGTTGAAGAGGGTTATTCAAAAATAAGCGCAAAAGATCGCGCCCGGTTTTATGAGTATTCCCTTGGGTCAGCCAGGGAAAGCCGCGGTTGGTTCTATCGTGGACGCCATGTGCTTGGTGAAGAAGTTACAAACCATCGGATGAATTTGCTGACAGAAATAATCCGGCTGTTACTGACGATGGTTCCTGAGCAGAGGAGCAGCACGGTGTGTGAAGATGCGGTGGAGTATTGTTCGGCCAGCTGGAAGGCGGAAGAGGCTCCTTGCAGCGAATGCGTAACGAGTAATACGTAATTCAGGAAAGAGAGAACTGAAAGAAGAGCGTTTTTCAGTTACGTATTACTCGTTACGAATTACGTAATGCGGACGAAGGAGTTGATATATATGAACACAAAACCCCTTATTCTCATCGTGGACGACGAAAAGAACACGCGTGAAGGGCTGGCGCGGGCGCTGCGCCGGTCGTATGAAGTGCTTGTGGCGGAAAGCGGGTCGGCGGCTTTGAATATTCTGAGCGAGCGTCCGGTTGATGTGATGCTGAGCGATCTGCGGATGCCCGGCATGGACGGAATGACGCTGATGCAGCGCGCGCTGGCCGGGTCGCCGCAGCTGGTCTGCATTCTGCTCACCGCCTACGGGAATATTGAAACGGCGGTGGAGGCCATGCGGCGCGGCGCGACCGATTTTCTGACGAAGCCGGTGAACCTGGAGCAGCTGGAGCTGGTGCTGCAGCGCGTATTGCGTTCGCGCCGGGCGGAAACGGAAAACCGCCAGCTTCACGAGCAGCTGGACAGTAAGTTCGGGATTGAGAATATCATCGGCAATTCGCCGGAGATGCAGCAGGTTTTTGATACGGTGCGGCAGGTGGCCGCCTCGCGGGCGACCGTGCTGATTCAGGGCGAGAGCGGAACCGGCAAAGAACTGGTTGCCAAGGCGATTCACCGGCTTAGCCCGCGCAAGCACGGAGCTTTTATACCGGTGCATTGCGCGGCACTTTCTTCGACGCTGCTGGAGAGCGAGCTGTTTGGCCATGAGAAGGGGGCTTTTACCGGCGCGGCGGAACGGCGTAAAGGACGGTTTGAGCTGGCGGACGGCGGTTCTCTGTTTCTGGATGAGATCGGCGAAATCGATGCCAGCGTACAGGTGAAAATCCTGCGCGCGCTGGAAGAGCGGCGCTTTGAGCGCGTCGGCGGACAGGAGTCTATTGATGTGGATACGCGGCTGATTGCGGCAACCAACCGCGACCTCAAGAAGATGGTGGCGGAGGGTAAATTCCGTGAAGATCTCTATTACCGGCTCTATGTGGTAATGATTCATCTGCCGGCATTGCGTGAACGCAAGAGTGACATCCCGCTGCTGCTCAAACATTTTCTGACAGTGTTTAATCAGGAAAATGGCCGCACGATTGAGGGATTTTCTCCGGACGCGCTCGATCTGCTGACCGCTTATCCGTGGCCGGGCAATGTGCGCGAGCTGCGCAATGTTGTAGAACAAATGGTGGTGCTGTCCCGGTCGCAGCGTATCAGTGCGCGCGATCTGCCGGTCCATGTCCGCGAAGCGGGCGGTCCGGACGGTACGCTCCAGACCGGAAACGGTACTCTGGAGGAGATGGAAAAACAGGCCATCCTGCTGGCGCTCAAGGAGACAGGCGGCAATCGCACTCATGCGGCGGACAAACTGGGCATCAGCCGGCGTACGTTGCACCGCAAAATTGCAACATATGGTTTTACCGAAGTCGACGGAGTTTAAGATTGAAGAAGCGGGAGTGTTCAAGGATGCTCTGAGCACTATTTACCGGAGCCGGAGAACAGTATGGCAAAGCAAAAACAGCAAGCTTTTGAATCAACTCTGCAGGATCTTGTGTACAGCGTGGATGCCGGGCTTGGCCTGAAGATTATCCGTACGACCCTTCTCTGCCTTTTTATTCTCGGGATGATCATTATTATAACCGCCCGGCAGTTCCGCGGGTTCGATACCGAGGCGGCGATGGATTATGCACAGCTGGGCCGGAATCTGGCACAGTCCAACCGCTATATCACGCAGTGCGTCCGGCCGGCTTCTATTGCTGAGGTATCGGCTCACAGTTTCGCCGGCGACGCACGGATTGACCGCCACCCCGAACTCATCAAACCGCCGCTCTATCCGGCGATTCTTGCGGCGAATTTCAAGTTTTTTAATCTGATCGGCATAGATATTTTTCCGGTCAGTACGGCTTTTCAGGGTGTTCGGATCTATCCTGCTGAGCAGTGGGTGATTATTCCTCTGCACCATTTTTTCACCGTGCTTTCCGGCTTGTTGCTTTACCTGCTGGGGCTGAAGCTGTTTTCACATAAACTGGCATTGCTGAGCGTGTGGACTTATTTCCTTAGTGAAATAGTCTGGATGGACAGTCTTCACGGGACAGGGCTGCCCATCCTCATGTTTTTTGTGCTGGGAGCCACTTATTTTGCTCTGCTGGCAATGATTCATCGCCGGGAACGGAAGCCGCTCTGGAACTGGATGTCTTTTTTTTCCCTTTCTATCCTTTTTTCGGCGGCGGCGTTTTTGACGCATTATGCGGCGGTTGCGGTAATTCCCGGTCTTACATTGTTCATCTGGATGATGAGCTCGCGGACACAGCGTGGCGGCCATCTGGCATTTTTTTATATCGCGTTAATATTTCTGGTGGTGTCTCCATGGCTGCTGCGCAATTATCAACTTTCCGGATCACCGCTCGGTCTTGCGCCGCATACGGCGTTGATTGATTCCGCCAAGTATCCCGGTGATTCGCTGATGCGCACATTGAAGCCTGACTTCAAGCTTGTAGAAGGCATCCAAATAGCTCGGGCCAAATGGTCGAAGAATTTCAGTGAGCTCTACGAAAGCGGACTTACTTCCATGGGCGGCGGCCTGCTGATTGCTTTTTTCATGGTAACTTTTTTTTACCACTTTGTGCGTGTGCATGTTCACAATCTGCGCTGGGGTATCGGACTGTCGATGGTTCTGTTTTTTATCGGTACCGGTTTTTTTGATAAAGAGACATTGCGGCTCTACCACATCTTCTGGCCGTTTGTAATCCTCTACGGTCTGGCCTTTTTCTCAATCCTGCTCGACCGGCTGGATCTGAGTATTCAGCTTTATAAAATGGGACTGACCGTTCTGGTAATCGCACTGACGGCGCTGCCGCTGATCGTCACGATTTTTCTGTCGCCTTCACCGGGACTTCCCTATCCGCCGTATTACGCACCGTTTATTATGCGTGTAAGCGAGCTGCTCAAACCGAATGAAGTGATGTGCACCGATATGCCGTGGGCGACTGCATGGTATGGAAAACGCATTTCCATTTTGCTGCCCCAAACGCTCGATGACTATTATGAAATCAATGACTACCGCAAATATATCAGCGGTCTTTATATCACCACTCTTACCAAAGACCGTCCGTTTGTTTCGTCGCTGCTCGAAGGGTCGGAAAAAACCTGGCTTCCTATAACCATGGGCCGTCTGCCGCAGAACTTCCCGTTGAAACAGGGCTTTGCGCTTAACAAACAGGATCAGCTGTTTTTGACCGATACCGTCCGCTGGGGCGCCGATCAGGTGCGAAAGGCTGAGGACGGCGAACAGAAAAAATAACCGGAGCGGCACCATGCGCATTATTTTCTTCGGGTCGGCCGCGATAGGATTTCCTTTGCTGGCGGCACTGCTCGCGAGCACACAGGATGAAGTCGCTGCAGTGGTCACTCAGCCGGATCGGCCTGCCGGGCGCAGTCAGCGACTGACACCATGCCCGGTTAAAACCTTTGCGCGGGAACGCGGTCTTCCGGTGCTCTCGCCGGAAAAAGTCAAAGACGGTCTGCAAGAGCTGGACAGTTTTAAAGCCGATCTTTTTGTTGTAGTCGCTTACGGGCAGTATATTCCGCAGTCTGTTCTGGCGCTTCCGAAGCACGGAGCCATCAACCTTCATCCTTCGCTGCTTCCTAAATACCGCGGCTCGTCGCCTATTCAATGGGCTGTGGCCGCCGGCGACACCGTGACGGGCGTAACCATTCTCTATGTGGGCGAAAAAATGGATGCAGGGGATATTATCCTGCAACGCAAAATGTCGATTGGTCCGGACGACACATCGGTCATACTTGAACCGGTGCTGGCGGCGGCGGGCGCGGAGTTGCTGATGGAAGCGGTTGAGCAGATCCGGCACGGAACGGTTCGGCGTCATCCGCAGGACGATTCGGTTGCGACCGAAGTACATAAGCTTACTAAAGAAGACGGGCGGCTCGACTGGACGCTTTCTGCCGAAACCCTTCGCAACCGGATTCGCGGGTTTACGCCGTGGCCCGGCTGTTTCTGTGAAATACCGGATGGGCAGCGTCTGAAAGTCTTGCGTGCTGCCGTTGAAGAACCGGCGGGATTTCCCGGCGAAATTCTTGAAGCATCCGGAGCCGGACTTTTAGTGGCGGCTGGCAAAGGCGCTCTGCGGCTGCTCGAAGTCCAGCCGTCCGGCCGGTGTGTTATGGACGGGGCGGCGTATTTACGGGGCTATCCGCTGACACCGGGCGTTCGTCTGGCCTGATGCCGTTCGCTTCGAGTCGGCCGATCAACTGTTGTGACTCCGGCGCAAGCTCCAGCGCCTTCCCCCAATGTTCAATAGCGGCAGCGCGATTGCCGAGCTTGAGATAGGTGTCGCCTAAATGCTCCCAGACGGTGGGGTCGCCCGAAAAAAATCCCTTGGCTTTCTGCAATTCCTGCAGTGCTTCAGGATAGCGACCCTGCATATAATAAATCCATCCAAGGGTATCGAGAAAAGCGCCGTTTTCGGGATCTTCGGCAAGAGCTTTTTTAATCAACTCCAGTCCCGCATTCAGTTTTTCGCCGCGCTCGGCCCACATGTAGGCGATATAATTCTGTGCAGCGGCGGTGACTTCTCCGCTCATCTCGATGGCTTTTAAAAACAGTTTTTCGGCGGTTTCGAGCTGACCGGCACGCTCATAGAGTGATGCGAATTGATAATAGAACTGTCCGCTGAGCAAAGCGGTTTCACCGCTCTTTTGCACGACTGATTCAAACTGCTGTGCTGTTTCGATAGCTTTTTCATACTGCTTTTGTTTTGCCTGCAGCACCATCAGGTAATAGAGCGCTTCATCAGCTTCAGGACGCAAGGAGTGAAAAATATTCAACAATTCAATAGCACCTTCGGTGGAAACCGGGGTCTGACCGGTGAGCAATGACTGCATGTACCGGTTCAGAATCACCGGATTATTGGTATATGTAGAGGCCAGAGTCTTTGCCGCTTCTTCCAGATGCCCGCTTTTCTGTGCGGCGACCAGAAAGTTGAACAGAAAAAAAGGATTAGCCGACCACTCGGACTCCGGGGACTTTGCACGAACCTGTTCAAGCCCGGTATAGGCTTCATCATAGCGTTCCTGTTGCAGGTTAAGGAAGCCCAGCACAATGCGCAATCGGTTGTTGTCAGGATACAGAGCAAGCGCCTTCAGCAGAATGTCTTCTGATTTCTGGTTTTTGTGCGCTCCGATGTATAAGGTGCCGAGTTGCGCATAATGGGAAACCGGTGATTGAGGCTGCTCGCGAATTTCCGTCGCAAGAATTTCTGTTAGCCGGGCACGCGCTTCTTCCGGCATATTTTCAGAGAGGTATTGGAGCCACAGCTCTGGATATGTTGCTGTTTCGGCGGCCAGTTGATCGCAGGCCGCCACCGCCTCGTCATATTTACCGCTCTGAATGAGAAGGTCGAATATCTGTCGCGCCAGCGGCAGGTCGGCGGGTACTTTACTGAGGGCCTTTTGAAACGCATGCAGAGCCTCGACCGGCTGTTTAACGGCTATCAGCGCGAGGCCGAGTTGCTGCCAGCGGAGCGGATCTTCCGGGGCGATTTCGAGCGCTTTCTGTAAAAAGTGGATTCCTTTCTGGATGGTTGTCTTTGCGAGCGGCGTGTCGCCCATTTCACGGACGCTGTCGATACAGAGTGTTCCCAGCAGATGAAGCAATTCTGCATTTCCACTTTGCACCTCTGCGGCAGCGCGGAGTGTTTCAAGTGCATTTGTGCGCCGCTCCTGCGAGAGATAAAATTTTGCAAGAAAAACAGGGGTTTCCGGATGCTGCGGAAACTCAACAAAGGCCTGCCGGAAAAGCGCTTCGGCCTGATCAGGGTGCTCTGTTAACGCATAGACTCTGGCGAGCAGAAGCAACGGATCAACAGCGCCGGAACGGCGCTTAACCAGTTCGCGTGCCAGCCGGACGGCATCGTCCGGCTGTTTCAGCTTCAGCGCAATCGCTACAGCCGGAGCATAAAGTTTATCTTCATTCGGATCCAGCCGGATGGCGGCCTTAAAGTGATTAAGCGCGCCGGCAGAATCACCTCCCGCCTCGGCCAGCAGGCCGAGACTGAAATGAGACAAAGCCTCAGCCTGCACATTTGCATTCAGCTGAGGCTTCGAAGGGGATGCGCAACCGCTGATGCCCAGCAGGATGCCGAGCGCAGCAACTCCGGCGACCCGGACTTTGCGGGATGCGCACATGACACTTCCCCTTACTTTAGTAAAAGCTATTTCTTTTTATGACGGACTTCGCGGCGCCGTTTGCGCCGTTTGTGTTTCGACATTTTAGTCTTACGCCATTTCTTAATGGTACCCATGGTTCTGTATTCCTTTATGCGCTTATGCTACCACTTTATTTAAGCCGATTTCAATGATTCCCTCGGCACCGGCAGTTTTGAGCTCGGGAATAATTTCCCGCACCACCGATTCGTTCACCACCGTTTCAACGGCATACCAGCCGGCATCGGAAAGACCGCTTACGGTCGGCGAGTGCAGAGCCGGAAGCAGTTTTTTTACCCGGTCAATATTCTTTGCTTCCACGTTCATTTTGAGAAGCACCTTGTCGCTGGCATTCAGTGCGGCCGTCAGCAGCAAGGCGATTTTTTCAAGCTTCGAACGTTTCCAGCCATCGGCCCAGGCCGCTTTGTTGGCGAAAAATTTGGTGTAGGATTCCATCAACGTGTCCACGATACGCAGATTGTGCGCACGCAGGGATGATCCGGTTTCGGTAATGTCCACGATGGCATCGGCGAATTCCGGCACCTTGACTTCGGTCGCGCCCCAGGAAAATTCCACCGTGGCCTTTACGCCGTTTTTGGCGAGCCAGCGCTCGACGATGCCGACCCCTTCGGTGGATATTCTTTTGCCTTCCAGATCTTTAACCGACTGAATCGGTGAGTTTTCAGGGACGGCCAGCACCCACCGCACAGGGCGTTTGGTCTGTTTGGAATAAATCAGACTGCATACATCCTGAACATCCGAGCCGTTGGCCTCAATCCAGTCCAGTCCCGCAATGCCGGCATCCAGCATACCGTTTTCGACATAACGGCTCATTTCCTGCGGACGGAGCAGGCGGAGTTCGATTTCTTTATCGTCAATGGAAGGAAAATAGGAGCGCGAGCTGCCCGATATGTTAAATCCGGCTTTCGCGAACAGGGCGTAGGTGGAATCCTGCAGACTGCCCTTCGGTAATCCTATAATCAGTTTCTTCATGTTGTAGAAATGTATCCCTTTTCTCAAATTAGAGCGACGGACTATACGGAAACCCGCCGGAGCCGTCTACCGTTATTTGCCATTTTTCCAAGACAAGTGGAAAGAAGTCCTGTTTTTTTACAAAGGTCAGGAAAGACGGTTGCTGTATTCCGGCCGCTAAACCCGGTCTACGCCACCGCGCCGGGATGAACGCGGGCTTTTTTATAATAGCTCAGGTGTTGCGGCAATTCGCGCAGGCACTCTGTGTTGTGTTCCTGTTTGGCAAGCCGCAGCGCTTTTTTTGCAGTTTCCACTGCGTCTTTAAAATTTCTGCTTTCTGCCTGCGCGGCGGCCAGAATCATAAAAGATTCTGCATTATATTCGCCGAGAATGATGGCGCGCTGGATCAGCTCAATCGCCTTGATCCCGTCACGGGCCTGTGAATTACGGTCCGTGGACAGCTTCCAGGCTCGTTTCTTGAGGATGGAGGGCGAGTTCATGTCGGCGCTGGCCATTTCCAGTGTTCCGTCCGCGTTGACTTTTCCGATATCGGTGGCCGACTTGTCCAGTGAGATGCCCGCCGTTGAAAATTTTTGTTCAAGTGAAAGTTTGTCTACGGCTTGCAGATAGGCTTCGCGCGGGGCGATCATGCCGTCCTGTACCAGATTGAAGAGGCTGTCCGTAAAGGAGCGCATACCGACGGCGTGGCCGGTCTGAATGGCAGTGGGCAACTGGTGGGTTTTTCCGTCGCGGATATTGGCGCGCACCGCCGATGTGGCAAGCAGTATTTCAGCCGCGACAACCCGCCCGCCGTCCATTCGCTTGCAAAGGGTCTGGGCGATGACGCCGGTGAGGGTGTTGGCCAGCAGGGTGCGTATCTGATTCTGCCGGTCGCCGGGGAATTTATCAATAATACGGTCTACGGTGGAGGTGGCGGTGTTGGTATGCAGCGTAGCCAGCACCAGATGACCGGTTTCAGCGGTTTCAAGCGCAATTTCGGTGGTTTCCAGATCGCGCATTTCGCCGAGCAGAACAATGTCGGGATCTTCGCGCAAGGCCGCGCGCAGGGCTCCCGCGAAACTGCGGGTGTGCCGGTGCACTTCACGCTGGTTGATCAGGCAGCCTTTGGATCGGTGCATAAACTCAATCGGGTCTTCAATGGTGATGATGTGCTCTTTACGCGTCCGGTTGATGAGGTCGAGCATCGCGGCAAGGGTGGTGGATTTTCCGCTGCCGGTCGGGCCGGTGACGATGATGAGTCCCTTGGTGTGCATGCACAGGTCGCGCAAGGTGCCGGAAAAACTGAGGCCGAGGTCTTCCAGCGCGGGCACCTGCTCCGGAATGGTGCGGAATACGCCGCCTGTTCCGCAGATGTCTTTGAATACGTTGACGCGGAAGTTTCCGATACCTTCCAGTTTGTAGGCAAAGTCGGTATCCCAGAGCTTCGCAAATTCAAGTGCATTATACTCGGGCATGATGGATTGCAGCATCGCTTCATTCTCACCCGGAGTCAGAACCGGAAACTCATTCAGAAAGCACATCTCGCCGTCGACGCGGATGCAGGGACAGAAGTCGGCGGAAAGGTGCAAATCGCTGGCACCGCGTTCTACAGCGAGTTTCAGCAGCTCATCAAGTCGGTTCACATTAATACTCCCGTTTGAATACGTCTTTCGTTGTAACGATCTGTAAAATAGCAGGATGCGTTCCAAAACAGTATTAAAAACTGCCATTTTTAAAAGAGGTAAAACCTTGACGGGACAGTCTCTTTGCTGATTAATGCTAGCCTTTCGCGTATAATGGAATCGTTGTATCTTTCTCAGGAATCGGAGATTTTCATGGTT
This sequence comes from uncultured Verrucomicrobiota bacterium, assembly GCA_903826865.1. Classification (GTDB taxonomy): domain Bacteria; phylum Verrucomicrobiota; class Kiritimatiellia; order Kiritimatiellales; family Tichowtungiaceae; genus Tichowtungia. The sequence continues at coordinate 54,357 of CAIKGD010000073.1, forward strand.
AAAAAGAAAACAGTTGCTGCCAAGAAGCCGGTAAAGAAAACACCGGCTCCAGCCGTTAAAAAACTTAAGAGCAAAAAGGCTCCGGCCAAAGCAGCGCCGGTCAAGAAGGCGCCAGTGAAGAAGGCACTGGGCAAAAATGAGCCGCCGAAGCCTGTTGCGAATAAATCCCCTGCGGAGTCTAAAATAATTCCGCCCAAAAAGGTACGGCTGCCGAAGATATCGATTCCGAACGAGGAGATGTCTGAAATCCCTGATCTCGACGCGATGGAGGCTCCGCCGCTGGGAGACGCCCCTGTTTCAGTGATGCAGCGCGAAGAGCGCAATGAAAAGATTAAGGAACTGATTGCCCTTGCTTCCGAACACGGCTTTTTGACCAATGAGGATATCGAGGAAGCTCTGCCCGAAGATCTCGTTGTTCCGGAAGATGCCGAAAAAGTCGTTGCCCTGCTGAAGAGCATGGAAGTCGAGATCATCCGTGCGGATGACGTTGAAGAGTTTAAGGCGCGCATGGAGAAAGAGGAGCGCGAAAAACAGAGCGCCCGCAGCGACGTGCTCGACGACCCGGTCCGCATGTATCTCAAGCAGATGGGGCAGGTGCCGCTGCTCACCCGTGAGCAGGAAGTGGAGATTTCAAAGCGTATTGAAGAGGCCGAACTCAACACCACCAGCCTGTTCAACCGGATCGGCTGCGCGACCGAAGCCTATCTGGGCGTCATTGAAAAGATTGAAACCGGAAAACAGCGCTTTGACCGTATCGTCAGCGATAAACACGTGGAGTGCCGCGAAGACTACTTCGGCGCATTGCCGAAAGTTCTGCAGGGTATTCACCGTAATCAGGAACTGGCCGGGAAATATTTTATCGACATCGTTCATGCCAAAAGCAAGGCCGGCCGAGAAAAGAGCCAGAAGCTCTTCGAAGGTGCACAGACGCGCCTCTCTGAATACTTCAGCCAGCTGCACTTCAAGCAGAAAGCCATTGAAGATATTGTTTCGCAGGTCGACCCGTATTACAAACAGGTTCGCGAACTGCTGGCCGAACTGGGGAAACTCGAAAAGAGCCGCTCCAAGCATGCCGACGAAAGAATTCGCGAGGTCCGCAAGCAATTACGCCAGCTCGAAGAAACTTTACACATGGAGGCCGAGCCCTTTGTCGAATACTATCGCCTGTTGCGAACCTGGTTGCGCAAGGGGATTCAGGCCAAAACCGAAATGATCGAAGCCAACCTGCGTCTGGTCATCAGCATCGCCAAAAAGTACACCAACCGCGGCCTTTCCTTCCTCGATCTGATTCAGGAAGGCAACATGGGTCTGATGAAAGCGGTTGAAAAATTCGAATACCGCCGCGGTTACAAATTCAGCACCTACGCTACCTGGTGGATCCGTCAGGCCATCACCCGCTCAATCGCCGACCAGGCCCGCACCATCCGCATCCCGGTGCACATGATTGAAACTATCAATAAACTGCTGCGCGTCCAGAAAACGCTGCTGCAGGAGTTCGGCCGCGAAGCCACCCCGGAAGAACTGGCCGACGAAATGGAACTGCCCGTCGAACGCGTGCGCGCTATTTTGAAGATCGCCCAGCAGCCCATTTCCCTGCAGGCGCCGATCGGCGACAGCGACGACACCAGCTTCGGCGACTTCATCGAAGACAAGTCAGCGGAAAATCCATCCGAAATGACTGCCTTCAGCCTGTTGCGCGAAAAAATCGGCGACGTGCTCGAAACCCTTACCGCCCGCGAACAGGAAGTGCTCACACTGCGCTTCGGTCTGGTGGACGGCTATCCGCGCACCCTCGAAGAGGTCGGGCGCCAGTTTACTGTAACGCGCGAGCGCATCCGTCAGATTGAAGCCAAAGCATTGCGTAAAATGCGTCACCCGACCCGTATCCGGAAGCTCGAAGGCTTCCTTGAACGCGGCCGGTAAGCGAAAAGTTTTATTAACCTTTCTTCAGCCGGTATTTGGTTGCTGATAACAAATGCCGGGAAACTCAACGCTTGCGTAAAAGAATGGCGCGGGCGGACGGGGCGGTCAGGCGGTTGTTGAGCTCCAGCAGTTTGTCGTAGTCGCCGGGCGGAATAATGGCGGCGTTGAGTTGTGCCTGCTGCAGGATAATGATCCGTCCGGTTTCTGCCGTAACTTTAACTTCTACGAAACCGGCATCGGCAGGCAGTTCGGTGTGGAATGTTTCAGGAATCAGGGCGGGCTCCCAGCCTTCGGGCAGCGCGATTTCGTAGAGGAAGGCTCTGCGAACCGGCTGCTCGATATAAAAAGGATTTTCGCGGCGGCTGGCCTGAAGGTTGAGCAGGTTGCCGAGGCCTTCCGGCAGGCTGAAGTACATCCGGTTTTCTGCACGCACAGCATAGGACGGCAGGCTGGCGGCGAACTGGAGCTGCCCCGGATGGGCGAAGGAGGTTTGAAGTTCGCCGGACGCCACGGCGGATTGCGATATCTGGCTGAGCAGACTCTGGTGTGTCCGCCGCCGATCTTCCGGCGTGAATTGGGCAAACTGCTTGTGGAATTTTTCGAACTCAGTTCCGGAGAAAACTGTTTTTTTATTCAAGGCAACATTGCCGTTTTCAGAGACTTTAAGCTCAAAGCCGGTTTGGACGGCATCGGCGAATCCGGTGCGCGGGATTTCAAATTTTCCGTTTTTCAGATCAATGGCGGGCCGGTCGGCGTGGGCCAGCGTGCCGGGTTCTGCGTATTGGCCGCTGTCACCCAGGTAAATTATTTTTTTATCATCACCGGCGACGGCAACGAGGACGGTGTCAAAGAAGTTCCGCTGCAAGGCGGTCATCACCGGCGCGCCGGGACCTGCATTGCGTGGCAGGCTGGAAGAGAGGACGAAGCGCGGTTTGAGTCCGGCGGCGTCGAGCAAGGCGTAGAGCAGAACGGCGCGGTCGGACGTGTTGCCGCAGCCTTCAGCCAGCACCTGATCGGCGGGCGTTATGGCGGAGAGCGGCAGGGCGGATAGACCGGGCCCGGCTTCGCGGACAGTGCGGTCAACAAAGTCCCGCAGGACGGTTATTTTGCCGGTCCGGGTTTTAATTCCTTTGGTCAGCGCGCGCGCTTTAGCGGCGGCGGCCTTATCTTTTCCGGCGGCTGCGGTCAGTTTTTTTTCAACCTGAGCGGCGTAGCCGGCGGTGTCGCCGCAGGAAAGCAGTAGCGCCGGTCTAAAGGTCCAGTCGGGCGGCAGCCGCTCTTCTTTTCTGACCATGTCGCGGTTCTGTGCGGCCCATTCATGGACGATGTTATCGTTTTTGTGTGTCGTGCGCCGCCGGATGGCGAGCGGATCAGTGTTGTTGATTTTCAGATCCAGCCCGTGCGGCATTTCAACGCGGACGGTTTTGCTGACCAGCGGGTTGTGGCCGGAGAAATATTCTGCCGCAGAGAAGAAGGGCAGATCGCGGTAAAAGCTGAGGACGCGGTATTCGATAATGCTGCCGACCTCGACGCCGGGCAGGCTGGCAACCATGATTTTCTCCGCCGGATAGCGCGGTGCTTCGCCGGTCCATTTAGCATCCATGACATTGATTTCTTTTTTGGGATCAATGTACTGCACTTTTCCATCCGGCGCGGTAACGGTGGCGCTGCCCAGCATGGTGCGCTGCATCTCGGGGTTATAGGCGAATCTGAGATCGGAGGCCTGTTTTTTTCCGGCGTAGGTGAGCACCTGCTGACGGACAGTGCGCTCTTCTTTCCAGTTATGCGCATCATAAAGGGTGTATTGAACGGTTTCGTCCAGCGTGGCGAGGTCGGCTTCGGACGGAAAGCCGCTGCGCTCCAGAATAACCCGTTTGCGGGCATTGCGTTCGGAAGTTTTCAAATTCTGTTTAAGCGTCAGATATTGTCCGGGGCTGAACTCGACCGTACGAAGCCTGATGTCGGCGCGGCTGATAAGCAGGGCATTGGTCGAGCTGACGGCGCGGCTGATGTAAAGCTCCGGGGTGTCAACCGTTTCATAACCGGGCAGGGCGGAAGAACGCAGCCCGCTCCGGCTGAGATCCAGCCGGACGGTTTCGGCGATCCCGCAGGTGAAGCCGGTATTGAGCGGATAGCGGCGCTTTTCCAGCCCGGTTCCGTCGCCGAGTACGCGCCCGAAAAGTCCGAAATGGTTGATGAGCGTCGGCACTTGCAGCAGCGCGGTTTCTGTTCCGGCGGCCAGCGCATTTTCAACCTCAAACGCAAGAGTGACAGAGAGCGGCACGGAAGTGTCGCGCACATTTTCCGGACGGATTTTCAGCTCCGTAAGCCGCGCCGCGCCGAGCGCCTGTTTCAGGAGTTCCTCGAAATACGGTTCGCGCTCTTCCGGTTTGAGCATGGCGAGCCGTCCGCGATACGAAGTGTCGTTGATTCCGCTGAACGAGAGAACCGCCTTCGCGGTGATCAGCCGGTCTTCGTCCAGCGCGGCATCCATTTCGATGGTGAGCATATTTTTTTCAGGCGGAACCACCGGCGAAGTCTGCAAGGTGGCGCCTTCCGGCGTAGCGACGAGATAACTGCGGTCGGAGAGATACGCCGGGAGCAGATCGCGCGTGTTTTCGTTGGTGGCATCCATCAGCTGCCAGCTTCCGTCTTCGTTGCGGACGGCGGTGATGGCGTGGTTAAACCACGGTTGCGGCACTTCGGGGTCTTTTTTCGGTCCGACGTAGATGAGGACGGGGCGGGCATCGAATCCGGCCAGGCGCAGCATGGACACGAGCAGAGCGGCTTTGTCGCGGCAGACCCCGTAGCGGTTGTCAAAGGTCAGCGAAACGTCATGCGGCTCGTAGCCGGGGGCTTCATTTTCAATCGTGAGCCCCATATAGCGAACGTCCTGCGAGACAAAGCGGAAGATGGACTCAATTTGTTCCTGCCGGTTGGTGAGGCCCGCCGTCAGCTCACGGACTTTTTCTTTCATGGCCGGATTCGTGCGGTCGAGACGCGGACTGGAAAGCTCCCAGTACCATTTCGAGAGCGTTTCCCAGTCGGGGATTGTGCTGATCAGCAGACGCTGCACCACAGTATAACTTTCGGGCATCTTCGGTTCTTCAAACATCCGCGGTACATCGCGCACCTCCCAGATGTAACGGATACGGTCGCCGTTTTTTTCAATCCGGCTGGTAACGGTTCCGGGAATTCCGGCTTTCAGTTCAATGCGCGCCGGCGGCAGGGCGGCGGGGGCATCAACTTCGTACACGGCATAGCTGATCGGGAACGTTTCTTCGAGTGTGAACAGATCGCCCCAGGTTCCGGGAACGACGGTTTTGGTCTGTTCGCTGGATACAGTGTAACGCAGAACATCGCCGATGCCGAGGTCAGGAACCGTCAGTTTGACGCTCTTTTCGTTGGGGTCGTAGATGTTGGCCTCCATCTGCCCCTGATTGATGGATTCGCGGCTCTGGGCGGCTAGGTCAACCGGAATAATGCGCCCGTCCGGCTTCGCCACTTCGGCGCGCACGAAGCGCATGGTGCCGTAAGCGGTGCTGTAGCCGATTTCGATATTCGATTTTTCCTGCCGGCCCTTTTCGGTCAGGATTTTAAAGGCCATATCGGTGATATAGCGGTAGGTTCCGTCGGTTTCGTACCGGATTCGGGTCTGGTCTTCGACCAGCAGCATATCGGCATCGGGATACTTTGCGGCGGAGCGGGCGGCCGCTGTAAGTGTATGGCGGGCAATTAATTCAGCCGACAGATCAAACTGTGCAGAAGCCAGGCCGGCGCTCACGACGATTAAGGCGGTCAAAAACTGTTTTTTCATAAGACTCCGGAGTTTTACAGACAGACAGGGTAGCGGCAGATGCCGTTCAATACAATCTCTGCCGGATCGTAAATCTCCACTGAACCGGCCAGTCAGAAATCGGCGCGTTCGACTCCGCGCACGCTCTCACCCAGCTCCGCATTCTCGGAGAGGGCATGGGCAACGAAATCGGTGCGGCGGTTACTGTTGAACCGGGCACGAACCGCTATATTTCCGTCCATGACCAGCGCGGCAGCGTCGCCGTTCTGCTCAATCCCGCAGGAAGCGTCGCGGAAAGCTACCGCTACGACGCCTACGGCAATGTGAAAATCTATGACGGACTCGGCAACCCTGTCACGCCGGAGTCTGGCGTAGGCGGATCGGCAATTGGCAACCCGTGGATGTTCAGCTCCAAGCGGTTTGACAAGGAAACCGGCCTCATCAACTTCGGCCGCCGCTTCTACGACCCAACCGTTGGCCGCTTCGTCACCGCCGACCCGTCCGGTTTCGCCGACGGCCCC
>CAIKGD010000074.1 GCA_903826865.1 uncultured Verrucomicrobiota bacterium
TCTGCATCGCCGGCACGCCGGTGAATCCAGTTTATTTTCGTTTCGCCCGCAGCGGATTTACACTCGAAATCAGGCGCAAGGCCGATTGCGGAAAAAACTGCCGCCAGCGGTTTACCCCAGAAAACTCTGCCTTTCCCGTACAAATGCTCCTGCTTCGCTTTCCCGTCACAGTCGTCCCAGACTTCTGCGGCGATGGTCTGCACTTCCCGGTCGCACTTCGGATAATCTTGCAGACTCGGCGAGCGTTCCGGTTTTGGGCCGATCACGACAGCACCATCGCGAACCAGTTCGTGAATTTTGCGCGCCACGGCGGGTGTCATATATCCGTTGTTCTCAGACAGCACCAGCACGCGATATTGCATGCCCGACGGAAGCCGGACGGCCCCGTCGCGAACCGTCGCGGTCAGCAGGATTTCGCTGTTCAGGAAATCATAACTATAGCCTTTAATCACCGCGGTTTTTGGCAACAGCGGCGTATTCGGCGCATTTTCATCAATCATCACACAGAAATCAGCGGCGAAGGATCCTTCCTGAAGAAGATACTGACAGCGCGAAAGGTAGGAGAGCCATGCCGTGCTCTGCTCAAACCAGGTGGTCGTTCGTTCGAAATGAATGCCCCACGGGCCGAACGTCATGCCGGGCAATCGGTTCGTCCATGGTTGATGGCAAGGGCTGGCAATCACAAGCCGGTTGAGGCCGACGGCATAATATTTGTCGCCGAGCGCCTTGAGGAGAAAGGGATGCTCCCGCCATGAAGAATCGCCCATCACAGCAGTAAAGGATTCCGCCGCAGTAATCTTTCGCCCCGCAACATGTGCCGCCGATGCCGCGATTTTACTGGAGCCGCTGTGGGCGAGCCGGTTAACCCAGAACTCGCCCATGGGAATGTCGCACCGGAGCGCACACTGAAAGTTATCCATATTCCTGGTGTTGCCGTAGGTCTCACCTGACAAGATGAAGCCGTGTTTTTTCGCCAGAGTTTGCAGATAACCATAGTAATTGTCAGCGATCAGGTCGGCACAGGTCCTGCGGTAATCCCAGAGAAACCGCTCGCTCACCTCGGCGGATTCGACCGGATATCCCAAAGCGGCGGGAAGAAAAAGAAGCGGATCGTATCCTCGGCGGGCTTTGAATTCCTCCCGGAATTTCGGCGTCCAGTTCTGCGTTCCGGGCTCCCATGAATCAACATGTGTGGCGACAAATGATTTTCCGGCGAGAGCTCCGGTATCCTTGGCGAGTTTCCCGATAAAACCCGAAAAATGGGCATCGAGAGCTTCTTTGCTCATTTTGTCGCACTCTAAACCGAAGCCCTTTGGTGTGGCTGGATTTGAACCTTTTCCGGTGGTCGTGTGTCCGATGCGAAGAATGGTCCATCTTCCCGCCGGCACATCCCAGGAAAGTGTGCCGTCCGGCGCCAGTGATTTTGTGATATCGACGATCCCGTTGCGCGGAACCGCTCCGGCGGATGACGGCCAGTTCTTATCGCTTACGGTGGTTTGCAGTATTCCAATAAATCCCGCCTTCTCTCCCCAGTTCGGAATCCGCAGTCCCTGATGCAGCTCGATCTCGGCAAAGCTGTTCCCTTCCGGCTCCGGTTTCGTAAAAATGACGCGGTAAAATTTCCCCGCTACCGGCGCGAATGAAATCCCGATTGTCGCGGCAGGAGCTCCGTTTTTGAAACTGATAAAATTGGTTACATTCGCATACTTTATTCCGTCCGCAGAAACCTGAAGAATTCCCTTAAACATTGGCGCGCTCGGCATTGTGGTAATCGTGAGTGCCTGCGCCGTGAAGGGCTCCGCGAATTCAAACTGGACGAATTGCTGTTCTTTGGATTTCGAGGCCTGGAGCGTTGAGCCCGTTTCCGGGTCGCCGTCCATGACTTTCGCGCCTTCAAATCCCGGATCGCTGGCGGTCACAACCGGCGAGCAGTCTCGCATCGTCACGGCATCGCTGTCCGGTGTCCGGAACGCAATGACTGCGATATCGCGGTAATAGGGTGCAATCTCCCTGGGCGGATTTGCTTCTGCCTCCAGTATCCGGGTGACCGGCGGTTCGGGCAGTTTTTTCACATACTTGCACGGACCGGCGATACGCGCTTTGCTCGAAGTCAGAACCTGCATGGAATTCTCTACCGTATTCCACGGACCGCCGCTTCCGGCCCAGCCTTCACCGTTATTCATGCTGATTTCTATTCCCAAACGGTCCGCTTCGCGCACGGCGTGCAGGAACATTCCGCGCCATTCATCCGTCATGAAATCCACCCGGCCCGAGGGAATTCTGGAGGACAAGTTGAAAATGAGTGCTCCGCCGATGCCGACGCGTTTCATCGCCTCAAGGTCGGCCGTAATGCCTTCCTTCGTGATGTTACCGTTCATCCAGAACCAGTACTGCCATGGCTTGGCCGATTCGGGCGGAGTTTTAAATCCCTTTTCCAGCGCATCGGCGGCCTGAACGTGTGTTCCGCAAAGAATTGAACAGACGAGCATTAGCATTAGGGTTGTATTCTTCATTTTGATCTCCTGTTGCGCTTGTATCACAGTTTTATTTTCTTCACTTCCGCCGCCTGAATCGTCACCGGGCCGATGAGTCCTGACGGAACCGGCTTGTCCTCTTTGCTCCAGTGATGCCATGTGGCAAACGTAATGCGCCCGGTATCCGGAACAGGACCGCCGTCCTTCACCCAGTCCGGCCATTCGAGCGGAGCTCCAACATCCCATTTCCCGGTGCTTTTCCACGTCAAATACGGCGGTTTGAATTCGTCGCCGATGAGCCGGTTGATCCAGAGGTTCGTCACGCGGATTTTCAGCGTGTTCTTTCCCGGTTTCACCAACGCGGTAATGTCCGCTTTGAACGGCGGCTTCCAGAGAATTCCCGCATCTTTACCGTTCACGTTCACCTCGGCAATGACTTCGACTTTTCCAAGATCAAGCAGCAGTTCGAGGTCTTTCTTCACCATGGCTGCCGGAAGATCTATTTCCTTCGTATAGGTTGCGCTGCCGGAAAAATATTTGATCCCCTCTTCCGCATGTTCCGGCCACGAAATCAGTTTTTCAAATACAGCCGACGGCGGTGCACCGAGCTTCGGCGGGAAGGAAACGTTCCAAGGCCCTGTCACGGTCAGCGGTGCCGGAACATTGCAAATTTCAACGGATTTTGTTCCCGCCGCCGATGTGACTTCATAGCGGCCATTTTCGCTTGCGACCAGTTCAGCGGCTTTGGGCAATACTCGGATTTGTGCACCGGCTGCTCCGGTAAGCGCGGTAATTTCGGGCGTACCCGCCTTGCGGAATACAACAAACACTGAGCCGCACGGATCAAATTTGATCGGCACGGTTGTGCGACCGTTCTCTGTTTTCCAGATGCCAACGGTTTCAATACGCCCCGTATCCGGACACCAGAATTCCGGAACCTTACCGGTAACGCGGAAGGTTGCATCAACCGTTACCGGAATATTCGTTTCGCTGGCGACAAAATAGACTTCTGCATCGCCGGCACGCCGGTGAATCCAGTTTATTTTCGTTTCGCCCGCAGCGGATTTACACTCGAAATCAGGCGCAAGGCCGATTGCGGAAAAAACTGCCGCCAGCTTCACGGGTGTTTACTGCCCCCCAACCGACTTCCATTCCATGGCAACTAATTATCCGCCATCAATTTCCAAAGGTGACCCCTTCAAGAGGATCATGCAAAATAATTGCACTGTGGAAAGGCA
>CAIKGD010000075.1 GCA_903826865.1 uncultured Verrucomicrobiota bacterium
CATGACTTGAGGCACACAACTACAAAAGGCTGAAAAACATAGATCACATCACTTTCGAAAATATGATTTTGAAAAGAACATGCTGCCCGCAAGTTAATCTCAGGAACCCGGAATTGAAATATGAGCCAAAACAAAAAAGGTATCTTTATAACAACAGACGGCCAAAACCTGACGTTTACCTTCATTATGGTCAGTTCGCTGTTTCTCCTGTGGGGCTTTTGCAACGGCATGATCGACGTGATGGACAAGCATTTTCAGGAGCAATTGCACCTGACTCTGGCTCAATCTGCCAATGTTCAGTGGGCGCACTATCTGGGTTACTTCCTGATGGCGCTGCCCGCCGGATGGCTGGCGAGCAAACTCGGATACAAAGGCGGCATCATCGTCGGCCTTCTGACGGTCGCGGCGGGCGGACTGTGGTTTATTCCCGCGACGCACATCGCGAAATTCTGGGCTTTTCTGGTCGGCGTTTGCTTCATTGCTGCCGGACTCACGTTCCTTGAAACCATCGCCAATCCATACACCACCGTGCTGGGGTCAACTCAGTTCGCGGCCACCCGTATTAACCTTGCCCAATCCTGCAACGGGATCGGCTGGATTTTCGGGCCCATCGCCGGAAGCATGTTTTTCTATGGTAAGGACGCTGCAGGCAACAGCACCGGCAGCGCGACGCTCTGGATACCTTACGCCGGAGTAGCGGTCGTGGTTATCATCCTTGCCATTATTTTTTACTTTGCCAAAGTGCCGGACATCAAAATGCCGGATGACTACCAGCTCGGCGAATCAACACCGGGAGCTTCGCGCTCCATCTGGACGCATCCGCACTTCGTGCTGGCGGTCGCCGCGCAGTTTTTTTACGTCGCCGCGCAAGCAGGCATCTTTGCTTTTTTCATAAACTACATGACCTCACAGACTCCGGCGATTTCAGAATCGTGGAATTCATTTATGCGCCCGGAATGGCTTGAAACCGGCAAAGACGGGGCATTGCATTTGAGCAGCGCCTTTGCCTCGATTCTGGCCTCGGGCGGCTTTATCTGTTTCCTGCTGGGTCGGTTCACTGGCGCGGGATTGCTGAAAAAGTTTCCCGCACACACCATGCTCGGCATCTATGCGATATTAAACGTGGTGAACTGCCTGCTGATTTTCTGCAAGCTGGGCTGGGTGTCCGTCGTTTGCGTTTTCTTGAGCTATTTCTTCATGTCCATCATGTTTCCGACCATCTTTGCGCTCGGCATTTTCGGCCTCGGCGTGCGGGCGAAGACGGCATCCTCCTTTATCGTCATGGCCATCATGGGCGGAGCATTGTTGCCTAAACTGATGGGGAATATTGCTGACAAATACGACATCTCTCGCGGTTTCATCGTGCCTGCCTGCTGCTTTGCCATCGTGGCCTTCTACGGTTTCAACTGGTCAAGATTCAGTCGGGCCGAATCAGTGAACGGGACGAAGGTGGCTGGACTGGTTCACAGCGAATATGATCGATAAACCCAGACGCATGGCTCCCGGACGGTGATTCACTTTCTTCTTGTTTTGAGCGGGTAGGGCAGGGGCTAAAGGTGTTACGTTCACTTTTCGGATGGTAAACCGGACGGATGTTCAGCCTATTCCGGACCACTGTTGCGCACACTTTCGGGAAAAAGTCTTGGGATCATAAATTGTGCTGCACGCAGAGAGCCTTCCGAAGAAAGATGATTTGCATCAGTATACAACGGAAATGGTTTTTCGTTTTTCGGATCAAAGTAAATGTAACAGCTGTTTTTTTTAAGTGCCAAATGCAACGGGACGAATACGGCACCGGTTTTCTTACATATTTCTTCCAAACGGGTATCAATATAGCCCTGCATGCGGCTGTACTCCTCCTCGGTCTGCTGAAGACTCAGCCACTCCGGCTCCATTTTTCGCGGCGCAATGATGTTGGTACGTGCAGCAATATCAGCAAGCGCCCATTTGTGGTTCGGAACATCTCCAACAATCAGCAGTCGTTTCCCTTTAGATATGACATAGGTTGAAAATTCTTCCAATTGAGTATACACGGCTTCAATATTTTCAGGTTTATACTTGCTGCTATCACAATATAAAAACCACCGCTCAGCTAGGATCACAGTGGATACCTGCGGCAATGTGTCCAGTTCTCGCAATACAAGTTGAGATAAATGGAACTTCATATTAAACAAAGGTGCCGAAGACCAGTTTATGCTGTAGCAGGCAATATTTCGGTCACGTAAAACCGCATCTAATCCGTATCGAAGGGTTCCCGCATGGCTATCTCCGATAAGAAACAGTTCGGGGTTGCCTGGAGCACCGATATTGCAACCGCCATTACTCCATCCCCATAGTAATGCTAAAGCTTTTCTCTTCCGGGAACTTTGGTGGCTGGTCACAGCGCGCCGGATGACGTTTTGAACCCTGCCTTCAAAAAAGGGATTCGGACTGCCAGCCCACGCATTCGCACGCGGGTGGAGGACTGTCGGCCACCCTTTGAAATAGGTGCATGCTGTACCGAGGGTGATTAAACAAATGATTCCGGCGGAAGCAAAAGTGAAAGATCTGCGCATAGTCCACGCAGGAGATGTGCGAACCGGAAGTTCGACGAATTTCCAAGACAGATAGCCCAATGCTAACGAAAGAAAAAACATACCGAGATAGTCATAGACGCGCAGCTGATTGTAAGTCGCATATCTCCAGAACACCGTGACCGGCCAATGCCACAGATAGAGTGAATAAGAGATTTTACCGACCGCGACGAACGGCCGCCAGGAAAGAAGCCGACCGACCGGATCGCTACGGCCGTAGTGAATAAGCAACACTGTTCCAATAACCGGCCATAGCGCAACCGCACCGGGAAAAGGGGTTGAAGATGTAACAAAGGCATAAGTCACAACCACCATTAAAAGTCCGGTAATTGCGAAAAGAGATTGCCATTTTTTGGCTCTAAAAGTTGCATCCGGTACTTTGTGAGTCACCGTAGGTATAATGGCCAGCAAAGAGCCGGAAAGCAGTTCCCATGCGCGAAAATGAAGAAGAAAGAAGGCGTCATTTTGATTGCCGATCATCACGGCATGAATGGCACTAATCAGCGAAAGTATTGCAATCAAAGTCAGTACGGGGGCGACCAAATAACGCCGGATTTTCCAGAGGACAGCGCAAAGCAGGGGAATTAAGAGATAAAATTGTTCCTCTACGCTCAGCGACCAAAGATGCAGTAAAACCTGAGAGTGCAGGTCCGGCGTGAAATAGTCCAATCCCAGCGCCCAAAAGTGTACATTTGCCAAAAACAAAGTGCTGACTGCAACAGAATCTCCGAGATACACAAGCGGTGTAGCGTAATAAAGAGCGCAACCGGTTACAAATACGCCGACGATCATCGCAAAATAAGCGGGCATAATTCGGCGGATACGGCGATAGTAAAAATTGCGAATGGTGAACCGGTCGTTTTTTAGGTCACGGAGAATACCGCCGGTAATCAGATAACCGGAGATGACGAAGAAAACATCCACACCGGCAAAACCGCCAGGACACAGAGCAGCCAGAATGTGAAACAGCAGAACTGGAAGAACCGCGATGGCACGGATTCCGTCAATGTGTGGATAATAATCGCCGTGTATAACCCGTGCAGAATAATTGTGGTTAGACAACGGTTGCATAGATGCGAATCCGGGTTTGCAAAAATATGTGCTGGTAGAGCATAAAAAATCCATCCCCGAGTGCCTCTTTAAAACCGAAATATCTTCGGCACTGCACGCTTATAAATATGGCGTAAGCCGTAGTCGGTCAAGGTGATAATCGTTGAGTCGCATATCTGATTTCCTGCAAACACATTAAATGTTTTGTAGCGCTTCGATCCGTCAATTGGCCGGATATCCACAAGATATCGCTGTTTTTCGATGTTTATATGTAACGTCGCATAATATATGTATTACCTTGTGCCTCATTCAATGGGGGGCGCTTATGAGTTTTGATTCTCACACTGAAAACGAAGTTCGGCGGATGTTTAATACTCCGCGCATTGTTTCTAAGTGGCGCGGTGTCTGTGATGGGTTGCCCGAATTTGTCGAAACCTGTCACGTTCGGCTTAACGGTTCAACTCTTTTCTCTGGTACCCGCGTTTCCTGTGAAACCTTTTTGTTTAATCTTCTGAATTGTGGCCGTTTTTCTCCCGTTCTTTTTGCAGAGGGGGCTGGCGTATGAAGCGATTTTCTCTTTTCTGTTTCTTCTGTTTTTTGGCTTTTCTTTTTGGCTTTTGGTTTCATCATGCCTGTACTGCTTTTGTTCTACCGTCACAGCAGGCCGCCTCCACTTTTTCCAATACTGTCAACGAATTAAAGACGATTCGTTGTGAACTTTCTGCTCTCCATTCTTCGGTCTGTGAATTAGGTCTCGTCATTCAACAGAGGGGGCGCGAGTGAAGCAACAGTGTCCCATTTGTGATTCTTATCGCTATGATTCCAGGCGAGGGTTTCTCTATTGTTATGCCTGTGGGTTTTCTCCTGTTGACCATTCTGCTAAACAATTGAATGACTTTGATCGTTGGTACGATCAGCAACGCGTGGCACGTCTTGCCGCAGATTCAGAAAGGACACTCCATGGAATTAACTACAGCACCAAAGAAGCGAAAATGTAAAAAGGCCGTTCCTTCTCCGTTCATTATTGATCTCCAAGCGGCTTTAAAGAATCCAATGTCTGTATCCATTGCTCAAGGTGAATTGATTTGCTCAATTCATCACGCTATCGAGGAATTTTATGACGAAAAATTCATGGACACGGTTTTGTCTGGGGCAGGTGCTTCGGATTCTCAAGTCCAAGGTTAATAGAAAGGTGTGTTATGCTTCAAATTCCATTAGTGTTTCAAGTCGTAGCTGTGAGTTCTGAACAGCGCGTTTTTTCCGATAAGGTAAAAAACGAGGACAGGAAATACAACGTTCATTCTTTGGATGTTGTTTTTTCGGCTCCTTCGGTTGCTACCGGCAAACTTCAAGTCAAGCGGGTTCCTGATTCGGTTCCTGAAATTAAATTCAAGGTGGGCGGCTCGTTCACGTGTCCGGTTTTGGGTTATTCCGTCGAGAAGAACTGTGAAATCATTGACGTGGATTATCAAAAAATAATTCCTGTGAAAGCTTAAAAAAAGTGTTTGGCGGGGCGCGCCCCGCGCGCCCCGCCTAACCTTGTTTAATTACTAACAATTTTACATAAAAAAAATTACGAAGCGAAGCATATGAGCGCAAAAATAATAGTTGAACTTTTGGAAACTCCTTCCGGTTGGGATATGCAAGTTCAGGAATATAAAGGTGGTGAGCTCGTTGGTGCTTCTGTGGTTTATGAGGCCGCGTTATCTGATTGCGAAGGGCTGTTGTCTTTTATTCTTTCGCAATACAAAGGTGAATTATGACTTCTTCCGGTATAGCTTGTGAGTTTTCCATTAATCGTCTTTTGAAAGGGCGGGGTTATGCGTATTTGTGGACTTTCACAACTGCGGATTGTGTGCCTGTCGGTGTTACTGCTGGTATGTGGTCAAATTTGGCGCGTGATCTTCGGCGCACCCTCGGCTTTGTTGGTGTGCGTTGTTTTGAGTTACATCCTCGCGGCCATGGCCTCCATATCCATTTTGTCACTTATCGGCGGCACGAAGTAAATGAAGTTCGGCATTTGTCTGATCTTCATGGTTTCGGGCGGATTAATGTCCGGCGGATTCCTGCTTTGGCCGCTCCGTATATTGCAAAGTATCTGCAAAAGGCCTCCCGTTCTCCTGAGTTAAAAGGCGTGCGGCTTTGGTCGTGTATTGGTTTTAAAGATGGTTCAAAGGTTAAGGATATTATTATTGATTCGCCTCTTTCTCGTGAAATTAAAAAGATTTCGGATGAAGAGCTTTTTCTTATTGTCGGCGGTGAACATTATTGGATGAACATTGATAAAATGCCGTTTCTTGCTAAGTTGGTTTCTGCTGATTCTCTGCGGCTTCGTAATCACTATAAATTTTTGATCGCCTATCATCGCTTGCATACTTCTGCTTTTGAATTGTTTTCTTCTGTTTCTGAGTCTGGTGCTCTTGTCGTGTCGCTTCGTCCTCGTCCGGTTGGGGGTTACTTTGGTAAGTGGCTCCTTTTGCCGTCTGCGGCTTATTCTGCCGCTCCTCGTCCGGCTGTGGATTGGGAAAGGTTGGCTATTCAGCATGAACACGTTGTAGAGGGTTCTTGCGGTCGTTTCGATGTGGGTGAGTATGAACAAAAAGCGGCTTTTGCGGTATGAAGTTTTTTAAACGGTTGTTGGTTCGTTTTCGTGGGCGTTTGGAGCTTCTTCAACATTTCCGTGATATTAGAAGGGGGTTAAAATGAGTTTTACTGAATATGTGACTTCGCTTTTTCCTGATTTGATTGGTTTGCCGCCGATTGAACAGGGTTTTATTTTTATGATCGGTTTGTATTTTGTCGCTTTGGCTTTTCTTGCAACTGTTGTTGCTTTTCGTTCTTCTGCTGGTGGTTCTGTTTCACGGTGAATTTTTGTGGGTGTGGTGTGCGGGGAAATCCCGCAACGGGGCGTTTTTCTCTTCGTCCTCATGAAGTACCGCGTTTGTTTTCTCCGGTCGGGGTGGCTCGGTCGGGGTTCGGATAGGGTGGGGCGTTTCCCATCAAATCCAATTAAACGGACATACAAAAAGGAGTTATGTCATGTTTATGTTGAAAAAAGTAATGGTGCCGGTGCTTACCCTTTTGGGTTGTGCTCTGGCGTGTTTCGCTGACGGTGATCCTCTTGTTATGACCACAACCGGCGCAACGCTGGCCGGTTATGTTGCTACTGCCGCCGCCGCTGGTCTTGGTGTTTTCGCCGCTCTGTTCGGCGTTCGCATCATCGTCCGTGCGTTTTCCTCTGTCGCTGGCTAAAATTCAGGGGCGCAGGGCAGGGGTTCAACCCTGCTCTGTGTTTTTCTTATGAGTGATTCCCAAATGCTTCTTCAATTATTTTCGGTGTATTCCGAAATAAATTTTTACGTCCAGTTTTTGTCTGGCGCTTTTCTCGCTTGGGTTTGTATGTCTGTCGTTTTTCGGTGGTTGCGATGAAACGGCTTTTTTTCATTTTTGCTTCACTTCTTTCGCTTTCGGTTTCTGCTTCGGCTGTGCCTTGTCGGTTATATTATTCTTTTACTGGCTTACAAATTGGTTGTCATTACCAGTATTTTTTTGACGTTTATGATCGCGCCACTCGTAATTATGTTTCTGATTCTTTTGAATTTGTTGCAGATAGCACGACGTATGAAAAATTTCGATATGTTGATTGGAACACTGGTGTTAATTGCAGTTTTGGCATTGTCGGGTGGGCGTGGTCGCTTCCAGATCAGACGGATGCTTCATATTTTGAAACCGGTAGGACTGTTACTTTTGAAATAGGTGTTCCGGTTATTGTTCCAGTTCCTTCCGATAACGGGTTTTTTAGTTTTGCGTTATCTGTTGAGCCCTTGGTTAACATTCCTTCCACCGTTTTTTTTATTTCTAATCTTCTCAAATATATCGAAAAATTCTGAGTTCTTATTTGCGTCTCTTGGAATATCATTCC
>CAIKGD010000076.1 GCA_903826865.1 uncultured Verrucomicrobiota bacterium
CTGAAGCTCAAGGTGACGGAAGGCCGGTTGCAGCGGAACTATCCGGTCGAGATTGCTGTCGGAAATACCGGCGCGGCTGAATTGGAAGTGACCGGAGGACTGGCCTACGTTCCGTTTACATTTACTGGTGTAGTCTCGCAAAAAAATCCCGTCGTCTATGAACTGTCGGCCGACGGTACAAGAAAAGCGGTGAACCAGTCAGATCACGGAAATGACTTTTGGCAGACAGAACGCGACTCTTCAACGGGTCTTTACCGGATCACTTACAATCTGAACCTCGACAGTCCGGAAGATCAGCCGGTGACGCGCTGCTTCCGTTTTGAATCCTCAACACAACAGGACAAATGAAAAAACATACTCAAATAACAATATATCACCGGAATCGTTTGAAATATTTTTTCGGGGTGCCGGGAATGTTTATTTTTGCTGCGTTGGCGGCTTTCGGCGATATGCAGCCTGCCGCTCTTCCCAGCCGCGAACCGCAGTGCGGATCGCTGGATTACGGGGTGATTTTCTTTCATGACGGTTTTCCCGGAAAAGACAGTCAGGGACGCCGGCTTCTCTGTCTGCAAACCGGACGATACGGGGCGGAATTCGACGTAGAAAAAGCCGCGTTAACCCGTCTGGGTCCGATAACGGATGCTCCAGACTACGAAACCGCAGTCAAGGCTTACAACGGAATCATCGACCAGGTGGCCGCAGGTTCTTCCGAGTTGCAGATTGAAACCGGCGGCAAGGTGTACCGGTGTGTGCGCGGCACCGACCCGTGGGAACTCGACGCGCATCCGACAAACTACTGGGTCATAAAACTGGAGGAGGGAACAAAAGTCGCCCATTGTAATAATAATAATAAAAAAACCAATTTGCGGTTGAGCGAGTACGGCCGCTACAAACAGGAATTTGAGATCGACCGGCTTCGCTTCGAAAATGAACAGGGCGAACCGCTGAAGGTTCGTGTCCGCCTGCTTGTCCAAAGCTGGCCCGATGTGTTGAGATTCTCTCTGGAAATTGTTCCGGAGGTGCCGTTGGAAGGGGCCGCGGCCCGGATTGTTGTCAAAGGTGCAGAACGCGTTTATCAGTCGGCAGATAATAAACCGGAAAACTGGTCCGCCGGTATTCGTCAAAAACTTTCGCTGATTATCCCGTTTACAGGCGAGACAGAGATGGAATCCGGCGCAACTCAACTGGAAGCAATCGATCTTTTGACTGGGGAGAAGCTGGCCGTAGTGCACGACACGACCATGGATACCTGGAAAATTCAACTGAACAATCATACCTATGCGCCTTCTGTTTTGAACACGCTGGATCGTTATTCACTGAAGCTGGTCAATCATTCAGACAAGGAGCGTGTATTCCGGATCGTGTTTGCGAATGAGATGGGTTACAACGACAGAAATCTGCCTTCCGAGCAGCGGGGGAAGATTGATTGTGCCGGAATGACAGGCGCTCAGATGATCCTGCGGGATGAAAAGGGAGTTCCGCTCGGGCTCCCGTTGCAGGACACAAAAAGCTGGGGGCCTTTCGTGCATAACATAAAGGCTTCACCCGATCTGCTGCCCTGGCTGGAACTCGACCGGTATGAGGCCGATTCCTGGATGCGGTACAGCATGGCAGGCCGGTTGCCGGCCCGTTCAGAGTGGACGGGGCGGGCCGATCATAATCAGGCTTTGTGGGGAAAGGTTCCGAAAGCCAGTATTTACCAACAGTCACTGATCGGCTACGGCTATTACAGCTTCTGGGAAGTGGCCATTCAGGGAAGCTGGGGTGAAAGTATCACCTATGATATAGGGGGCTACGCGGATTTTGATATAGGGGATATGCGTGCGCTGTATGTTAAATCCTACGATTCGCACAGGAAGCCCCAGTTTGAATGGACTCCCAATCAGGGCGGAGCTAACTTCCTGCATTATAAAACCGGCGGAGAAAAAAAGTGTCTCGACACGCGCCGGTATCTGCCGATGCCCGAAGGTCCTTGTCTGACACGCACTGTTTTTTACGGGAGGACGGAAGATCAGAAAATCGCTTTTGATATTACGGCGGAACATCCGCGCACCGACGACATTAACCGCGCACATTACCGTATCCGTTATCAGGTGCTGGAGGACACGGCCTTTGATCATCTGGCGTTTTTTCAACTCGGTGCCACCGCATATGACTTCAACAACGCGAAAGCCGTTGCATGGGGAGACCGCAACGGACTCGATCAGGAAATCGAAAATCCGCCGCTGGGTTCTCTGGAATATTTCAAACGGGGACTGGCGTTCGATGGTCCGGCTCCGTGGTGGGTATCCATGCATCGTTCAACCGATACGGCAGTGAAAAGAGGTGATCAGGAACTTTTGGGGCTGGTCAGTCGCGGACTGGTGATTCGTTCCTGGGACGCAGTACTTGGCGGGGAGCGGGTTGAAAAACCGCACATTTCGTTTTTTGGAAC
>CAIKGD010000077.1 GCA_903826865.1 uncultured Verrucomicrobiota bacterium
GGTTCGCCCCACGTCCGAAACGATCATTGGTGCGACCTATGCCAAATGGGTACAGAGCTACCGCGATCTGCCGATTTTGATTAATCAATGGGCCAATGTGGTTCGCTGGGAAATGCGTACGCGTCTGTTTTTGCGCACGACGGAGTTCCTCTGGCAGGAAGGACACACTGTTCATGAGACGAAAGAGGAGGCGTGGGAAGAAACGGTCAAGATGCTGAACGTCTATAAACAGTTTGCCGAAGAGTATATGGCCATGCCGGTTTTGACTGGCGAGAAGACAGCCGGCGAACGTTTCCCCGGTGCGGCAAACACGCTTTGCATCGAAGCACTGATGCAGGATTGCAAAGCCTTGCAGGCCGGAACGAGTCATTTCCTCGGCCAGAATTTTGCCAAGGCTTCCGGAATTAAATTTCAGTCGCGCGAAGGGCGCGAGGAGATTGCGTGGACAACGTCCTGGGGTGTTTCAACGCGTCTGATCGGCGGGATGATTATGACACATGGCGACGACGATGGCATGATTATGCCGCCGCGCCTGGCTCCGTCACATGTAGTGATTCTTCCGATTATCCGTAACGATGCGGATAAAGAAAAAATCATGCAGTACTGCAATGAAACCGCCACCCTGCTTCGTGCGCAGACCTATGCCGGCCGTCCGGTCGAAGTGGTTGTTGACGGACGCGATATCAATGCCGGCGAGAAAGGCTGGCAGTGGGTCAAAAAAGGCATTCCGCTTCGCGTGGAGATCGGTCCGCGCGATATGGAAAACAGCGCGGTGTATGTGGCCCGTCGCGACAAGAGCGCAAAAGAAAAATACGGCCAGAACCGTGCCGAATTTGCCGCCTCTATTGCCGGTGTGCTCGCGGATATACAGAAATGCCTCTTTGACCGTGCTTGTGCATTTCGCGCGGAAAACACCCGTGAGATCAACAGCTGGGACGAATTTGTTGCCTTTTTCAAAGGCAGCGGCGGGTTTGCCCTGGCGCACTGGGATGGCACCGAAGAGACCGAGAAAAAAATTAATGACGAATTATCTGTGACCATCCGTTGCATTCCGTTTGACTGTGAAAAAACCGGTGCCGGAAAATGTGTGGTCAGCGGCAAACCGAGCAAAGGCCGTGTGGTGTTCGCAAAAAGTTATTAGCCCTGTACCGAGGAGAGTGATATGGCGGTAAAAGGCAGATTTAATATTCACGGAACCAAGGACTTTATGGTCGCCGCAGTTTTTTGCGGTTTTCTCTGCATCTGGTCTATACGTGATGCCTGGTTTCCAACGGAAAAGATTCTCAAGAAACATCCCCAGGAAATTCCCGTGGCCTTTAAAGTTCACGGTGTGGTGAAGCATATCGCACTTCAGCCCGGTGAAGAAATTAACGGGAAAGTCGTGCTTGCCAGTCTTTATGATGAAGGATACCGCGCCAAAGTCGCTGAAGCTGAAGCCGTTTTTGAGGATGCAAAAAAAAATAAAGATCCGGCAGTGGAGGGAAAGCTGGCGGTTCTGAGACAGGCTCGCGATGATCTCGCCGCCTGCATAGTAGAGAACACTGATGTTATCTGGATGACTACGCACGGCGAAGACATTCTGCGCGGGAAAGTGGTGCGAATTCTGGTTCAGCCCGGCGCTCAGATCGCGGCGGGTTCTCCGGTACTTACCGTCAATCCGGTTGACACTTTTTATATGTTCAATAAAACGCTGGCTGTACTGACTTTTACAGGGATGATTTTTTCACTGGTATTCCACCGAATTGCCGCGCAATGAGTGAAAACATTTAGGATAGGGCTTGACCGTGCGCAGAGCCGCACTAAGATGTGCGTTCAATCTTGAGTTGTAACCTGTTACAACCAAGTCAATTCGAATGGAGCGGGGTACGATATGACAAAGAGAGATTTAGTAGTTCGCATCGCCGATGAAACCGGCCTTATCCAGCAGGATGTCGCCGCTATTCTCCAGAAGTCGCTCGACTATATTGTTGAGGCGCTCAACAAAGGCGAAACGGTTGAATTCCGCAATTTCGGCGTTTTTGAAATCAATATCCGCAAAGCCCGTATTGGCCGCAATCCGAACAAACCGGCAGATGTCGTCGTCATCCCTGAGCGCCGTGTTGTCAAATTCAAACCCGGCAAGATCATGAAGCAGCGCATTACCGGCATATAGATCATGGCCACCAATGCGTTCCAACCCATTCAGGGCATGTCCGACATTGCTCCGCCGGACATATATATCTGGCGAATGATCGAAGAACGGGCGCGCGAAGTTTTCGCGCGCTATCGTTTTGATGAGATCCGCACTCCCGCGCTCGAAAAAAACGAACTATTTACCCATTCGCTTGGCGACACCACGGATGTCGTTACCAAAGAGATGTACACCCTTGAAGACCGCGGCGGGCGCAAACTGTCTCTTCGGCCTGAAGGTACTGCCGGCGCAATTCGCTATGTGGCTTCCGGCGGCGAAGAAACCGCGGGTGCACGTGTTTTTTATATGGGTCCCATGTTTCGTTGCGAGCGTCCTCAGGCCGGCCGCAAACGCCAGTTTCATCAGATCGGCGTGGAAGCCGTCGGCGCACCGAATCCGCTGGCCGATGCCGAAGTAATTGCGTTGCAGGTGCACCTCCTCGCCGCATGGGGATTGAAAGGTGCCAAAGTCCGGCTTAACACGATCGGGATGCCGGAAGACCGTACTGCTGTTCTCGAAGGATTGCGCGAAGCAATCCGCCCGCGGCTGAGCGAATTGCCGGAGGAGGCGCAGCAGCGTTTCGAGACCAATGTTCTCCGGTTGCTCGATTCCAAAGATGAAGCGGTACAAAAAGTCATCGCCGATATTCCTCCGGTCATTGAATTTATGAGCGCAGAATCTCGCGCCTACCTTAACACCGTCATCGAAACACTCAAAAAGCTCGAAATCGACGTCACAGTCGATGCCCGTCTCGTGCGCGGTCTCGACTATTACGTTCACACCGTCTGGGAAGTGGTGCACGGCGGTCTCGGCGCGCAGAACGCGCTGGCTGGCGGCGGGCGCTACCGTATCCATTTGGATAAGCGCGCCGTGGACGGCGTCGGTTTTGCGATAGGTGTCGAACGGGTCATTGCCGCGCTCGAGGCAGGCGGTATCACCGCCGCGCAGTTTGCACCCATCCCGCCGGTTTTTATTGTGTCTCTTGGCGATGCGGCGCTTAGTGAAAACCTGATGCTGCTTCAGATGCTCCGTCAGCGCGGCGTTGCCTGTGAAATGGAACTTTCAGCCCGCAAGGTTCAGGCGCAGATGCGCCGCGCCGACAAAACCGGTGCACAAACTGTTATTATTCGCGGCGACACCGAACTCGAAAAGGGGACGTTTGTAGTCAAGAACATGGCGGACGGCTCGCAGCGCGAAGTCGAACTGCCGGAACTGATAAAACTTTTGTAAGGGCAGGATTCATCCCGCCCCTGCACAACAATAAATGGAATCAACTATGCATAAATTTCGTACACATACCTGCGGGCAGCTTCGTAAAGAAAATGTCGGCCAGACCGTGCGTCTTTCCGGGTGGGTCAACACCATCCGTGATCACGGCGGCGTGCTCTTTATCGATTTGCGCGACCATTACGGCATCACACAGATTGTGATCAGCCCCGAAAAACCTTTCTACAAAAACATTGAGCACTGGCGCGTTGAAACCGTGCTCTGCTTTACCGGTGCTGTAGTCGCCCGCGACGCGTCTGCCGTCAACCCGAAGCTGATTACCGGCGAAATAGAGCTGGTTGCTGAAACCATGGAAGTGCTCGGCGAAGCCGAGGTCATTCCTTTTCAGGTCAACAAAGAGGAGGAGTGCTCTGAAGCATTGCGGCTCAAATACCGTTTTCTCGATCTGCGCCGCAAGAACCTGCACGACAACATCGTCCTGCGCTCAAAAGTTATTTCGCGCATACGCCAACTGATGACCGAACAGGGTTTTCTGGAATATCAGACGCCGATTCTCACCAGTTCCTCACCCGAAGGCGCGCGCGACTACCTCGTACCAAGCCGAGTTCATCCCGGCAAGTTCTATGCGCTGCCGCAGGCTCCGCAGCAGTTCAAACAGTTGCTGATGGTTTCCGGCTTCGACCGCTATTTTCAGATTGCTCCGTGCTTTCGCGATGAGGATGCCCGCGCCGACCGCTCGCCCGGAGAGTTCTACCAGCTCGATATGGAAATGAGCTTCGCTACGCAGGACGACGTTTTTGCGGTAAATGAAAAACTGCTCGCAACGATCTTCAAAGAGTTCAGCACCAAGAAAGTTGACGGGACACCTTTCGTCCGGATTCCGTACCGTGAAGCGATGGAAAAATACGGCTCTGATAAACCCGACCTGCGCAACCCGCTCATTATGCAGGATGCCGGCGAAATTTTCCGCAACTGCGGTTTCAAAGCTTTTGCGGGTGTGGTTGAAAAGGGCGGCGTGGTTAAAACTGTTGCCGTCAAAGGCTGTGCCGGACAGCCGCGCAAGTTCTTTGACGACATGGTTGCCTTTGCGCAGTCGGTCGGGGCTAAAGGGCTTGGCTACATCAGCTGGGTTGACGGCGAAGTGAAAAGTCCGATTGCAAAATTCCTCAGTGCCGATGAAATTGCAAAACTTAAGGCGCTGGGCGGGGCCGGGGACAATGACACAATGTTCTTCATCGCGGATACTGCAAAGAATGCGCAGAGCATTGGCGGTGCCGTCCGCACTGAACTTGGACTGCGCCTCGATCTGCTTGAAAAAGATGTATTCCGTTTCTGCTGGATCGTTGACTTTCCGATGTACGAACTCGACGACGAAGGCAAGGTCGCATTCAGTCACAATCCGTTTTCCATGCCGCAGGGCGGAATGGATGCGCTGCTTACTAAAGACCCGCTCGATATTCTGGCGTACCAGTACGACATCGTATGCAACGGCACGGAACTGTCCTCCGGCGCGGTGCGCAATCACAGTCCGGAACTGATGATCAAGGCTTTTGATCTCGCCGGTTACGGGCAGGAAGTGGTTGAAACAAAATTTCCGGCGCTTCATCGTGCTTTCAAATACGGCGCGCCGCCGCACGCAGGGATTGCGCCCGGCGTGGATCGTATGGTGATGCTGCTGGCCGACGAACCGAATATCCGCGAAGTGATTGCCTTCCCGATGAATCAGAAGGCCGAAGATCTTTTGATGGGCGCGCCCGGCGAAGTGGAACTCAAGCAGCTGCGCGAACTGCACATCAAACTCAACCTGCCGAAGAAGCAGGAAAAAGACATAGAATGAGTAACGATAAACGTTCCATCATTATTCCGTTTTATAACGAAGAAGCCTGCGTCCGGACTGTTCTGGATGAGGTGCGCGCCTGCCAGCCTGATGCAGAAATTATTGCCGTGGATGACGGCAGTGCGGACCGGACCTGGGAAATGATCTGCGGCACAGCTTCTGTGCGCGGTCTGCGCCTGACTGAAAATCGCGGCCAGAGTGCGGCCATGTACGCCGGAATGCGTGCGGCATCCGGTTCTATCATTGTGCTGATGGATGGTGACGGGCAGAACGATCCGGCCGATATTGAAAAACTGATCGAACTGCTGAATCAGGCCGGCGTGGATGTTGCCTGCGGCCGGCGGGTAAAGCGGCGCGACATCTGGAGCCGCCGGGTGGCCTCCAAGGCGGCTAATGCGATCCGCCGAAGCATCCTGAACGACGGGATCAGCGATACCGGCTGTTCACTCAAGGCGTTTCGACGCGAACACGTTGAACTGCTTGTTCCTTTCAACGGATTGCACCGTTATCTTCCGGCCATTTTTAAGCATGCAGGACTTCGTCTGGCTGAAGTTCCGGTGAATCATCGCGCCCGGACTCAAGGCGTTTCAAAATACACCAATTGGAACCGGGCACTGCGCGGTATTTATGATCTGGTTGGTGTTCGCTGGCTTCTGAACCGCAAGGTTATTTACCCCAAGACGGAGCAACATAATGAACAATGAACTGTTTATGCTTGGATCGTGGGTTATCACACCGTGGAAACTGATCGGTTATGTCGGTGTATTTCTTTTCGGCGGCCGCTGGTTTGTGCAATTGGTTGCTTCCGGCATGCAAAAGAAACCGACGTTCCCGCAGCTTTTCTGGTACATGAGTCTTTCGGGAAGCGTCTGTCTGCTGGCTTACTTTACTTTTGGAAAAAACGATTCCGTCGGTATTTTATCCAATCTTTTTCCCGCTTGTGTGGCCGGCTACAACCTGTTTCTGGATATCACCCACAGGCGCCGCCAGACCGGCTAGGGCTGATCGGTTCGCAGTCGCCAAAGCACCACGGACGTTTTTCCGCGGTACCGATGCGTGAAGCAGACTTCCGCTTTTTTAGGCAGGTTATTCTGCTCGAGCTGATAGCTGATAAACAACGCGCCGGGATTGCGTTTGGCAAAATCATAAATTAACGCTTTGTCACCTTGCAGCACCGTTATGGGTTGCGGCAACCGTCCGAGGAAATGGTACTGTCCGTGATACTTACCGAGGTGCGCTACGCTGTGTCCGGCATCCATTTCACTTTTGATGAACACGGCTACTTCTTTTACGTCGTACCCATGCAAAAAACATTTATTTGCCTCGAAGAGTGCAAAGACCAGAAGAAGCGTCATGCTCAGCGCTAATTTACGGGCCGTGTTGACGGTTGAGCGGAAAGGAAAGAGAAGCGGCAGTCCGGCGACCAGCAATCCGGCCGCAATAATCCACGTGGAGACCGATTCGCGAAGGCCGATGTCAGCGCCGAGTTTTGTGAAGGGAAAGACCATGGCGACCAGACCCGGCAACAGAAAAAGGATCCCGATGGCTTTGCCGGAACCTTTTCCGGCGGCGCTTTCGGATCGGGCGATATTCCGGCCGATCAGGAGTGCGCCGGCCGGAATAAAAGGAATCAGATAATGCACCTGTTTTCCGCTGATCAGTGAAAAAATGAGCAACGGAAGACCGAACCATATCAGACAGAAGCGTGTTCCGGTATCCGCAATCTTGAGCCGGAGTTTAGAAAATGCCGGCCGGAAAAAAATCCAGGGAAAGAATAACAGCGGAATAATCGGCAGATACCACCAGAGCGGGCGGCGATGCGCAAACGACGAGGTGACCCTGTCCATCGTCTGTCCCCACAGAATGGCCTGACGGTAGGTTTCGCCTCCCTGTATGGCTGCGGGAACCGCCCACAGAAGAGCAATCGCGAATCCAAGTGCCGCAATTCCCAGAATGCACAGATACCATTTTGCACGAACTGGAGCTTCCCGGCGGACATCCCACCATACCCGTAATAGCGGAATGGAAAGAAGATAGACCAGTACGGCCGGACCTTTTGTCAGCAGGCCGCCGGCGACCCCGGCGGTCAGCAGAAGCCACCCGCCCCGTTGCTGTTCGGCGGCGCGTAATGTTCCCAGTAATCCCAGCAGAATCCAGAACGCGAGCACCATGTCGAACATGATGGCGATCGACCAGACATCCCACATCATTGTGCCTGCCAGAATCAGCGCTGCATAAACAGCGGTTTTGCGTTCCTGCGGCCAAATCCGCAGGCTGATCCGGTACACCAGCATGAGGCATAGCAGGCTGAAGAATCCGGGAATGAGTCGCGGGGTGATGTCGTTTACACCGAACAGCGCCCAACCGGCATGCATCATCCAGAACAGCAACGGAGGCTTGTGGGAATAAGGTTCTCCGTTTAAATAGGGAACCAAAAAAGAGTGCCGGTTCCACATTTCCCATGCAGCGGAAACGTAGCGTGTTTCATCAATCAGCAAGATCGGCAGGGACAGAGCGGCGCACAGACTCATCAGAGTAACCAGCAGCAACGGAAGTTTTAAATCAGTGAACATTTTTTTCATGCGAAGTCCTGTTCGTTAAATTCTGCGGCGCATTTTCAGGAACGACCCCAAGGGTTCTTAAAGCCGCAGATAGTATGTAGTTTTCATCCGGCGTGCAAGGATTCAAAGGGTTTCGCGGGTTACGTGCGCACAGCCTGTCGGATTGGTGATCGAATTATTCCGAATTGCAAAGGAGTACAGTTATTCAACCCTGTTATCTGGTCTGGCATATAAGTCTGTTTTGTGCGTTACTCAACGGCATGACCGGATCAGCCCGGTCTGGCGGTTTGAGCAGGAAACATTTGTTATTGCTGGAGCATTTATTGATGAAACTTAAAATCTGGCCAGAGATTGCAGAGGATACCGGTGAGTTTTTCAGAACGCTTCCGGCTGTTTTCAATGAATTCAGACGGACATTACTGCTTCTTGTTCTTTTCTTCGTTCTGTTGCTGTATCTGCTGGTGCCGTATGACCACACAATAAGTAAGCAGTTCGCAGCCGGCCGGGCACAGCCGTGGATTGCACTGGCCGAAGCGTTGCGGGAGTGGGGAGCGTTCTTCGACACCTTAACCGTGACGTTAATCCTGTTTGTTACCGGTTGGTTTTTTCGCCGTCGCAACTGGCGCCGCCTGGCCGTGACGCTTTTTCTGTCATCGGTGCTTTCCGGTCTGGCCGCCAACGTACCCCGGCTCACAACCGGGCGTCCCCGTCCGTACGTCGGTGTGGAAGACCGCTGGTATGGTCCGGTTTTTCTGTATCCGCGCAGCTGGATACCCGGACACCGCAAACCGTCTGCTTTTCAAAGTTTCCCGTCCGGCCATACGTCCGCTTCGGTTGCATCTGCCGTGATGCTGCTGACCGCTGCGCCTGCCGTTGGAATTCCCATGGCCATCAGTTCAACCGGTGTAGTCTGGTCCTGCTTATACGCCAACAAGCATTACGCAACGGATGTCGCGGCGGGCTCCGGCTTCGGAGTAATCTTTGGACTCGCCGGTGGACTGGCCTTCCGCCGGATGCGGGCAAGATCAGATCAGTCCATGCGATAATAAATCCGCAGCGTCATAAACGCTCCGCGGGCCGGATTGAACCCTTCAAACTTCACAATGCGGTAATCTCCGGTATGCAGAGCATCCAGTTTGGCGCTGATATCCTTGGCGGGTTTTCGCTTGATTACATCTTCCGGCCTGAACTGCTTTTCCTGAACAACCAACAGTCGCGGCCCGGCACCATCCAGAAAACTTTGCAAATCCTTACAACGGATCCATTGCCGGTGGGAATAAAAAACAAGATGAGGTTCCGTATATTCCGAAAACGCGCACACGGTTCCGGCCGGTAATGAAGCAAAGAGAGCCTGAAGCTGCGGGCCGGGAATGCAGGGACGCAGTCCGCTGCCGATCACCAGGAATCCGGCAGCAACCAGCACCGGCGCGAGCACTCTACGAAACCGGTTCAGATAGAGCATTCCGGTCAGTCCGGCCACGACGGCGCCCAGTCCGGCGAGCGAAAAGCGCAGGCTGTTTACTGCCGCCGGCAACGGAACCAGTGCGGCCGCAATCAGCGCAATAACCGCCAGCGCCATGCCCAGCCCGGCGACAAAACGTTTCAGCCGGAGTCCCCACTTGGGCATGACGGTTTTCTGCTTCAGTGCCTCAGCCAGCAGTAGAAAAAATGCAGCAAATCCAGGCATGACGTAATGCGGCAGCTGAGTCAGATAAAGCGAGAAGATCAGGTAGGGCGCCAGCAGCCACGCCGCCAGCCAGCGGATGAGCAGCGTGCGGCTGTTGCGGACAATCCGCCAGACCAGTCCGAGCAGCGCAATCCACGGGAACAGACTGAACAGTGCCGTCAGCAGATAGTATCCGGGAATAAACTTCCGGGAGTTGAAAACGGAGTAACCGCGTTCCACCACATGCTCGCCCATGCCGACGTTCCAGAACGCTCCGTTGGTTTGAAGCAGTGCCGGGATACCCCACGCGGCCACCGGCAGCAGAATGACCGGCAGGCCTTTCAGCAGTTTGATTCGTTTCCACGGCAGCGGTTCGCGCCAGAGAGCAAAACGCAGCAGCAGCAGAGCCAGCAGCGGAACGGCCCAGGCGATCGGACCTTTTGCCAGAAAACCAAATGCCAGCGACAGGTGCAGTGTCCAGAACCAGCGCCACGGGTAGTTCGAATCACGTTCCTTCAGCAACTCGTACAACGCAATGCAGCTCAGTGCAACCGCCAGAATCATCGGCATATCCGCTACACCGCTTCGTCCGTGAATCAACGTTTGCAGTGCGGTCAGCGAAAAAAGTCCGGCCAGAAAACCGGTCTGGGCGGAAAACCAGCGCCGTCCGGTGTAAAACAACAGCAGGGCCAGCGAAATTGCGCAGACCACGGAATGGAAACGGGCGCCGAACTCGTTAACACCAAACAGCGCATAGCCGCCGCGCATCAGCCAGTAGGTCATCGGCGGTTTATCGAACCGGTATTCACCGTTAAACCAGGGAATCACCCAGTCGCCGCGATCCATCATCTCAACCGTGGCTTGCGCAAAACGCGGTTCGTCCCGATCCAGCAGCGGAAGTGAAAAAGTGCCAGGCAGCAGCACCAGCAAGCCGATCAGCAGAAGCAGCAGCGGGGCGATGCGAATCAATTTGCGGTCGTCGGGAAGAAAGGCCGTCAGGTCTTTGGTCATAAAGCTCCTCAAAATACCCGCACAGAATACGGGCGGATGCAGGATCGGCAAGCCAAAACGTCAAAGGCTGCGCACCGACTCCAGTGCCTCCTGCCGTTGACGCAGAATAGTTTTTGAAGTCGCGCAAAGGTACGGGTCGCGGTATGGAATGCACCGTCGCTGATCAAACGGTTTAACGATTCTGAAAACCAGATTTTCTGAACATTTAGCGGCAATGGTGCCGTTGCCCATTGGCTGCCCCGGCTTTGTTTCGCCGATACAGAAGCCGGCCTCCCGCATGGCGCCGCGCACGGGCAGGGACGATGAATACGTCAGCAATACGCCGCTCGGTTTCATCACACGATAGAGCTGCTGAAAAAACTCCACCGTCCAGAGTTCCGGACAGTGCTGCGATGAGAACGGATCATGAAACACAATGTCGAACGATTCCTGTTCCAAACTTTGAATCAGCCAGCGGGCATCACCCCAGTGGATGGAGAGCGATGCATTCGGAGCGCTGAATGATGACTGATAATAGAGTTCCGCAAGAACGGTTTGCCAGTTAACCGGATCGGTTTCCAAACATTGGAAACATTCAGCGGCTGCGCGGACTACCCGCTTGTCCATTTCGAGTGCGGTGATATCCAGCCGGTATTTTGCATTCGCCGCCGCACAAATTGCTGCCAGTGAGTTATTGCCGAGTCCGAAGCAGACGTCTAACAGTTTTAGGTTTGAGGTTTTAAGTTTTAAGTCCAACCCGGACGGAACGACAAACTTCTGCTGAGCTTCCAGCCGCGCGCCGGTTTTGGTGTGGTAATGCTCTTTCCAGTCTTCACTGAAGAAAGTGATGCTTCCGTCGCCGGTGGCAACAGGAACCATTCCAGTTTCAGGTTTCAAGTTTCGAAGTTCCGCTAAATCTCCCTGCCGGATTTCCCGCAGCGTCATTTGTTGAATCACATAGTCGAGAAACTGCCCTTTTTCAAGGTGCCAGTGCGGGGCGACCAGTTCTTCGTCCGGCGTGTCGGTCGAGATACGCATGACTGGAATCGTTGGCGGAATGCGGCGCATAAAATCAATCAGCGCCTCGGCATATTCCCAGTGGCTCAGCACCGGCGGCGGATTTTCAGCCAGCCGGGTTCCTTTGATGACGTGCAGGTTGTGAATCTTGATTCCGGCGATTGGAAGTTTGGCCAGTTCTTCCGCCGTGTTTTTCCAATGGTCGGAAGATTCTCCCGGCAGGCCGAGAATCACATGCGGCGCAATATGAATACCGCGTTCCGTCAGCGCCAGAATCGCTTTCTTACTGCACGCCCAGTCGTGTCCGCGGTTGATCTTTTTAAGCGTTTCGTCGTCCGCTGTTTGCACGCCGAGTTCTACCCAGACTTCAACCTTTTCTTTCAGGGTATCAATAAAATCGAAGGCCTCTTTCGGCAGACAATCGGGGCGGGTGCCGATGCTGATGGCTTCAAAACGATATTTTTCCAGACATTGGAAAATCAGTTCCTGCTGCACAGGATTGGTCAAATCGGCGGTGAAAGCCTGGATGTAGAGCATCAGCTTTTGCGCCTTGTAGCGGCGCTTTGAAAATTTGATTGCCGCTTCAATCTGCTCCAGCGGACCTTCCTGCCGCTGTGTCTGCTGAGCCCGCGCGCCGTTCTCGGAACAAAACGTACAGCGTCCATGCGGACAGGTTGAAGCGATTTCAACTGGAACACGGAACAGGGCATCGCCGTAACGCTCAATCATCCACTGCTTATACTGAACGAAAGGCGCCATCTGTTATTTTTCGACCGAAATTTGCGGGACGAGGGCGGCGATCTGTTCGGGTTTCACCACGCCCGGTTCAATATTCATGGCGTTGGATGTTCCGCAGGCCAGCCCGAAAACAAACGCTTCAACCGGCGAATGACCTTTGGTCAGCGCAAAAACGGTTCCGGCGCTGACCGCGTCGCCGCTTCCGATCGGATTGAGCGCTTTTATCTGCGGAATACTGAAGGTATACGATGAACCGGGAATAAAAAGCATGGCCTGCGCCTTTCCCTGCGTTATGCCGACAGCACCTGCACCGAGCGACATCAGTTCCGCGGTCAGCTCGTCAATCGGGGCTTTGCTTTTGAAGGTGCTTCGCAGCTCCTCGGCATTGATCTTCACCACGGCCGGACGATGTTCCAAAGCGGCCAGCAGCGGCGCGCCGTAGGTGTCGATCAACACCTTTTTGCCATCGGTCAAAGAAAGCAGTTCGGCGTAAATATCCTGCGGCGCATGAGACGGCAGATTGCCTGAAAAAACGATGCGGTCAAAGTCTCCTGCGAGTTCTGTGAAGGTTTTTACAAACGCTTTCCATTCACCGGCGGAGAGGGGCAGAGAGTTTTCAACCAGTTCTGTGCAGCCGTCGTGGTCATCGGAAAGCAGCGTCTGGCAGATGCGGGTTTCGGCCTTTGTTTCGACCCAGCGGCAGGGGAGCTGTTCTTTGGCGAGCAGATCGCGGACGGTTTCGCCGGTGCCGCCGCCGGCAAAACTGAGCATGAGCGGGTCGGCGCCGAGTATTTTTAATACACGGGCGGTATTGGTCGCCTTGCCGCTGGCGGCCACCGACACCTTGCGGGCGCGGTTGACCTCGCCCGGCCGGAATGAGGCATATTCGATTGTGCGCTGAAGCGCTGGAAAAAATCCACAGCAGAGTATTTTCATGGAAGGGAAGATAGTCACAAAGGCGCAAAGATGCAAAGGCGAATAGAATCAAGCTCGGCATCCGTTGGCTTATCATTTCGTTTCTGCTATGAGTGACTCAATGAAACGGCAGATGGTTTTTGAAATACCCGGCACAGCGGAGGGAACAGCAGCGGCTGATTTCCTCGCCGCGCGCTTTCCTTACCATGACCGGACAGGCTGGTGCGCCCGCATCGAAGCCGGAACTGTGACGGTCAATGAGTTGCCGTGTGCGCCTGATTTATTGTTAAAAACCGGCGACCGGCTGGCCTATGAACCCGACAACCGTCCGGAACCGCCGGTCGATTTCAATATCGGCATTATTTTGGACGACGAGGATCTCCTGCTGGTGAACAAGAGCGGCAATCTTCCGTGCCATCCGGGCGGACGTTATTTCAACCATACGCTGTGGGCGTGGCTCAAAAGGGAGCAGGGGCTGGCTGATTTCACGTTCGTCAACCGCATTGACCGAGAAACCTCCGGACTGGTCGTCATCGCCAAAAATTTTGCGGCATCTGAAAACTGCCGCAAACAGTTTTCCGGACGCAAGGTCGTGAAGCGCTACCAAGCGCTGGTGGAGTCCACGGACTTTCCGGCGGAACTGGAGACCGCCGGTTGGCTGGTGGCCGACACCGCATCCGCCATCCGCAAAAAACGGAAATTTATTCCCGAAGGTAGGGACGCATCGCCGAGGCGTCCGTCAGCCCTGAACGCAACCGAAGAGCGGACCGCTCGGCGATCGGTCCCTACCAATCCGCCGTCCGCCGATGCCGAATGGGCTGAAACCAAATTCCGACTGATTAAACAGTGCGGCGACATTGCCTTGATCGAGGCGGAACCTCATACCGGACGGCTCCACCAAATCCGCGCCACACTGCTGGCGCTGGGAACTCCGATTGTCGGCGATAAACTCTACGGCGTGGACGAAACCCTCTTCCTGCGCTTTTGCAAAGACACTCTCACGGTTGCAGACCGCGCACGGTTACGAATGGATCGTCAGGCTTTGCACGCTTCCGGACTCAGCTTTCACCATCCGAAGTTTGGACGGCCCGTCACCGTTGAACTCGATCTGCCAGATGACATGCAACGAAAAATTTTCTCGCTTTGAAAAACTCTTTATAATTAATTGTTGGCGTTGACCGGCAGGGAGCTGCGGAATAATCTGGCAGGAACAGGCGGTTAGCGAGGGAGAAATTCTGTGAAAAGTGAAATAGTTAAAACGTTGCAGAGCCAGTTTGATCATTTGGCACAGACCGTTCCAGACGCAGAAGTGGAGTTTTGGTTTGCCCGTGATTTGCAAGAGCCGCTGGGATATGCCCGCTGGGAAAATTTTTTCACGGCGATCAGTCGAGCTGTAGAGTCTTGTAAAACAACGGGTTGCAATCCTGACTATCATTTTCGTGGCGTCACGAAAATGATCCCGACCGGCAAAGGGGCGGAACGTCCGGTTGATGACTTTATGCTGACCCGCTATGCCTGCTAGGTGGGGCGTCAGGCTTGCGCTCCGGACTCAGCTTTCGCCATTCGAAGTTTGGACGGCCCGTCACCGTTGATCTCGATCTTCCTGATGATATGCAGCAATTGCTAACAGCATCACAAATTTATGCAACGATCTGAGAGTAGGCCGTCAGTGCAGAATGATGTCTTCTAATTTAATTTCATTCAGGATTGTAAACCCTTGGATTCGACCCGTGACAGAAACAGGAGTTCCTTGTCGCATGAATTTAAATGTAGGGAAGTCGTTAACGTCGACATTGAAACGCACTTTAGTGCCGTAATCTGACTCCAAGCCTAAGGAAACTGTTATTTCCTTATCGTTATGTTTGTGAAGAACCCTAAGAACTCCAGAGAAGTCGATATATGTCCCGATGTAGTGCTTTTGCACCTCGTCTTGCTGAAATGGAGGTCGACTAGCTATGTCGTTTAAGATGTCATCGACAGACATGTTCAATGACGACTTGGCTTTGCCGGAT
Source organism: uncultured Verrucomicrobiota bacterium (assembly GCA_903826865.1). GTDB lineage: Bacteria > Verrucomicrobiota > Kiritimatiellia > Kiritimatiellales > Tichowtungiaceae > Tichowtungia. The sequence continues at coordinate 15,134 of CAIKGD010000077.1, forward strand.
AATATAGTGGAGTGATGATTTTTGATCTCGGCTGCGGCGTTACTGCCATTGTTAACGATGATATTGGTAATATTCCCTGCGTTAATTTTTGTTCCAGTGACTGAGGTTGCTGTTTCGGTAAAATTGGTATTTGTCGTTGTTTGTTTTTTAGGTTTTGTTTTTGAGAAAAAGGCAAAGAAACCAGCAAGTGCGGTCGCTCCAATGCCGGAAAAAAGCCACTCTTTATTTTCAGCTAACCACTCCATAATTCGCACCTTCTACACCACGGGCTTGATGTTTTTCAAAGCTAATCGTTACCAAATTCCCGCAGTTTCTTAATTCGCTCCAGCACCGGCGGGTGGGAGTATTGAAGGAAAACTTTGAGCGGGTGGGGCGTCAAATTCGAGAGATTGTCGACGGAGAGTTTTTTGAGCGCGCTGATCATTTCGCCGGGTTCTTTGGTGGTTTCGGCGGCGAAGGCGTCGGCTTCGTATTCGTGCTTCCGTGACAGGATATTGCCGAGCAGATTGAGAATCATGCTGATCGGCGCGTAGAGGAAGCCGAAGAAAACGAATCCGGCGTAGAGCGGCGCGCCTTCGATGCCGAACGCGGCGTAGAGTCCTTGTTTGGTGATGAAGAGCGAAAGGATGAAGAACATCAGCAGCGACGAGGCCAGCGAGATGATGATGCTTTTTTTGATGTGGCCCTTTTTGCAGTGTCCGATTTCGTGCGCCAGCACGGCGACCAGTTCGCCGACGGTGTGTTTTTCGATCAGGGTGTCGAAGAGGGCGATGCGTTTGGTTTTTCCGAAGCCGGTGAAGTAGGCATTGGATTTGGTGGAACGCTTGGAGCCGTCGATTTTGAAGATGCCGCTGAGTTTGTATTTCTGTGCGGCGGCGAACGCTTCGATCTTTGAGCGCAGTTCGCCTGCTTCGAGCGGGGTGAATTTATTGAAGAGCGGCAGGATGACGACCGGTGCGATGAACATAATGAAAAGCTGAATGACGGCCAGCGCGCCCCAGGCCCACAGCCAGGCGTTTGCTACGGAACTGAAAATCCAGAGGATGAGCGCGAAGACCGGCGCGCCGAGCAGGACAGTGAGCATCAGTCCTTTAAGAATGTCGATGACGAAGGTTTTCGGGGTGGTTTTGTTGAAACCGTAGCGTTCTTCAATGACGTAAGTGTCGTAGATGCTGAACGGAATACCGACCAGCTGTCCGATCAGAACGAGGATTCCGCCGAAGATGAGTCCCTGTACGATCATATTTCCGGATGCTGCCAGCGCGATGCCGTTGACCCAGCGGAATCCGCCAAGCAGTATGAAGGCGATGGTGAGCGGAAGCATGATGGCGGCTTGAAGCTGGCTGAAACGGGTTTTTTCACGCAGGTAGCGCTGCGATTTGGCGTATTTTTCCGCATCATAAATGCCCTGAAACTCTGCCGGTATTCCGGTCGAAACATTGCGCAGATTGAGCGTTTCGACGATCAGGGACAGGAGCCAGTTGAAAATCAGCAGTGCGAGGATGAAAATCAGGTAGCCGTTCATAATTTGTGCGTCCTTTTGCGTTGATGAGAATGGGCGTAAAAATATATCCTTCGACGCTATGAGTAAAACACTGTTTGACAAGATTTGGGATGCACACGTCGTCAAGGATCTGGGTAACGGCGAGGTGCTTCTATATATCGACCGGCATCTGGTTCACGAAGTGACCAGTCCACAGGCTTTTGAAGGGCTCCGTCTGGCCGGCCGCAAAGTCCGCTGTCCGGAACGGACTTTTGCCACGATGGATCATAATGTTCCGACCGATGAAAACCGGATGAACATCACCGATCCGATCGCCAAGGCGCAGGTGGACGCGCTGACGGATAACGCGGCGCAGACCGGTGTCACACTGTTTCCGCTGGGCGACGACCGCCAGGGCGTCATTCACATCATCGGCCCGGAGCAGGGCATTGTTCTGCCCGGCATGACGGTGGTCTGCGGCGACTCGCACACCGCGACGCACGGCGCATTCGGTTCGATTGCCTTCGGCATCGGCACCTCCGAAGTGGAGCATGTGCTGGCAACCCAGACGCTGCGGCAGAAAAAGCCGAAAAACTACAAAGTCGAATTTACCGGCAAGCTGCAAAAGGGCGTTACGGCCAAGGAGATGGTGCTGAAACTGATCGGCATGATCGGCACGGCGGGCGGAACCGGCTGTGCCTTTGAGTTCTGTGGCGAAGCGATCCGCAGTCTGTCAATGGAAGGCCGGCTGACGATCTGCAATATGGCGATTGAAGGCGGCGCGCGCGCCGGGCTGGTGGCACCCGATCAGGTGACGTTTGACTACGTCGCTTCCGGTGACCGCAAGTATGCTCCGAAGGACGAGGCACTGACGAAAGCCATTGCCGAATGGAAGAAACTTTACACCGATAAAGGCGCGCATTTTGATTGCGAGCTGATGATTGACGTGAGCGATCTGGCTCCGCAGGTGACTTGGGGAACCAGCCCCGGCATGGTAACCGACATAACCGGAAAAGTTCCGGCGCTGGACGCGGTACCGGAATACAGCCCGGCCGATGTGCGCGCGGCGCTGGATTATATGGGTCTTGAGCCCGGCATGAAGATGACCGATATCAAAATCGACACCGTTTTCATCGGCAGCTGTACAAACGGACGCCTTGAGGATTTGCGCGAAGCCGCCGCTGTCATTAAAGGCAAGAAGGTTGCCAAGGGTGTTCGCGTTCTGGTGGTGCCCGGCTCGGAAGCGGTGCGCTATGCGGCAGAAAAGGAACGTCTCGACCGCATTTTTGTGAAGGCGGGCGCTGAGTGGCGCTATGCCGGTTGCAGCATGTGTCTGGCGATGAACCCCGACAAGCTGAAGGATAAGGAGCGCTGTGCTTCGACCTCCAACCGCAACTTTGAAGGCCGGCAGGGCAAGGGCGGACGCACTCATCTGGTCAGCCCGGCGATGGCGGCAGCGGCCGCTGTGGCCGGTCATTTTGTAGATATTCGGAAAATTTAACCACAGAGTGCACAGAGGACACGGAGGAGAAAAAATAAAATCTCTGAGTCTCTGTGTTCTCGAGCGAGCGCAGTGAGCGGGTGGTAAAAAGGAGTTAAGATGGAAAAGTTTAAAACATTTACAGGAATCGTTGCCGGTGTAGACCGCGCGAACATTGATACCGACGCGATCATTCCGAAGGAATATCTGAAGTCGATCAAACGGACCGGCTTCGGCGCGGCGCTGTTTTCCGATTGGCGCTACAAAAATGACGGCTCGGATAATCCGTCGTTTGTGCTGAATAAGCCGGAAACCGCCGGTGCGCAGATTTTGGTGGCGCGTAATAACTTCGGCTGCGGGTCGAGCCGCGAACACGCCGTCTGGGCGGTTCAGCAGTACGGTTTCAAAGTAGTCATTGCGCCGCGTCAGGATGATGTGCCAGCGTTCGCTGACATTTTCCGGGGCAACTGCGGGAAGAACGGACTGCTGACGATCGAGCTGACTGCCGCACAGGTGGATACCATTTTCAAAACCCTGGGAAAAGAGCCGGGTGTGAAGGCCACGGTAAATCTGGAGGCGCAGACGGTCATCGTACACGCGGCGGGCGGCGATCAGGTGTTTCCGTTCAACGCTGATCCGGTGCTCCGGAACAAGCTTCTGAATGGTCTGGACGATATTGCCCAGACGCTCCAGTATGCGGACGACATTGCGGCGTACGAAGCGCGGCACTGAAACCGGGAGCGGCTTATGCAAAACCAGCAGCGGATACTGATTTCCCTCATCGGAGTTATTGCACTGATACTGGTTGGTTTTATGCTTAAAACGGCACAGGCCGTCATTCTGCCGCTGGTCATTGCATGGCTTCTTTCCTACATCCTTGCACCGCCGGTTAACTTTCTTGCCCGGCACCGCGTGCCGACGGCACCGGCGGTCGCAGTGGTGATGATTTTGCTGTTCGGGTTTTTCTACCTGACCGGACTTTTCCTTTACGCCCGCGGAATGGCGTTTGTGGAGGCGTACCCGAAATACGCCGATCAGTTCACACAGATCACGGTTGCTGTCAAGGAACGCTATTCCATGCCGTCCTGGCTGTCGTTCGGTGAGATTGATTGGAAACATCTGATCGGCCAGCGGCTGGTTTCTTTTTCCGGCTCTTTCATTACGTTCACCGGCAATCTGGTGATGGTTCTGGTTTTTCTGATTTTCATGCTGCTCGGCAAACCGTATTTCGCAGGCAAAGTTCAGCGCGCTTTTCCGGACGCACAAGGTAAACGCATTGCGGGTGTCACGGCTTCTATCGCACACCAGATCAGCCGCTATCTTTACGTCAAACTGATCCTCAGCACGGTTTCCAGTCTGCTGGTCTGGCTGGTGCTCGTTATCGGTAAATCCGACTTTCCGCTCACCTGGGCGATGCTCGCTTTTCTGCTCAGTTTTATTCCGAGTGTTGGAATCGTGGCGGCTTCGATTCCGCCGGTACTGCTGGCCTTTGTGCAGTTTTATCCCAATTTCTGGGTGGCGGCGGGTATCGCCGCAGCGCTGCTGATTATTCATCAGATCATCGGCGGTCTTATCGAGCCGAAGGTCATGGGTGACAACCTAAACCTCAGTCCGATGGTGGTTCTGCTTTCGCTGGTTTTCTGGGGCTGGCTGTGGGGCATCACCGGAGCGCTGCTGGCTGTGCCGATTGCCGCCGCCATTAAAATTGTCTGCGAAAATATCGAAATGCTGAAGCCGGCCGCCGTGCTGATGGGCGCGGATAAGCACCAATAAGAACCCGTATGATTTTGAGAATACGCATGAAGCTCCCGGATATCCTTTCTTTTCCTGACGTTAAGCAGCGCATTCGCGACGCGCTGTCCGAAGATCTCGGCCCCGGAAAGCTCGACGCCACTTCGTTCGCGCTGGTGCCGAAGAGCGAGAAAGCCGCGGCGCAGCTCGTCGCCCGCGAAGCCGGTATACTGGCTGGCAGTTCCGTGGCCGCCGAAGTTTTTCATCAGGTTGATCCGTCCGTAAAGGTGGTTCAGAAAAAGAAAGACGGCTCCGTCATTAAACCCGGTGATGTTATCCTGAGCATCTCCGGCTCAGCGCGCGCCATGCTGGTGGCTGAACGCACCGCGCTCAATTTTATCCAGCGCATGACCGGCATTGCCGCCTTGACCCGGCGCTATGTTGAAGAAGCCGCTAATCCGGATGTGCTGATTCTCGACACACGCAAAACTACGCCGACGCTGCGCACGTTTGAAAAATACGCTGTGGTTTGCGGCGGCGGCACGAATCACCGCTACGGCCTGTTTGACCGCGTGCTGATTAAAGACAATCACCTTGCACACTGGACGCGCAACGGCGGCGATCTGGCCGGCGCTGTTCATGCGGCGCGCAAAAAATATCCGCAGCTGCCCGTGGAGGTTGAAGTCGATACCATTCAGCAGCTCAAAGCCGTTTTATCAGCCAAACCCGACTGGGTGCTGCTCGACAATATGACGCCGGCGAAACTGCGCGAATGCGTCAAGCTGTGCGCCGGTATCTGTAAAACAGAGGCCTCCGGCGGTGTGAATCTGAAAACCGTCCGGGAAATCGCTCGAACCGGCGTGACGGCCGTTTCCATCGGCGCGCTGACCCATTCGGCACCGTCCGCTGATCTTGCACTTGATTTCGTATGACGAAATAAAGAAATTCAAACTCCTAAACTCGGAATCCGAAACAATGCTCAAAAAACTGAAATCCAAAGTTTCGAAACCCCGGCGAAATTTAATTTTAGAAATTTTTTCGTGCTTGGAATTTTGTGCTTTAAATTTCACCAGGGAGCGTTTATGAACGCGACTCTGGTGGTGGATATCGGTAACACCAGCACTTCACTGGCGGTTGCGCGCGGACTGAAGCTTTCGTCTGTTCAACGTACACCTTCGGCAACGACTGCAATGAAACTGCGTTCGGTTCCGGAACGGGCGGTGATTGCCTCGGTAAAACCCGGGGTCAATAAACGCTGGGAGAAGTTTCTGAAAGAGCAGGGCGTTACCGAAATTCTATGGGTGAATCATACCGTCGATCTGGGCGTGCCGGTTTCTTATCCGAAGCCCGAAACAATCGGCGCCGACCGACTGGCCAACGCCTGCGAAGCCGCCGCAGCATACGGCACACCTGTTGTTGTCTGTGATTTCGGCACGGCGCTGACCTTCGACATCGTTAAAAAGAAAGAAGGTTATGTCGGCGGCATCATCTGCCCCGGACTGCCGCTGATGTTCGACTATCTCGCCGAAAAAACCGCATTGCTTCCGCATATCAAGCCGGTCAAGACGACGCATGTCGTCGGCAAAAGCACCGAAGAAGCGATGCGGATCGGCGCGCATTTCGGCTATCTCGGCATGGTGAAAGAGATTCTGGCGCAGCTGCGAAAAGAACTCGGACATGGAACCAAGGTCTGCGCCACCGGCGGTTTTGCACAATGGGTTTTTAAGGGTTGGGATCACCCGGTTCCCGTTGACCCGCAACTTACCCTCAGAGGTCTCGCCCGCATTGCTGTACTGAATTCATGCGACGGATCGCTTGCAAGCCGGAATAATTTTCGCACGGTATGAGATAAATGAGAGTTCAATGAAACAGCTTTTTCTGCCGGTGTGTCTGCTTGCTCTGCTTCTTACGGGTGGCGGCTGCTGTAATTTCTATCGGCTGGCAGGAAATGGACCCAGACCGCGCGCTGAATGGGCGGATGCACTGTCCGGTGCGACTGCTAAGCAAATGGATAAAATCCGGGTGGAGGCCGCTACCAGCGATATCACACTGCTTTTCGACCGCGGGGACTACGGCGGATACAAAGTTAAACTTCACCGGGAATTTGCCTGGCATGTTCCGGCCGGCCCTTATCATGAACGCTCATTCTGGCTTCCGGACAGCAAACGGGGAGGACGCAGCATGTGCATGAAGATGGACTGCTGGGGAACAGACCTTCTGCCGTACATGGTTGGTGTATTTGTGGCCGGGAATGCGGCGGTCTATGATTATCCCCGCGGCGGTTGCATCGCGTATCAGCGCTTCATGCGGGCCGGTCTCATTCCGCTGGTTGTGTACGAGTCCAGTCTGCTGCCGGTCACAAAAGAGTTGCAAATTCCCGGCGGGCCGAATGTCATGAACCCCGGCTCGCTCTGCGGATTTTCAAGCTCGCTGGAGGGCCTTAAGCTGGATCGGATGGGCAATTATTATTTCTGGCCGTCGACTTCGCTGAACCGCCTTAAATACGACCGGTTGACAGCGTATTATTTTCTTTGCGGACTGCTGGCGTTTGGACAAAAAAACGATCGCGCCTATCTGCAGATCGCCTGGATACCGATTCCTCTGTGGTCAATGGAAGAAGAGCCGTCGTTCAAAGATATTATTCCGCGTGGTTTGGCGCGCCCAGTGGCAGAACGGTTCGGCCGTACACTTCATTGAGAACCTGCGCGATGCCCGCATAGATGGCGGAGAAACCGCAGATGAGTCCTTCATAACCCGCGATCTGCTTGAGCTGTGCATTTTCCGTGGCATCGCCGACGGCGAGCAGCGCAAACAGAATAACCAGTGTTCCGAAAACAACCTGCAGGGCTCTGGAGAGTTTCAGCGTTCCGATGAACATCAGCAGAGTGAAAAAACCCCACAGACCGAGGAAGCTGGCCATCGCCATATTCGAAGCGGGGGCTGCCCAGCCGAGTTTGGGCAGAACAATCAGTGCGACGAGGGTGAGCCAGAAGAAGCCGTAAGAGATAAAGGCGGTGGTGCCGAAGGTGTTGTTCTTTTTCCATTCCATGATGCCGGTGATGACCTGTGCCGTTCCGCCGTAAAAAATGCCCATGGCGAGAATCATGGAATTGAGTTCATAGAGCCCGGCGTTATGAAGATTCAGCAGAACGGTGGTCATGCCGAAGGCCAGCAGGCCGAGCGGAGCGGGATTGGCGGTGGTGTCTTTGACGGTCATGGAATCGGTGCACATGGAAGAATCTCTTTCTGTATTAAATTTACGGTTCAAAAAAAACGCAGTGATTTAATACAGCTTTGCTTCGGATTGACACCACTTTTTGAAAATTTGTTGAAACGGAAACTATTCCGCCGGTTTCCCGAGCGGAAGATCGCGCGAGGGCTCATCGCCGACCCCTGTTTCCTTTAACCGGTCGGGATGAATTTCAACCAGTGCATAGGCATTGCGGGAAGAAGCCTCGACCATTCCGCGGACGGTCACCTGATGGATGCCGTTTGCAAAAAAGTATCCGCCGCTGTGGACGTGTCCCGAAAACCAGACTGCAACACAGCCTGTTTCCACTGCCGTGCGGATCACCTCTTCGGCATCTTTTAATAGCGGCTTGTTCGGCGCGAAATGGCAGAAACAGATCACTTTTTCCCGGTTTGCTGCGGCCTGTCTGAGCAGGGAGCAAAGCCAGTTGATTTGATCGTTTCCAAGTACGCCGTAGCCGGCGTGCATTCCGTCGAGCACGACGAAACGCCAGCCTCCGGCGCCGGGGACGGTAAAATCATAATAGGATTTCTTCAGGCCGTATTTCTGCAGGAGAGCGTCTCTGTCCGCCATGACGCAATGATTGCCGATAACGTGATAATGAGGCATGGCAAGGCGGTTGTAGATACTCAGAACTTTGTCCAAATCCCGCGCAGATCCGGGAATATCACCCGGGTAGCCGTCAATAAGGTCGCCAAGCTGAATGACAAACGCCGGGTATTTTTGATTGAGATCGGCAACGCATTCCTCCAGCCGCAGCAGCGAATCACGGTAATGCCGCGCTCCCCGCGGATCTTTGTCGGCATATTGTATGTCCGTTATCACCGCAAAGGTGAACAGCCGTTTCTCCGGCGGCGGTTGCGCATTAAGGCCGAAAGCACACAGGAGTGCCAAAGTTACGGCGGCTCGTTTGAACAGGCGCATGATTTTCTCCTACAGCCGGGCGGACGGGATGCGTCCGAGCAGACGAAGCAGTCCGTCGAGAATGGTGAGCGGATGCGGCGGGCAGCCGGGGATGTAGAGATCGACCGGCAGAAGTGTATCGGCCCCGTTATTGACTTCCGAATGGTTGATAAAAGGTCCGCCGGACAGAGCGCAGGCGCCAACGGCGATGACAATTTTCGGTTTCGCTACCGCTTCATAGGTGTCGAGCAGAGCCGATTTCATATTCTGTGTAACGGGTCCGGTGATCAAAAGTCCATCGGCGTGACGCGGCGATGCCACGAACTGGATGCCGAAACGGCCCAGATCCCAGCCGACGGTGCCAAGCACGTTGACGTCGGCTTCGCACGCATTGCATCCGCCGGCGCTGACCTGCCGCAGTTTAAGCGAACGGCCCAGCAGTTTTTTCAGTTCGCCGCCCAGCGATTCGGCCAGCTCTAACGCTGCTTCCGGTTTCACGCTGAGGTGCTCATGCTTGCGGACGGCAAGCCGGTAGTCGCCGCTGTGACTGATGGCTTCTTGCGGACAGGCCCGTTTGCAGTCGTCGCAGAAAAGGCATTTGCCCAGATCAACCACGGGCTGTCTGTCCGGCGTAAAGGTGATGGCTTCCACCGGGCACGCTTCCGCACACTGGCGGCAGCCGTTTGTACAGCGCTGCGTATCAATCAGCAGCCGTCCGCGGAAGCGGTCGGGCATGGCGGGCGGCGGCGCATCCGGGAAACGGATGGTGCGGTACTTCTGATGGATTCGGGCTCTGATGATGTCGATCATGGTTCTGGTCCTTTATAAATCGTGGCCGCAATACGAAAGGTTGAAGCTCTTGTTGCAGAGCGGGAAGTCGGATATCTGCTGATCGCGCATGGCGTATGCGAGTCCCATCCAGTTGTGGAAGGACGGGTCGACAATTTTATACCGCGTAACGGCACCGGTTTCACCAGTGAGGGCGACGTGGCAAAGTTCGCCGCGCCAGCCTTCGATGAGCGAGACGGCCAGATGGCGGGGTTTAAGCGGGCCTATTTCGGCCTGAATCGATCCGGCGGGCATCGCCCGGAGCTGCTCGCGGATGAAATCGATGGACTGCTGAATTTCAAGCCAGCGGACGTAGGCGCGGGCAAACACGTCGCAGGTGTCCCAGGAGGACAGAGGCAGCTGGACAAACCGGTAGATGCCGGAGGGCTGATCGTGGCGGACATCGCGCTGTAACCCGGACGCGCGGGCCGCCGGGCCGACTATGCCGAGTGTTTTGCAGATATCCTGCGGCAGAAGACCTTTGCCTTCAAGCCGGGCCAGCACAGACGGAGTTTCAAACAGCAGTTCGATGGCATTGGCGGCGTCTTTTTCTCCGTCGGAGAGCCGTTCCTGCAGTTCCTCAATCCGTGCGTCGTCCATGTCATAGCCGGTGCCGCCGGGTATAATCATGCCGCGGCCGAACCGGTTGCCGCACAGCAGGGCGGTCATGTTCAGAAAATCGCCGCGAATGCGCCCGCAATACGATGCGGTCGGCAGGAAGCCGATATCGTTGGCGATGGCGCCAAGGTCGCCGGTGTGGTTGGCGAGCCGTTCGAGTTCGAGCGCGATGCTGCGCAAGGCCTGGGCGCGTACCGTTTTTTTGCAGCCGGACAGCGCTTCGACCACCTGACAGTAAGCGGTGGCATGGCCGATGGACGTATCGCCGGCCAGCGTTTCCGCATAATGCAAGGCGCGTTTGGCCGGTTGCTCCACCATGGCTTTTTCAACGCCGCGATGCTGATAGCCGAGCGCGATTTCCAGATGATAAACGTGTTCGCCGTGGCACTGGAACCGGAAGTGTCCCGGCTCGATGATGCCGGCGTGGACGGGCCCGACGGAAACCTCGTGAATATCTTCGCCTTCAACGCGGTAAAAGTCGCCGGTGCCCGGCTGAATGGATGAGCCGGAGTAGCGTACCGGCTTGAGCCACGGATGACCTTCCGGCTTCAGTCCGAACTGTTCGGCGATTTCCCGTTCGAACAGATGGAGCTGGTTGCAGTCGGGCGTCATGGAGGGGAACTGACCGCCTTCGATACGGGTGGAGAGAATGTTCAGTTCACTGTATTCGTCATTGGCCAGCAGGATAAAAAGATCGGTGCAGCCGGGCTGTCCGGATTCCGCGCCGAAAAATGAAACCGCGCGCTGTCCGCCGGTAATCTCGCGCCGCACAATGTGCTGAAAGGTTTTTACATCGTGCCGGGGAATCTGATCGAGCGCGACGGACCGGCCGTTGATGGTGGTGAGCATTTCAGGTTGGACGGTCATGGCTGAGTCTCCAGAAAATCAACCGCGTTGTGCAGAAGGTTGTTCAGCGGAGCGGGGATGTGCAGGCCCAGCGCCAGAACGAGACCCAGCAGCAGAACCGGCGGAACGAGCGTGAGGAATCCTTCCCGGTAGGCGGTGCGCGGCGCGGATTCGGGCACACTGCCCTGAACCACCAGCAGTACGGTCGAACCCATCCCGATGAAGATGATCAGCAGAAAGGCCAGAAACAAACCGCTCACGGCAAAGTGTCCGCTTGCGAAGCCGGCGTTCAAAATTGAAAATTCGCTGATAAACGGTCCGAACGGCGGCGATCCGGTGATAGCCAGAAAGCCGGTCAGGAACAGGGCCGCCGAGACGGGGAGCCGGCGCAGCGCTCCGCGGACGACGTCGGTGCTGGTGCTGCCGAATGAGCGGTGAATATTGCCGGCGGACATAAAGAGGATGCCCTTGGTCAGTCCGTTGGTAAACAGATGCAGCAGTGTACCGAAGAGGGCCGGTGCGCCCAGTCCGAGTCCGAGAATCAGAATGCCCATGTGTTCGACGCTGGAGTAGGCGAGCATGCGTTTGTAATCCTGCTGACCCACCATGAAAATGGCGGCGACGACCATGGAAAGCAGTCCCATAAAAAGGAGCATCGGAGACATGAAAGCCGTGTCGCCGGCGGCGGTGCAGACCTGATAGATGCGCAGGATGCAGAGGAACGCGCAGCTGGTGACGCAACCGGCCAGTATCGTTCCCACCGCTCCGGGCGCTTCGCCATACGCATCCGGTTTCCAGGTGTGCATGGGCGCCAGCCCCATTTTGGTGCCGTAGCCGATCAGCATCAGTACAAACGCGGCGTGCAGCCACGGCTTGGAAAGCTGCGGCGCGCTGTGCAGGAGCTCTTTTAAAACCAGCGTGGGCTGCAATCCGGCGTGGAGCGAGGCGTACGCCAGAAAGAGAGTGCCCAGCAGGGCGAGCGCGATGCCGACGAATCCGATCAGCAGATATTTCCAGGTGGCTTCGATGGAGCGCGGCGTTTTGTTGAAATAAATCAAAGGCGCGGTGCACAGCGCTGTGGTTTCAATGGCCACCCACATGATGCCTAAATGTTTCGACCAGGTGATCATCGTCATGGTACCCAGCAGGCAGAGCAGGCAGGTGACGAATATGCGGTTCTGCCGCTGCGGATGGTACCGGAGATAGCCCGCGAGATAAAACGAGGTGATCAGATAAATAATGCTGATCAGCAGTAGCACCAGCTGACCCGCCGGATCAAGGCCGATCCAGTCGGATGAAATCCGGTTGCCGGCGGAAAAAACAGAAGCCAGCGTCAGGGCGAAATGGATGATTCCGGCGACCGGTATGATCCACGGCCTCCAGCGGTTGGACGAAATGAGCAGCGCCGCGAGCGCCATGATGAACGGGAAAACAAGTAAGATAAGTGTCATAGCCTATTCCTTCAGCGCCGCCAGCCGGCGCGTATCCAATGATGAAAAAGTCTGGTTGATGTGGTTGACCATAATGCAGATGACGAAAATGGCGACAAACAGGTCCAGCAGCGCGCCGAGTTCCACGACCAGCGGCATGGCGCCCACCAGCAGCATACCGAAGATGTATATGCCGTTTTCCAGAACCAGATAACCCATGATCTGCGTGATGGCTTTGGCGCGTGTAGTCAGGAGGATGAAGCCGGCGAAGATGGTGGCGAGCGCCGCCGGTACCAGCAGCGGCGTGGTGTGTTCGCTGGCCAGCGGCAGGGCCGTGGCGAACAGCAGTGCAAATCCGGTGGCCAGCGCTCCCAGCAGCATGGAGGGCAGGAAGCCGATCAGCGGTTCCATCTCGCGTTTGATCTGCACATCGCGCATGGCCCGCAGCAGCATGGTCGGGATCACCAGACCTTTCAGCAGAATGGCGGCGGCGGATGCCGATACGGCCGCGAGGGCGAGATGCTCTTCTATGAGCAGCGGCATAACGCCCAGCAGGAGACCTTGCAGCGACACGACTTTGATGACCGTGATAATCCGGCTGGTGCCCAGCGCAAACAGATTGAGAGCGAGGACAACGACTAAAAGTGCATTTAACAGGGAGTGCATAAAATTACCTCATGAGTAGAACAAAACCGAAACCGCAGAGCAGGATGGCGGCAATTAACAGATGCTGAACATTGCGCATTTGCAGGCGGGCCATCACCGATTCAACGACGCCGACGGCCACGGCCGTAAGCAGCATCTCCAGCACGAACAGCGACCAGTCCAGCAGAGCCGAGCCGCTTTGAAAGGGGAATACAATGTGCAGCAGCACCGCGCTCAGCACGAACAGCTTTACGGCCGCGCCGTACAGGATGATTCCTAACAACGGTCCGCTGTGATCCAGCACCATGACTTCATGAATCATCGTCAGTTCCAGATGCGTATTGGGATCGTCCACCGGAATACGGCTGTTTTCCGCCAGCAGCAGAATGAAAAGACCGCCCGCAACCAGCACCAGCGAGGCGGCGGACGCCTGACTTCCGGCCGCCAGCGGCGCGTGCAGCATATTGGTCAGCACCAGCGATCCGGACATTTTAGCCAGCACCAGCAGCGCAAAAAACAGCGCGGGCTCCGACAGACAGGCGAAGGTGACTTCGCGGGCGGCGCCCATGCCTTCAAAGGCCGACCCGGTGTCCAGCGCCGCTGTGGTTGTGAAGAAGCGGCTGAGCGCCAGCAGGTAGGCGAAAAGAATCAGGTCGCCGGTGAAGGCGACTGGGGACTGGAACGGGCCCATCGGCACCATGAGTCCGGCCAGCATGATGGCGGTCAGGGTAATGACGGGTGCGGCGGTGAAAACCCAGGTGGTGACCTGACTGATCACAACGCCTTTGCGGGCCAGTTTGATCAGATCGTAATAGAGCTGAAGAACCGGCGGTCCGCGCCGCCCGGCAAACAGAGCCTTGGTCTTGTTGATTACGCCCAGCAGCAGCGGAGGCATAATCAGCAGCAGCGCGATATGGATGAAAATATTAGTCATGGTTGGTTTTCCATCAGGTGCTATGAGTTCATCTTCCTATTCCTAAACTTTCCCAGCAAAGTAAAAACAGCAGGATAATCAGAATGTAGAGCAGATAGATGCTGATGCGGCCCTGCTGGAGCAGGCGCAGTTTCATCATCCGATGTCCGGCGTACCGGACAAACGGCAGAACGATCCGGTCCAGCACGGTGTCAGGAACCGTCGTCGAAAATCCGGACTTGGATGGAAAAGGTTCCGTGATGACCGGTTGCCGCGTGCGCGGACGAAGCGCCCAGGAAAACCGTTTGACCAGCATTTCGCCGAAGGAGGTAGCTGTGTATTGCATACGCGGCGTCGGTTGCGCGTATCCGCAGCTCCAGGTTCCGATGGAAACAGCGGGCTGCCGCCGGATATTTTTCCGGATGATTGTGACGGCGATGCCGCTGACGACGATCAGCACGAGCGCCGCTCCGCTGATCCATTGAACCGGCGCAAGCGAAACGGGCAGGGGATTTTCCTGCATCGCCGGATCCATCCACTGCGCGGCGGCCTGCTGAATCAGTGGCAGGCCAACTTGCGGAAGAATGCCCAGCACTACGCAGCCGGCAGCCAGCAGGAACATCGGATAATGCATGAACGGTTGCGGGTCGTGCGGCGATGCATGGCTGGCGAAGCGCGGCTGTCCCAGAAAAACGGTGCTGTAGATTTTGACGAAGCAGGCGAGGGCCAGTGCGCCGATCAGCGCCAGTGCTACCGCGCCGATTCCAATGGCAGGCCAGGGCATGCCGTTTCCGGCATTCACACTTTGGAAAAGGCCGAGATAAATCAGCCATTCGCTTACAAATCCGTTGAGCGGCGGCAGTCCGCAAATCGCCACGGCTCCGAGGAGGAAAAGTCCGGCGGTGCGCGGCATGAATTTGGCCAGACCGCCCATCCTGTTCATATCGCGGGTATGAACCGCATGCATGATCGCGCCGGAATTTAAAAAGAGCAGTGATTTGAAAAGGCTGTGGTTCCAGACGTGCAGCAGCGCGCCGCCGAGTCCCAGCAGAATAAAATCAACCCGGTGCAGTACGCGCCCCATCATCGCCAGTCCGATGCCCATGGTGATGATGCCGATGTTTTCAATGCTGCTGTAGGCCAGCAGGCGTTTGATATCACTTTGACCGATGGCGAACGCGATGCCGAGTATGCCGGTGACCGCGCCGAGGCCCAGCAGCAGTTCGCCGTTCCACATTTCGGTCGCCGGCAGCAGGGTCAGCATGCGGAGAATGCCGTAGACGCCCATTTTCAGCATGACGCCCGACATGACCGCGGATACGTGACTGGGCGCGTTGGCGTGCGCGCCGGGCAGCCAGACATGCAGCGGCATGATGCCCGCTTTGAAGCCGAAGCCGATGACGGTCAGAATAAACAGCGTGGCGGCAATGCCCGCCGTCAGCGAACCCGCATCGAACGCGTACAGGGTGAAACTTCCGGAGACCTGCCGCAGCAGAGCAAACAGCGCCAGCAGGCAGATGGTTCCGGTGTGCGTCGCCACCAGATAAATCCAGCCGGCGAGGCGGACTTCGGGTTTTTCATTTTCAGTGGCGGCCAGAAAGAAAGCGGACAGCGCCATGATTTCCCAGAAAATCAGCAGCAGCACGGAATCGCGGGCGATCACGACCATGACCATCGCTCCGGCCAGCAGTCCGTAAAACAGACTGAGTCCGCGCCCGTTGTCCAGGTGCTCCGTCTGCCGCCAGTAACCCAGTCCGTAAACGGAGCCCAGCGCGGGCACGATAAAGACGGGAATCAGAAACACGGCGCTCAAGGCGTCCAGTCCGACCGAAAAACTTCCCCACGGCAGATGCCACGGCAGCGAGATGGCGCAGAGCCCTGACGAAAACAGCGCAACCGCCAGTCCGCTCAAGCCGGTCAGACTGCCCAGTACCATCAAAACAGCGGCCAGCCGCTGGGCCGCCGCGGACTGCCGGGAACCGAAGCCCGCCGGAAAACCGCTGGCCATCATGAGGCCTGCGGCGCTGAGAATCATCCATAACCCGTTCATTCAAAAACTCCTAAGATCAAAAGCGGCTAGCGTGTAAACAGCCGTGTGAAAATGGTCAGTATCGGCAAAGTCCATATCAGCAGAATAATCACGGTGAGCGCAACATAGATTAAATACTGATGCGTTAATCCCTGCTGCAAAGGACGGGCCCGGTTGAAAAGCTGTTTGATGAAATGAGCCGCCGGAATAAGTTTCCGGTCGAGCACCGGTTCATCCTGATGGGTTTCATAGCGTGACGGTTCGGCGAAAACAGAACGGATTTCCGGCTCGTGAATCCGGGGAGAAAGCACGGAGCGGAACATGCCGGTCAGCATCTGAGCGAACGATGAAGCCGTATATTGCATACGTTCGGTCGGGCGGGCATATCCGCAGGACCAGGTGATGGTGTGCGGCGCTTTGCTCCATTGAACCCGGCGGGACAGGCGATAATACACTATGAGACACACACCGATTAACGCCAGCCCGGTCAAGGTAATCGCCGTCAGCGGAGTCAGCGTGCTCAACGGACAGGACGATTGCAGCAATCCTTCAATATCGCACGACAGGATGGTCCGGCTCAGGACGGGCGCCACGGTCCACGGGAGTACGCCGATTAAAACGCAGCATCCGGCCAGTACACCCATGGGAATCTGCATGGTAAGCGGAGCTTCATGCGGAACCGATTCCAAAGGCTGCCGTGCCTGGCCCAGAAAAACCGCGCCGTAAACTTTGACGAAACAGGCCAGCGCCAGCGCGCCGATAAGGGCCAGTACGGGTGCCGCCAGCGCGGCGGCTGTCCACGCCACAGCGGTTGTGTCGGATGCCGCATGAAACAGACCGAGATAAACAAACCACTCGCTTACAAAACCGTTCAGCGGCGGCAGACCGCAGATCGCCACCGCGCCGATCAGAAAAAACGCCGCCGTCCGGGGAATAAACTTTGCCAGTCCGCCCATGCGGTCAATCTGCCGCGTTCCGCTGCTGTGAATCGCGGAGCCGGCGCTTAGAAACAACAGAACTTTGAACAGCCCGTGGTTCCAGACATGGAGCAGGCAGCCCGCCATTCCGAGGATTACCCACAGCGGACGCCCCAGCGACCGGCCGATCATGGCCAGTCCGAAGCCCATCAGAATGATGCCGATGTTTTCGATGCTGTGGTACGCCAGCAGGCGTTTGAGATCGTGCTGGCCGATGGCGAACACCACACCGAGCACGCCGCTGATACAGCCGGAGGCCAGAATGATAACGCCCCAGCTGACCGGCGGATCGGGCAGAAAGCCGATGAAACGGATCAGTCCGTAAATGCCGATTTTAAGCATTACGCCCGACAGCAGGGCGGAGACGTGGCTCGGCGCATTGGCGTGCGCGGCCGGCAGCCAGAAATGAAACGGCATCATGCCGGCTTTAACGCCGAAGCCCACAAGCGCCAGAAGAAAAATAATGGTGAGCGTTCCCAGTCCGGCTTCGCTTACGGCGAGAGCCCGCATTTCAAAGGAACCGGTGATCCAGTGAAAAAAGGCGAACATGGCAAAGAGTGTCAGCGTGCCGATATGCGTAGCCACCAGATAAACCCAGCCGGCGCGGCGTACTTCCGGCAGATGGTGTTCGGTGCTGACCAGAAAGAAGGCGGGCAGCGCCATGATTTCCCAGCCCATCATAAACAGCACGGCGTGGCGCGCCAGCAGGAGTAAGATCATTCCCGCGATCGCCCAGCCCCAGAACAGGCGCAGCGAAGGTCCGTTGTCTTCGTGCTTCGATTGCGGCCAGTAGCCGAGTCCGTAAGCCGAACCCAGCGCGCCCATCACCAGCACGGGGACAATGAAAAATGCGCTCAGCCCGTCGGCGGCAACTTTCATCGGGTCGCCCATCACATTCCACGGCAGAACCATTGAATCGGTTCCCCGCAGGAAAACCAGTGCGACCCCGGCCAGACCGATAGCGGTTGCGGCGCAGGAAAAAACCGTTGCGATCCGTTCGCTCATGGCCGTCCGGCGCGACATTAGCAGTCCGGGGATTCCGCTCAGCGCATGCAGCGCGGCGGAACTCAGAATCAGCAGGATGGATAGGTGGGATTGCATTTCACTGCACGGACGAAGCGTCTATTCCTGTTGCGGTTTGATTGCAGGAAGCGCGCTTTCCGCCCGTGCCAGTTCTTCCAGAATTTTTTCGCTCGGCTGTTTCTTCTTCAGGGCCTCCTTGAAGGCCGGATTCTGCAGCACAAAGCCGAGGCGTGACAGCAGTTGCAGATGTGTCCGGACCGTCGGGCTGATCAGCGTGAACAGCGTATCCACCGGTTCCCCGTCAATCGCTCCGAAATTAACCGGATGTTCCAGAAAGCAGAGCATGATCATCGGTTTGGTAATGTGCAGGACGATTGGATTGCGGACGTGCGGAATGGCGATGCCGTCACCGATGCCGGTGGAGCCGAGGTTTTCGCGCGCCAGCAGGATCTGATAGAGAAACTCGCGATCCACTTCTTCGGGCAGATGCATTGCATCGACCACATTACGGAGAACGGTTGGCGTATCGGCACCGCTCAGCCGGTGGACGATTCCTCCTGTTTTGATGATATCCACCAGACTCAGCACCGGTTTGCTGCCGTCGGATTCCGTCAGGATATCCGCCGAGAGCGGTATCCGCTGGGCGGTGGCCCACTCAATAATCTCTGCACGGCTGAACCGGCACTGCTCGTTGCTGCGATGGACCGGGATGCTTTCCTGCTTAATCCAGCGGTAAATTGTTTCCTCAGTGACATTTAACAGTTTCGCGACATCTTTGACCGATAATTGCATAAGTTTCCTTGAAAAAATTGATACAGATATAGACCCAATGTCCGTAAATGTCAAATGGCAGGCCGAATTGTCATCCTGTCAAAAGTTATTGTTTTTCAGACTGTGCCGGAGGCGGGGTTTGAATATGCTTCTGAGCTCATGAAACTTCGCATCAACCAGCTCGATCTGCCGCCGGGATACACGCCGGAACAGCTCCTTAAAGCCGTCGCCAAAGCGCTGCGCTGTAATCCACCGGCGCTGAGCGGATTGAAAACGATCCGCCGTTCGATCGACGCGCGCGGCCGTTCGCCGCGCATGACGGTCGTGGTCGAAGTGGAATTTACCGGAAAACTGCCCGCCGGCCTGCGCGATGTTGAAGTTGAGGAGGCGCAGAGGAGCAAAGGCACAGAGGAACAAAGCCGAAAATCATCAATCATTAATCGGGAATCGCCAATTCTTGTTGTTGGTGCCGGTCCCGCCGGACTGATGGCCGCGCTTGGTCTGGCGGAAGCCGGACTCAAGCCGCTTCTGATCGACCGCGGCGAAGCCGCCGCGCCGCGCGCCAAGCGGGTCGAGTCATTCTGGAAAAGCGGAACGCTCGATGTCGAAAGCAACGTGCTCTACGGCGAGGGCGGCGCGGGCCTTTTTTCCGACGGCAAACTGACCTCACGAAGCAAAGACCGGCCGCGCGTCCGGCGCTTTCTCGAAGCGCTGGTGAGCTGCGGTGCATCGCCCGATATTCTGATTGATGCCGAACCGCATTTGGGCAGCGACATCCTTGAAGAACTGGTTCCGGCACTGCGCAACCGGATTATTGAACTCGGCGGCGAAGTGCGTTTCGGTGCGCGGCTCGACCGGCTCGAAATTGAAAACGGTGCGGTGCTCGGCGCGGTGATTTCCGGCGAACAGTTCCGTACCGATTGCTGCGTACTGGCAACCGGTCACAGCGCCCGCGATATGTACGAGATGCTGGCGGAGCAGGGCGTACCGCTCGAACCAAAACCGTTTGCTGTCGGCGTGCGGCTTGAAATTCCTCAACCGCGTATCGACACCGCGCAGTGGGGCGGAAGTTTTCCAATGCTTGGAAGCGCCAGCTTCCGGCTGACGCGCCGCGAAGAGGAAAACGCCCGCGCCTGTTACTCCTTCTGTATGTGTCCCGGCGGACTCGTCATTTCCTGCGCGTCGTCGGCGGGCCTGATGACGACAAACGGCATGAGCCTTTCCAAACGCGACCAGCCGTTCGGCAACGCGGCATTTCTGGTTCCGGTGATGCCTGAAGATTTTGCATCATCATTCAACCCACCCCGTCCGTCACTTCGTTCCGGCCACCCCTCCGGTGGAGGGGAATTTTTAAGTTCCACAGGGTGCCCGACTTTGTCCGCCGCAGCTTCAGCAGGGTTGGAAGCCTTTAGCGAAGGCTGGAAGGGCGGGGTGGGTTTGACTGCTCTGGCCGGCATCGAATTCCAAAAAAAACTGGAAACGGCGGCGTTCGCGGCGGGCGGATCGGATTATTCACTGCCCGCCCAGCGGCTGGTTGATTTTCTCGAAGGTGCCGCGCCTTCGGAACTCCCGGCGGAACGTTCCTGTACGCGGACCCGTCCGGCGCAACTGCGCGGACTGCTGCCGGAGTTTGTCGAACACACTTTGCGCAGTGCGGTGCCGAAAATGCTGCGCAGTATGCGCGGTGTGGTTCTGGACGAAGCGCTGCTCTATGCATCCGAAACGCGCAGTTCCAGTCCGGTGCGCGTTGTGCGCGGCGAAGACGGACAGTCGGCGGTGCGCGGACTCTATCCCTGTGGCGAAGGCGCGGGCTACGCCGGCGGCATCGTCAGCTCCGGTATCGATGGCTTACGAATTGCCGAGGCAGTGGTTGAAACCATTAGGTAATTAAGGAGATGTGATGCATTCGAAAATTAAGCGGTTCACTCCATTTTTGATACGACACACCATCTGCACAGCACTTCGCGGCTTGTTTTTGTATCTGGTGGTAATCGGAATCAACACTGGTTGCGTCAATTTCGTTACACACGGGCGACAAAACTCTTCATACTGGGGTGGGTATTCTTCTGGGCAAAAGCTCGAGCTTTTACAGGATTGTTTTATCGCAGGAGTTGACGATGGCCTCGACGGATATCGGCATGCTCTTCTCCCTCAAGGGGACCTGTGGAGACCAGCCGGCTTACACCCGGCACCTAAGACGATATCTTGTTGGAATAAAGGGGAAACAAACGAATGGCGGTTTCCCGGAATCGACCTTATTGGGGTAATTCCAAAAGGGACCTTGATCAAAATTAGTCATGTAAAAGTGAATCGAGGGTGGAGTTGGTGGGCGGGTGCATACTGCGACGCTACGGTCTATGGCAAAATTACAGATGGTGAATTCTATGGACAGCTTGTTGATATGCTTGATGCGTCGGTTTTGCGGTCTGATGAAAATTGGGAGCCGAATCCTGTCCTACTTAGATCAGCTGGGAAGGCTGGACAATAAATTTTAGAATCAAAGGTAGATCTTCGGCGCGTTTAAGCATTAAAGCTGTGAGTTTCGAGTTGGAGAAGAGTGGACTGATGAAATTTCACAGTGTTCACCCGTTGTGATGCTGTTGTACCGGATTTGGAGGGCGCGGTTCCACCCGCGCCGCTGACAACAGTCAGTCCGATCAGTTCGTCTTGTCTTTAACTTTGATATCCACGGACTTCAGAGTGCCAATGTCTTCAAGCGCACTGCCGGTATAACCTTCGGACAGAGGGACCGTTAGACTTCGAAAGTTTTCTCCGAAATGCGTGCGGGACTCTATGCGAAGAACATACTTTCCGTTCAGCAGGTCAATTGCGCCGATTTGCGCCGGAATGCTGACCGTGCTGCTCTGGTTCCAGCCAACGGTTGCTCCGCTGACCGCGTCAATATCGGTAAGCTTTTCTGTCGCTTTCGATTTAGATGCCCAGCTCTTCAGTTTGTCGTAATGAGTTTTTCGTTTAGAGAACATATGCAGGGTCTTAACAAACTCACCGTTATCATTTTCCAGCCAGAGCACCATCATGGGATTGTCGTTGCTGCCATCACGGATTGTGACCGTTATTTCCAGAGTTTTGCCTGTGCTGTCTGCATACAGTGCCGAAAACTGTGGGGATGCAGTTAATGCCGTTAACGCCAGAATCAGCTTAATTCTACTTTTCATATACCAATCCGTTTTTTGCCATTCGAAAACAGAATCCGGTTACTCAGTTTGGACGTCCAATATGCAGTAGAGGGTAATATAATCATTTACATCAAAGTTGTCCGGCGGAAGCGCTATTGCGCGTTGATCGGGTCCCACGATGTATTCTCCGGACGGAGGAATAGCTGTTGCACGGTTGTCGGTGCCGACAATACTGATCCATCCCTTTGGCGTAGCAATTGTGCGGCCGTCCGGACCTTCAAGCGTTGTTCCTTTGGGTGGAACGGCGACAATACGTCCGTCTTTGCCTTCAACTTGTTTCCAGCCTTTAGGAACGGCAACGAGCCGGTTATCCGGTCCTTCGACAGCTATGCCGCCCGGCGGAATGGCAACGACACGGCCATCTGATCCCTCTCCGTAACTCCATCCTTTGGGAATGGCGACCAAACGCTGATCGTTTCCTTTTTCAGCCGTTCCTTGCGGCGGAATTGCAACCAGCCGTCCGTCCGGACCCTGTGCCTTATCCCAGCCCGCCGGAATTGAGGTGGTTCTGCCGTCCAGTCCGCAATATCCACCGCCGTTCGGGGTAACGGCTACGGCCCGTCCATCCGGGCATGTTTCCGATTTCCACGCCGCAGAAGCAGTTGTCGTGCTGACAATTAAAATTGAAGCGGTGATTGAGGCTTTTATGCAACTTTTCATAGCGTACTGTTTTGTCCGGATGCAGCTTGATTTACAAGCCCGACGATCAGTGTATATCACCAATGACAGATGTCCGGCAAACAGGAAAGTCGCCGTTCCGTGACTTGCTGATTTTATTGCCTTGCAGTGGTGCGCGCTGCCGAACCGGACGCCGGCGATACGTAACCGCCGCCGCCCGGACGGCGTGGAGGCCGTTCATCCATTATGCTGATTTAATCAATGAGTTTTGCGGCCAGCCATTCGTCAGGCCGGTGAAAAGAAATTACCGGATGCGGTGATGTCGTGGACAGTACAAGTTCGCGATGTTTCGCATAATCGTAACGGCAGAAGCTGACGCGCAGGCTGTTCCCGGACTTGAAGCTGACCAGTCCCAGCACAGCCGCCGGCACTTTTACTGATACGTTCCAGCCCTTGGATGTACGTGTCACTTTGCTGCTGAACCCGACCGGGGTCACGAGCATGTTTTCGAACGGCAGGCACTCGGCATCCGGAGCGGAGCGCCCGCCGGGGCCCGGAAGGTGCAGGTGCATCCGCCGGTTATTGGGCGTGATATGCAGTTCAACATAATCCGCGCGGCCTTCTGCCTGTAAAAACATTTCAAACACGTCGCCCAGCTGCCACATTTTCTGATTATCGTCTGTTGCCAGTGTGGACACCTCGTCGTCCGATAATACCGCTTTAACAATCAGCGTTTCCGGAGTCCATGCCACGCGGACTGCGGCAGGCTTGAATTCCGGACCGGTGGATTGCCGCCAGGGCTGGCCGAGATACAGTTTTTTTGAGACCGCCTTGTTACTCAGGGTGCGCGGAACTTCAATCGCTTCAGGGTTCAGCTGAGAAGTCACCGCGGCGGATTGATGTGCGCATCCAGTGAGCGACAGGGCGGCTGATTGTGCTGCTAATGAGGTCAATGTAAGCGCCTTTCGATATTTTTGTTTGAATCTGCCGGACCATACCCCGGGTGCGACTTCTCTGCTTTGCCGTATTCGCATGATTGCATTTGAATAGACGTGAAAAAAATAAAAGTCAACCTGCTTGTGATGCGAATGCGGCGGCAGGCGCGGCTGACTTCCAGCGCTGTAACGATATGAGCCTGCGCAGCCGTATAAGCCCCGCCCGAAAATGGCGCGACTCATGGAATCGCGGGTTGATCTTAGCCGGTAAATTTAACTTGTTTTCGGTATTGGAAATAATATACAGCAGTGCAAATTTCTGTGCGGAGACTGTATGGCGAAGCAGGATGACACTTTAGTTTCATTGGACGGTACGGTTACAGAGGTGCTTCCGGGCACCATGTACCGCGTGAAGTTCGATAACGGGCACACGGTGCTGGCGCACGTCTCCGGCAAAATCCGCAAAAATTTCATCCGCATTTCCATCGGCGACAAGGTGACTGTTGAGATATCCACCTATGACCTGACCAAGGGCCGCATCACCTATCGCCACGCCTGATTCAGTTGTGTTTAAAGTGAACCGCGACCGGGTATACTTTCTAACGCTCCCGGACAGCTTATTATTCCATTAATTTTCTGTTGTCTCACTGCGGAATAGGGCTTATCCTCCCCGCTCATTTTTGTTCTGCTAAATGGAGTTTTTGTTATGGCGCACCCGCTTGAAGCACTGCTGGTATTGCAGGAAACGGATCGAAAAATCGCAAAACTTCAGCGCGAAATCCGCGACATCCCCGCCCGTAAAGCCGACATCGAAAAACAGCTCGAAGGCGCCAAAATCAAACTTTCACAGGCCCGTGAAGCGCTGAAAAAAAACGCGGCCGATCTCAAACAGCTGGAAGTCGAGGCCGGAACTCACAGCGAAAAGATCATAAAATACAAACAGCAGCAGATGGAGGCTAAAACCAACGATCAGTACCGTGCGTTTCTCCAGGAAATCGCCGCGGCTGAAAAAGTTATTTCCTCCCTCGAAGACCGCGAAATCGTATTGATGGAACAGGCCGAGGCCGCCAAAAAAGTCATCGCCGAGCGCGAGACGGAACTGAAAGAAGAAGAAGGCGGCGTAAGCGAAGAAAAAGAGATGCTCGAAGACCGCCTGAAAGAAGTTCAGGAAGATCTCAACGCGCTGATCGCTGATCGCGGGCGGATCACTGCAACGGTCAGTCCTTCACTGCTTGCCAAATACGACCGGCTCTTCGCCAACAAAGGCGACTTTGCGGTTGTTCAGGTGGAAAAAGACCACTGCTCCGGCTGCCACATGAAACTGCCGCCGCAGGTTACGAACGACGCACTCAATCCGGCTAAACTGGTCATCTGTAATTTTTGCGGGCGCATGCTCATCCACCTCCGCTAAGCAAAAACTCTGGAGTGCGGACGCAAGCAGCGCGCGAGGCCGCTTTGTTTCTGAAAAGCTCCGTCGCACTTCGTTTGCCGGAGCACTCCAAAGCGCGCTGCGCTTCAAACTTTGGAAAACTTCTCGCCTTGGCGGATGCCGCCGCGTACCTTCCTTCACCGCAGGCAGAGTGTATCGACCGCTCTTTGGTTCGCCAAGGGGAGGAAAGTCCGGACTCCGCAGGGCAGGACGTTCCGTGGTTAACGCGGAAACTCCGGTGCTAAATCGCCGGGGATGGAAAGTGCCACAGAAATTATACCGCCCTGAGGGCGCTTCGGCGCATCGAAGGGTAAGGGTGAAATGGTGGGGTAAAAGCCCACCGCTCCAAGGGTAACCGCGGAGGCAGGGTAAACCCCGTCCGGAGCAAGATCAAATAGGGAACGAGGAGCTGCCCGCTCCACTTGAGTTCCGGGTTGATCGCATTAGATAAATGGTCGACTCCTTCGGGAGAACAGAATCCGGCTTACAGCTCTGCCTGCGCTTTTTGGACGTAACGAGTACTGCGTATTCCGTAATCGGTGATATCTCTTCGACAGAAACTGGTGCCGAAAAGCCGGTTTCTGGAATTCGCTTTAATTCGAGTTCATTCGCGGTCGCTTTTCCTCATTACGCATTACTCGTTACGTAGTACGTTTCTCATAATGCTTCGAATCGCCCCACTGGTTGAAGCCGATGGTTTCGCCGATGGACTGGATGCGGCGGGTCAGGCAGCCGCGGCACATAGATGAATTTTCATCGAGGCACGGTTTATTGTCATAGAGCACATAGTTCGGGCGGAACTCGGTTTCGGTGACGTTAGGCATGATGACGTTTGCGCCGCACTTAAGTCCCATTTCCCGTCCGGAATGTTCCAGGGCCTGAAGCGCGGTGGCGGCGGCGATGTTAACGTCCTTAAGCACAATGCGCGTTACGGCGATCATCTTGAGACCGAGCGTCAGCGCAGCCTGTTTCTGTTCGTCAGTGTAGGGCGGAATCGCTTGGCCCATCGGCGTGTCGCGGTGCGGGATATACGGCCCCATGCCGACCATGTCGATGTCGAGATCCTTCATAAACAGGATGTCGTTGACCAGATCGTCCGTCGTCTGGCCGGGCAGCCCCATCAACACGCCGGTGCCGACCTGATAGCCGGTTTTTTTGAGCAGGGCAAGGCAGTTTTTGCGCGCTTCAAAATCGTGATCGGCCGGATGCAGTTTTTTATACAGCTCCGGGTTGGTGGTTTCGATGCGGAGCAGGTAACGGTGAGCGCCCGCTTCGCGCCCGCGGCGGTAAGTTTCTTCCGTTTGTTCGCCGAGCGACAGCGTGACGCCCAGTTTGCCGTCTGTGGCCGCTTTGATCTGCCGGAGCACCCGTTCAATCAGTTCGATATACGCCGCATCCTGCCGCTCGCCGGACTGAATCACGACCGAGCCGTATTCGTTTTCAAACGCCCAGATCGCTTCGCGTACCATTTCCTCTTCGTCCATCTGGAAACGTTTCACGTTCCGGTTGCTTTTGCGGATGCCGCAGTAGTAGCAGTCCTTGATGCAGATATTGCTGCACTCAATGATGCCGCGGAAATAGGCAACCTTACCGACATACTTGGCTTTCACCCGGTACGCGCAGTCGTACAGCGCCTGAAGCTCCTTTTCATCGGAGAGCTCGAGCAAGTACCGGATCTTATCCGGAGTCAACGCTTCGTCGCGGTCAACTTTTTTTAAAATGTGATCTGTCATGTCAGTCAAATCCGGCGGATCAAAAATACAAATCCCGGTCACCGGCTTTAATCTGCTCAATACGTTCGAGCAGTTTGGTTTTCTGGTCGCCGTCGGGCATACGTTCGAGTTCGCGCTCAATCTGTTTCATGCCGACCTTGCGGGTTTCCGGCGACGAGTAGTCCTCCATGTATTCGAGGAAAGTCAGCACGGCGTTCGGCGTGCAGAAGCGTTTCACGAAGCCGGGGATGGCGAATTCCATGAAATGCTCGCCGGTACGGCCGAGGCGGTAGCATCCGGTGCAGAAGCTGGGAATAAAGTCGGCTTCGCAGAGTTCGCGGATCACCTGATCGAGCGAGCGGCCGTCGTTGAGCACAAACTGGCTCTTTTTGTAGGCTTCACCGTCTTCCTGTGAATACGCCCCGATGCCGATGTTCGAGCCGGCATCAATCTGCGACACGCCGAACTGAATAATTTCATTTCGCAGTTCGACCGATTCGCGGCAGGTGAGAATCAGGCCGGTGTATGGAACCGAAAGGCGCAGAATGGCGACGAGCCGTTTGAAGTCGTAGTCGCTGACTTCATAGGGCGGCCGGTCGCACATGGCCGTGCCGATAGCCGGTTCAATGCGCGGGAACGAAATCGTGTGCGGCCCGACGTGGAATTTTTCTTCCAGATGAATGGTGTGGTAGAGCAGGGCCATCGTTTCAAAACGCCAGTCGAACAGTCCCATCAGCGCGCCGATACCGACGTCGTCGATGCCCGCCTGCTGTGCGCGGTCGAGTCCGTGCAACCGCCAGAGATAACTGCTCTTCGGGCCGGACGGATGCATCGTTTTGTAGGTTTCCTGATGATAGGTCTCCTGAAAAATCTGGTAAGTGCCGATACCGGACGATTTAACCAGCTTAAAGCCTTCAACATCCAGCGGTGCGGCGTTGATGTTGACGCGCCGGATTTCACCGTTGCCGTGTTTCTGTTTGTAAACTTCCAGCACGGTGTCGTGGATAAACTGCGCGTCGTACTGCGGGTGCTCGCCGTAAACCAGAATCAGCCGTTTGTGTCCGCGCTTGACCAGCGCTTCGATCTCGCGATCCAGTTCGGGCATCGTCAGCGTTTTGCGCGAAACTTCTTTGTTGGTGCAGCGGAACCCGCAGTATTGGCAGTTATTGATGCATTCGTTGCCGATATAAAGCGGGGCGAACAGCACGATACGGTTGCCGTAGACGCGCTGCTTCAGCTCGCGGGCGCCTTCGAAGATTTCATTCACCAGCTCCGGATCCTCGGCGTTGATTAAGACCGCCATTTCTTCGGGATCGAGCCGGTTTTTATTCAGTGACTTCTGAATTACTTGGCGGACACGTTCCGGCGTTGGATTTTTTGTTTTTTCCAGCCATTGGAAAATTTCGTTTTCGGGAATGAAGGACTTCAGCCCTTCGGTATCGATTTTCATTTGAGATTCCTTTCAAAAGCATCCAGTGCGGCGGGGAAGGGCGAGAGAACGCGTTTCAGTACGCCCTGAGTCTGAGAAATACAAAGTCCGTAGTTGGTAATCGGCACGCCGGCCGCCTCGCACTTTTCAATGCGCGAGAGAATTTCGCGCCGGTTGTGCATACAGCCGCCGCACTGCACGACGAGGCTGTAGTCGGCCAGATTGTCCGGAAAGTCGCGTCCGGCAAAGACATCAATTTGCAGTTCACATCCGCAGTACTGGCGCAGCCAGCGCGGAATTTTTACGCGGCCGATATCGTCTTCCGCCGCGTGGTGGCTGCACGACTCGGCAATCAGCACCTTGTCGCCGTTTTTGAGCCGGTCAATCGCCGCAGCGCCCGCCGCCAGTTTCGGCAGATCGCCTTTCAGCCGCGCAAAGAGGATCGAGAAGGTTGTGCAGGGAACATTAGCCGGCGTGTCGCCGATCATCTTCAGCACCACCTGGGAATCGCAGACGACGAGATCCGGTGGCGTTTTTAATTGGCTGAGCAGGTGTGCATATTCACGCTCTTTGACGACCAGCGCGGCGGCATCGTTGTCGAGCGCGTCGCGGATGGTGGAAACCTGCGGCAGAATCAGACGCCCTTTCGGGGCCTGCAAGTCAATCGGCACGATCAAAATGGCAAGGCCGCCCGGTTTCACCAGATCGCCAACCAGCGGCGGCGGCTGGATAAATTCTTCAGGGCAGACCGCAATCAGGCGGGCTTTTAGCTGTGCCAGCACTTTTTCACGGGAAGCAAAGTCAGTTGAATTACACGGAAGAAAAGACGGATCGGATGGATTGGATATATCTGATTTGTTTGCGACTCGAATGACCGGAATATTTTTTTCTTTGGCGCGGTTTCCAACCGCCTGTTCAAACTCACCAAACTGATCGCCTTCGCAAATTAAAATAATCACGTCGGCACGGTCAAAAACCTTTGCGGTTTTTTCGATGCGCTTTCCGCCGAGCACCGTGGTGTCATCAAGTCCGGCGGTGTCTATAAATACCACCGGCCCAATGGGTAGCAACTCCATTGTTTTTTCGACGGTATCGGTTGTTGTCCCCGGCTGCTCCGAGACAATCGAAACATCCTGACCGGCGATCAGATTCAGAAAGCTCGATTTGCCGACGTTTGTGCGGCCGAACAGAGCAATATGCAGTCGTAAACTTTTCGGGGCGGTTTTCATTTATAGCCCAATGACATTAAATTTTGAGGAGAAAGCGTTCTCTTCACGACTTCTTCTCCCAGTTCCTTTTCTAAAAACTCACGGATGTTTCCTTTGCCGTGCTGTTCGAACTGCCTGAACAGTTCCGAGCAGCGGTCGTAGCCAAGCATCGGGACAAACGCGGTGATGATTTCGGGAGAAGCATACAGCCTTTCGCGGCAGCGTCCTTGATCCGCATCAATTTCTGCAGCGTGTTTTGCCAGCATCAGCGCGGCGGCGATCAGCAGGTCAATGGAATCAAGCAGAGCGTCGGCTAGCAGCGGCATAAACTCGCAAATCTGAAGCGAACCGCGCGCGGCGCAATCGGCGATAATCCCGTTGTTCGCTTTCACTTTGATTCCAATCTGGATGACGGACTCCAGAATGACCGGATTGACTTTGCCGGGCATGATAGAAGAACCGGCCTGCACAGCAGGCAGTTTAATTTCGCCGAGCATCATCAGACGGCGCAGATCGTCGCTGACTTTGATCAGGTTAACGGCGGCGGCATTGAGAATCCCGGAGACTTCGACGAAACAGTCGGCATTTGCAGTGGCCTCAACCATATTCTCGGCACGGCTCAGGCCGAGTCCGGTCACTTCGCGCAATTTTTCGACGACGAGAAAAATATAACTGCGCGGCGCAGTAAGGCCGGTTCCGATAGCGGTGCCACCGAGATTAACGGTACGCAACCGTTCTTCACATTTAAACGTGCGCCAGCGGTCGCGGGCAAAAGCTTCGGCGAATGAGGCGAACTGAGAGCCAAGCGTAAGCGGCACGGCATCAACAAGTTCTGTTTTTCCAAGGACAGGAAGATCGGCCCATTTTTTTTCCAATGTTTGAAACGTGCCTTGCAGTGCGGCAAACGCTTCGCTCAATTCGCGCACACCGCCGATGGAAGCGATTTTAAGTGCAGTCGGATAAGTATCGTTGGTGGACTGGTGCAGGTTGATCTCTTCGAGCGGGTGCGCTCCGGCCATATTACCGATGATTTCATTGACCATCATGTTGGTTGAAGTTCCGGCGCCACCCTGCAAGGCTGAAAGATGAGGAATGAAAGATGAGAGATGAAAATGGTCACACGCGGAGATAATTTTATCCGCTCTGGCGCTGTCGAGAAAGCCGAGTTCCTTATTGGCGAGGGCGCAGGCTTTTTTCACCTGACCATATGCTTTGAGCAGTCGCGGGTTCACGGAGCTTCCGGGAATTTTAAAATTCTCCAGTGCCCGGGCGGTATGAATTCCCCACGGCGTATCGGCCGGAAGTTCTTTTTCTCCAAGGAAATCTGTTTCTGTGCGGGTTCTCATTTAGCTTTGCTCAACATGGATTTGACCGAGATGCCGGGCAGAGCGCCGAGTTTTCCGGTGAGAACACCAAGTTCATCGGTGGTGGCATCGACGATCAGCGTAATGGCGGAGCAGGAGCGTTTTTGGTAGGGTACGCCCATCCGGGCAACGATCAGGTCGCCGTAGTTTCCCAGCAGTTCGTTGACCGCCGCTGCGTTGACTTCCCGGTTCTCAATGATGATTCCGATGAATCCCAATCTTTTTTGCATAGCATTCCTCCCAAAAAAAAGTGCTCCGCCGCATTTCTGCGGCGGAGCATGGAGACGGCTGGCAGCTACGCAAACCGTTTTCCTAAATTGTCCGTTTGCCTTGGGTCAGGGAAGGCCCCTTGCCGCAGAAAACTCAAGCACGGTACACCAGTTTCTACTTTTTGTACACTTTTCGTTCCTGATAGACGGTGTGCAAAAGTTCGTGAGCCTTGTGGCTCAACGGTTTACCAAGAAAATCTTCATATATTTTAGTGATCATCGGGTTGTGGTGGGAGCAGCGCCGGACGCTTTTCTCGTCATCCGAGTAAATCCCGGCAATCCGCTTTTTGCGGATCTCATCAGTCGCGCCGTGGGGCTGTCCGCCCCCGCCGATACATCCGCCGCGGCAGGCCATCACTTCGATGAAGTGGAAAGGCAGGTCCTCGCCTTTTTCCTTCGCCGCGCGCACCTGATCGAGCACCGCCGCGACGTTCCCCATCTGGTGGGCGACTGCGATGCGGATTTTGGTGCCTTTGATGTTCACTTCGGCGGCCTTCAC
>CAIKGD010000078.1 GCA_903826865.1 uncultured Verrucomicrobiota bacterium
GCGAAAAGCATCGGTATAGCCGTAGCAGCGGATACCATAGTCGTCCTTTGCCAGCGGTACCACATCCAGACAACGCCCTTCCGCCAGGGAGAGCGACCAATTATTTTCAGGCACTCCGGTGATGACATGGCGGCTGGCAAGTTTCCAGGTTCCGGGAACAAAGCTGTTCTCAATCCACAGCGATTCATTCGCCTCACTACGCCTTGCATCAAAAAAAGAGTTCAGAACAAACTGCCGGGGCTGTCCGGAGGTCGGCACCGCTCCGAGCCGAGTCTGATCCATGACTTTATTTTGAAGCTGATAGGAGGAATCCACAATATCCCGGCTGTTACCGAAATGATAAAATTCGCCGTTCTTTACAGGGACAACTGCGACGGTGAGAGAAGAAACATCTTCGTCAAAAGCTTCAGGATGGGCGCCTAAATGCAAAGCCCATTGTCCGTATAAATCATACGTAGAGGGCAAACCCTGCTCAAACTGTTCCAGCTTCGCATCCCAGCCGCATTTACGCATTAAGCAATTCACGGCCCGCTCACTCAAAAGCCACACGCCGACATCAACCAGAAAGAGATGATCACGTGAAAGCTCGCGGGTTTTGATCGCCGCCGGTTTCTGCAAAAATTTGATCAGACGGCATGGATTTTCGCGGTCACAGAACATTACACCGAAATGCTGAGCCATCTCCGGCGTAGTCCACATTCCGAGCAGAACAACATCCGCATCAGGAATATCCTCCGCATCGCCGGCGAGCAAAACGTCGCCGCTGGCAATCAGGACAGCGCTTCGCTGAGATGCCGCAGCCACTTCCCGCAGAAAAGGCTCCTGCATGTCCAGCAGGGTTTGATCAATGCGCTGCCCGAACTTCCAGCGCAAAGCCGGAACGGGCATCAACAACTTACCGTTCGCCGCATAGGCCGGAAGCCTCCGGCTTTCTCCTCCGGAATGAATCAGCAGCTTCTGCGATTTGGACAACCACTGAGCGAACGAATTGCTGCCCGCGGCCTTCCAGCCCTGCTCAAGCAGATAGGCACTGCCCCCGCCCGACCCTAACGGCGTATCCGGCGGGTCAAAGGAAGCAAAGCAGCGTGAGTTCAGCTCCGGATCACAGACCGGCAAACTCCGGCACATATTCCGCGGAAGTGAAATTAAAAGTTCGGAAGACATCGTGTTCAGAATCCCTTCGAGTACGGTGCGCCGTCGAGGATTTTCAGATCGCCTTCGGTCATGATTCTGACCAGTTCCTCAAACTTGACTTTGGGTTCCCAGCCAAGTTTTTTCTTAGCCTTGGCAGGATTGCCGAGCAACTGTTCGACTTCAGCAGGCCGGTAGTAGCGCTCGTCCATGCGAACAACGATCTCGCCGGTCGCTTCGTTCTTGCCAACCTCTTTGACGCCATCGCCTGCCCACACGACCCGGATGCCGGTGTGCCCGAATGATTTTTCGATAAATTCGCGAACGGTGTGCATTTCGCCGGTCGCCACAACGTAATCATCGGGCGTTTTCTGCTGAAGCATCATCCACATCATTTCGACGTAATCGGGCGCATAGCCCCAGTCGCGCAAGGCGTTGATGTTCCCCATATACAGGCATTGCTGCAACCCGCGGGAAATGCGCGCCGCCGCCATGGTGATCTTACGCGTTACAAAGGTTTCGCCGCGCCGGGGCGATTCGTGATTAAACAGAATCCCGTTGCTGGCGTGCAGACCGTAGGCTTCCCGGTAGTTTTTGACGATCCAGAAGCCGTAAAGCTTCGCCACGCCGTAAGGCGACCGGGGATAAAACGGCGTCGTCTCCGTCTGCGGCACTTCCTGCACCTTGCCGTACAGTTCCGACGTCGAGGCCTGATAGAAGCGGGCCGGCACGCCGGTTTCACGAATGGCATCCAGCAGACGAAGCGTTCCGATCCCGTCGGTTTCAGCCGTGTATTCCGGCACCTCGAACGAGACCTGAACATGCGACTGCGCGGCCAGATTATAAATTTCAGCAGGCTGAATTTTTTCAATCAGCCGGTTGAGATTGCTGGAGTCGGTCAGGTCGCCGTAATGCAGAAACATTTTAACGCCGGTTTCGTGGCGGTCTTTGTAGAGATGATCTATCCGGCCTGTATTGAATGAGCTGGAGCGGCGAATGATCCCGTGTACTTCATAGCCTTTATCAAGCAGAAGTTCAGCAAGATAGGATCCGTCCTGTCCGGTGATCCCGGTAATAAGTGCTTTTTTCATAAGCATCCTTCGTTCAGCTAATCATTCAACATGGGTGATACGGCGACGGCCGTGTCAGATGCGATGATATTCTTTGTACCACTTCACAAATTTCGGAATGCCTTCTGCAATCGGCGTGTGCGGCGTATAGCCCAGTTTTTTATGCGCCTTGGAAATGTCGGCGTACGTGGCGGGTACGTCGCCCGGCTGCATCGGCAGCATTTCCATCTTCGGTTCAACGCCCAGTGTTTTGGCAATCAGCCGGATCATATCCATCAGATTTTCCGGATTATTGTTTCCGAGATTGAAAATCTCATAGGGATCAAGCCCCGCCGTGAAGAGCGAGGCTTTGATTCCGGCAATAATGTTGTCCACATAGGTAAAATCGCGCTTCATATCGCCGTGGTTGAAGACCTGAATCGGCTCGCCGGCCAGCATGGCTTTGGTGAACATCCACATCGCCATATCCGGACGGCCCCATGGCCCGTACACGGTAAAAAAGCGCAACCCGACCGTCTGCAAGCCATACAAATGCGAGTAGGTGTGACTCATCAGTTCATCCGCCTTTTTGGTGGCGGCGTAAAGACTGATCGGATTATCCACCGGATCGGATTCACTGAACGGAACTTTCTTATTCCCGCCATACACACTGGAGCTGGAGGCATAGACCAACCGACTGATTTTTGCGTGACGGCAGACTTCCAGAATATTCAAATGGCCTTCGAGATTGGCCTTCTGATAGGCAAACGGGTGGGTCAGTGAATAGCGCACGCCAGCTTGTGCCGCCAGATGGCACACCAGCTGCGGTTGGTGGAGTTTAACGGCATCCGTCAGCAGTTCATAGTCGGTCAAATCACCGCGAATGCCGGTGTAGCCTTTGCGACCCTCCAGCCGCGCATGACGGTCCAGCTTGAGTTGCACGTTGTAATAATCATTAAAGTTATCCAGACCAACCACCTCGTGTCCGTCATCCAGCAGTGAATGCGCCAGCTGAGAGCCGATAAAACCCGCCGTCCCTGTTACAAATATTTTCATAATTGATTCCTTAAACCAGCCTTGCGGTTCCGTTTAAACCGTTTCCGATCTTCTCCTCCGGCCTCCGAGTCCCGCCCGCTTTGCGGGCGGGCTACCGCCCGCGGTCGCTCGGGAATTTCCGCCCGAAACCTTCCTTTTCGCCTTTTTCTGTCCGTTTCGCAGTCAATTGCGAAATTTCTATTTCACGCAGCGGGCTCCAACGTTTTAATCGGCACTTCCGCTTCCACAGCTGTTCCCATCAGTTCCATCAAAATTTTAACCCGCTCTCCGCCCGGCAGCACCTGCGTCACTACAGCGCGCAATCCCTGCATTGCCCCTTCAGTCATCACAGCCTGATCCCCCGCCTTCAGGACGGGATCTTTAATTACAATAACGCTGTCCGCCTCACGGCGCAGTGCATCCACCACAAAATCAGGGACTTGCGCGCACACACCGGCAAAACGAACCAGGCCGCGCACGCCGGTCGCCGAGGAAACTGCTCGGAACATCGTCAGCATATCAAATCGGACAAAGAGATAGCCGGGAAACAGTGCCTCTTCAAACCAGACCTTTCCGCGCTTTGTATTGCGCCGGAAGCGGATGCGCGGACAGAACACCTCGACACCTTCCAACCGTTCAAGTTGACCGGCAGCAATATGCTCGCGTTTAGGCTGCGTCCTGACGCACCGCCACGCGGACCGGGATAAAGATGAAGAGCCTTGTTCCATCACATCATTCTGGTTTTATGAAATTCAACGCAAAAGGCAGAAGCGCATTGGCGCGCTTCTGCCATCCCTGCAACCGTTCCATCCGTTCGGCAATAAATTCCTTCCGGTCCGGAGTTTCTTCAATTAAAAGGCTTTCGATCCGCATCATTCGCTCTTTACCATTATTCAAATGCGGGCGAATCTGTTCGTTCACAAAACCTGCCACAATCTTACGCAGTTCAGCCTCCGCCGTAAAGAAATCCCTCCGGTCCCCCGCCACATAAACCGGATTGACCGCCCCGAACGAGCGAAGAATTTTAAGTCCCTGACTGGTAGAACCTTTGCTGATTTTTAATTTGCGCATCAGGTCATCAATGCACATCGGTTCCGGGGAAATAAACAGAACGCCATAGAGCTCTCCGACTGAGCGCGGCAGGCTCAGCAATCCGGCGATACGCACGAAAATATTTACGACCTCTTTTTCGAGTTCCGAAAGCGCCGCGGCCATGACTGTCCCCCTTCGATGGTTCAGATTGTTCATAAAATAATGAACGATCTGGTTTTTACAAGCTAAATCCTTGTAAAATAACTATTTTAGAACAGTTTGGCGGTTCCAAACATCGGAAGAGTTACGCCGGTTTTACGAATGCAGTTTTCAACGATTGGAAACCGGCAACACCGGTTGCATTTCCCCAGTGCATAAATCGACGCCCTATTTCCTGCCCGCAGTTCCAAGGTCGCGAACACCCATCCCTTTGATCTGTTGCAGGCGGGCAAAAACTTCTTTCCGGCGGATGCCGAGCTTCCCGCTACTCTTCTGCGCTTCCCAGTTACAGACCGTCGGCAGGCTCACACCAGCCAGTTTGGCAAAGGCTTTCTGCGACAGATGCAGCCGTTTCCGCATGGCACGAATCCCCGCTGAAGTGATCCAGTTGCGTGAGGTTTCTACCGGAGTCTCTTCCTGCACGGATCCCGCTTTGGCAATGGTTTTGACGAGTTGCTTTTTTTCTTTCTCCAGCAGCTCAATCCGCCGGCGCAGTTCAGCGATATATTTGCGCTGACTGGCGTTAACCGACTTGACCGGTTTCAGCGCCGCACTGATTTCGCTGCGTGCAATCCGGGAGATTTCCTCTTTCAATACCTTCATCACATTAGCCATGATCTTCTCCTGTATTCAGCATTTACAGGCGTATCAAGCCGGTTTCTGCTTTTTGATCAACATCTGGATGATCATAATTAAATTGCTGGTTGTCCAGTAAAGAACAAGGCCGGACGGCATGGTGTAGAAGAAGAAAAGCATCATGATCGGCATCATGATCGCCATCATTTTCTGCTGCTGGGGATCGCCCGCGCTGGGAGTGAGCTTCTGCTGCCACACCATCGTGGCAGCCATCAGAATCGGCAGAATGTTGAGCGAACCAACCACTGGGATCATGCCGGCAAAAAGGTTTTCCGGTTCGGAAAGGTCTCTGATCCAGAGGAATCTGGAAAACCGCAGTTCAATAGCGCTGCGCAGTACAACAAAGAGCGCAATGAAAACAGGAATCTGAACAAGCATCGGCAGGCATCCGCCCATGGGATTGACCTTATTCTCTTTGTAGAACGCCATGGTTTCCTGCTGCATGCGCTGCGGATTATCTTTGAATTTTTCACGGATTTCTTTGAGCTGCGGCTGAAGCGCCTGCATTTTCCGCATACTCTCGGTGCCTTTATGGGTAATCGGCCAGAAGATGATGCGGACGATGATGGTGAGCAGCATGATGGCGACGCCGTAGTTGCGCACGACCTTGTAGAGCGCCTTTAGGCCCCAGAGCAAACCGGTTTGGATCGGGTACATGACCGGATTCATGAATTTCCAGAAGCCGGTGCTCTTGAATTCCATCACCTCAACCTGTTCCATACCCTGCGTTTTGAGGAAGGAATAATCTTTCGGTCCAATATAGCAGCGGGTCTTGCGGGTGAAGGGTTCGCTGCCGGCAATCGGCTGGGAATTAAATTGCAGTGCGGCCGAAACTTCGACCGGTACTGATTTTTTGCCTTCACCTTCGCAGCGGACGGAAAGATCAAAGGCGTCCGCAGCGCTTCCGGGTGTGAGTATCTGCACAAAAAATTTATTTTTGGCAGCCACCCAGTCTGCGGGGCGGGGCGGAATCATCTCAGGTGTTGTGGTGAACTGCGCCGCCCCTTCGGGCGCCAGCTTTAACAGTTTGTAAAGATCCTTGCCCCAGTGATGAACGCCGTCGGCGGGCGCAAAGGAATCGATACCAAGCGTAATCACACCCTTCATCGCCGTCGACCCTTTGGCTTCCGCCATCGGACCAGTCGGCAGCCGCAAACCGGGCAGATCCCACGGAACGGTGCCGCGATTGACAAAGGAGTCTTCGACCGTCAGCAGATATTCACCTTCGAGTTTGAGGGTTCTCTCGAAAAAATGCCCGTCGCCAAGCGCCGCCGTATAACGCAGTCCGTCAGCGGTTTTTTCAAGTGTCCCGGCAGGCACCGGTATACCAGCATAGCGCAACGCGGGAGCGGCAGCAAAATCAAGAACAGCCGGGCCGCTGTCCTTGCTGTTGGTTTCGGGATAATTTTTAAGGACCGCGGAAACCACCGCGCCGCCGTAGGAAGAGATCGACAGTTCAATGCCGTCATTGGAAAGTGTCATCTGCTGCTCGGGAACGGAGGGTTTTTCTACTTCCGGTTTTTTTACTGCAACAGCTTCTGCAATAACGGCCGCCTTTTCGACCGGAGCTGAAACCGCCGGCTTCTCAGCGGCGGCCGGAGCGACCTGACTTACGGGTTGCACGGGCCTCGGGAAAAACTTCTTTTCCAGCGCCGGATAGAAGTTCATCCAGACAAACATCAGCGCCACAATAATTCCTACAATAATAAAATCACTTTTCTTCATAGTCTCACTTCTCTTTTTTGCGGTCCGGTACAGGATCGTAACCGCCGGGGTTCCACGGATGGCACCGGCAGATTCGCCGGAAACTCAGCCAAAGGCCGTAAACTATGCCATGCTTCTGTATCGCTTCAATCGTATAATCAGAACAACAGGGATAAAACCGGCAGCTCGCCGGCGTCACGCGCGAGACGGTACGCTGATAAATCCGCACCAATCCTATCAATAAACACTTCATGAAACGCTTCATGGTCTGACTATCGCATTCAAAAGCCTGCGGTCTACATGCCGCGGCCTTATTTTATAAGCCCCGCTTTCTCTGCCAGCCGCTGAAATTCGTGTTCCACCTCCGCATAAGATGCGGAAAGCAGATTGCGGCGGGCAATGATAACGAGATCAAACGGTCCCGAAAGCTCCGCACGATGCTGGCGGAAAATTTCGCGCAGGCGGCGGCGGGCCAGATTGCGGTCAACTGCGCGGTTGCTGACTTTTTTACTCGTCACTACGCCCAGTCTCAGGGCGGCATCCGCACCGGCGCGGAGCCATAGCACCATATACCGCCCGACAAAGTTCTTTTTCTGTGCAAAAGCCTCCCCGAACAGGGAGGCTTTGATCAGGCGCTGTTTTTTAGAAAGCGTTTTTGAGTGCACCGGGCTGTCCTCCGGTGAGCGCATCTTATGCATCACAAACGGTCAGACGTTTGCGGCCTTTGCGGCGGCGGTTGGCAAGGACTTTACGTCCGTCGGCCGTTTCCATACGGCTGCGAAAACCATGTTTGCGCGCACGTTTAATTTTCGAAGGATGCCATGTACGTTTCATTGTTCAATCTCCACTAAAATTCAAAAAGAGCGCAAACCCTGCCAAGTTCACCCGATGCTGTCAACCCCTTTACCGGCTAAAATGGGGCGGCGGTTCCGATTTTGGTGTTAATGGCGGCTTCGGCGATGGACCGCCCGTCGATCAGAACCGGCTGTTTGCGCACACGCCAGACACGCCGTTTGGTTTTGGCCACCATATTGTGCCCGGAAACAAAGAAAAGAAGCTTTTCTTCAAGCTTGGCCAGCACCCACATCAGCGGATAGACCAGCGTGGCAAAGGCATTCAGCTTGGTGTAGTGATAAAACTGCCCGGTACCGGTGTTTTCTCCGGGCATGTTATAGGCTCCGCCGGTCATTTTATTGGCGGCCGCCTCGCAAAGCAGTCCGGGCAATTCAACGCAACAGGTAGAATAGGAATCCGTTTCGGGCACATCGAAACCGTCTTTGAGCACTTCAAACAATTCGCCGCTGGTGTAACCGGGGCGCTCGAGCCCTTTGGCGTGCCAGGAAAGTCCCACTATAGAGCGAACCGGGCAGCTACCCAGACAGAACCCCATCTTGCGGGCAGTGGTGACCACCAGGCGTCCGTCCGGTTTCAGCACGCGGTGACATTCTTTGATAAATGCATAGTCGTCGCGGACGCGTTCCAGCGCATCCACAATCACCACCACATCATAGGTTCCGTCGGACTCCTGAATGGCAGTTCCCTGGAAAATTTCGACTTGATCATCCACAAACCAGTCCAGCGAGGCTTTGGCGGCATTAGAGAGCACCAGCGTTTTCCAGCGGCCCCCGCCTTCACGCAACCGGGCGCTGATAACGCCGTCGCCGGCAGTAATCTCAAGTCCGTTCTGATTCGTCGTAATACCGATCAGTTCTTTGATTTTGCGAAGCCGCATCTGCCGCCGGACAGAACGTTTGAATAGTTTTTCCTGCCAGCGAACCACTTCATTGCGCAAATTATCATCCATAGCTTTCATGGGGGCGAAGTATAGGCATAACCCTAACAGGCGCAAAGAGAAAAAAGATTCCCTGTAGAGTGCAAACGCCGGCACGGCACAAGCCGCTTTCAAATTGACAGAACCCGACCCTGTTTCCACACTCTGCCGCAACAAATACGAAAACACACAACCATGAATATCTTCCCCCTCATTTTTACCGTTATCGGACTGGGCCTGTTCGAAACCATCACCAGCGTCGATAACGCTATCATCAACGCCGAAGTACTCTCCACCATGCAGACTAAAGCACGGCGCTGGTTCCTCGTCTGGGGACTGTTGATCGCCGTCTTTCTTGTCCGCGGACTGCTGCCGTGGATCATTATTTGGTCCACAATGCCGGCGCTTGGGCCGATCGGCGCGCTGACAGCGACGTTCAGCGGCGACGCCTCCGTCGTCGAGGCCGTCGAAAAAGCGGCGCCGACACTCCTGATCGGCGGCGGCACCTTCCTGCTGTTTCTGTTTCTTCACTGGCTGTTCATCGAACCCAAGAACTACGGACTCGCCGGAGAAGCGTTCTTCCAGAAACAGGGCGTCTGGTTCTTCGCCATCGTCGCCGTCCTGCTCGCCGTTCTCGTCCGGTTCGCGCTGAAGATCAATCCGGCGATGGCGTTCGGCGCAGTCGTCGGCTCGACAGCCTTTTTCATCACCCACGGCTTCCGGGAACACGCAGCGCACGCTGAAAAAAACCTGATGAAGAACGGGCTCTCAGACTGGAGTAAAATTCTCTACCTCGAAGTCATCGACGCCACCTTCTCTATCGACGGCGTACTGGGCGCATTCGCCTTCACGCTCTCCGTGCCGCTGATCCTGCTCGGCAACGGACTGGGCGCGCTGGTCGTCCGCCAGCTGACCATCGGCAACGTTGACCGGATCAAAAAATATCTCTACCTGAAAAACGGCGCGATGTACTCGGTGCTGTTCCTCGGCCTCTTTATGGTTATGGAAAGCTTCGGCTTCCACCTGCCCGTATGGCTCTCGCCGCTTATGACCTGCGGCGTCGTCGGCTTCTTCTTTATTAAATCCAAAACCGCACTCAGGAATATCTGAACATGCACAACAGAATCCAGTGGACGGTTTTTATTTTGTTGCTGTGCAGCGCCGGTGCCGGGTTCGCTCAGAGCGTCTATTACGGTGTCACCGACCGCTGCCATTATCCCGGTTACGGCCCCGGCTGGTGGCACGATTACGATAGATACCCCAATGAATACCGCTGCACCGTCGGGGTTTCCGATCAAATCCCCCCGGTCCGCAAAAAAGAGGAACTCGAACCTGTCAAAAAATATCCGGTCGATAATCCGTTACGATCCCGTCTCGACCAGCGTATGACCGCCATAGAGTCTTCCGGATTTGTAAACACCAACAAGGTTCAGATGGAAATCGTTCCCGGCCTCGCGCCGAAAAATTAAAAAGGAGTCCACCATGAAAGTCGTCGCATTCAACGGCAGTCCGCGCAAAGGCGGCAACACGGAATTCCTGCTGAAGACCGCCCTCAAGGAACTGGAAGCGGAAGGAATTGAAACCGAGCTGATTCAGGTAGGTGGACAGATGCTGCGCGGCTGTACCGCCTGCTGCTGGTGCCGCGACTCCGGCGAAAAACGCTGTGTGATCAACAACGACCCGCTCAACGGATACATCAATAAAATGCGTGAGGCAGACGGCATCCTGCTCGGCTCGCCAACCTATTTCGCCGATCTGACCTCGGAAATGAAAGCGCTGATCGACCGATCCGGTTATGTTTTGCGCCCGGGCATGGAATTGCGCCGTAAAGTCGGCGCCGGCATCGTCACCGCTCGACGCGGCGGATCAATCCACACCTTCGACTCGCTCAACCACTTTTTCCTGATCAATGAAATGCTGGTGGTCGGCTCCTGCTACTGGAACGACGGCTACGGCGGCCCTGTCGGTGCCGTGGAAACCGGTGACGCCGAAGGCGTCAAAACCGCCCAGATTCTCGGACGGAACATGGCCTGGACACTCAAAAAACTTCACGCCTTATTTTTACCGGAGTTTGGAAAAGATATCGACGGATAAAAACCGTCATTGTAGTTTACAGCCATGCAAAACAGACAGGACATCATGGCACTGCTGAAAGCCAGCCTACCGGAACTCCACCGGGAGTTCGGGGTGAAGACGCTTGGCGTTTTCGGCTCTTTTGCCCGCGATGAAGTCAGGCCGAATAGCGACCTTGACCTGCTGGTTGAATTTGAACGCCCGATCGGCCTGCGTTTTGTCGAATTCACCGAGCGGCTGGAGAAAATTGTCTCCCGCTCCGTTGACGTACTGACAAAAGCCGGAGTCGAAAGCATCCGCCAGCCCGAAATCGCCCGAAGCATCCAAAACAGCATCGTTTATGTCTGAACGGACAGAAAAAGCCTTTCTGCGCGATATGCTCGAAGCCGCCGAACGCGCCTGCGAGTACTGCTGGAATATGGACTACGACGCCTTCCTCCACGATGGACGCACGCAGGATGCTGTCGTCCGGAACATCGAGATTCTCGGCGAGGCCGCAAAAAATATTTCTGAGCCGCTCCGCACTAACCACCCGGACATTCCGTGGAAAAATATTGCCGGAATGCGCGACAAACTGATCCACGACTATTTCGGTGTAAACTTTGATGTTGTCTGGGCCGTTGTGCAAACCGATCTCCCGCCGCTGATTTTGCAACTAAAGTCCATTTCGTAGCCCTCTCGAAATCTCACCGCTTCCAATAATTGGAACCGGCGCGGCCGGTCGCTTCAATTTTTTCCAAAGCTTGAAACCTGCGCCGCCAACGTTGCGCGTCACTCTGAGTGGGCGGTGTTCGAGATAGAGTGAGTGCGGTGATCCTGTATTTTTCCTATTTCATTCTCTTGTAGTACAATATACCAAGACCAAGCATGATGACCTCCATCGTAATGTCAAACGGTGTAATCGGCATTTGGCGCAGTAACGTCTCGGCAACACCAGCAACAATCAGGATCGTTTGAAGATAGACCGACCATTTACGCATGGTCCAGTAGCCGTAGAATTGGAGTACATCCAGCGCGTTGCTAAAGAATAAATACGGGAGGTAGTATGCCCCAACTCGTGCAGCACGGGCTACGTATGCATCGCTTTGAAACACCAAGAAACCGATGAGGCAGAAATAGCCGAGGACGTCAAAAACGCAACATAGGGTAATAAGTATAGGTCGACCTGATTTGGATGAGTCATCGTATCTTTTATGATTCTGATATTCATCTATCAATCTGCCTGCGACCTCTTGATCTGCATTATTTACCCACACTTCCGGCCAAACTTCTTCTGGAGAATCTTCAGCTAACACTACGGATCCCAGTCCCGCAATATAGGTGGCATCTTTGTTTTTGACGTCAGCTGTAATTCCATTCTTTTCGAGAATGGATCTAACAAATTCACAAATTGTGATATTGGGCGCTGAGAATACTTTTTTCATTTTTTAGTACAGAACGTTGTTTGGGCATCACAACGGAATTTCTGACGCCAAATTGCGGAAAGCGTAGTCTGTCGTGACGGCTTCGTCAAATTTGGAGGAAACGTTTCCAAACATTGGAACCCAACAATCCGCCAATCCATCAATCCACTAATTCCGCTCTGACGAACAGGGCTGCATACAGCCATCGGTGCCGGATTTCGGCGGGAAGAATCCAATATGGAGTGCGGCAGCTTGCTGCCGCCTTAGCCAGCCGAAGCTTGCTTCGGCAAACAAAGCGCAGGCGAGCCTGCGCACTCCAAACGGGTTACTCCGCTCTGATGAGCAGCGCGGCATAAGCGCCGTCGGTGCCGGTTTTCGGCGGGAAGAGGCGTTTGGCTTTGACGAGGCGGAATTCTTTGTGTTCGCGCGCCCAGCGGCTGACCAGTTCTTCGTTTTCTTCCACTTCAAGACTGCAGGTGCTGTAAACCATCCGTCCGCCGGCCTTCACGCATTTCGACATGGCGGTGAGAATCTGCCACTGGGTTTTCTTGAGCAGTTCGATGCGCTCGCGGTTGATCCGCCAGCGGGCGTCCACGCGGCGGCGCAGTACGCCGGTATTCAGGCACGGCACGTCGAGCAGAATGGCGTCGAACATTTTTCCAGCCATTGGAAGACCCTTGGCGGCGTCGCCTTTGAGAATCTGCACAAAGTCCCAGCCGGTGCGGGTGATGGTGTCCTTGAGCGTATCAAGCCGGTCGTCGTAAACATCCATGGCGACCAGTTCGCCCTTCCCTTCCATCATTCCGGCGATCATGGCGGTTTTGCCGCCGGGCGCGGCGCAGGCGTCGAGTACGGATTCGCCCGGCCGCGGATCAAGCAG
The DNA here is from genome assembly GCA_903826865.1 of uncultured Verrucomicrobiota bacterium. Lineage (GTDB taxonomy): Bacteria > Verrucomicrobiota > Kiritimatiellia > Kiritimatiellales > Tichowtungiaceae > Tichowtungia. Next base: position 12,934 of record CAIKGD010000078.1, read on the forward strand.
TTCGACAGAAACCGAGGTGGCCGGATCCTGAACGACAAACCAGCCGTCGCCGTAGCCCGGAACTTTCGTCACCGGCACGCCGCGCGGGAGAATCAGAAATGTTTCCGGACTTTGGAACGGATGCGGTATGACGTCGATTCCGGCGGCTTTCAGAGCTTTCTTGAACTCCGCCGGCGAAATACGGGCAGGCTCGACGCGGAGAATTGTTTCGGCGGGCTGATTGTTCCATTCGCAGAGCTGAAGCGTATCGCGCTCGCCGTATTGTTTGACCCAGCGATGAATGAGCTGTTCGGGGTGCGAAAGGCGGATATCGTCGGGCTGCTTTTTCAGATTCAGCAGAATAGCCGCCTTCTCTTCCTGCACGTTGCGCAGGACGGCGTTGACCATGCCCGATGCGCGCAGGGCGTCTTTATGGCGGCGGCTCTTAATCGCCTCAACGGTTTCGTGAACGGCGGCGAATTCTTCGACGTTGTCCATAAAGCAGAGCTGGTAGACGCCGACATGCAGGGCGGCGAGAATGAAGTCTTCCGGGCGGCGCGGAATAAATTTCTGTTCAATGTATTCCAGAGCCAGCTTGCGGCGGATGACGCCGTAAACCAGTTCGGTGACAAAGGCGCGGTCATCCGTCACCTCGGCAAGCTGACGGTCCGGAAAGCTTTCACTTTCAATCCAGCGGGTGATGATTTCGGCGGCGACAAGACGACTGTTTTTCTTCATAGGGGAAAGCAGTGAACCGGAATGTTCCGATGATTGGAAGTCCAGTCCAACCGATTTTATATATTGACATATTATTATTTTTTAATATGTTGGCGGCATGAACTCAGAAAAAAACTGTATCCGGCAGCGCCGCCTGAAAGTCGAAGCGCTGGAACGCGCCGCACAAACGCTGAAAATGCTGGCGCATCCGCAACGCCTGCGTATCATTGAACTCCTCGAACGTGATCGGGAGGTTCCAGTGTACACTCTGATCGAAGCAACCGGTTTTCCGCAGGCGGTGGTTTCTCAGCATCTGAACCTGATGCGCCGCGTCGGCCTGCTGACGGCCCGCCGCCAAGGCAAAGAAATGTGGTATTCCATCACCGATCCGCGCGCCCTTTCCATTCTCAACTGTATCTGCACTCACTGTTCAAAAGGAGACTTCGAATGAAACTTAAACTGCCCCGATTTTCCCGCTGCCTAATCGCACTGATGATCCTGAGTGTCCTGATGGTTTCCGATGCGTTTGCTGTCACGCTGGATGAGTGCATTGCCGCCACGCTGAAAAACAATCCGGATGTACGCGCCGCCACGGAACGCGTTCAGGTTGCGCGGGCGGCCATCAAAGAGGCTCAGTCGGCCTACTACCCGATGCTCACCGCCTCAAGTACATATGCCCGAACGGACAATCCGGCCCAGGCTTTCATGATGAAACTGAACCAGCGCAACGCCTCTTTGATGTCCGATTTCAACAATCCGCCGGATACCGACAATTTCGCGCTGAGCCTCGGCGTAAAATACTGCCTGTATGACTTCGGACGGCGTGGACTGAACAACGAAATGGCTCAGGGCGGAGCCGAGGTGTCGCGGCTGGTATTGCGGGGTCTGCAGAACGACTTAATTCATCAGGTTACACGCGGATACTACACCGTTCTTCAGGCAGGTGCCTTCGTCACGGTGCAGGAGGAGTCGGTCAAGACGCTGGAGGAAAGCCTTCGGGTTGCTAATGAACGCGTGCGAGCTGGCAGCGCGGTGAAGACCGATGTCCTGAATCTCGAAGTGCAGCTCGCCCAGACCGAAGAAAATCTGATTCGTGCGCGTAACAGCGTCAAGCTGTCACTGGCGGCGCTCAACACGGCCATCGGCACCAATCTGGTGGCTTCCGCCAGCACCGCCGTAATGGCGGAGCCGCAGGTCATCAAACCGCCGGAGACCGAAGACCTGAGCGTTATTCTAAACCGGCCCGAACTGCTGGCCGCCCGCAAGGTCGTTGATGTTCAGCATGCCGCACTGCAGAAAGCCCGGCGTCAATATATGCCGACCGTGAACGCTTTCGGTTCCATGGATTGGAACAGCGATGTTTCGACTGACTACGAACAAAGCTACCTTGTCGGCGTGACCGCCGAAGCAGAGCTTTTCGGCGGCTTTCGCCGGGGCGCCGTGATTTTAGGTGCCGGTGCACAGCAGCGGGCGGCGGAGGCCGATGCCGAAAAAACGGCAAACAGTCTCCGGCTCGACCTCACCTCGGCCTCTATACAGGCCGGCGAAGCGTGGGAGCGGCTGACTGTCGTCCGCAAAAGCATTGAGAACGCGAGGGAAGCCCTGAGAATCACTCAGCAGCGCTATCAGCAAGGCGCGGCGGATCTGCCCGAATTACTTACCGCGCAAGTGGGTCTCACCGGAACACGCACACGCAATGTCGCCGCGCTGTATGACTACCTGACCGCCATTTCAAATCTGGATCGGGCGAGAGGTCAACTGACCGACAGATACTTGCACGACAAATGAAAACTGGAGAAAGACAATGACTGAAGAAATGCAAAATGGAAAAATGGAAAGCGAAACGCCGCCCGTGCCGATGCGCTACTGGAGACGTCACGCAAAACCGTTAGTAGGAGTCGCTATTCTAGGTGTTCTCATTCTCTGGAGTATTGGTGTTTTTCACAAGCGCACAGCGGCCGATCACCTTGCATATCAGGCCGGACTTCCTGTACCGGCAAATGCAAAACTGCTGAAGGTGAAGCTAGAACCGGTCGCGCCGCGCGTGGATGTGGTCGGCACAGTCGCGTCCGGCACAAAGGTCAATCTGTGTGCCAGAATGCCTGCCTATGTGACAGAGGTATTTGTCTCCGCAGGCAGTTCCGTTAAGAAGGGGCAGGAACTCGTCACGCTTGATGACCGGGAAATTCAGGAACAGGCTGCGGCGTCCGAAGCGCAGTTCAAACAAGCCGAGACCGAGATGAACCGGACCCGCCAATTGTTCGAAAATCAGGCGGCCACCGAGCAGGCGTTCACGTCCGCACAGTCTCTGTTTACAATAGCGCGCGCTCAACGGGAGCGCAGCAGAGTCATGCTCACCGATACCCGGATTACCGCCCCTATTGACGGAATCGTTACGGATCGTCACGTTGAACCCGGCGATCTGGCCGCTCCGGGCCAAACGCTGATGGCCGTATATGACCCGGCAAACATGCAGCTTGAAGTTCCCGTTCCGGTGCGGCTGCTCGCCAAACTCCCTGTCGGACAAACCGTAGAAATTACGCTCGACCGTCCGGCCACCAACTTTCAGGGCCGGGTGCGGCAGATCGTAAGTGAGATCGATCCGCTCAGCCGTACCCAGCTCGTCAAAGTTCACATCGAGAAAACCTCCGGCGATGTCCTTCCGGGAACCTTCGGCCGGCTATGGGTGGCCGACGACGCCCGTCCGGCTATCGTAATTCCGGCCGCCGCCGTTTACCGGGCCGGCCAGATTGAACTGGTGCAAATCGTCAAAGATCAGCGCGCCATCCGCCGCGCGGTTCGAACCGGACCGAGACACGGCACATCGGTGGAAATACTTTCCGGTCTGGATGCCGGAGACCTTCTCCTCTTGAACCCGATTGAGGAAAACTGACCATGGACACCCAACCAAAACATTCAGTCGTCGGCGGGATCATCGAAACATTTCTCAAAGGAAACCTCGCCATCCTTTTGATCATCATCGCGCTGGTCGCCGGTGCGGCGGCGCTTCTCATCACGCCGCGTGAGGAAGAACCGCAAATCGTCGTGCCGCTGGCTGACGTTATGGTCATGTATCCCGGCGGATCGGCTGAAGAAGTTGAGCGGCTGGTCTCTTCGCGGCTCGAACGCATGCTGTACCAGATAGACGGCGTGGAATACGTCTATTCCATGTCCCGCCCCGGCATGGCCGTCGTAACGGTACGCTTCAAAGTCGGTGAGGATCGCGAGAAGAGCCTGATTAAACTCTACAACAAGATTTTCCAGAACATCGACAAGACCACTCCCGGGATCGCCGGCTGGGTCGTGAAGCCGGTCGAGATTGACGATGTGCCGGTCATCAATGTGGCGCTCTACAGCGATCGCTACGATGAACACGCGCTCTACCGAATGGGCGAAGAAGTCGTTTCGCGTCTTCAGCACATTCCCGACACCGGCAACATCACGCTCCACGGCGGACAGCGCCGTGTACTCCACGTATATCTCGATATGGAGCGCATCGCGGCCTACGGGCTGTCGCCAATGGAAATCGCCGGTGCGCTGAAGGTGTCGAACTCCCAGCTGGAAAGCGGCGGACTGGAACAGGCCAACGCCTCGCTTCGCGTTGAGGCCGGACCGTTTATCCGGGACGCAGCCGAAATCCGCAACCTGATGATCGGTATGCACGCCGATCGGCCGGTCTATCTACGCGACGTGGCGAAGGTCGAAGACGGTCCTGAAGAACTCCAATCCTACACGCGGATCGGCTTCGGCGCGGCAGCGGCCATGCCAACTAACGGTCTGGTGAAGGGCGAATCCTTTCCCGCCATCACCATCGCCGTGGCCAAGAAAAAAGGCAGCAACGCGGTGTCGGTGACCCGGGAAGTGGAACGCTCGCTCGAAGCCATGCGGGGCAAGATCATTCCGGACGAGATTCAGTTCAGGACAACCCGCAACTACGGCGAGACCGCCAACGACAAAGTCAACAGTCTGATTGAGAGTCTTCTGGAGGCCATCATCACGGTCATCGTGCTGATTGCCATCACCATGACACTGAGGGTCAGCCTCATCGTCGCGCTGACCGTACCCATCACCTATGCGCTGACTTTAATGATCAACTACCTTGCAGGCTACACGATCAACCGCGTAACGCTCTTCGCACTGATTCTCTCGCTCGGCCTTCTGGTAGACGATCCCATCGTGGCGGTGGAAAATATTTACCGTCATCTGGCGATGCGCAAACTTCCCCGTCTGAAAGCCATCGCTATGGCCATGAATGAGGTGTTGCCGCCCGTCATCCTGGCCACGCTGGCGGTTGTGGTGGCGTTCATTCCGCTGTTTTTCATCTCCGGCATGATGGGACCGTATATGCGTCCCATGGCCCTGAATGTGCCGCTCGCCATGCTGGCTTCCATGCTGGTTTCCTTTGCCATCACACCGTGGGTATCCAACAAACTGTTGCGCGACGATATTACTCATGAAGTTTACGACGTTAAAACAACTCGCACGTATCGTCTGTACAGCTCTATCCTGCGGCCCTTTGCCGATTCGCGCCGCAAAAGTGTACTTCTGTTATCGGTCACCGGCGTCCTGTTTATCCTGTCGCTTCTGCTGATCCCCACCGGCGGCGTGCCGCTCAAAATGCTGCCGTTCGACAACAAGAACGAATTTCAAATGCTCGTGGATCTGCCGGAGACCGCCACGCTGGAAACCACAGACCGGGTGGTGCGGGATATGGAAGCCTATTTGCGCACGCTCCCTGAAGTTACAGACTTCACCTCTACGGTCGGTGCAGGCTCGCCCATGGACTTCAACGGTCTGGTGCGGCACTACTATCTGCGGCAAGGGCCGCATGTGGCCGACATCCGGGTCAACCTGCTGCACCGCACCGACCGGAAAATGGACAGCCACTCCATCATCCTGCGTATGCGTAACGACATTGCCGCCATCGGACGGCGCTGGAACGCGCGCGTCAAACTTGTGGAAGCGCCGCCGGGCCCGCCTGTACTTTCAACGGTTGTCGCTGAAATCTACGGACAACCCCGCACCACGTACGGGGAGTTGATCGACGCGGCACAGATCGTTAAGGCCCGCATGGAAAAGGAACCGGGTGTTGTGGATGTTGACGACACCGTCGAGGCCGACCAGCGGGAGCTCTTCTTTCATGTGGATCGCGAGAAGGCCGGCCTGAACGGCATCTCGACCGAGGATATTACGCAAACGCTCGCCCTGACCCTCAACGGCCTGTCCAGCGGCATGGTGCATGTATCTGGTCAACAAAATGAAGTGCCCATTATCCTGCGGCTGCCGCGCGAACATCGCTCAGACCCTGCCCTGCTCAGGAATATTGTCATCAAAGGTAAAAACAGCCATTCGGTGCAGCTCGGCGAACTGGGACAATTTGAAAATACAATCTACGACAAGACCATCTTCCATAAGAATCTGGAACGCGTCGTCTACGTCACCGCAGAAATGGCTGGTCGCGGCCCGGCCTATGCCGTGCTCGGCCTTCAGTCCCACTTCAAAAAACATCCGCTGCCCGGCGGGGTGAAAATCGATTGGCGGGGCGAGGGTGAATGGAAAATCACTCTGGATGTCTTCCGGGATCTGGGCATCGCCTTCGCGGCCGCGCTGGTGGCGATCTATGTCCTGCTAGTCTATCAGACTGCTTCATACATTCTGCCGGTGGTCATCATGACATCTATTCCGCTCACTCTCATCGGAATCCTACCGGGATTCTGGCTGCTGAACCTTCTCGTCAACCGTCCGGTGGGCGGATTCAGCAATCCGGTATTCTTCACGGCGACTGCCATGATCGGCATGATCGCGCTGGCGGGCATTGTCGTCCGCAACGGCATCATTCTGGTGGACTTCATCCGCAACGCGGTCGCTCGCGGCCAGTCGCCCCGCGAGGCCGTCTTCGAAGCCGGTGCCGTCCGGTTTCGTCCCATCTTCCTTACGGCCGGCGCCGCGCTGCTGGGCACATGGCCGATCACCCTCGACCCGATCTTCAGCGGATTGGCGTGGTCCATTATCTTCGGACTGTTTGTCTCTACCGCATTCACCCTGCTCATCATCCCAACCGTCTACATGCTGATTTATGGAAAACAAACAGACGGTGCAAAAACGGAGGAACCAACATGAGAATAGAAAATGGGGTGCGAGTATTTGCGGGCATCATGACTTTGATCTCCGCCCTGCTGGCGGCAGTGGTCAGTAAATGGTGGCTGCTCCTTACCGCCTTCATCGGCGTGAATCTGATTCAGTCAGCCTTCACCGGTTTCTGCCCGGCGGCCAAAGTCATGAAAAAGCTCGGGCTGAAAGAGTAGGAACCGGAACTGTTCGCCGGCTTCGGTCCAGCTGCGCCGACCGGGAGCCGTCAGGTTGCCGGTTTCCAGCAGCAGGGGTTTTGTGTTTACTTGATTTGCACCTGTTTCGGAGCCTGATCGACCTGAACCTTGGGCAGCGTGATTTTCAGCACGCCGTCTTTGTATTCGGCGGCGACTTTCTCCGCATCAACCGGCTTCGAGAGCATCACCGCGCGGCTCATAAACCCGGCACTGCGCTCCTGCATCAGCACCCGGTCGCCGTCCTTCCTGACGGTTTCCTGCTTGCGTTCCGCTTTCACCGTCAGAATGTTGTCCTTCACTTCGACGGAGATTGCGGATTTATCCATACCGGGCAGATCCATCTGCACGTGATAGGCATCCGCCAGCTCGCGCAGATCCATATCGGGTTTGGCAAACTGCCCGTCCAGCTCCTCCGCCAGCTGCGGCATGACGCTGAACGCCGCAAACGGCCGGCCGAAGAAGCGGTTCATGTCACGGTGCATCTGAATCATTTCGCGCACCGGATCCAGATAGTCCGGGGCGCACGGTTCACCGGCGGCCTTCTGCTCCGCCGCATCGGTTTTCACATCCACTTTCCCGTTCGTATTTCCGGCGCAGGCTGTGCTCGCCGCCAGCAGCAGCGCCAGAGCCGCGCCGGTTGAACAGGGTTTAAAATTAAGGGTTTTCATTTTCAATACCTCCATTGATTTCTCTCTTCATCTCCTGCTGTTCCGTTTTCCAAAGGATCGTCATACCATCGGCATCACCTCCCCTGTTTTTCTGCCGCCAGTAAACCGCAGCAACCTTTCGGTATTCTTTCCGCCGCATTACAAAGCAGTAATGATTCCGGACATTGACAAAACAGGCTCCCGGTATTAGTTCTGAAAGCGGTTTGCAAAGGAGAACGCTGTGCGGATTTTAGTAATCGAAGACGACCGGAAAATTTCGTCGTTCCTGGAAAAAGGATTCCGGGAAGCGGGCTGCGCGGTGGACACCGCCGCCGACGGTGAGAAAGGCCTGCTGCTGGCGCGGCAGGAAATCTACGATGCCGTCGTCGCCGACCTCATGCTGCCGAAACTCGACGGCCTCACCATGATCAGCCGCCTGCGCGCTGAAAAGGTTAATACGCCCGTGCTGATCCTGAGCGCCAAACGTTCGGTGGACGACCGGATCAAAGGATTGCAGGCCGGCGGCGATGATTACATGGTCAAGCCCTTCTCCTTTTCTGAACTGCTGGTGCGCATCCAGACGCTGCTGCGCCGCTCCAGCCGTACGCCGGAACCGGCCGTTCTGCGCGTCGAAGGACTCTGTCTGGATATCGCCCGCCGCACGGTCGAACGCGGGGGACAGACCATCGAACTCCAGCCGCGCGAATTCGCCCTGTTGGAATTCATGATGCGCAACGCCGGACGGGTCGTTACCAAAACCTCCATTCTGGAAAATGTTTACGACTACAGCTTTGACCCGCAGACCAATGTCGTTGATGTGCTCGTCTGCCGCCTGCGCAACAGCATTGACCGTGACTTTGAAGAAAAACTGATTCACACCGTCCGCGGAGCCGGTTATGTCCTCAAGAAAAAATAATCCGGTCCGGATGGCCTTCAGCCTGCGGCTGGCGCTGATCTACACCGTCGCGCTCTGCGTCTCGCTGGCCGCGCTCTTCGCCGTCACCTACCAGCTCGTCCGCCGCGTCGTCGAAAACCGCGACCACGACGTCATCGAAGCACAGACCGCGCAGTTTAAATCGCTTTTCCACCGCGGCGGTGTACAGGCGATTGCCTCTTACTTCAGCCAGCAGATCAGCGCGTCACCGGAACAGTCCTTTGTCCGTATCGTTGATGACTATAATCAGGTGCGCTTCATCACCGCCTCGCACCAGCTCTGGAGCCTGCTCGACCGTAAAACCGGCGGACAGCCTCCGTCCGACCGGGCGCGCTGGGACGAACTGATCCGCGAAGAGGCGGGCGGAAGCTGGCTCGTCGGCACCACGCCGCTCGCTCCCGGCCTTTATTTGCAGGTCGGGCGCAATAACACCGAAAGCCGGATGGTGCTCGCCAACTTCCGTAAAACCGCACTGAATATCTTTCTGCCCGCCGTTGTTTTCAGCTTACTTGTCGGCTGGCTGATGACCCGCAGCGCACTCGCGCCGCTGCGCGCGCTCATTGATACCGTCCGCCATATTCTGACCACCGGAGACCTCAAGCGCCGTGTTCCCGCCGGTGCAAAGCGCGGCGAACTCGTCGAGCTGACCGGCATGTTCAACCGGATGCTCGATCAGAACGAAAAGCTCATTCAGGGTTCGCGCGAAACGCTCGACAACGTCGCGCATGACCTGCGCACGCCGATGACCCACCTGCGCAATTCCGCCGAACGCGCGCTCCAGCTTCCGGAAACCGATCCCGCCGCCCTGCAAAACGCGCTCGCCGACTGCGTGGAGGAATCCGAACAGATTCTGCGCATGCTGAATGTGCTGATGGATCTGGCCGAGGCCAGCACCGGCAGTATGCACCTTGACCGGGAAGAAACCACTCTGCGCGAACTGGCCGACGAAGTAATCGAACTCTACGCGCTGGTCGCCGAAGAACGCGGCATTCAGATTCAGAACAAAGTTCCGGCGGGGTGCACCGTAACCGCCGACCGCCTGCGCCTGCGCCAGTGCGTCGCCAATCTCGTTGACAACGCGCTCAAATACAGCCCGGACGGAAGTTCCGTCCGCCTTTCCGGCGCATCTGCTGATGGAACGGTTTCCATCTCCGTTCAGGATCACGGTGCCGGAATCGCGCAGGAAGATATACCGCGCATCTGGGAACGGCTTTACCGTGCGGAGCAGAGCCGTACCACGCCCGGCCTGGGCCTCGGCCTCAGCCTCGTCCGCGCCATCACCGAAGCTCACGGCGGAACCGTCGGCGTCGAAAGCGAATCCGGCCGCGGATCAACCTTCACCCTCCGCCTGCCAAAGAACTAAACGGTGGAGCGGGCCGTCCCGGCACGCTTCTTACCGAAAAACGCGCTCGGCGATCGCGTTCCACCTTTATCTTGTCCATTAAAATCCGTGCCGATCTGTGTAATTGCCGCTTCGTTGCCCCGCATTCGCGGAGCCCAGCTCGAATTTGTCTCGGTTCGCGGTTTCCGACTCTGGCGGATCCGCCGAAGGCGGAAATTTCTCTGTGTCTCCGTAATTTCTGCCTGTCCGCCGTAGCCTTTAGCGCAGGCGGATGGTAGAAACTCTCCCGCATGAACCCCAAGACCCTGCCAATTTATGAACTGCGCGATGAGCTGATCGCGGCGCTGAAAACAGACAGCCGTCTGATCATCGAAGCGCCGACCGGCTCCGGTAAGTCGACGCAGGTTCCGCAGATGCTTTTAGACTCCGGCCTTTGTGGGGCAGGCGCCCCCGCCTGCCATTCCTCTGCGCAGACAGGGATGCCTTTGCCACATTTAGGCGGCGAAATCGTCGTGCTCCAGCCGCGCCGGATCGCGGCACGCATGCTGGCGCGGCGCGTTGCCCACGAACGCGGCGGCGAAACCGGCGGTGAAGTCGGTTATCAGGTTCGCTTTGAAAACTGCATCTCGAATAAAACCCGCATCCGCTACGTCACCGAAGGAATTCTGCTCCGCCAGATCCTGAGTGATCCCGAACTGCGCGGAGTTTCCGCCGTCATCTTCGACGAGTTTCACGAACGCCATCTCTACGGCGACATCACCCTCGCCCGCGCGCTCCATCTTCAGAAAACGCGGCCCGATCTGAAAATTATCGTCATGTCCGCCACGCTCGACGCCGCGCCGCTGCGCGACTATCTCGCGCCGTGCCGCGAGCTGAAATCTGAAGGCCGCATGTTTCCGGTCGAAATTTCCTACGCCGCCAAAAAAATAGATTTTGATCATCACCCCGTGTGGGAAGCCGCCGCCGATGCGTTTGAAAGCGCGATCCGTTCCGGCGCAGAAGGCGACGTGCTCATCTTCATGCCCGGCGCGTATGAAATCTCGCGCACCGTTGAAGCCGTCCGTTCCAAGTCCTGCGCCAAAGAGTTCGCCGTCCTGCCGTTGCACGGCGAGCTTTCGCCGCGCGATCAGGATGCCGCTGTCGAACCGGGCGGCGGACGTAAAGTGGTGGTTGCGACTAACGTCGCTGAAACGTCCATCACCATTGACGGTATCCGCGTCGTGATCGACAGCGGACTCGCCCGCATCGCGCGCTATGATCCCAACCGCGGCATCGACACGCTGATGGTTGAGCGGATCAGTCGCGCCTCGGCCGATCAGCGCACCGGCCGCGCAGGCCGTACCGCGCCGGGCATCTGCCATCGGCTCTGGACGCTTCAGGAGCAGAGCACGCGCAAAGCGCAGGAGCTGCCGGAAATTCTGCGGCATGATCTGGCTGAAGTAGTGCTGACGCTGAAAGCCGGCGGTATCGACGATGTTGAAAATTTCGCGTGGCTGGAAAAGCCCGATCCGGTTTCGCTGGCGCGCACGCTCACCCTGCTCACCGATCTCGGCGCGCTCGATCATCACGGCAAGCTGACGAAAACCGGATCGCGCATGGTGCAGTTTCCGATGCACCCGCGCTACGCGCGGATGCTGCTGGCAGCGGATCAGTATCACTGCGTCCGGCAGGCCTGCCTGATCGCCGCGCTGACGCAGGGCAAAGGCATTCTCGAACGCAACAAAGGCAAGGAAGTCCACGGACAACGCGACGATCTGCTGGGTGACGACGACTGCTCTGACTTTAAACGGCTCATGCGGGCGTGGAGTTTCGCCGATAAAAACAATTATAACACCGGAGCCTGCCGCGAACTCGGCATTCACGCCGCTGCCGCCCGGCAGGTAAAGCCGCTCTACGAACGGTTCCTGCAAATCGCCGAACAGCAGGATTTGAAAATCAACCGGTCTGCGCCCGAAGATGAATTTCTGCAGAAGTGCATTCTGACCGCCTTTTCCGATCAGCTCGCCAAACGGTGCGACAAAGGAACCCTGCGCTGCGAACTGGTACACGGACGCACCGGCGAACTGGCGCGCGAAAGCGTTATCCGCGACGCGGAACTGTTCGTCGCCGCTGAGATCACCGAGATCGGCCAGACACGCGGCCAGACCGGCGTTCTGCTTAACCTCGCCACCGCTATCGAAGAAGAATGGCTGGAAGAACTGTTTCCGGAAGATTTCAGCGAAATCCGTGTGCCTCAGTATGACACCTCGATCAAGCGCGTCGTCGTCGAACGGCGCAGAATGTTCCGCGATCTTGCACTCGATTCCTCCATTACCCACGATCCGCAGCCCGATGAAGCCGCCGCCGTCCTCGCCGCCGAAGTGCTTAAGGGCAATCTCGACATTCCCGGCTGGGATGAAGAGATCGAAAACTGGATTCTGCGCGTCAACCTGCTGGCGGAGTGGTGCCCCGACAAAAATATTCCGGTCATTGACGAAGCCGCGCGGCGCACAATGCTCGAGGAACTCTGCCTCGGCGCGGTCTGCCGTAAAGATCTGCGCGAAGCGGATGTGAAAACGGTTGTCCGCGACTGGCTGACCTATGAGCAGCAGCAGTGGATTGAAAAACAGGTTCCGGACCGCTTTACGATGCCGGGAGGACATCGCGCGCGCATCCGCTACGAAGCCGGACATAAGCCGGTGCTCTCCGCCATGATTCAGGATTTTTTCGGCATGACCCGGACGCCGCGCATCGCTTTCGACCGTGTACCGCTCTGTGTCGAACTGCTCGCCCCCAACCGCAGGCCGGTGCAGATCACCGAGGATTTAGAATCTTTCTGGCGCGAAGCCTATCCCGAACTCCGCAAATCGCTCTCGCGGAAATACCCCCGCCATGAATGGCGGGAGCTGTAGAAGCGGCACCTCCGTCACATCCGAACACTGGAATATTTGAATGCAGCACGATAAGGCAAAGATTTTTTGTTGCGTTGCTGCGGGGCACAAAGTAACTTCTCGGCTCTCTTTTCAATGGACGCGTAGCTCAGTTGGTAGAGCAGCTGACTCTTAATCAGCGGGTCCCCGGTTCGAGCCCGGGCGCGTCTACCACCGGGGCTCGGCTCTTCCCCAAAGGCGTGGAATATTCGTGCGGTTATTTTTGTTTTTTACAACCGGCTGTAGAATCCAGAATCTCCAGACAGGGAATCAGGCGCACCTGACAGGACGCGACAGACTGCGAATTGCGATCCGGACTCGCTAACCGTTCGATAATGATCCGTCCGGCCTCCACACCCATTTTCCATGGATCCTGACGAATAGTCGTCAGCGGCGGGACAACCAGTCTGCTCCAGCTCAGCCCGCCGTATCCTATGACAGACAAATCATCTGGAATGATGAGCTCCATCTCCGCAGCTATCTTGTAAACCGAAGGAGCAAAACTGTCGTCTGCCAGAAATATGGCGGTAATATCTGAATTTTCCTGCAAAAGTTCCTGCGCAGCACGCGTACTTCCCTCATACTGACCGACCTCAACCGTCGTGCAATCCGCTCCGGCTTCGCGGATAATTTTTTCAAAAACTTTCCGCCGTTTCGCGTAGGTTCCATAGCCTTGATAGCCGGCGATCTGACCGATCTGGCGATGCCCTAAAGAAAGCAGATGTTCTGCCGCCATTCTGCCGCCCGCCGTTTCGTCTGTGCCGACAAAATCGGCGTGCGTATGAGAAGCCAAACGGTCTATGGTTACCAGAGGAATACCCCGTTCCCATACTTCATTGAAATAGATATCCGCAACTTTGTCATCTCGCGGACAAACAATCATGCCGTCCACCCGATGATCGAGGAGGTTATGAATCACCTCCAGCTCTGTACGTTCCCCCGGAGCCGGCGGACGGTCAGGATGGGAAGGCAGCCAATCCATCAACGGCAGCAGCCCTTTGGCCTGCAACCCTTCCTGAATACCCAGCAACATCTGAGATGACCACTCGTTGCCGGGCTTCATGACAACCCCCACCATTCCGGAGCGCCCGGTCTGAATGGCACGAATCAGGTTGTTCGGGCGGTAGCGCAATTCCTTGGCAACTTCCAGAATACGCCGACTGGTTTCTCCTGCAACCAGTGAACTGTTGCGAAGCGCCAGCGAAACCGTATTAATGGAGACTCCCACCCTTTCAGCAATATCTTTCAGGCTGGATTGGCGCGATTGAGAAATGTGGCCTTTTTCAGCCCCGGATGTTTTTCCGCCGCCTGTTTTTACCTGAACGTGCTGCTTTTTATTCATGCGGCATTTTTAGCACAGACCAAGACACTTCGTCCAGAATAGATGCAACCGGACCTTTGCGCCCGATTGTAAAAAACCGGTTCGCTTCAACCCGTTGAGGGTGTTTTAAAATACCAGCTCAATCATCTGATGCCCCTGCATCCGCTCAATCGGAATCTGCACGGCACCATTATGCTGATTAAAGGCCATGGCTGTTTTTTGCGGAACGCCCCGGACGGAAACAACCGGACGGTCTTCTCTGACTGTTACCGTGAAGCCTCCGATCGGAACTGTTTCCTCAACTATTTCCAGCTTTTCACCCCGGCGTTCCGGGATGTAGTAGAGCAAATGAAGCACGTTGCGGTTTTCCTGCGGCTGCTCGTTATACGTCACCAGCAAGTTGTGCGGCCCGGTATGTGAAACAACCGGCGGCCCTATCAGCAATTCAATGGCATTCCACAGCAACTGTCTGCACCACAAGGGGGAATTGAATGCATAAATCCGTGCCAGCGGATGGCAAAAATAGATCGCATTGCCGTTGCGCACCGCCGCCGGACGCCCCGATTTCCCGGTGGATGGAGTCTGAAGATGCGAGCAGTAATGCCGCCAGTCACGGTCGAAATACGACTCAATCGCGGTCAAAAGCACTTTCGCCCCGGATGAAGCCTCTATATCCAATCCGCGCAGATACATTACGTGTTCCGTTTCAGGCAGATTCTTTCCAATTTCACCGGAAGGGATAACATAGTCCGTGTAATTATTGTTGAAAAACCAGCGTCCACGGGCCGGTTTTTTATCTCCGTCTTCAAAAACGGGCCCGTCTCCGGTTTTACGGATCCCCAGCGACTTGACCAGAAAATCATTTTTCCCGGAATCCAGCCCGGACTCAAACGAAGCAATCAGCTTGCCACCGTCCGCAACATAGGCATCCAGTCTGGCGGCAAATGATCCCGTCGCGGGGATGCTGTCAGGCAGAATCAACAGTTTGTACTTTGAGAAGTCCGCTTCGCGGTCAATGAGGTCGAACTGATGTGCACCCTCCTGGAGCATACGGACAATCCCGCTCATTTCAGGGGGGAAATTAAATACCGTAGAAACTCCGGCTTTGGGCGTTTCGTCATCATAGATTCCGTCTTCGGGATGCAGCACGCCGATTTCCGCAACCGGACTGGAGGGATAACACCACGGCTCTTTTTCCGCGATGGAATTATATATCCTGCCGATCAAGTCATACGTTACCGGACATATTTCCCCGGACGGGTGCAGCTGGTCGCCGATTGAACACTTTGCTCCGACAGCCAGCATCCGGAAGCATTCGTACTCTAGTGAGGCCTGCGGTTTAAAGGAATGAAAATCCCCCCACATGGAATGAAACTTGCCGGTCATGCCGAGAAACTCTTTGCCCAGTGTGCGGACATACCGCGCGGTAACAGGAAAATGAATATATCCCCAAGGTCCGCTGCCCTGCGACTCGATTTCGAAGTGAGAATAGCAATCCAGCATCCGGCGATGATGACAGGAAATATGCCCGGAGTTGTAGAAAAGAGAACAATCCCGGCTGAACGAGCGTACATGAGCCGTCATGGCAGACGTAAATTCCTCAATCACAGTCCGGCCGAACCGGCAGCGCTCATAATCATCAGACGGATCAAGTCCGCGCTCCATCATCTGCGACCGGGTCCACTTGCTGGAATCATCCAGAGGAATAACAATGTCAAAGAAAAGTCCATCAACAACCGGAACCGACGTGAACAGGTCATTAACGATTTCTTTCAGGAAATCAAAATAGGGTGAATTGACCGCCAGAAGATGTCCAAACCCCGCTTCATACGGCTTGTTTTCAATAATCCGTCCGGTGCGGTCCATAGCCAGCCATTCCGGATGCTCGCGGGCGGTTAACTCGTCCAGCTGAACGGTTAAATAGATCGGGGTTCTGATGCCCCGCTTCCGGCAGGCTTCAATCTGTTCCACCAGCATATTTCTATGAACCAGCGTTGGATGCACCCGTTCCGGAAACCGCTTGCTGTCGTAGTAGAGATACCCATGATGGCACCGTGCGAAAAGCGTTACGGAATTCACTCCGGCGCGCGCCAGAGTGCCGGCAAAATTATCTGAATCAAACCGCTCTCCAACCGCCGGGATCCATTCTGCGGTGTGAAAATCCATATGAATCTGCCGGGAGGGAAGCCGGTTTTTTGTACAAATCTTCTTCTCTGGTTTCTTCATATTTACTTTCATTCAATTATTCTGCTGCCCGACTGATATTTTCAGACGGACAAATCCGGATTCGCCGGCTTGAATCCGATTGGTGACGTTTTCAAAACTGCTGTCGATAATCCCCGTACCGGTTTCGGCGATCCCGCTGGTGCTCCAGCCGGAGGAAAGCAGATTGGTGACAGCTTCCACTTTATAGGCGAGGCTGCGAGCCGTCGCATCGCGGCGGCGGCGATAAATGTATTCGAAACCCTGCCCTGCTGCATTGGTGCCGGACAGGTTTGCAATGTTTGGAAACTTTTCACGGTCTGCCGGGATCGGGTTTCCAACGTTTGCAAACGTTCCGAAGGCGTATTCGAGAAGGTTGTCTTTTCCGTCGCCGTCCGGGTCGCTTGAATAATTTTGATTGGTTGAACTCAGCCCCTGGCCGGTCAGCCATTCATTGAAATAGTTCGCGCCAATACCGGAAATGGATGCGGTGCGGTGTTCGATATCCAGAATGACATCAAGATGCTCAAAGGAGCGGGTGTAGACCCAGCCTGTACGGACCGCATCGCCCAGCGGCCTGCCAAGCGGCATGCGGTATTCCGGAAAATCAGCCAGACTGCCGTAGTTTTCGGTGTAACCCCAGGAATAGCAGAAATAGCTGTAGGGCTGAGCGGAAACCAGATAGCAGGCCAATGAAAAGGCGATTTTATTACGCGCTTCGATGCACAGATTCTCATACGGTTCGGCCATTTTTGCTGTATTCAACGAGGTAAAATCGGGATCCGGCCAGCCTTTAACGATAACCATCTTGCCGGATTTTCCGACACTGCTGATGGTATCCATATCACGGGCGATTGTTTCTTTGTTGGTGCAGGCAAACGCAGTGAAATGCTCAACCATCACTCCGTCCGCATGCGGCAGATATTCGAGCCCCGATGTTGTGTCGCCGTTCAGCGAGCGGAACCCGTTGTAGATGACGATGGCGTTGGTTCCCATTTCAACCTGCGCACGATCCAGCTGGTCGCAGGTCGCATTGACCAGATCAGATGTCGTCGCCGGAGCCCAGTACGGCAGCAGCACGGAACGAACCGGCTGCATCACAGCATCCGCAAAAACTCCGTTGCAGCTGTATTGCGCAGTCCCTTTCCCTGCCTGCTGCGCCCACCATTGGCGGAAACTTTCATTGAGAATATTATACTGTTCAACCGTTGTGTCTGTTTTGTAAACCGGCACGCCGTTGGTATTGCGCAGGATCCATTCCGGGTGCAGGGCCGCGTCTGAGCAGGCGCTATAGAACGGGTAATTTAAAAATGAATTCCAGTAGTAAAGAATTTTCATGCCGGGGTTGGCTGCTTTGAGCCGGGCCGCGTCATTGGAAATACCTGCCTCAGTCGATCCGAACTGCAGGCGGGCATGCCCCTTTTCCAGACAGACAAAATCGGACGTGGCGGCAACAAAAGCCACCTCCGCATCGGTCAGCGCCGCTTTGGATTTCCCGAAGTGAATATAGACGGGAATGGTGTCCCATGAAAACGGCGGATACTTCGGATGCTTTATGACATTAATGGTCATGGTCGCCTGATTGGTTCCGCCGGCACCGTCGGACATTTGAACAGTGAATATATTCAGTCCGAAATCCCCGCCAGCGGGCACTCCGGAAAGCGTTCCGCTGGACGAAACAGATAGCCAGTCCGGGCCGGATATTTTTGAACACTCAACCGCTCCGCCCGGAACGGCGTTGCTTTCGGGAATTACGGCGGAATAATTCAGATAAACCACCGCATCGGGCATATGAAGGTTTTCCGGTAAAACGGCGAGCTGTATCCAGTCCCTGCCATCAGTCTGATCCTGCACAAGAAAAGTCATGAGCGACGGATCAAATCCGGCAACTGAAATATTCGTGATACCGGCCAAACTGTGCAGATCGACTGAATCAAACAGTGTATAGACGCCGCCTGTTCCGCTGTAGGCCGAGCCGTCCACCGCCAGCCTGACTCCGGAAAGATCCAGCCGGTTTGTGACATGAACCGTGCTGATTCCGTTTGTATTAAAAACGAACCGGAATATCCCGTTGGTCGCGGAGGCAGTCTGGCAATTCAGCGTATCTATGATAATTGAAGACCCGTCCCCGACCACCCGGAATTCAGCCGGGTTCTGGCCTCCATTGGATCCGACTTTAACTTGAGCATCCAGATTCACCATGCCGCCACTCACCTCAAAAAGACCTGTGTTCAGATCGAGTGAATCATTCATCAGTGTGCCGGTGATATTTATACTGCCCGAGGATAACCTGACGGTTCCCAATCCGCTGATAGTCAGGGTTTTGTTGCTGAATACACTGCTCAGCGTACCGCCCTTCACATCAACCAGCCCGCCTTTGTTTACCAGCAACGCATCGCCCATGCTCAGCGTACCACCCGTCAGATTGTAGATTCCGTTCGTCCCGGCAGACGTTGGATTGCCTACTGTATTGGTAGCAAACGAAACCGTCCCGGCAGACTGGTTTACCACTCCGGTCCCCGTGGAACCGGAGGCCACCTGAATCACCGGAACCGTTAGGGTGCCGGAACTGATAACATTTACGATGCCCGGATTTGTATTATTCACAACTTGCAATTTGGCAATCGTTGCGGATGTGTCGAGCGTTACAGCCTGATTGTTATTTATGACCACCGTATTTGTCGCCGCCGGAAAAACCGTAGATGCAGAATAGTCCGGGCCGCCGGTGCTGCTGCTGTTATCCTTCCACCGCGAAAGATCAGACCAGTTTCCGCTCCCTCCGACGCGAGTATACGAGACCGCCGCCGGTCCGGTCGTGCTCAGCCCGGCAAATATCAGCAACAGGTATAGAGTTCTTTTCATCCAGGAATATTCTATTCCTTTTTCCCTGCGTTGACGAATTCCTGCTCAGTCAATTTCCCATCTTTATTGGTGTCAAACGAATCATACTTCTGCCGCAAAGAAGCTGCCGCGTCGTCCTTGCGGTTCCCCAGATATTCCGCAAAAGACATAAATCCGTCGCGATCCGCATCGAGTTTTTTGAAAAGGTCTGCGCGGGCAGCAGACTGATCCTGAGCGGGGGCAGACGGGCTTTTTTGAGCCTTCACCGCCGAAACAGATCCGGCAGCAGCCGTTGCGGAGCGCTCCTGCCCGTCTACCGTGAGCCGCGAGGGAATCGTTTTCGGCAGAGTTTCAATCCACTGCTCTACCGCCCGGAGCATCGTTTTCATGCGCTCAGGTTCCTGTGCAGACAAATTGTTTTTCTGGTCGCGATCAGCGATTACATCGTACAGCTCAATCCGGCTTCTGTCTTCGCTCGTCAAAAAGACCCACCGCCCGTCACGCATTGCATAGGCCGGCCAGTCATCACCGCTATGTCCTCCGCTCCATTTCCAGAAAAGCGGTTTAGAACGTTCCATCGGAGTGCCGAACAGTGCCTGCAGCATATTTTCACCGTCGCTCTGATAACCGACTGGCAGTTGTTCAACTCCGGCCGCAGCGGCCAGCGTGGGCAGCATATCGACAGCTGAAATCATCGTGGTTTTATCAATCTTTCCGGCGGGAACGTGCCCCGGCCAGCGCACGAGAAAAGGTGTGCAGACTCCGCCGCTGTAGAGACTGCGTTTCTGTCCGCGCATTCCTCCGGTAACACCCCGGCTGTAATATTGCATTTTTCCATGATCCTCAGACGAATGCTCCGGCCCGTTATCACTGGAGAAGACCACAATCGTGTTATCCCTCAACCACAGCTCATCCAGCTTCTTGAGAACGAGGCCGATCTGTGTGTCCGCCCGTGTTACCGCCGCATAATAGGTCTGCTCCGGCTCCGGAACATCTTTGTAGGGGATGCGGTCTTCCGGACGCGCTAAAGTCAGGTTATGCGTTTCCATAATCCATAAATTGATAAAAAACGGCCCGTTTTTATTCGCTTCGATAAACTTAAGCGTGTTCTCAACCGAAGCGATTGTGAGATAGGCTGCTGCCGGACTTTGATGCGGCTCGCCCTTTTCAGCTTCCACCGAAGTCCCGTCGAAGACGCTGCGTGTATCGGGGCCGGCCCAGGCGAAAACGGCCGCGTCGTCATAACCGTAAACCGGGTATTGAGGGGCGCCCTGTCCGGCCCCGGCAAGCGAAAGATGCCATTTGCCGTAGTGAGCCGTCGCGTATCCGGCCTGCTTCAAAATTTTAGGCAACGTCACCGCTTCGGGATCAAGCCAATCCGGCATACCCCTCTTCTGATTTTCTGCGGGCGATGCAAAATGCTGATGCACACCGAACCGGGAAGGAAAATTTCCGGTCAGCAAAGCAACCCGGCTCGGCGAGCAGACCGGATTATTGACTGTAAACTGGTAAAAATTCATTCCCTCCGAAGCCAGCTTATCCAGATTCGGGGTCAGAATATTTTTATTTCCGTTCACCGCCAGATCTCCCCAGCCGAGATCATCCGCATAAATAAATACGATATTCGGACGGGCATCCTGCGGCGGAACCGCTGCGGCGGAACCTCGCGCTGCCAGCGCCAGCATCGAAATGCCCGCCGAACTCTTCACCCAAAACTGTTTTCTGCTTTTCTGTTGCATCATTTTTCTCCTTTTGACAGTTCAATCTTTTTAACTTCTGCTGCCTGAATCGTCACAGGACCGAGCAGGCCGGAAGGCAGCAGCTTGTCGTCTTTCTTCCAGTGTTTCCAGGTCGTAAACGTCACACGGCGCGGCTCAGGCCTCGGCAGACCGTTGGTCAGCCAGGCCGGCCACTCTTTGATGGCTCCGCCCGTTTCAAAAACACAGTCGTCCGGGAACTGCTCGTCGCCGATCAGCCGGTTCGGCCACAGGTTGGTGACTTTGATTTCGAGTTTGTTTTTGCCGGGCTTGACCGCGCCGGTAATGTCCGCACGGAACGGCGGTTTCCACAGGATGCCCAGCGGCTTTCCGTTCACGGAAACTTCGGCAATATTCTTCACTTGGCCGAGATCCAGTGAAAGCTGACGCCCGCCGCCGGTCATTTCCGCCGGAATTTCCACTTCCTTAACGTAAGTCGCCGTGCCGGAAAAATATTTCACACCGCTCTCCGCGTGATCCGTCCACGAAATCAGCTTGTCGAGCGTAACCGTCGCGGGCGCACCCCGGTCCGGCGGGAAGTTCAGCGCCCACGGGCCGGATACTTCGAGCGGCTGCGGAACAGAAACATCAACCGCCGCAGTGCCGTTGGCGGACACGAATTCATAACGTCCGCTTTGCCGGAATTCGGCGGCCACCGCACCGTTTACAACCCGGCAATCGAATCCGTCAAACAGCCCGATGCCGGGGGTTTTTTGCAATCCGGCGATTTCATCCGCACTCAGAGCACGTCCGTAAACACAGGGTGTTTCCATTGCGCCTTTGAACGGCGGAAACGGACGGCTGAATTTGATTCCGGCACACGGATGAACAGTCTTCAACCCTTTCATGCCTGTATGAACCAATTTGCCGTTCACATACAGCGACGGTGTACCTTCCCGATACACCACCGCAATATCAGTCCAGCCGGCGAGGTTTGCCGGATACACAAGAATCGGTACCAGATAACTCACCGAGTGTTCGAAAACGGCAATACCGTTCACCCCGGCTGAAATCCCCATACCCGAATCTTTCCTGCTCCACAGTTGATGCCCCGGCAGCGGAAAGAATACAAAACTCTGACCATCCACCTTTGCAATACCGGCGTTCGTTTCAGCCGGCAGAGTAATCGCTGTGCCGGGTTTTACCCTGACCGTTACGGTAAAGGTATCGCTGATGTTCATTCCGCTTTCCGCAGGCTTTTCGAGCTGCGCCGGCGGGTAAAATACTGCGCCGTTCAGCCGCACTTCGCTGACAGCGTTCTTCGCGGCGGGCTGACGGAACACGACAAAAACCGATCCGGCCGGATCGAACTTCACCGGCACCGTGATGCGTCCGTCTTTTTCGTTCCAGACGGCAGCCTGTTCAATGCGTCCGGTGTCAGGATACCAGAGTTCCGGCACTTTGCCGCTGACGCGGAAAGTGCAATCCACCGTGTCCGTCTGGTCGCGCTGGCTGGACACAAAATAGATGTCCGCACCGCCGGCAAGACGGTGAATATAGGCCAGCTGTGAACCGCCTTCCGCCGCAAATTCAAAATCCGGCTTCACGTTCAGCGCGGCAAATACCTGTTCCATCGTCTGCCCCAGAACGACTTTACCTTTACCAAGGCGATGTTCGGTGACCGTCTTGCCGTCGCAATCGCCCCAGAGTTCGGCGACGAGCGATTTAATCTCTTCATCGCACTGCGGATAACCTTCAAGGCCGGGCGCGCGTTCCGGCGGCGGGCCGACGAGCGTCAGCCCGTCCGCGACAAAGTCGCGAAGTTTACGCAGCAGTTTCGGTGTCATGACATTATCCACCTGAGACAGTGTCAGCACACGGTAGGTCATGCCGCTTTTGAGCACGAGCTGTCCGTCTTTGACCGCCGCCTGATTCAGCAATACATCGTCACTGATGCCGTCATAGTCGTAGCCGGGCGGCAGCGCGGGATTAATTTGCGACATATCTGCCAAAGCGCTTTCGCCGCAGAATACGGCAGTATCCGCAGCGAAACGTCCCTGCTGGAGCATGAACTGACTGCGGGCAAGGTATTCCATCCACGCGCGCCCTTGTTCCCACCAGGTAACATTGCGATCAAAGTGCGTTCCAAATATGCCAAAGGTCATGCCCGGCCAGCGGTTCGTCCACGGCTGCTGAGCCGGGCTGGCTAAAACAAAGCGGTTGATGCCTGCGCAAAACGCGAGATCGCCAGGCGCTTTAAGCGCATAGGGATCTTCCAGCCAGCGGCTGCAGCCGTCTGAGGGAGTGGCGCTAAACGCTTCCGCGCCGATAACCGTCCGTCCGTAGATGTGCCCGACGGTCGAAGCGTGCTTCATGGAGGCGTTCGCTTTCCGTCCGACCCAGAATTCACCCATAGGAATGTCCGCCGACTCACCGCATTGCAACAACAGTCCGCCGTAAGGCTCCAGCGATGACACAAGACCGTTGGCATGGCAGAGCTTCTGAAAATGCGCGTAGTATTTTTCGGAGATCAGCTCCGCCTCGGTGCGCCGCATGTCCCACAGGAAACGTTCGGTGACTTCCCGGTTGTCCACCACGCGCCCGGTGACGGTGACCAGCCAGGGCAACGGATCGTAGCCGCGCCGCTGCCGGAATTCTTTTTGGAATTCGGCCGTCCAGTTCTGGCCGCCGACTTCCCAGCTGTCAATATGCGCCCCGGCAACCGCCTTGTCTTTGCCGGACAGCGGACCGAAGTCGTTCACCATCTTTTGCATAAAGCCTGCCCAATGCGCATCCAGCGCCTTCGTGCTCATCTTATCGCATTCCAGCCCGTGTCCGCTTTCGGACGCAGGGTGGTTGTCCATGCCGATCGGCGTGTAACCGATGCGCAGAACGATCCACGATCCCTGCGGCACATCCCAATCGAGCGTTCCGTCCGGCTTCATTTTGCCGGTGAGGTTGATGATTTGATCGTTTTTCAGCGCCAGACCGGGTGCGAGAACGCCTTTCTCAATCACGATCTTTTCCAGGCCGCCTCTTTTCGTCATACCGCTCTTCGCGACAGCTTCACTGGTGCGTATGCCTGAGCTTAGTGAAACTTCAGCCACAGGCAGGTCACCTTTGGAGATAAACAGAATGCGGTAAAATCGCACCGGGGCCGGGTCATTCCCCAGTGAAACAGTCACCGGGTAGTTGTCGGTATGATCAGAGTTTATTTTGGTAGGGAACCCGATCTTCTGCAAATCTTTGAACTCACGTCCGTCTTCTGAGCCTTGAACGATGCCCTGCGCTGCTCCGGTAAACTTGCCGAGGAGAATCGTGGCGCTTCGTGCCGCAAACGGCTGAGCAAACTCGAATTGAATAAAGTGCTTATTTTTGCCGCCCCGTAACAGCGGTAAATTCACCGCCGTGTCCGGGTTACCATCAAAAAGACAGCCGTCACTGAAATTGCTCACGCTCGCCGTCACCTTCGGCGACAAGGATTTCATAGTGATCTCTTCGCCTGCCGGCGCAGGAAACGCCAGCACCTCAATGTCCCGGTAAAAATTTAGTTGCGTCTTGGGTTGTAGCAGCTTGCCCGGAAAATGCACCGGTCCGGACACGGCGGTCTCACTGATGCTGAGCTGCTGCATTCCGTTTTCCGGCGTAATCCAGGGGCCGCCGCTGCCGCACCAGCCCGCGTCGTTGTTCAGGCTGATTTTTACACCCAGCCGGTCAGCTTCCTTAGCCGTATGCATCATTATCGCACGCCACTCGTCCGTCATGAACTGCGCCGGGCCTGAAGGGGTACCTCTGGGCGCGGCTAAGGCCACATCAAAAATCAGCGCCCCGCCGATGCCAACACGTTTCATCGACTCAAGGTCCGCCGTGATGCCTTCCTTTGTGACATTGCCGTTCATCCAGAACCAGTACATCCAGGGTTTGGCTGAGTCGGGCGGCGACCGGAATCCCTGTTCCAGTGCGTCGGCGGCCTGAGCGTGTGTTCCGAAAAGTGCGGAACAGATGAGTATAAGTATTACGGTTGCATTTTTCATTTTCTGATTTCCTTTTGAGGTGTGCATCACAGCTCGATTTTTTTCACTTCCGCCGCCTGAATCGTCACCGGCCCGATCAGCCCGGAGGGGAGCAAAGGATCGTCCTTTTTCCAGAGTTTCCAGGTCGTGAACGTGTAGCGGCCGGTCGGGTCGGGTTTTCCTTCAGTTAACCACGCAGGCCAGTTCTTGAGCGATCCGTCCGGCGCGCGGCTGCTGTCATCCGCCAGCTGGTCGTCACCGATCAGACGGTTGACCCAGAGATTAACGACCTTAACTTCCAATGTGTTCTCGCCAACCTGAAGCGCTTCCGTTATATCCGCAAGAAATGGCGGTTTCCAGAGAACGCCGAGTTTCCTGCCGTTAAGGATAACCTCGGCCATTACTTCCACTCTGCCTAAATCAAGAAACACTCTGGATTCCTGACTCCGGACTTCCGATTTGAACGTCGTGCGATAGACTGCGGTTCCGCTGTAGTAATGAATGCCTGGTTCAGTACGCTTGCTCCAATCTTCGAGCCGGTCAAATGCAACGGGCGATTCCGGACCGCCGGACTCCGGATCGAAACGAACTTCCCAAGATCCGGCCAGCTCCTGTGCCGGCGGCAGAGCAGGAACTTCGCAGTGCAGCGTGCGCCCCGAAGCGGTCTTCAGTTCATATTGCCCCGGCTGCCGCGCCTCCACCGTGATCCCGCCGGAAGCATTGCGCCGCAGGTCAACCCTTGAGTCTGCGGCAACGTTCGTCACAGCAGATGCAGGAAAAATTGAACGTCCGTTATGCATAACGGCGACGACCGGATCCGTGCCCTTTGCAACCGGATGGAACACAATAAACACGGATTCAGCCGGGCCGAGCCGCAACGGCACACGCGTGACGTCGCCTGCCTCACTGAAAACCGCAACCGGTTCAATGCGCCCGCTCTCCGCCTGCCAGAATTCCGGCTGTTTTCCAATGACGCGGAATGCAGCGACCGCCTCCACATTGGTTTCCGCCGGATTAGAAACAAAATAAATATCCGTTTCGCCGTCGCGACGATGGATGCAACGGAGGTTTTTATCCGCCGCGAAATCGGGTGAAATCTTCATTCCGGCAAGAACTTCCTCCGCCGTCTTTCCGGTCAATATCCGCCCGGATTTCCACAGGTCATCCGCAATCTTCTTTACCTCGGCATCGCATTCCGGGTAACCGCTCAGGCCGGGTGCTTTGACCGGTTTCGTTGTTCCGATCACCGTTGCACCGCCGTCGGCGAGCTCTTTAATTTTACGCAGCAGCTGCGGTGTCATAGTGTCCGTGGCGGATGGCAGCACCAGCACCCGGTAGTTCATTCCGTCAGACATCACAATCCGGCCGTCCTTCACCGACATGCGCGTCAAGACGGCCTCGGCCGGACACAAATCGAAATTGTAACCGGGTCTCGTATGCGGATCGGTTCCCGGTTTCGGCTTCACATTGAAAGAATTCGGTGCGCTTTCAGATTGGAGGTAACAGATATCGGCAACGAAAAGGCCCTGACGGAGCAGGTACTGGCAGCGGGCCAGATACTCATGCCACGGCTTTGACCATTCCCACCACGTCTGCGTCCGCTCGTAATGCAGACCCCACGGGCCCATACTCACACCGGGAACGCGGGATGGATTTACCCACGGCTGGAGTGCGTACCGGTGAATGACAAACCGGTTAATACCTTCGCAAAAAGCCCAGTCGGCGATGCCCTTGACATTGCCCGGATGGCTGAGCCACTTTTCGCCGTTATTGGATGTGAGGGCTTCCGCACTCACAATCCGCTTGCCGTATACGTGGGCCGATGAAGACATCCGCGTGATGCTGCTGGCAAACGCTAATTCCGGCCGGGCCCAGAACTCGCCCATCGGTTCGTCGGTCCGCCCTCCGCAGGCCAGATTGTCAAACAGATCGGTTCCATACGCCTCCATCGAAAAATACATCCCGTTCCGGTTCGCCAGGGTGCGCAGATGTCCGGCATAATTGTCCAATACCATTTCGGAAATCGTCCGACGCATATCCCATAAAAACCGCTCGGAAACCTCCAAACTGTCCACCACATGACCGTCCGTCACCGGCAGGAACGGCAGCAGATCGTAGCCGCGCCGCCGCTGAAATTCCTCGCGCATCCGCGGCGTCCAGTTTTGCGAGCCGACTTCCCAGCTGTCAACATGGGTTGCCGCGAGGGTTTTACCGGCAAGCGGTTTATTGCCGTCAATCACTTTCGCCATCAGGCTGTTAAAATGTGTCTCAACGGCTTCTTTGCTGAGTTTATCGCA
Source organism: uncultured Verrucomicrobiota bacterium (assembly GCA_903826865.1). GTDB lineage: Bacteria > Verrucomicrobiota > Kiritimatiellia > Kiritimatiellales > Tichowtungiaceae > Tichowtungia. Next base: position 40,159 of record CAIKGD010000078.1, read on the forward strand.
TTCCAGACCGCGGCCGGACATCGGCGCAGGATTGTTTTCCTTTCCGGCAGCCGTATGCCCGATACGCAAAACGGTCCATTTGCCGGGCGGCGCATCCCATACCAACCGGCCGTCTGTATCCACCCTGCCCGTCAGGTCAACGATTCGTCCGCGCGGAATTACCAGTTTCCCCGGCAGCGCCGGAAACACCGTCGGCGATTCAAAATTCCTTTTGACAAATGCCGCCTTTCCTTCGATGCCATCGATGCGGAAGCCCGGGCTGAGTCTCACGTCCGAAACAGTCAGTTCTTTGCTCGCTTTATGAGCACCGGTGAACACAACGCGGAAAAACCGTGCCGACACTTCATCAAACGACACCGTGGCCGAAGTCAGATACGCATCAAATTCACGAACTGTCCTAAACGTCTGCCCGTCGTCGGAAACCTGCAATCTGGCGTGTGCGGAATGCTCCGACCAGCCGATGAAATTCAGTGTCAGTGAGCGGGCGGTAAACGGCTCCGGAAACGCCATCTGCACCCATTGCGGATGTGCGTCATCCGGTTTCGGCAACGTAATGCTTGTAGAGGGATCGCCATCCATCAGTATCCGTCCGTCGACCCCGGGCTTTCCGGAACTGACTGAAATCTCCGGATTGGCTCCGGCGGCCTTCACATCATCGCCGTCAGCGGTCGGGAACGCCAGCACGGCAATGTCCCGGTAAAAGTTCGTTGCCGCCGTCAGCTGCGGCCGCCATCTCAGCGGTGAAACAACGGCCGGCGGCGGCTGAGGCAACAGGTCATTAAACTTTTTCGGCCCCTCGACAAACGTTTCGCTCATTGTGAGTACCTGCATGGAAAGTTCCGGTGTGATCCACGGCCCGCCGCTGCCGCACCAGCCGGCATCGTTATTCATGTTGATTGCCAGCCCGAGCCGGTTCGCTTCATTGCAGGCGTGCTTGATCAGATCGCGCCAGAGCGGCCCGGCAAAATCGGCCGGGCCTGCCGGTGTACCCTGATTCACTTCCATGTAAATAACCCCGCCGATGCCGACGCGCGCCATTGCTTCAAGATCGGCGGTAATACCTTCCTTGCTGAGGTTTCCGTTGAGCGCTATCCAATAGACCCACGGTCTGGCCGAATCGGGCGGAGACAAAAATCCCTTTTCAAGCGTATCGGCGGCTTGAATGTGTGTTCCGAAAAGTACGGAACAAATGAGTATAAGTAGGACGGTTGCATTTTTCACCGGGTTCTCCTGTCGTTACAGTTCAATTCTTTTTACTTCAGTCGCCTGAATCGTCACCGGTCCGAGCAGTCCCGACGGAACCGGCTTGTCCTCTTTATTCCAGTGATGCCATGTGGCAAACGTAATGCGCCCGGTATCCGGAACAGGGCCGCCGTCCTTCACCCAGTCCGGCCATTCGAGCGGAGCCCCGGCATCAAATTTTCCGGTGCTTTTCCACGTCAAATACGGCTGCTTGAATTCGTCACCGATAAGCCGGTTGATCCAGAGATTCGTCACGCGGATTTTCAGCGTGTTTTTCCCCGGTTTCACCAGCGCGGTGATGTCGGTTTTGAACGGCGGCTTCCAGAGGATTCCCGTATCTTTGCCGTTCACGTTCACTTCGGCGATGACTTCGACCCGGCCGAGGTCAAGCGATAGTTCGATGTCTTTCTTCACCATGTTTGCCGGAATATCTATTTCCTTTGTATAGGTTGCGCTGCCGGAAAAATATTTGATCCCCTCTTCCGGATGTTCCGGCCACGAAATCAGTTTTTCAAATGTTGCTGACGGCGGGGCGCCGAGCTTCGGCGGGAAGGAAACGTTCCACGGCCCTGTCACGGTCAGCGGTGCCGGAACGCCGGTGACTTCAACGGACTTTGTTCCCGCTGCCGACGTGACTTCATAACGGCCGTTTTCACTGGCAACCAGTTCTGCGGCCTTGGGCCATACGCGGATTTGGGCACCGGCTGCTCCGGTAAACGCGGTAATTTCCGGCAAGCCTGTTTTGCGGAATACGACGAACACCGAGCCGCACGGATCAAATTTAATGGGCACTGTCGTGCGACCGTTCTCCGTTTTCCAGACGCCGACGGTTTCGATGCGCCCCGTGTCCGGATACCAGAATTCCGGAACCTTGCCGGTAACGCGGAAGGTTGCATCAACCGTTACCGGGATATTCGTTTCGCTGGCGACAAAATAGACTTCTGCATCGCCTGCGCGCCGGTGAATCCAATTCACTTTCGCTGTACTTCCAGTGGATTTGCACTCGAAATCAGGCGCAAGGCCGATTGCGGAAAAAACTGCCGGCAGCGGTTTGCCCCAAAAAACTCTGCCTTTCCCGTACGAATGTTCCTGCTTCGTTTTCCCATCGCAATCGCCCCAAACCTCTGCGGCGATGGTCTGCACTTCTTTATCGCACTTCGGATAATCCAGCAGACTGGGTGATTTCGCCGGTTTCGGGCCGAGGACAACGGCGCCATCGCGAACCAGCTCGCGGATTTTGCGCGCCACAGCAGGTGTCATAAACACACCTTCGGACAGCACCAGTACCCGATACTGCATGCCGGACGGAAGATGGATGATCCCGTCCTGAACCGTCATCGTCAGCAATATTCCGCTGTTCAAATAATCATAGCCGTAACCGTCAAAGATTATGTTTTTTGCCAGATGAGGAAGATTCGGTTCGTCCTCACTAAGCAGCACGCAGCAATCGGCAGCAAACAATCCTTCCTGCAGTATATACTGACAACGGGAAAGATAGGAAAGCCATGCGCTGCCCTGTTCGAACCAGGTGGTTGTTTGATTGAGATGAATTCCGTACGGACCGAACGTCATGCCGGGCAGGCGGTTCGTCCACGGCTGCTGGGCCCAGGCGGAAATAACAAAGCGATTGATGCCGCCCGCATACACTTTGTCGCCGAGCGCCTTGATGGCGAAGGGATAATCCCGCCATCCCGCATCTTGAAGACCGGCGGTGAACGCTTCTGCGGCAATGTATTTCCGTCCGACGGCATGCGCCGCAGACGGGGCGACTTTGAGGCCGGCGTTCATACCAAGTTTGCCGACCCAGAACTCGCCCATCGGCGTATCGGTGCGGGTCATACACTGAAAATCGTCAAAGTTTCCGTGGTAGGCCTCAGCTGAAAGCGCAAGGCCATGCTTTTTCGCCAGCGTTCGCAGATAACCATAGTTGTTGTCGGCGATCAGATCGGAACAGGTTTTGCGGAAATCCCAGAGAAACCGCTCGCTCACTTCGGGGGATTCGACCGGATAACCGAATGCGACGGGCAGCAGCGGGAGCGGATCGTATCCGCGGCGTTTCTGGAATTCCTCCCGGAATTTCGGTGTCCAGTTCTGCGGGCCTTCCTCCCACGAATCAATGTGCGTGGAAACAATCGTTTTCCCGGCCAGTGCCCCGGCATTATGAAGCATCTTTCCGAGAAATCCTTCAAAATGGATATCCAGCGCCTCCCGGCTCATTTTATCACACTCGAAGCCGGTGCCGTTCGGCGTGCACGGATGCCCGACTTTGCCCGTCGTCGTGTGCCCGACGCGAAGAATGGTCCAGTTCCCTGCCGGCACGTCCCATGTGAGCGTGCCGTCCGCCGCCAGCGATTTCGTAATATCAATAATGCCGTCGCGCTGGACGGCCCCGGGATACGGGAACCAGTTCGTCTCAATCATGACGGAACTGTATCCCGACACGAATCCCGCCTTGTAGCCCCATTTAGGAACCTGCAACCCGCGGTGCAGTTCAACCTCCGTGATGTCCATTTTTCCAGGCAACTTCACTCTGGGATCCGCCTTTGTGAAGACAAGCCGGTAAAATTTTCCCGAAACCGGGGGAAACGCAATTTCGGTCTTCGAAGCATCCTGTCTAGTGATGCGGATGGCTATTTTTGTTACACTGGTGTAGGTGATTCCATCAGCGGAAACCATCAGTTCGCCCGAATCCGCCTGCGCCCCCGGCCCTGTATTTGCGGTAAGCGCCTGCGCAGTAAAGGGCTCAGCGAATTCAAACTGAATAAACTGCGGCCTGCCCGGTTCCGGCAGCGGAAGCGGTGAACCGGTCCCCTTGCTGCCATCAATAACTTTTGCGCCTTCAAATTCCGGATCGCTGCCGCTCACCGCCGGTGCGCATTCGCGCATCGGCATGGCGTCACCTTCCGGTGACCGGAATGCAAATATTGCGATGTCGCGGTAATACGGAACCGGTGCCGATCCGCCTTCTGCAATCTCGGCCTTGTTGGCCGGTGGTAAAGGCAGTTTCCTCGCATACTTGCAGGGCCCGGCAATGCGCGTCTTGCTTGAGGTAAGAGTCTGCATCGAATGCTCAACGGTATTCCACGGGCCGCTGCTTCCCGACCAGCCGTCCGCATTGTACAGAGTAATTTCGATACCCAGCCGGTCCGCTTCGCGCACCGCATGCAAAAACAGCGCGTTCCATTCGTCCGTCAGAAAATCCACCCGTCCCGGAGGAATGAAGGCCGACACGCTCATAAGCAGCACGCCGCCGATGCCGACGCGATGCATCGATTCAAGGTCGTCCGTAATGCCTTCTTTCGTGAGGTTGCCGTTCATCCACATCCAGTACACCCAGGGTTTGGCGGAATCGGGCGGAGTTTTAAATCCCTGTTCCAGCACGCCGGCGGCACGAACGTGTGTTCCGCAAAGCATGGAACAGATGAGCATCAGTATTAAGGTTGCGTTCTTCACTTTTTAATCTTCCAGTTGTTTATTCTTAATAAACCAGTCTGGCATCACCGCCATGCTTGATCATTTGCGGATATGTTTTATCCCACCAGACATCATAGGCTGCCGCCATCCGCTGCGCGAGTTCAGGCATCTGAGCGGCAATATTTTTCTGACAGGCAGGATCGGCGAACACATCATAAAGTTCCCAGCCTTTAGTAAGACCCCATAAAAACTGTGCATTGGTCGTTGTATATGGCGCACTGACCGCTCCCTGCTGAATCCGCAGGAGATTGTTGTTGGAGGCTTGCGGCTCAGCGGCGCTGAGCCCTTGAGGATCGGCAGACGGTTCGCGCCGGGCCAGCAGATAGTTTTTCCAGCGCACGGCGGCTTCGGTATATTTGCTTAGCGCGGCCATGCCGCCGGCCCATCGTCCGACATGTTTAAACACCATCCGGTCAGTCCACGGAACCGTTCCCCCTTCCAGCAAAGGAATCAAACTGTATCCGTCTTTTTCGGACTGGAATTCTCCGGGCAGCGCAACTCCTGTAAGATCACAAAGCGTAGGCAGTACATCCACCGCATCGGCCAGCACATCAATATTGTGCGGCGTCCAATGTCCCGGCCAGCGCCAGAGCGAGAACGCGCGGAATCCGCCGATCCACGATGTGCATTTGCATCCGCGCATTCCGGCATTGTAGGTGTCCACGCCATAGGTTCCGCCGTTATCGTTCATTAGAATAACAACCGTATTGCTGCTCAGTCCCAGTTCATCCAGACGGGCCGTCAGGCGTCCGATATTTTTATCGACATTGGCCACCATTCCGTAAAACACAGCTGTTTTGTCGTTCACTTTGCCCCGATACGGCGCGATATCCTCTTCGGGCACGCGCAACGGATCGTGCGGCGACCAGGTGGCGAGATAGCAGAAAAACGGACGTTCCCTGTTTTCGTCGATAAAACGAATAGCCTCGGCAAAAAGCACATCTTCACGGAATCCCTGACCGGCTGTCTTCTTCCCGTTGCGGCGGACGACCGGGTTGAAAAACCCTTTTTCGCTCTGCGGATCTTCCAGTGACACGTCATAATCAAATCCCCGGCCTTTCGGGCTGTATTCCGGCCCGTCGCCCATGTGCCATTTTCCAAGATGCGCCGTAACATAGCCGGCCTGCTTGAGAAACTGCGGAAGAATAGTGCGTTCTTTCGCCATATGCTCGCGCGGCGGAATCGTATGGGTCACGCCGGACCGGAACGGATACATTCCGGTCATCAGAGCCGTGCGGGACGGTGCACAGGCGGTTTCCACGCAAAAGTTATCGAACCGCACACTTTGGTCATACAGACGATCCATATTCGGTGTTTTAATCACCGGATTGCCGGTGCGTCCCAAATCGCCATAACCCTGATCATCCGTAAGAATGAAAACGATATTCGGTTTTTGTGATTCAACTGCAAAGGAATGACCCGCCGCGCCCAAACCGGCCAACCCTGTAAGAAGGAACTGCGCTGTTTTACCCGAGGCCTTTGTTTTTTTCATATTTTCAACCCTCTGCCCTTCGGTTTCTGTAATTTCTGCGATATTACGGCTTTACCGACGACTCCGTCACTCCTGTTCCGCAAAAGACATATGTCGCTTAAATGCCTTGTTATTAGTACTAATAAATACAGCTCCGGTCAATTGATTTCTCGACTCCGTATTCAATGCAAGTCTGTATAAAGAGAACACAGACATGACCAGAAGAACGGTTTTTGCAGACACGGCACAGACTATACCGGTGAACGTGAATTTTCCACGCCATTGAAGCGTTTAAAACAATGCGGCAGGTATTTCCGGCCCCCGTCTATGGCGCAGGTGCGGGAGCCTGTGCCGCAAACTGACGTTCACCGCAACTGCCGGAGAACCTGCTCAAAGTTTTCTGAGTAGTGCGTGCACAGCGATTTCGTTCCGCTCTCAATGATATTGCCGCCGCCGATGCCGATCGGCGCGAATCCGGCCAGCAGGATGGAAACCACCCCGGCCCCGCTGTCTTCAATGCCGACCACGCGGCGGCGCTCCTCGAACGGAATACCGAGTCCGACCCGCGCGGTTTCCGCATAGAGCCACGGATGCGGCTTGGGTGAAAGTTCGCCGAGCGTGCCCGGTTCGCCGGGGCGAATGGCATAGCCGGCTGTAATAATGGCGTCGTAGAATTCTTTGGGGTCGCCCATCCCCAAAGTTTGAAACGCATTAAGAATTTCCGGCCAGGCTTTTTCGTAGAGGCCGGAGGTGACCAGCCCGATTTTCACCTTCATCGCTTTGAGCTCATATAAAAACTCTTTGATGCCCGGTGACGGCGTGAAGGCTCCCTTTTTGCCGCGTCCTTCGAGAATTTCCTTCATCTCATAGTTGGTGTGCTTGAAATACCACGTCCGCGCCGCTTCGACCGTTTTGTCCGGACAGTATTTGCGGACACAGTATTGCAGGTGCTCAGAAACGGAGTGACCGGAAACATGCGGCTCGTCACAGGCTTCGAGTTTAAACTTCGGATCGCCCAGCAGACTGGCGGTGGTCTTTTCGATAATCCATATCCAGAAGTGTTCGCTGTGCACTGTCGTGCCGTCGAGATCCATCAGCACCGCCTTGAGCGGCTTTTCAATTTCGACCGGATGAAGCGGATAATAAGCCGGATACCCCATCGCCGATTTGACCAGAGCGAGCGAGCGTCCGTCCTCAAAAGTTACGAACTCCACTTTACGGTCGGCAATGGTCTTAACCGAAACCACGCCGTTCTCATCCGCTCTGAACACCCCGTCAGATGTTTGTTCCAAGGCAATCAATTCCCCGGTATTCAAAAACTCATTCATACTTTAATTTGCATTCCTCTCTGTCTCACTGTTGTTTCACCAGCTCATCGACCGGCACATATTCATTCTCAGGATGCATATCTTTTTCACGGGCAATAGCGAACATCTCCCTCCAGCAGTCAACCATACTTCCCGGTTCCGCCAAATCTTTACAGATAATACCGTGCAGTTTGGGGAGGTTGCGGGAAGGCACCCCCGGGAACAGGTGGTGATCGACATGATCGTCGAGCCCCCAGAAAATCATCTTGATGAAAGGATTGACCCGGACCGAGCGGGTGGACAGGCGCTGATCAGTCACGTTATATGCCCGGCCGATATGCTCCGTGGAATGCCAGAGCTGCTCGATCGCTGCTCCGATCTGCCAGGCAATGGTGAAAAATAAAACCGGAGCCCAGCAGCGGAACCGGATTGCGGAGGCGACGACTGCAAGATGTATAAGGAGAATCGCCAGCGATTCGATCCGGATGACAAGGATGTCTTTTTCACTGCAATGCCCGTTCATCATCCGGTCTTTCTGTCCAAGAGCACGCCGGATCTGCACCATAACATCGCGACCCAGCTGCGGAATCGCACCGACCACCAGAATTTTAAGGATAATGATCCGGAAAAAATTCCGCAACCAGCGGCTCGTAATCACCTCCGGCCAGTCGGTTTCCGGATCGATTCCGCGGACCATGGTGCAGCGATGATGCAGCCGGTGGGAAATCCGGGCATAGCGCGGGCTGTTCCACATTCACCAGATACAGCGGATAAATCATCAGCAGATGTGAAAAATGCCGATGCCCGATCGTCAGTGGAAAATCCTTTCC
>CAIKGD010000079.1 GCA_903826865.1 uncultured Verrucomicrobiota bacterium
GCGAAAAGCATCGGTATAGCCGTAGCAGCGGATACCATAGTCGTCCTTTGCCAGCGGTACCACATCCAGACAACGCCCTTCCGCCAGGGAGAGCGACCAATTATTTTCAGGCACTCCGGTGATGACATGGCGGCTGGCAAGCTTCCAGGTTCCGGGAACAAAGCTGTTTTCAATCCACAACGATTCATTGGCCTCGCTGCGCCGTGCATCAAAAAAAGAGTTCAGGACAAACTGCCGCGGCTGCCCGGCGGCCGGCACCGCTCCCAGCCGGATTTGATCCATGACTTTATTCTGCAACTGATAGGAAGAGTCCACGACATCCCGGCTGTTACCGAAATGATAAAATTCACCGTTTTTTACCGGGACAACGGCAACGGTGAGCGAGGAAACGTCCGCGTCAAACGCTTCAGGACGGGCACCTAAGTGCAAAGCCCACTGTCCGTATAAATCATAAGTTGAAGGAACGCCCTGTCCAAACTGCTGACGGTTGGCATCCCAGCCGCATTTGCACATTAAACAGTTCACGGCCCGCTCACTCAAAAGCCACACGCCGGCATCAACCAGAAAAAGATGATCGCGGGAAAGCTCCCGGGTTTTGATCACCTCCGGTTTTTGTAAAAATTTGATCAGCCTGCCCGGATTCTCCCGGTCGCAGAACATCACGCCGAAATGCTGCGCCATCTCCGGCGTCGTCCACATTCCGAGAAGAACCACATCGGCATCAGGAATCGCTTCGATATCCCCTTCGAGCAAAACATCGCCGCTGGCAATCAGCACCGTGTTTCGACGGGAGGCCGCTGCCACCGCCTGTAAAAAAGGTTCCTGCATATCCAGCAGGGTCTGATCAATGCGCTGCCCATATTTCCAGCGCAAGGCCGGAACGGGCATCAATAACTTGCCGTTGGCCGCATAGGCCGGAAGCCGCCGGCTTTCTCCTCCGGAATGAATCAGCAGTTTCTGCGATTCGGCCAGCCACTGAGCAAAAGAGTTACTGTTCGCGGCCTTCTTCCAGCCCTGCTCAAGCAGATAAGCACTGCCTCCGCCCGATCCCAGCTGGGAATCCGGCGGATCAAAGGTTGCGAAACAGCGCGCGCTCAGTTCCGGATCGCAGACAGAAAGACTGCTGCACATATTCGGCGACAGGGAGAGCAGGAGTTCAGGGTGCATCTCAAAATCCTTTCGCATACGGTACGCTGGCGAGAATTTTAAAATTCCCCGCCTTCATGACAGTTAATGATTGTTACGAAGCCCGCACCGGAGTTTACAGTACTGCATCCACGGCTTCGTGCGGCAGGACACGTTTGATGTCGTAAACAACCGCTTTTTCTTTGCAGAGCGCGCGCACCTGCGCCGCTGTCATGGACGCAAACTGATGATGCTTCACTGCCGCGATGACCGCATCGTACTTTCCTCTGGCCGGTTTTTTAACCGGACACAGGCCGTATTCATGTTCAGCCTCACCGGCATCAATCCACGGATCATAAACGTCTACGACCGCTCCGTAGGTTTTCAGTTCTTTGATGATATCCACAACGCGGGTGTTGCGCAGATCGGGACAGTTTTCCTTAAAAGTCAGTCCCAGCACAAGAATACGGGAACCATCCACATGGATTCGTTTCCGCAGCATCAGTTTGATGGTCTGCAGTGCAACATAAAGCCCCATGTTGTCATTCAGCCGCCGTCCGGCCAGAATCATTTCGGGATTATAACCGACTTCCTGCGCTTTGTAGGTCAGATAGTAGGGATCAACACCAATACAGTGTCCGCCGACCAGCCCCGGCCGGAACGGGAGAAAATTCCATTTGGTGCCCGCCGCCAGCAGCACCTCTTCGGTATCAATGTCCATACGGTTAAAGATCATCGCCAGTTCATTGATCAGAGCAATATTGACATCGCGCTGGGTGTTCTCGATTACTTTGGCTGCTTCCGCCACTTTGATGGAACTGGCTTTATACGTCCCGGCTGTGATGATGCTGCCGTACACCGCATCCACAAAATCTGCAACCGCAGGCGTCGAGCCGGAGGTTATTTTTTTTATTGTGGTGACCCGGTGCTCTTTGTCGCCGGGATTGATTCGTTCCGGGCTGTAGCCGGCGAAAAAATCTCTGTTGAATTTCAGACCAGACACTTTTTCGATTACCGGCAGACAAACTTCTTCCGTCGCGCCGGGATAAACCGTTGATTCATAGACTACGATATCGCCCTTGGAAATGACTTTACCCAGCGTTTCACTGGCTTTAATCAGCGGCATCAGGTCTGGATTTTTGTGGTCATCAATCGGTGTCGGTACAGTGACGATATAAAAATTGCATTTTTTCAGATCTTTCAGCTCACAGGAAAACATCAGATGCGTTGCGGCAAACAGCTCCTCCGGCGAACATTCAAGGGTGTGATCTTTGCCAGACGAAAGCTCGTCAATACGGTCTTTTTTAATATCAAAGCCGGTCACCGGATATTTTTTACCAAACTCGACAGCCAACGGCAATCCGACGTAACCCAATCCGATAATGCCGATTTTTACGTTGTTCAGTTTCATCGTATTTTTCCTTTTCTGCATCTGTACAATCCGCTCACTTGATTAAAATGCAGCTTACATTCCCGCAGGGTTCCGTGCGGCGGAATCGGCTCCGGCGTAACGGGCGAACCCGTTTTTTTACACTGGACGGTCAGAGGTAACGACCAAGGAAGTCCGCATAAGCTTTGCCGATTTCTTCCTTCAGTGAAACCAGCGGCTTCCAGCCAGATCAGAGTTGTCAGTTGTCGGCTGGCCGTTGTCAGGAGTTATTTAAGACGAGTCAGAAAATCCTGATACGCGAGCGCAATTCCATCGGGCAAGTCTATGCGGGGAATCCATCCCAATGCACGAAGGCGGGAAGAGTCCATTAACTTTCTGGGGGTGCCGTCGGGTTTGGAAGCATCCCATACAATTTCACCTTTAAACCCAACGACTTCTTTGACCGTTTCGGCAATTTCGCGGATGGTCGCTTCTTTTCCTGAACCGACGTTGATGTGCGATTGCATGGTGCCGGAGCTGTCAGTAAAAACCATGTTCTTGTAAGTCGCGTTCTCCAGCAGGAACACACAGGCTTCGGCGAGATCGTCGCTGTAAAGAAACTCCCTCAGAGGGGTGCCTGAACCCCAGAGGGCGAGAGTGACGCTGCGCTCAGAGGTCGGAGGTCGGAGATCAGAAGTCAGTTTGATACCGCTCTTCCCGAGCCATGCGAGAAGTTCACTGTTTGGGGTTGGAGGTTTGGGGTTTAGTGGCTGTCCTTCTTCACACTTCAAACTGCCAGCTGGCAACTCGTGCCGATAGACCCGCGCGAGTTCTTCGAAGTCCCCGTTTTCAAGTGCTTTAGCCAAATGCATTTTCCGGATCATGGCCGGAAGAACGTGGGAGTTTTCCGGATGATAGTTGTCGCCGGGGCCGTACATGTTGGTGGGCATGGCGGAGATGAAATCCGTGCCGTACTGCCGGTTGTAGGCATCGCACAGCCGGATACCGGCGATTTTAGCCATAGCATACGGTTCGTTGGTCGGTTCAAGTGGACCGGTCAGCAGGGCCTCTTCTTTGATCGGCTGCGGCGCCAGTTTCGGATAGATGCAGGAGGAGCCGAGAAAGAGCAGTTTTTTGACGCCGTGCCTGTACGCCGCATGAATGACGTTCAGTTCAATCATGAGGTTTTCATAGATGAACTGTCCGCGGTACGTGTTGTTAGCGTGAATGCCGCCGACTTTGGCCGCCACCAACACCACATACTCAGGCTTCTCTTTGGCAAAAAAAGATTCACCGGCGGCCTGATTTGTCAAATCGAGCTCATGGATGGAACGACCCAGCAAGTTGGTATAGCCGTGACGCTGAAAGGCTCTCCAGATTCCGCCGCCAACCAGACCGAGATGGCCGGCGATGTAAATTCTGGCATTCTTCGGAATGCCTAAGGCTTGAGGTTGGGTGTTGGGAGTTTGAGGATTCATATATCACTTTATTAGAGATTTTATTAGCGCCGCCAGCATACGACGAACTACGGTAATTTCATGAGCGAGGGGCTCTGAATCGCTTAGGAATCCAAGATTCACACTGATTATTAATTGCGCTTCAAGCTCAGCAGCGGAGCCATCTGCGATACGCAAAAAATGGATAAAATCCTTTGAATGATGGCGGGCACTGCCTTCTGCAATATTTGAGGGGATACTGACCGCAGCGCGACGCATTTGATTCGTAATACCGAATTTTTCAGAATCCGGAAAAGATGCAGTGGTCCGATATACCGCCGTAACGATATCAATCGCTTTTTTCCAAACCTCTAAATCTTTGTAATCACTCATGATGTGGTTCGGGTCAGGGGGTGAAGTTTGGGGTTTAAGGTTCGAAGTCGGGAGAAACTACGGATATCAAACCGCCAGCTTCCAACCATCAACTTCTTGATATCTGCAATCCGGTTCTGGACACTTCAATATCTATAAAACGCGACTTGTTGTTGGGCGGATTCCCGGCAAGCGCCTGCCTGATTGCGGCAGCCGCATTGCGGTCTTTCGCCAGAATCAGCATGTAGCCTCCCCCGCCGGCACCTGCCAGTTTTAATGCCTCGTATTTTCCTTCGATGCAACTAATGATGGATTGCACTTCCGGCGGGTTAACCCCGGAATCAAGCGACTGATTCAGCGTCCAGCTCCTCCTCACACTCTCAACAAATCCGGTCCAATCGTTCCGTTGCAAGGCCTCGAAGGCCTTATGCCCGTTCGCGGCAATCGCATCTATTTCAGCCAGCACCTTGGCCTGATTAAGAAACATGCTGCGTACAATCTCGCCGAGCACACTGTGTGCAATGCGGGTGATGCCCGTGTAATACAGCAGCATCCGTCCGCTTCGAACGGCTTCGTCAAAAAATTCGCCGGGCGCCCAGCGGATAACGGCGGCCTGCGCAAGCCCCGGACGGGTCTCGATGAGCTTGGCGCCGGGAAACAGTCCGCCGTATTGGTCCTGCCAGCCGCCGCCGGTTCCAAGCATCTGTTCCAGCGCACTGACGCGCCGGGCGATTTCCATGCGATCCCAGGCGAGACCGCAGAAATCCGCCAGTCCGCCCAGCAGGGTGCCGGCCAGAATGCTGCTGGTTCCCATTCCGGAACCTTTCGGAACGGCTGCCAGCAGAGAAACTTCAATGCCGCCGCCAAAGTTTTCCAGCTGTTTTTCCAGTGTCTGGAAACACACTCCATTAAAGTCCGGATGAAACCCGGCCAGTGCGAAAGCTGCACGGGCTATGGCGAAGCCGGATCCAATACCGCGATATGCTCCGACATCCTCATAGGTATAAAGCTCTTCTTTAAGCCCTAAGTCTATGGAACGGATCACCAGC
>CAIKGD010000080.1 GCA_903826865.1 uncultured Verrucomicrobiota bacterium
CCGCGATGATTATTTTAGTCCATTTCATTCTGTTTCCCTTTTCCGGGAGTATCCCGTTTTCTGCAATATCTATTGTCTTTCAGTGAGGCCTTCAGTTTCTCTGAAACCCGCATAGATTCTACATTTTATGTCCAGCGGTGGAAATGGATTTTTTTGTCCACTAGAGGGACAACATTGTCCTGTAAATTAGCGCTTTTTAAAAACACCCCCTTTCCTGTCTCCCTGTGTTTCCTTAAAAACATGCGCCAGACCGGGTTATTAATTTGCATCAACAGATGGGGGTGGTAGATTGAAAATCGTAGCAGGAATTGTTCGTCTGTCAGACATCCTGCACCGGTGACGCAGAAAGGCGGGGTTATAAAACAAAGTTTGTTAAAAATCCTGATTTGTTTCGCCGCGTTCGGGATGCCAGCTTCCGGAGCGTTCGGCGAAACGAAGACATTTTTTGCCATCTGGGGAATCAACGACAGGTGGCCGGGCGAACTGCGCGTCGAAAATGGACGCCTGCTTCAGGCCGTTCCTTACAGTTTTGAGGAACAGTCCGGTGATGTGCTCAGTCCGGTCAAAGATAATCACGTTACCTGGCAGTCTAGCGTCTCGACTGAAATCGACGGACTGTCTGTGACGGTTGAAGGCTCAAAGCAAACGGTACTGCAAATTAAATCCGGCAACATGGCAACTACTGTGCAGTGGGCGGAACTGGCAGGTAACGAGGAAAAAACTTTCCGTGTGCAAAAGGGCAACTTTCTGGTCGTGGGTGCCGGCGACATTCGCCGCGGCCCGGAGCAAAAAGGTTCAAAACAACTGCGACCCGTCTACCAGCCGCCTGCGCCGGTCAATCCGGTTGCTCTTCCTGACGACTGGCACACAAAAGCCTGCGCGGTGCTGATCCACCTGTCGTCCCGGCCCTGGGGTGAGCTGTCCGTACGGCGTTTTTCGCAGAACGACGGACGACTTTACCTTGAGATATCCAATGCCGGGCGAACCCTGTCGGGGCGGGCCGAAGTGGCGTTCGCCGGACGGTCTCTCGGGACGGCGGAAATGGATAAAGCCTTGTGGCTTTCGCTTGCGCCCCGGATCGAAACCATAGAGCTGCGCGTCGACTATCCAGGCTCCGAGATCCCGCTTGTTTTGGAGGCACCAACCACTCTGGTTGAAGTCCGCCATGCACGCCTCTATGTTAACGGCGAGCCGTTTCTTGTGAAGGGAACCAATCCCAAAGCGGACGACGCGCATCGCGGTTACATGAACGATCATGATTCGGACTATCTTAAATCGCTTGGTGCAAACACGCTGCGCGGAGCCAACCGTATCGGAGAAATCAAATATCTTGATAAATATGATTTCCTCGGCATCGTCAACATCTCCGACGGTCCCAGCAAGCTGTGCATGAATGCCGGAAATCCCGGAACCTTCGAAGAAGGATTACGCACATATATAGATCGGGCCGTTTCCAATGCTCTTGAGACGGTTCATCATCCTCGCGTTATTATCGTGCAACTTGGCAACGAACAGGTAACCGGCACCGATCCGTGGGCCGGACATCTGCTCAGGAACCGCCCCTTTGACCGGCTGGACCATCTACTGACGGAAGTCTACAACCGCGTAAAGCCGATGGAGCCGATGCTGCCGCTCGGATATTCGAACTGCGCCTTCGGCTATATTCTTCCGGACTTCTTTGATGTTTATCTGCACAATACCTATCTTGACAAGGATCGCAACTGGCCGCCGCTTGAAGAATTTATGGCGCTGGAAGGCTGCGACAAACGCCCGTTCATTCACACCGAATTCGGTGCCAACGTCTACATGCCTCAGGCCTACCTGCTCGCGCCCAACGACCCCGTTCTGGAAAAAATCCACGCATGGAATTTTCCAAACCGCTGGGAAACCTATCAAAAAGCAGGTGCTGGCGGCGGAGTGAACTATTGTCTGTACGACTATGACGTCAGCCGGTTCCGTAAACTCAGCGATGCCCAACTTAAAAATCTATGGGATGGGGGCTTCTCGAACTTCGGCATCATGACGTTTGACCGCCAGCCGAAACTCGCCTGTTGGGAGCTGTGGCATCTGTGGCGCGACTTCGAAATTACCCCCCGCGACGGCAGGCTTAATCTGCGCTATGTGCGCGACTATTGGGCTCGCAACTGCCGCTTGGCACTGACGGATAACGGGCGTTCAGTCACAATCGAATTGGGTGACATCGCGCCCGGCACGGAGCGGCTTGTTACACTTCCAGTCGGAGTAAAGCTGCCCGGGCGCTTCCGCTGGCGCATAGACTACACCACCCACGGCGGGCTTAAAATGGTTGCGCAAGGCGGCTGTCCGGTTGAAGTGGAGAAAGAAGATTTTCTTGAAAGCATCAAAGCTCGCGACACCTATCCATTCCTTAAAGAACTGTTTGATGCCAGCGTCATGACCCCCTCCAGTCGTCCGGCCCCGCCCACACTTAAAGA
>CAIKGD010000081.1 GCA_903826865.1 uncultured Verrucomicrobiota bacterium
GTCACATTCGTGGATGCAGGACTCGCGGCCGTGCCGCCCTGCGCGTCGAACGTAACCGTGTAAGTGTTGGCCGTCCAGTTTGCATACAGCGTTTGCGCTCCCGTGATGGTAACGGTTGCCGAAGAAGTCACCTCTGTGCCGGAGCCGCCCGCACCCGTCCACCACCCGGCAAAGGTGTAACCCGAGCGCGTCGTAGCCGCAAGCGTTCCGTAAGTCGAACCATAAGTCACATTCGTGGATGCAGGACTCGCGGCCGTGCCGCCCTGCGCGTCGAACGTAACCGTGTAAGTGTTGGCCGTCCAGTTTGCATACAACGTTTGCGCCGCCGCAAGGGTGACCGTTGCCGAAGAAGTCACCTCCGTGCCGGAGCCGCCCGCACCCGTCCACCACCCGGCAAAGGTATAGCCCGTGCGCGTCGTAGCCGCCAGCGTTCCGTACGTTGCGCCGTTTGTAACGGTCATGGACAACGGACTTGCGGCCGTGCCGCCTTGCGCGTCAAACGTCACGGTGTACGTCGAAGAAATCGCGGTGCCCAGAAATCCTATGTCGTCAACATTCCAGCCTGAGGACGCATACGCCGAATCTAGACCAATCGTGCTGTAGCCCCAGCGGACATAAACATTCGTCTGCCGGTCAGCTGTGGTGGAAATGTTATTCGTCTGTCTGCTCCAGCTTGTGTTGGTTATTGCGGCGCTGTTCGTATAAACCGTTGTCCACGTCGTACTGTTACTGGAAACCTCAATGGTAGCTGTAACGCGCTGCGGCTTATCTGTGTTAAGCCAGCGCTGGAAATGCATAACCACATTCGTGTAACCGGAAAAATTAAACGGACCGGCTGTGAGATAATAGGCCGTGCTGTTCGATGTTGTGTAATTTCCATTCAGGTTCACGCCGAAAACGTTGGTGCCCGTGGCCCCGCTGGAGGGATCATTGGAACCGGTAGTCTGAAATCCTATAGATCCTCCCTGTCCCGTCGGATGGCCGAACTCCCATTGACCGGTCACCGTCCAGCCGGGATTTGTGTTCAGCGGGAAGAAATAAACGTACGGCGGTGTCACGTTCAGGCTTACCTGCCGCGTCATGTTGCTGATTCCGCGTGTCGTGTTGGTGAATATGACCGTATCGAAAAAGTTCCCCTCCGCCAAAGCGCCGGAGTTCACACTGACGGTTACGTTCGTCGCCGCCCCGGCGGCCAATGTGCCGTTGGTTGCAGACAGATTCACCCAGCTGCTGGTCCGGGCGGCGCTCCAGCTGAGCGCGCTGCCGCCTGCATTCGTCAGCACATACACCTGATTAGCCGGGTCGGTTATTCCGCCGGCGGTTCCGCTGAAAGCCACCCCTTCCGCAGGAGTGATGCGCAAATCATCCTGCGCCAGATTCACGGTAATTTCGCCTTCGGGTCCGTAGCCCTGCCATATGCTGTTCGCATAGGCTCTGACGCGGTAGGCATAAACCCCGTTCGTTTTCCCCGTAATTGCGTAAGAGGTCGCTGTAACGTTGCTGTTAAGCGTGGTCCAACCGCCATATCCGTCTATTTCCGTGCCGTTGATCGTGATCGTGTCCAAAGCAAAACCGTAGCCTGGAAAAGCCGGGAAGCCGTAAGTGTACTCGAAATTGGCAACAAACCGGACGATACACATATCGTCCGCACTGATGCCCTGTGCGTTCATAGCGGTATAGTTGTACGAACGCAACGTCCATGAACCGGTGATTCCGTCATAAGTCCCGAGTGTTTTCCATGTGTCTCCGCTGTCACTTGATATCTGGCACTTCAGATATCCGGAACCCGCATACAGTTGCGACATCTGATAGAAAGAAAGTACCGTGCCTGTCTTGACCTTGAACGGTTTTTGCATGGTCAGAGACTGCATAGATGAATAATAGTTTTCGCTGATGGAGTCATAACGCTGAAGCAAATAACTGTAGGAACCGGCCTGCTGTCCGGCAGAACTCCTCCGCACGGAACCCGCCATGTACCAGTTCTCGTACATGGCGTCTTCGTCCTCCGCACCATCGGCGAAATTTGTCAGTGTGGCGCGCGAGCCCGCCTGTATTTCGTACTTCGCCGCTTGTGATGCCGCCGCCCAGGAAACCGTGTAAGCCGAGGAGACCACGCCCGTCTGGCTGCCGACCGGCGTCTTTAGCGTTGCCGCATCGAAAGTCATCGTACTGCCTGCGGCGGAAAAGTTGCTCATCAGGTTGCAGGTGTAGTAGGTCGCGCTGTCAGTGCGGTTATAGTCCGCGCTTTGATACCGCATCGCGTTCGCACTTTGATTCCCGGTCTGATCCCGGAACCCGCCGGCCAGCCCGCTCGTGCCCGTCCATACATCGCCCGCCTCGGATGGCACCGTTTTCGTTCCGAGAGAGTCATCACCGTCGGCCTCCTCTATTTTCACGACCGGATGGGGCCATGTATCCAGGTCGTTATCGACACTCTTGCTGTCTACATGATAAATCAGTATTCCGGGGAAAATATAGGGGTCGTTATCAAACCCGGCCTTTGCGCGGTTTTCGATAAGGAAATATTCGCCGTTGGATGTTCCGTCGCGCAGAATCCGTACTGCGGCATTGCTTTCCACACTGGCGAGCGACACCCCGTTCTGAGAATGGATCGGCACCGGGTTCGCAAAGCCCAGCATGCACTTGGACCAGGCACAGAAATGGGCGGGACGTTTCCCGTCTGTGCCATTCCATGATCCGCCCGACATGATGCCCCAGTCGCCGATACCGTCAGTGGTATTGCTGTAGTCATAGAGATCGGGCAGTCCAAAAAAATGTCCCATTTCATGGCAAATCACGCCGATGCGAATAATGCTGTTGCTGGTTGTCAGTCCGCGGAGCGCCGGCTCCGTGTGGCAGCGTTTCATCTTCACGTCGTCTTTCGTCACGACAGGGCTTATTTCACCCTGCTTTGACCAGATACAGTTGCTGGGGTTTCCATTTTGTTCCTGGCCGTGCCCGGAATGGATTACGGTCAAGCCGTCCACCCATCCGTCGCTGTCGGAATCCCCTTGTGAAAAGTCGAAGCCGGCGGTATCGGCAGCGGTGATCGCATCCGTGATCATTGCTTTCCAATTCGTGTCATGGTTGCCACCATCCGCTCCGTAATAGGCCTCGTTCTGCGGCAGCTTGACCCACATGGATATAACAGACGAAATCGTCAACTTGCCGTAAGACACTTCTTTGTAGTAATCCCGTACGGAGCCGACTGCACTGTCGTTGGTATGGTTGACCTCGTTGAAAAGATTCGAATACTCACCCACGCTTACCCGTCCCTTGGTGGACAGCACCGTACCGGCTCCCGAATCCCAGTGGTCTGAGAAACAGGCCAGTAAAACAATGTTCTTGATCGTCTTGGTTCCCGACACCGGAATTTGAGCGGGCGGCGGTAACGGCGGCTCCGACGGCAGATCTTCCGCAGGTGCCGCCACAGAAGATGCCGGCGAGGCTCCGCCCGGGGCGGCGGCAGGAACCGTCAGATCCACGGGATCGCCGCGCATCATCCGCCGCCGGTCCTGAATCTGTTTGCGCAGCACACCCCGATCCGGCAGCGCATGCTTTTTCAAAGCGCGGGTTGCCGGATCCGTCGAACCGACCCGCGCATCAGGAATAACGATAAAATCAGCCCGGTTCGACGAGGGGCGTGCATATTTCCAGAAACCGTCGGAATCCTTCTTGACCGCATAGCCGTTGGTAGTTTCCGTCCAGGAAAAGAATTCATCCCCGCGCAGCTTCACATGAACTCTGGTTCCGTCCGGCTGCACCACTTCGCGTTGTTCAGGAGACGCAGGCACCGCAACGGCATTGTGAACCGGCCAGAGCAGGATGGGCGTCAAAATCAGCAGGATTGTTTTCAGCGTTCTCATGGTCTATTTCTTAGCAGAGACAGTACCACAGACTGCAAAAAAATGAAATCCCTGTGCTGATTTACTTTCCGGGAAATACGGACTCTTCGACCGCATTTTTATAGGCCGAAAGTGCCTTCTGGATCTGCGGTTTCAGATCGGCAAACTGTTTAACAAAGCCGGGAACGTGGCCGAGTCCCATACCGAGCAGATCGGTGAAAACCAGAATCTGTCCATCGCAGTACGGCCCGGCACCGATTCCAATGGTCGGAACCGTCAGCGAAGCCGTGATCTTCTGCGCCAGGTCATCCGGTACGCATTCAAGCACCAGCGCGAAAACACCGGCCTGCTCCAGCACCATCGCATCGTCCATCAATTTGCGCGCGGACTCCGCAGTCTTGCCCTGCATCTTGAAGCCGCCGGTCTCTTTGACACTCTGCGGCGTCAGCCCGATATGGCCGAGCACCGGAATGCCGTTGGCGACCAGTTTTTCGATCAGCTCGCCGCGCATCGCGCCGCCTTCGATTTTGACGGCGTCGGCAAGCCCTTCCTTGATGAAGCGTCCGGCGTTTTCAACCGCGTGTTCCAGCGTACCCTGATAGGACATAAACGGCATATCGGCAACGACCAGCGCCTCTTTCACGCCGCGCGAGACAGCCGCCGTGTGGTGCACCATTTCGTCCATCGTCACCGGCAGCGTGGTTTCGTAGCCGAGAACTGTCATCGCCAGCGAATCGCCGACGAGAACCAGCGGAATGCCTGCTTCATCCACGTAGCGCGCTGTCAGATAATCGTATGCCGTCAGCGTTGCGATCTTCTGCCCGCCCTTCATCGCCCTGATTTTCACCGCTGTCTGTTTCATAAGTAATCCAGTTTATCGTTCAGAGTTCACAGTTAAGGGTTTCGGGTTGCTCCGTAAATAACGGGCAAACCCGCCGACCGCCGCCTTTGCTTCATTCGCCAATTGATAAGCTTCGCAAAACTGTTCCTTTGAGATATTCCGCGATCAGACGCTAAATAAAGTTCACTTTGCACCTCAGTGCAGGATCTTTTAGAGTATCCAAAGAACCGGACAAATTCGGGATTGCTTCCAGCATCAAAACCTTCAGCAATGTTGTGCATAACGGATCCTGCGGCCCGCTGAATCTGATCTCTCAGTCCGAAGTCCATTGAAAAGGGCGGACGTGAAGTAAAATCATAAATCAAATTTGCCAACTTGCGCCCCAGTTTCCACCCTTCAATATCCTCAAAGTGCTCAATTTTCACGGCTGCCTTTTCCTTCTTCCAGACTCTGAACCCCGAACTCTGAACCCCGAACCCTGAACCCCGAACTCTGAACCCTGAACTTCTAACGGCTACCACTTCTCCGCAAAAAGGCGAACATCCTCATCACCGGACATTTTCGCAAGGATTTTCTGTACGGTCGCCCCTTTTGCGCCGGGCAGTACCAGCTCCGGACGAACGTCTGCCAGCGGCTGCACCACGAAGCGGCGCTCGGCCCAGCGCGCATGCGGCACTTTCAGCAGCTCGCTGTCGACCACCTGATCGCCGACAAAGACGATATCGATATCAATCGGGCGCGGTGCGTTGCGGTCTTCCGTGCGCACCCGCAAAAGGCGTTCCTCAATTTTTTTTATTTTCGCCAGCCACTCTTCCGCCGTGTACGGGCTCTGTACAATCAGCGCCGCGTTGAGAAATTTCAGCGCCTTGTATTCCGGTTTCACGCCGACCGGCTCGGTTTCATAGACCGGCGATTGATCCATAAATCTCACCTGCGGTTCCAGCAGGATCAGCGTCTTCGCCTGACTCAGCAGACGCAGACGGCCGCCCATATTCGATCCCAGACAGAAGCCGGTTTCCATTAAACTCCTTTGGACTGCGGCAGCTTGCTGCCGCTTTGGTATTACGGGGCTCGCCCCGTCATCCTTGTTTATAACTGCGGGGCAAGCCCCGCTCCATAAAGCGCAGGCAAGCCTGCGCACTCCAAATTAATTCTCCAGAAATTCCAGCACTTGCGCGGGATGCTCCTCCGCCTTCTTCACTTTTTTCCAGTGTTTGGCAACCGTGCCGTCCGGATTGATAATCACCGTCGAGCGGATCGTGCCGGTCGTTTCTTTACCGTACTGTATCTTCGCACCGAAGGCGTCGTATTGCTGCATCACGCTCGTATCGGGATTGGAAAGCAGCACGAACGGCAGCTTGAATTTTTTGACGAAATTGCCGTGCGAGGTCAGACTGTCTTTGCTGACACCGAGTACTACGGCATTGAGCTTCTTGAATTTAGTCCGCAGCTCGCTGAAGCCGCAGGCCTCTTTGGTACAGCCGGGGGTGTCATCCTTCGGATAAAAATACAACACCACCGTTTTGCCGAGATAATCAGCAAGTGAGTGTTCTTTGCCGTCGCTGCCCTTCAGCGTAAATGCCGGGGCCGGTTTTCCAACTTTAACTGCCATAATCACTCCTTCGGAGGAATGTCGAATAACGAACAAGGAATTTCGAACTCCGAAATATCCCCTGCCAGCCTTCAACATTCGTTATTCCTTGTTCAATATTTTGCGGTTCCCCTGTATTCAATTGTTCCTTCAAAAACATGTTCGGCCGGTCCCGTCAGCGTCACGCCGTTCGCGCCGCCCGCTGTCAGGATTCCATCTACGACCAGCACATCGCCGCTCATCACCTGCACGTTTACCGGCAGCTTCACCCAGCCGTGCTTTGCCGCAATCAGCCCGCAGGCCGTCACGCCGGTGCCGCACGCCGGTGTTTCGGCTTCCACGCCGCGCTCATAGGTGCGCACATGAAGCTCTCCGTCCGGTGAAACGTCCATAAAATTAACATTGGTGCCTGCGGGAGCGAAATCGCGGTGATGCCGTATAGCGGAACCGGTCTCGCAAACAGCTTCGTCGCGCAGTTTTCCGGTACGTATGACCACATGCGGCACGCCGGTGTTCACAAAATCATAGATCAGATTCCGTCCTGCCAGCGTCAGTGAACAGTCCAGCTCCCAGCCGGTCGGTTCGGTCATCCAGATGCGCACCCCTTTTTTCAGCACTTTTGCGGCCAGCTGCCCGGCCCGCGTTTCAATCGTCATACTCTCCCTGGCCGCACCCAGTTCAACCGCCAGCCGCGCGACGCAGCGCGCACCGTTTCCGCACATGTCCGCCTCACCGCCGTCGGGATTAAAAAACCGCATCCGGAAATCAGCGGTTTTCGACTTCTGAATCAGAATGATCCCTTCCGCGCCGATGCCCGAATGCCGGGTGGCGATACGGGCAATAAACGCCCAGTCGCCGGCGGGAAATCCGCCGAGCCGGTCGTCGAAAAGCACAAAGTCGTTCTGTGCGCCGTGCATTTTCCAGAAAGTCAGTTTCATTCCGCTATTCCAATCTTCCATCCCGGGCCGCCTGCATGATAGTTTCTGCCCGATGAGCGCATCATTAAACAGCACTGAGGCACGGAAGGAAACAGAAAAACTGCGCGCCGAAATCGAGCGGCACAACCGCCTTTACTACGTCGAGGCCGCTCCGGAAATCTCCGACCGCGACTACGACGCGCTGCTCAAGCGGCTTGAAGCCCTAGAAAAGCAGTTTCCTGAACTGGCGGCGCCCGACAGCCCGACCCGCCGTGTCGGCGGCGAGCCGCTCAAAGGGTTCGAAAACGTCCGCCATGCCGTGCCGATGATCAGCCTCGCCAACACCTACAACAAAGAGGAACTGGTCGAATTCGACGCCCGCGTCCGCAAACTGCTCGGCGGCGCGCCCTATTCCTATGTCCTCGAACCGAAAATTGACGGCGTAGCCATTTCGCTCCGCTACGAAAATGGCCTGCTTGTCCGCGCCGTCACGCGCGGCGACGGCACAACCGGCGACGACGTCACTGTCAACGTCCGTACCATTAAATCCATTCCGCTCCGGCTTTCAGACAGTCCTCCCGACGTGCTCGAAGTGCGCGGCGAAGTTTACATGACGCGCAAAGGTTTCGCCGCGCTCAACGAAGAGCGGCAGGAGGCCGGGCTAGAACCGTTTGCCAACCCACGCAACGCCTGCGCCGGATCGCTCAAGCAGCTCGACCCGCGCATCGTCGCTTCGCGCCCGCTCGACGCCCTCTTCTACGGCCTCGGCGAATGCTCTGCTGTTTACGAAACTCACGAACAGATGCTCTCTTCCCTTACGCAATACGCAATACGGATTACACCCAAGTATTGGCCTTGCGACGAAATTCAGGAAGTTCTCACGCAACTGGATACCTTGCAAAACATGCGGCACGACTTCCCGTTCGAGATGGACGGCGGCGTCATCAAAGTCAACCAGCGTGACCTCTACGAAAAGCTCGGCTCGACAGCCAAGAGTCCGCGCTGGGCCGTGGCCTATAAATACGAACCGGAACAGGCCGAAACGCTTCTCAAAGAAATCACCATTCAGATCGGCCGTACCGGCGTGCTCACACCCGTCGCGGAACTTGAACCGGTTCAGCTCGCCGGAACCGTCGTTAAACGCGCCACGCTCCACAACGAAGACGAAATCAAACGCAAAAACATCCGCGTCGGCGACCGCGTGATTGTCGAGAAGGCGGGCGAAATTATTCCGGCTGTCGTGCGCGTCGTCGCCGAAAAGCGCACCGGCAAAGAAAAACCGTTCGATATGCAGGCCGCCTGCAAAGCACTTGGCATCAATCCGGTAAAGGTCGCCGGCGAAGTCGCCTGGCGCATTGACGACCTGCACCACCCCGCCATGCTCAAGCGCTGGCTGACCTATTTTGCCTCGCGCAACGGCATGGATATTGAAGGTCTCGGTGAATCCATCGTTGAACAGATCGTTGATGCCGGACTGGTCAAAGGCCCGGCCGATCTCTACGACCTGAAGAAACAACAGCTTCTCGGCCTCGAAGGATTTAAAGAGAAGAAGGCGCAAAACCTGATCGCCGGAATTGAAGCCAGCAAGAGCCGTCCGTTCGACCGGATTCTTTTTGCGCTCGGCATCCGCCACGTCGGCAGCGGTTCCGCACGGGTACTCGCGCAGAGTTTTCCGGACATTGAAAAACTGATGACCGCTGACATCCAGACGCTGGAAGAAATCCGCGATATCGGCCCGGTCGTCGGAAAAAGCATCTGCGACTTTTTCCAGACTCCGGCAAACCGGAAACTGATTGAGCGGCTGCAGGCCGCCGGCGTCAACTTTGCGCAAACCGCCAAGGCGGAAAGCAACGAATTCGCAGGCCTGACGTTTGTTCTGACCGGCACGATGGAAAGCATGAGCCGCGACGAAGCGGGCGAACAGATCCGTGCGCGCGGCGGCTCCGTCACCTCCAGCGTTTCAAAAAATACTTCGTATGTCGTCGCCGGTGAAAAAGCGGGCTCCAAACTGACCAAAGCCGAAGAACTCGGCGTGAAGATTCTCGACGAAGCCGCCTTCCTGAAACTGCTCGGCGGCAAACCCGCTTCAAAGTCGAAACCCGGTCAAGGTGAGCTGTTTTGAATGACAAAATCATGGCCGACAAAATCATTGGGAACTAAATATGCCGATAGATTGCAGATTTCCCACCACCCCGCTGTCTCAAGATGCGTTCCACACCATTGATAAAACGGTGATGAAACATGCATTCGATATACAGAACGAACTCGGAAGACTCTGTGATGAGCATATTTATCAAAACGAACTGGCACACCGATGCCGGCTGAATGGGTTAGAGATTGTTACTGAAGCAATGATCAATGTAACACACCAGACATTCAATAAGACCTACTACCTCGACATGCTCGCAATGAACGGCAGCATTTACGAACTCAAAACCACCCATTCCCTGCATCCGAACAACTCAAACCAATTGATTAATTACCTGCTGCTGTCTGCATTGCACCACGGAAAACTAATCAACTTCCGTCCGTCGTCCGTAGAACACCGATTCGTTTCGACACAGCTGTCCCCGGATAAACGCCGCCAGACCGTCATCAATAAAGAAGATTGGGACGAATCCGATGAACACGGCCTGCTACTTAGCAAAACAGTCTCGTCGTTAATGAATGATTGGGGCGCCTTTCTGGATGTTGATCTCTATAAAGAGGCTATCCTCCATTTTCTCCCGCAACAGTCCATCCAGCCCATTGAAATTTGCATAAACAACCGGATGATCGGCCACCAGAATATCTGCCTGCTCCAGCCGGATACCGGATTACATATTTCTTCTATCAAGGAAGGTTCAATTACATACGGAAACCATGTCCGGCGTCTCTTTAACCATACCCGACTTATGCGCATCCAGTGGATTAATTTCAACCAGTCCACCATTCAAATGGTCACTCTGAAAAAATGATTTTGTCGGTCATGATTTTGTCATGGCTCCTTGTATGGAAAGAAATCCTATCCAATACGGTTTGATTAGTGTTAATTAGTGCAGATTAGTGGTTTTTAAAGAAGGGCTTAGAAATGGCAAAAAAAGTTGGTTTAGGTCGCGGTCTCGACGCTCTCATTCAGGATAGAAAAGTGGCAGCTCCCGTGCTGGACGCCCCGGCTCCGGACAGTACCGGCATCACAAAGATCGCGGTCGGCCGGATTAAAGCCAACCCGATGCAGCCGCGCCGCATCTTCCGCGACGAAGAGCTCAATGAGCTGATCGCCTCGATCAAAGAGCACGGCATTCTTCAGCCCCTGCTCGTCCGGCAGAAAGAAAAACATTTTGAACTGATCGCCGGTGAGCGCCGCCTGCGCGCCGCCAAAGCGGCCAACCTGCCGGAAGTTCCGGTCATCCTGCTCGACATCGGCGACCAGGAAGCGCTCGAAATCGCGCTGATCGAAAATTTACAGCGCGCCGACCTCAACCTGATGGAAGAAGCCGAAGGCTACCGCGAACTGGCCGTTAAATTCGGCCTCAAGCAGGACGAAATCGCCAAGCGCGTCGGCAAAGCCCGCGCCAGCGTCGCCAATATACTCCGCCTGCTCGACCTGCCTGCCAGTATCAAAAAGATGCTCGAAGGCGGACAGCTTTCCGCCGGACACGGCAAAGTGCTTCTCGGCGTAGAAATTGATGCGGAAAAAGAACTGCTCGCCCAGCGGATCGTCCGCGAAAGCCTTTCCGTCCGTGCGCTCGAAAAAATTATCGAAAAGCTGCACAAACCGGCCAAAAAACCGCGCGCCGAAAAATCCGATCTGCCGATTGATTACGTCCGCCACCTCTCCGAAAAACTGCACCAGCATTTTGGCACGGCGGTACACATCAC
>CAIKGD010000082.1 GCA_903826865.1 uncultured Verrucomicrobiota bacterium
CGGTGCTCCAGTTCAGTCCGCTGGTGAGATTCGTCCACGTCCCGTTGAACGCCTGCGCCGCCGCCGCGAGCAGAAACACCGCAGCAACCATCGTAATTGCAATGATTCGTTTCATCTTCATGTCAGCTCCCTTTATCTAAGTGTTTTCAACATGAACCCCGTGACACGCCCCCCGGGGATGGCCTTCCTTATAGGAGTAAACCGGTGATGTGACAACCACAATGCACCGGAGGCGGAAATTTAGATTATGTATTATTAATACTATTTATTTGGATTAAACGACATATTGCCGAAGCGTACAGCAGGATGCAGCGGGTCCGGTCGTTATAACATCCGGGCATGTCCGTCCCGTGTTTTGATAAATCGATTTACAGCTACTATGAAGCTGTAACGCTTCACGATTGAGATGTCGTAATTGAGGGACGGCTTCCACGCCGTCCTTGATCGAGCGTGGCGCGGGTGGAACCGTGCTCTCCAAATTCGGTATAACGGCATCACAACGGTTAAATGCTATAATACCACTTCCGCATGATGCCCGGTTTATATCTATCACTCTTGTCGGCGAGGATAAAACAGGAGTCCGCCCCGCCAAGGTTGCCGTTGCCAATAAACACCGGTTATCATGCGCACAATTGGTGTACAGGAAGACCATATGCTGTTTTATTTGTATCAACTGGTTGAAATTGAAAACAGCGGACATTACGCGTCTCCGGGTATTTCTTCCGCGTTCGCTGTGTGCATGACCGATATCGAATCCACGATAATTATGAATCAACCCGATGCAGATTCCCCATCACCGTGTATCGCTTCTCATATTTTTGTGATTCACCGGCAGTTTAAGCCAAAACAGCACAGGGCGCTGTGCATTCATGCTTTCCCGCCGCCGAAACGGTCTGCGGTTTCCCGGCTTTCAACTCAACAAAAACCGACCGCCTTCCATTATACGGCAGACGCAGTTCAACGGTCTGATCTTTTACGATTGAACAGAGGCTCACCTGCACCATGCGCTCCGCCTGATTCCAGACTATGGAAACCTCTACGCCGCCGCGGGCCATCAAGCCCTCTACGGATCCCCGTTTCCATTTCCCCGGCAATGCCGGAAGTACTGATATTTTTCCCGGCACCGAAAACAGCAGCATCTCCTGAATGGCAGCCGACCAGCCCATGTTGGCGTCAATCTGGAACGGAGCCCATTCAAATTCAACGCCAATGCCCATATTCCGCCAATCGTTATGCGTCGTATAAAAGTTGTTTGTCACACAGGAGCGTGAAATCAGATCAAGACACCCAAGCGCCTGATCTCCGTCCTGCATACGTGCATAAACATTCGCCATGTGCGCCAGCGACCAGCCGCTCTGTTCGCTGATGCCGATTTCAAGCCGCTTGTGAATAGCCGTTTCAAACGCGGCGAAAAGTTCAGGATCCGAATCCCGCGTCACTTCGGTACCGGGGAAAACAGGATAAATGTGCGACTGGTGCCGATGATGGTAATTGTCTTTAAAAAACGGATGCATCCATTCTTTCACTGCGCCATCTTCATTAATCTGATAAGGTGGAATCCGGCTCAGCATCTTCGCCCATTTCGATATTTCACCGGCATATTGACCCGTCACCTGCGCCCCCTCAATTAAATGGGTCAGCACTTCTTTAGCCAGTGCAAAATCCATCGTGGCATTGATGGTTGTTTCCATAGCGCACCCCATTCCCTGACCATCCCAGTAACCCGCCGGCGTGTTTTCAGGGGAGTTGGACGGAGCGCTCACAAAATAACCGCCCTCACCTATGGTAAAGAAATCCTCATAAAACAGCGTGGTTTCGCGCAAAAACGGCAACGCTCGATCCCGTAGAAATGTTTCATCCCCGGTATAGAGGTAGTAATCATAATAATGTTGTGCAATCCATGCCGCCGCACCGGTCCAATGAAGCAAATGCGGCAGGGAAACCTTCGAAAGGCCGGAAGGCGGGGTTGTCACCGCCGGGATATACAAACCGCGGCATCCGTAAAGTTTCCGGGCGTTTTCACGGAAGTCATCTTTCATCCGGTCAAAATAGTCAAAAACAGGAAGCGCTGCTTCTCCCAGCCGGCCCGGCAAAGCCTGCCAGTAAATCATCTGAAGATTCTCATTCGCCATGTTAAAAGCCCAGAATCCAGGGTATTCCCCGCTCCACTTGCCGAGCAGCGGACAGGGGTGTCCGCCCGACCGTGAAGAAGAAATCAAAAGGTAGCGGCCGTAAGCCCACATCTTCTCAACTAATGCAGCAGGAGCTTCTCCCTGATAGGCTGCCAGCAACAGCTCCTCATTGGACAGAAGGCGATCTCCGTCTTTTACTCCCAGATCAAGTTTTACCCGACCGAAAAGTTCACCGTGTTCAGCGGCATGGGGTGCCAGCAGTGCATCATAATCCATCAACACATCGTCCAGTTCCTGCTGCAGACGTTCCCACGCCGCATGGCGGGCCTGCTTGACAAAAAGCTTAATTACTATCAGCGCCGAGTTGCCGCCTTGAACAGTGATTTTACCGGCTTTAGATGAAAGTTTCCCGGAGCCCGGAAACACCCTGACCACCGCACCGAAATCGGTTCCGTCATCGTTGCGCGCGGCATAGCGAATATTCCCGGACGCGTCCGACTCTGTGATAAAACCATCCGGTAAGCCGCAAGAGTTGCTGCAACCCGAACGGGCATCATTGCGGTCTCGCGGACCCAAAGCAATCTCAGCGGTAACCGGTCCGTTTGAACTGCTGATTTGCATCACCACCAAGTCATCTGTCCGCGAAACAAAAAGCTTCCGTTCATACGATACGGCACCATCTTCCCAGGAAACAACGACCTCTCCGGTTTCCATATCAAGTATCCGCCGGTACTGTTTAAATCCCTTCGTAACCGGCATTTTAATTTTCAGATCGCCCAGCGGAAGCGGCGTGCCGATCTCTGCAGTATAGCCCTGCTTCTCAAGAGCGTCCGCCAGAATACGATCAGCCTCTTCGGCTTTTCCTTCGGACAACAGCGACCGGACTGCAGCGACCCTCGAACTGACGTCCGGAAGCTCCGGCGTTTTTACACCGCTCCACAAATCTTCATGGGTCAGTAAAACCGTTTCATCAGAAACCGCCCCGTAAACCGCTGCGCCTGCGGTTCCGTTGCCGCACGGCAAAGCTTCCCGCCATTTCGCCCCCCACCAGGAAGCCGGATATTTCAATATCAGTTTGTTTTTCATTTCAAAATACGTCACATCAAGTTTGCACCGCAGCCATCCCTGAAAATATATAATTTGATTTTTTATTTATTACGATAATGCGGACAACACCGTCAATATTAATATTATTATAAAGACCGTCTTCTGCTGAATCAGCCGGTGAAACAGCTCCGGAATACCGGTGTCAATAAACACATTCTTTGACCGCATCAGCAAAGGCCTGAATATTCATCGGATCCCCAAAGAAGAAATGATCCGAGGGTGCCAGAATATGCCCGCCATGATCTTTGGTGGCTTCAAAACATTCCAACACCATTTCCCGTACTTTTCCGGGAGTGCCTTTTTCAAACCCGGCATTTTGATCAAACCCGCCGATAAAAAAGAGTTTGTCGCCGACCCGCCGGGAAGCTTCAGCCAGATCGCAATCGCCGCCCATTGCTTTCGGGGTCATCGTTTCAAGTCCGTCCGCCCCGGATTCCACCACCAGATCCAGCAGTTGCATGAGCCCGCCGCACAGGTGGCAGACAGTTTTTACGCCAATACTCCGGAACAACTCATTCTGGCGCCGGTCGTATGGCAAACAGAATTCTCTGAACAGATCAGGACTGATCACGGTGTTCGACCCGGCACCGCCATCCGTCTCCACTACATCAGCAGGCGTTCCGTCCCATAAGGTATGCGTACGAAAGGCTTTCTGAAAAATCGCTTCCAGCATCTCATGCGTCCGTTCGGGCTCGTCAATCGCCAGATAGATGGACTGCTCGGTTCCATAAATATAGCAGAGACACTGCCACGGGCTTCCCTGCCCTTCATAATAGGGGTGTGACCGGATAATACCCCTGTCACCAAGCTTGTCCCGCGCGGCCTGCACCGGTGACAAATCCGCCTTAACCGGCACGGGATAAAACTCTTTCCACAGTTCAAAGTCCTTTTCCGTTTTCAACGGATATTCAACGTGCCACGTTGTGAACTTATTCTGACCGATCACCTGATACAGATTCCCTTTCGGCGTGATGATGGTCTCGGCCCGCTTAATATTGCCGTCCGCATCTGTACCGAGATCTTTCCGCTGAACAATCCAGTTCTTCAGATCACGCTCTGCAAATTCGTAGCGCGGACTGACGTAAATGGCATAATCCATGCCGAATCTTTCATAAGCCTGATACCAGTCCATTCCGTTTAAATACGTGTCCAGATAATATTGCATCCAGCCGTGCACCTGACAGGGAAGGCGGTCCGGCTTTTGATTGTTCAGTGCACAAAGCATTCTCTCCCGGGACGTCATCATAGTTAAAGCCTTTCAGTGAATTTTGAATATAACGGACGATATTTTACACGACTCATAATTAATGTTTTTCCTGCTGTACGGCGGATTCAAAGCGGAACCGGCGCGTCACCGGCTGATCTTCCGGACTGTCGAGGTTCAGATTGTAGGTGATCCGGTACAACCCTGTTGAAGAATCGCGTTCCGTCTGCCAGAAGTCGTTTCCGTGATCTGACTGATCCACCGCTTTTCTTGTACCGTCGGCCGACAGTTCATAGACGACGGGATTTTTCTGAGAGACCACACCGGTAAACGTAAACGGAACATAGGCCAGTCCTCCGGTAACTTCCAATTCAGCCGCGCCGGTATTCCCGACAGCAATCTCGACCGGATAGTTCCGCTGCAACCGGCCTTCCGTCACCTTGAGCTTCAAATCATTTCCTTTGGCTTGCCGGTAAACCGCCCTCCAGGTATCTGCCGTTACCGGCAGAGATTTTTTGAGTGCTTCATTGGTGCCCAGATAGCTGTCGGCGATTTTGGGTATCAGCAGGACCTCGATCTGCATGTCCACATAATCGCCCTTCTTCAGCATCTTCAGTTCCGGCGGCGGCGAAATCTCCGTCAGGATACCCGGAAAGCGGTGGTAGGTTCCAAAAAACGAAATGTGCGGTTTTTCAACCCGCTCCCCGCCAAGTACTGCGTCCCAGGAACGAATCACCAGTCCGCGACTGACCAGCCCCAAAAGTTCCTGATCACCTCTTTTCACTGCCGTATCGGTTGAACGATGC
>CAIKGD010000083.1 GCA_903826865.1 uncultured Verrucomicrobiota bacterium
AGCGAGATCATGTGGTCGTTCCACATCGTGGTGGTTGCTGCGGAGGTAATGGTAATGCCGCGCTCCTGCTCCTGAATCATCCAGTCCATAACGGCCGCGCCGTCGTGCACTTCGCCGATTTTGTGCGACTTGCCCGAGTAAAAAAGAATACGCTCGCTGAAGGTGGTTTTGCCGGCGTCAATGTGCGCCATAATTCCGATATTACGGACTCTGGATAGGGGTACTGTTCTGGCCATGATTCTGTCCTTGTTTGGGTTCTGTTCTGTTCCTTAAATAAAAGAGCCGCGCAATATGGCGTTTCGGCTCCGCGCCTTCAAGCGCAAATACGTTAAAAAATGGCCGGCCAACCCGCTGGAAGCGGCACAGAAAAGTTACTGTCCCGCTTTTTTGAGCCGCCGGACGGTGACGGTCTTTTCGTAGAGCGCTTTGCCCACAATCGCGCCGGTCAGGTTATCACAGTTAAGAGCGGCAAGCCGCTGAATGTCTTCAATGCCGGAAATCCCGCCGGAAGCGACCACATTGCACGAAACCGCCGAGCAGATTTTGCCCATTTCAAAAGCGTTTACGCCGTCGAGCATCCCGTCGCGGGCCGTGTCGGTGTAAATAATGGTGCCGACGCCCGCATCGTCCACTTTTTTGGCCAGATCAACGGCTTCGATGTCTGTCGTTTCCACCCAGCCCTTGGTCTGAACCTTGCCGGCACGCGCATCAATGCCGACCGCAATCCGTTGGCCGCCAAACTTTTGAACCAGACGGGCCAGTTCTTCGGGATGCTCGCAGGCGCGGGTTCCCAGAATTACGCGGGTTACGCCGGTGGCCAGCAGCTTTTCAATGTTGTCGTCTGTACGGATTCCTCCGCCGATTTCAACCGGAACCTTAATCGCTGAACAGATTTCGCGCAGCACTTCCGTATGAACCGGATGACCCGCAAACGCGCCGTCAAGGTCGACGACATGCAGGAATTCGCCGCCCGCCCGAACCCAGTGTCTGGCCATTTCGACCGGAGAATCAGAATAAACCGTCTCCTCGTTTGCCAGCCCCTGCCGCAGGCGCACACATTTGCCGCCCTTCAAATCAATTGCCGGAATAATCGTAATCATCGGCAGGAGAATACTCATAAAAGCTCTGTGTTACACGAAAAAACTTTGCAGGCGGAGCCCGCTCCGGCGCTGCAACTTCCATTTGCGCTGTTGCCGGAGCGTGAATAAGTGCTGGAAATCGACCGGCGACGGCTTTATGGTCTGCCCCTGTTAAAGGAGATCTTATGCGCAAATGGACTGTTCCGGTTTTAACTATTCTCACCTTTTCTATCGTACTGAGCGGCTGCAAAAAAAAACCGGATCCCGTTTTGCCTCCACCAACCGCTGAAGCCATCGCCGCGTTTGCGGAGGCTGCTTACAGCGGCAATGCCCAACAGGTCGCCGACGCGCTGAAGGCCGGTATGCCGGTCAATCAGGTTGAAACCAACGGCAACAGTGCACTGATGCTGGCCTCCTTTGACGGCCATGTCGAAGCCATGAAAGTCCTGCTCGATGCGGGCGCGGACATCAATCTGCGCGACACCAAAGGGCGCACCGCTCTGATGTTTGCCGCATCCGGCCCCTATCCGGCGGCAGTCAAACTGCTTCTCGAAAAAGGTGCCGAAATAAATGCGATTGATTCAACGGATCGTTTTACCGCTTTGATGTTCGCCGCCGCCGAGGGCCTTTCGCCGGTGGTTGATCTCCTGCTCGCCCACGGCGCCGACCCGAAACTGAAAGACAAGGACAACGATACCGCCGCCTCTTTTGCCAAGGCGCGCGGCTTCACCGATCTCGCGCAGAAGCTTCAGGCGCTGATTGACGCGCCGTAAGTCATGGAGAATAAAAATGACGGATGCCGGATCGTACAAGTTCGGAACTTTTAAAAAAAACGCCGAGGAACTGGAACGCCTTAAAATGCAGGCGACGGTTGCGATTGATATTGAAAAAGAGGTGTGGCGCACGACCGGCCTGCAGCCCGGCATGAAGGTGCTCGATCTCGCCTGCGGCCCCGGCTTTATCAGTTGCGAACTGGCCAGAATGGTCGGCGACGGATCTGTGAACGGCGTAGATATCAGCGAAAAACTGATCGCCGTCGCCCATCAGGCCAAAGCCTCAGAAAAAGTTGAGAACGTCTCTTTTTCCACCGGCAACGTCTACGAACTTGCCCTACCGGAAAACAGTTTTGATTTTGTCTATGCCCGCTTCCTTTTCCAGCATCTGGAAAAACCGCAGCTCGCGCTCCGGAATATTCTGCGCGTCCTGAAGCCGGGCGGCGTTCTCTGCGTCCTGGACATCGACGACAACTGGACGAGCTTTGCGCCGGAAAGCGGTGCCTTCGTCAAATTCATCCGCAAGGCCGGCGCGGGGCAAAAGCGCAAAGGCGGCAACCGGCTGATCGGCTCGCAGCTGTTCGGTCTGCTGAACGAAGCCGGGTTTAAAAACGTCAGCACAAAAATCCGCCCGATCACCACCGAAGACCTCGGCGTACGGATGTTCCTCGGCGTGGCCGTACTCTTCCGCATGGAAATGCTCAATAAACTGCAAAAGCTGCTCGCTCTGCCTCAGCTCAAGAAGATCAAAACCGCCGCACAAGCCCCGAATGCATGGGGCTCCGTCGGCATTTTTGTCACAACGGGCAGGAAAGCCTGACGGTATGCGGTTTATAGGCAACAGCGACCAAAGCAGCGCACGCTACTGGGACGATCTTGCGGAGCTTTATCAGCGCGAAACGCGCATTTCGACAAACGATTTTCACTACGGTCCGCTTCTGCCGGGAGACTCTGAAATCAAGCTGTTGCCGGCCGGCCTTTGCCGAGGCTCCGGCGCGGCGCGGACAGCAGATGAAATCCGCTGCCTCGAAATCGGTTGCGGCGCGGGACAGAATTCCATCTTTCTCGCCAAGCAGGGCGCACCGTGCGTCGCCATTGATATTTCGGAGGCGCAACTGGCGCATGGCCGCAAACTTGCCGCCGCTGAAAAGGTTGAAGTGGACTTTCGCCGCGTCTCAATGGACTCATTGGATCAACTACAAAACCCACCCCGTCCGTCGCTTCGCTCCGGCCACCCCTCCCGTGGAGGGGATCGTTTAGAATCCCCTCCTTCGGAGGAGTACCCGCAGGGCGGGGTGGGTTTGTTTGATTTTATTCATTCGACTTACGCCCTGCCCTTTTCCGCCGACCCGCAAAAAGTGATCGCCAAAACTGCCGCTATGCTCAACCCCGGCGGTACCTTTCTGCTGACAACCGGCCATCCGCTGTATGCCGGCGAATGGCTGGACATCGGCGACGGCGAAGAAGGTCTGTTTCTGCCGGACTATTTCCGGCCGGAACCGGATGTGCGGATGTCGCTCGACGACAAAACCATGAGCGCTGCGCACTATTGGCCCGTCTCGTCCATTGCCGGGTGGATTCATGCTGCCGGACTGGTCCTCGAACGGCTGCTGGAGCCCATGCCGGTGCCAATTTTGGAAATGAGCGAGCCGGAAATCCGCGCCCGGGTGCCTTATGAAAGCGCCGGTTGGCGCGAACTTTACCCCCGGCTCGCCCGTATTCCGGTGGTAGTGATTTTCAAATGCCGACGCGTTTAATTTGCTTCAAAATAAAAGTTCCCTCCCTATAATCGCCGAAATGGCAAAACCATCTGAAACCGTCCGTTCTCCGAAACGCGAAGCAGCAGGCGTCATTCTTCTAGCCCTCTGTCTGCTCAGCTTTCTCTGTGTCTTTTCGTTCAATGCGGAAGATATCGGCTTTCTGCACGATCCGCCGGCATCGCCGCCGCACAATCTGGTCGGCCCGCTCGGCGCCTGGTTTGCTTACATCGGCTTTCTGCTCTTCGGCGTAGGCGGCTATCTGGTGCCGTTCATTCTGCTGACCGGCGGCCTGATGATGACGTTCCGTTCCTACGAACGCGGCTGGCCGGTATGGGCCTGGCTGACGGCCGGGCTGGTTTCTCTGTCGAGTCTTGCCGAATATCAGCCCGATCTCTGGAGCGTACTGACCGCCCTGCTGAATGTCGGCAGTCCCGGCGGACTGGCCGGACAGATGCTGGCCGTCCGCACGCTGGGCCGACTGATCAACCATACCGGCGCGGGCATTATTTTTGTTACGGTGTTCATTCTGGCTCTCTTGCAGCTGACGGGTATGCACCCTTTCACCCCGTTTATTTTTCTCTGGGGAAAGGTAAAAGAATTCCGTGCGCGCCGTAAAGCGGCCCGCGCCGAAACACCGAAGACGAAGTTCAGCCGCGAAATAAAACCCGAAAAAGAAAAGCCGAAAAAAGCCGTCCTGCCGCCGGAACCTGCTCCTGCCGCCGGTGAACTTTTCACGCCGCCGCCCGTCACGCCGCCGAAAGTTGAACCCAAGCCGGAGCCAAAGGTGGAAGTACCCAAACCGGCTAAAACAAAACCGGTCGCCTTGCCGCCCGCTGATGATCTGGCTAATGTCTCGGTCAATATTGCGCCGGGCCGCGATGAGTCGGGCTATCAGCTCCCGCCGCTGACCATTCTCGACGAGCTGCCTTCGCTGGCCGCGCGCACCGCCACCGAAAACACCGCAGAAAAAGCCAAAATTCTGCAGGACACGCTCGAGGAGTTCGGCGTTGAAGGTCAGGTGACACATGTTGAAACCGGCCCGACCGTCACCTCTTACGAAATCACCCCCGCCGCCGGCGTGCGGGTTGAGCGGATCACCGCTCTTGAAAAAAATATCGCGCTGGCTTTGCATGCGCAGAGTATCCGCATTCAGGCTCCGATTCCCGGCAAAGGCGTGGTCGGTATTGAAGCGCCAAACACCAAGGGTGCGTCGGTTTATCTTCGCGAAGTCGTCGAAAGCCCCGTTTTTCATAATCCGGAAATCGCACTGCCGCTGGCGCTCGGCAAAGATGTCAGCGGCCGCATGGTCGTCGGCGATCTTTCCGCCATGCCGCACCTGTTGATCGCCGGCGCAACAAATTCCGGCAAGACCGTGTGCATGAACTCCATTTTGGCCGGCCTGCTCCTCTCGCGCACACCGGAACAGCTCCGCCTGATTCTGGTCGACCCGAAAACCTTCGAGTTTCAGGCCTACGAAAACCTCAAGCATCTCGTCGTGCCGATCATCACCGATGCCAAGAAGGTGACGCTCGGTCTGCGCTGGGCCATTAAGGAAATGGAAAAACGGTACGCGCTTTTCAAAAAAGTGAAGGTGCGCGACATCAAGGGCTTCAATACCCGCCCGATCGAAAAGCAGACTGATCTTTTCGGTGCGCCGATCGAGGAAGATGATGATCAGCCGAAAGATCTGATTCCGGCTAAGCTGCCCTATATCGTAATTGCGGTGGATGAGCTGGCCGATCTGATGAGTCAGGTGCAACAGGAAATTGAGCCGTGCATTGTGCGTCTGGCCCAACTTTCACGCGCCGCGGGTATCCACATGATTCTCGCCACGCAGCGTCCGTCTGTTGATGTCATCACCGGAACCATCAAAGCGAACATTCCGGGACGCATCGCTTTCAGGGTGGCACAGGGCAACGACAGCCGCACTATTCTCGATACCATCGGCGCTGAAAAACTGCTCGGCAAAGGCGACATGCTTTATCTGCCGCCAGGTAAAGACAAGCCGGTTCGTCTGCAGGGAACCTTGACCAGCGACGGCGAAATGCACCGGGTCACCGATTTCATCCGCACACAGGGCTCGCCGGAGTTCATTACCGAAATCAAGCAGAAGATCGAAAACAACCGTCCGGAACTGCCGGATATGGATGAGAGCGACGATCTGCTCGAAGCCGCTATGGAAGTGCTTCGGAGCACCAAACGTGCCTCGACGTCTTCGCTCCAGCGCCGCCTGAAAATCGGCTACAACCGCGCCGCCCGCCTCATGGATATGCTCGAAGAAAAAGGCATCATCGGTCCGCCGACTGAAACCGGCCCGCGCGATATCCTCATTGATCTTGACGGTGAAATTCCCGAACACGCCGGCAGCAGCGAGGAACCGCTCTCCGAGGCAGAAGCCTCGCAGGAATTTGACGTTGACGAAGAGGAGCCTAAACCGGAGGAGTAACCGCCATGGCAACACTCGGACAGCAGTTAAGAGCCGCGCGCGAAGCTAAAGGAATCAGCGCCAAGGATGCCGGTGCCGCTACAAATATACTGACCAAAATGATTCTGGCGATGGAGGCCGACGACTTCTCCGGAATGGCCGCGCCGACCTATGCCAAAGGATTCATCCGCCTTTACGCTGGACACCTCGGAATCAACCCGGATCCGCTGATCGAGGAATACACCGCCCGGCACGCGACCGTCCTGAAGCCGCTGATTGATGAAGAAAGCCAGCTCGAACAGAACCGGCGCAATCTGCCGGTCTCTGCCATACTTCTTAAATGGCTCGGCGCACCGGTGAAGTTTGTTTACAGTATATTGACCCGCGCAAAGAAAAAAACCTCCGGCGAATCTGGTGTACCGGCTGCAAAGAGCAGCAAAAACCATCGGGTAAACGATATCCGCACCCTGGCCGTTGGCGCGGCGGTGCTGCTGGTGCTGATTCTCCTGATTGTCAGCGCCTCTAACTGTATGCGCCGCCATGCCGCAGAAAAATCCGCACAACTGCCGGCTGAAGCGCCCGCCCGCATGCTCCTCGACAAACCGCTGCCCGACCTTTACCTTGTCGAGCCTGGAAAAATTGAAAGTTCACGATGAAAGTTCCCAACATCCTTACCGTCAGCCGTTTCGTTCTGGCCGCCGTTTTTATGATCTGCCTGAGCGTATCCTTTCCGGGGGCACCCGTTGCCGCCGTGATTGTCTTCGGCTTCGCGGCGCTCACTGATGCGCTCGACGGACATCTCGCCCGCAAAACGTACGGCTGTTCGGCTTTCGGCACATTGATGGATCCGCTGGCTGATAAAGTCCTCACGGCCGCCGCCTTCATCGGTTTCGTCGAACTCAGGATAATGCCCGCGTGGATGGTTACGCTCATTCTCTCCCGCGAAATGATGGTGACCGGTCTGCGGCTGCTGGCCGTTGATAAAGGCATCGTTCTCTCCGCCAGCCGCTGGGGTAAACAGAAAACGATCTGGCAGATGGTCTTTATCAGCATCGTGCTGCTGGCCGCGGCCTTTGGCATACTGGACAACTTCGGCTCACTGGTCTGGTGGAGCGCTCTTGCTATCACCGTTCTCACCGTCTGGAGCGGGCTCGTCTACTTCCGTGAAAATCTGTCGCTTTTCCGCAATTAAATTGAAAAAGCCGGACGGCTCTGTAACCTGTTCACTCTATGTCAACCGTACGCGAAGAAAGCTGGCAGATTAAGCGACGCTCCGACCTCTGCGCCGGAACCAGCGAACCGTTTGCCGACCAAGAAGAAATCGTCACCCGCCTGCTTTTCAAAGAGGGCGAATACGTCCGCGAAGATTACCGCCTCGGCTGGTGGAACGAACACGACATCGACCACGGGCTCAGCTCGTGGAAAAGCATTTTCCGGGTGCCGCCGCCACCGACCGAAGTGGTGAAAAAAGAAAATGCAGAGACGCTCCTGCGCAAACTGGTTGCCAAAGAAGACGCCGACGACATCAACGCCATCTACATTCTGGCCGTCATGCTCGAGCGCAAAAGAATTCTGGCCGAAAAAGACGTTCAGATCCGTGAAGACCAAACCAAGGTGCGTGTTTACGAGCACAAAAAGAGCGGCGAAACATTCCTCATCGTTGATCCCGAGCTTAAGCTGGCGGAGATCGAAAAGGTGCAGGATGCCGTCGTCGGACTGCTTGGCGGGAAACCGCCTAAAACCGAAACCGTCTATCACTTCGAGACCGTCCTGCACACGTTGATCGAAAAATACGAAAAGCAGCTTTTCCCGAAACGCCCCATTGGCGGCAACGACGGCATCGCCCGGAAACTGGCCGCCTCTTTCTTCGCACTGCTCGCCGGCAAAAAAAATCCTTACTGGGAGGAATCGAACAAAGTGTTCAACCGGCTCGAAGATTCCGAACCATGGAGCCCCATCGTTGCAGCCTACCGCGATCTGCTCGAACGTATTCCCCGGGAAATCCGTTTTCTGGGATTGGAACAGCCCGCTTTCGCCAGACAGCTCGAAGCGCTGGCGATTAAAGAGCCGAAAGAACTCAATGAGGCCGACGTGCTGTCCGCGTTTGCTTCGGATGCGCCGCGCGTCGCTGAGCTGCGCGAAAAATTCCTCGAAGCCGTCCGCATCGCCGCCAGCCAGTAAGAGGGTTTTGTATGCCGAAGATTGTATCGAAACAATACAGCCTGCCGGATCCGTGGAAGTATCAGCCGCCCGCCGGAATCCGGCTGGCGGATGTCCGCACGATTGAAGAACTGGATAAACACGCCGACGCGTGGAACGGCCTGTTCCAAAAAGCCGTCCGTTTATCGCCAATGCTTTCCTATCCGTGGTTGCGCGCTTTTTTCAAACATCAGGTCACTTCACCGGAACGCTGGCTGTGTCTCTTCGCTTACGAGAATGATCAGCTGATTGGAATTATGCCGCTCATGTCGAGCTACGCCTTCCGGGTGCTTGGATTTTCCCTGCGGCTCTTTAAGCTGCCGTATCACTACGCCCATACGAGCGGCACCGATTGCCTGACCCTGCCCGGCCGCGAGGAGGTCTTCAGTCTGTTCATGGATTATTTAAACAGCATCCCCCGCTCGATTCCCTGCCTCAGCCTGAAGCATGTTCCGGATCATTACCCGTCTGTCCGGTATTTGAACACCGGAAAACACCGGCTTTGTTTCGTGCAGAAATCAGCCGAAACAGAAGCGTTCATCTCTCTGCCGAAAACCTCCGCAGAATATTCTGCCGGACTCGCCGGAAAACTCCGGCAGAACCTGCGCCGCGCCGCCCGCGAACTGGAAAAACTTCCTGATGTTCAATTCCGCTTCCATGAAAACACCCGCTCCGCGAAAGAAAACACCGCCCGTTTTCTGGACGTCGAAACCCGCAACTGGAAAGGACAAAGAAAAACCACCATCCGGGATTTTCCGGGCAGCGCCGCAGTTTTCGAAGAAGCCGCAGAAGGACTCGCGGCGCAAAATATGATGATGTTCTGTTTTCTTGAATCCGGCGACCGCTCCATCGCCGCGCATTATTCCATGCGCAACGGGCGGACTCTGTATATTCTGAAAATGGCTTATGACGAAGAGTTCATCAACTGCTCGCCCGGCAACCTGCTCATGAGCAAAGTCATTGAAACCGTCTGTGATTCCGGCGAGTTTGATGAGATCAACTATTTCTCCGATCCGCCGCTTCTTGCCAAATGGAACGTACAGCACCGGCCGATCTGGCACCTCGTCGTCTTCCCGAAAGTTCCGCTTCTTTCCGCCCTGCTGCGGCTGGTTATCGGATCAGGCAAGGTTCACAATTTTGACATCAAGCTCTGATCGGGTTCCCAAGGATTGCAAACCCGCTTGCCCCGTCAGCCGTTTCGTGCTTTATTGGCCGCCCTTTTGAACGGAGTTTTCACATGAGTCTAAGCATCGGTATTCTGGGTCTTCCGAACGTCGGAAAGTCGACGATTTTCAATGCGCTGACGCGCGCGCAAAATGCGGAGGCCGCCAACTATCCTTTCTGCACCATTGAACCGAATAAAGCGGTTGTGCCGGTGCCCGACGAGCGGGTTGATAAGCTGGCGACCATGATCCACCCGAAAAAGTCTGTTTATGCCACCGTCGATTTCGTGGACATCGCCGGGCTGGTGAAAGGCGCGAGCCGCGGCGAAGGTCTCGGCAATAAATTCCTCGCCAACGTGCGCGAGACAGATGCCCTGCTGCATGTCGTCCGCTGTTTTGAAGATGAAAATGTGGTGCATGTGGACGGTTCTGTTGATCCGCAGCGCGACATTGAGGTGATTGAAACGGAACTGGTACTGGCCGATTTCCAAACCGTGGAAGCCCGCGCCCAAAGAATGGAAAAGCTGGCGCGTAACGATAAAAAAGTTGCTGAACAGCTGGCCGCCGTAAAACGTCTGCTGTCGCATCTGGGCGAAGGTAGCCCGGCGGTCAGTTTTCCCGATCATGAATCCGATGACATGAAAGCCTTCCTGAAAGAGTCGCCGCTGCTGACCGATAAAAAAATTATCTACTGCGCCAATGTGGACGAATCCGGCATGGCGGAAGACAGCGCCTATGTGAAGGCCGTCCGCCAGTACGCCAACTCCAAAGGCGCGGACACCGTGAAAATCTGCGCGAAGATGGAAGAGGATCTCATCGGCATGGATGAAACGGAAGCGGCCGGATTTCTTAAGGAGTACGGCGTAATCGAAAGCGGACTCGACCAGATCGCGCGCACCGGCTACCACACGCTCGGCCTCATCAGCTATCTCACCGCCGGACCGAAAGAAGTTCATGCGTGGACTATTCACCGCGGCTGGAAAGCCCCGGCGGCGGCGGGCGTGATTCACACCGACTTCGAGCGCGGCTTTATCCGTGCTCAGGTGATTTCTTACAACGACTATGTCACGCTCGGCAGCGAAAACGCCTGCCGGGAAAAAGGACTGATGCGCACAGAAGGCAAAGATTACACGGTGCAGGACGGAGATATCATCGAGTTTCTGTTCAATGTCTAAATCCTCACTTGCTCCCGAAATACTCAGGCTGTATGATCGCGGCCTAAACAGGAGAGTTACATGTCAGATAAAGTAAAAGAATTGGGTGCCGCTGAGTTTGATGCCGCGATTGCTTCCGGGACGGTGCTGGTGGACTTCTGGGCTCCGTGGTGCGGGCCGTGCAAAATGCAGGGGCCGATTCTCGACAAAGTCGCCGGAAAAATCGGAGACAAGGCCGTCATCGCCAAGGTGAATGTTGATGAGAGCCCGGCGCTGGCTGCAAAGTTCGGCGTACGCTCAATCCCGACACTGATCCTCTTCAAAAACGGCCAGAAAGTCCGCGACTTTATCGGTGTCCAGCAGGAAGCCGCGCTCGTAGAAATTCTAACCGCCTAACCTGTATCAAGACAGGCGAGACGCCTGCGATACGTATCGCCGCCGTCACGGCAGCCTTGATTTTTTCAGGTATCGGCAAGAAGCGCGGCGGTTTCTTCAAAACAATTCAACAGCCGGTCAGTCTTGACCGGCATGACATCGATAAACTTATCGAGTATGCCGCGTTCGCGAACCAGCCGTCTGGTTGAAGCATAACTCAGGTCGTGCATCCAGCTGAGCTGGAGGACAAAACGGTCGGCCATGCTTTTCATGCCGCGGTAATCGATCTTATCGCCGCGTTCAAACCGGTCGAGCACCGCCGGAGTCGGCGGGCCGTTGAAATCGATATTTAAAAGGATTTCCGGGTGTTCGTGAATGTGCCCGGTTTTAATGGAGTCCCAGCAGATAAAAAAGATGTCGAGCCGGTCGGCATCGCGGATAAGCCGCAGATGTTTTTCTTCAGATGCCGGCAGGCCGGACGGCATATCCTTTTTATTGTGATACTGAACCGCAGAGAGAATCCGCGCGCGCTCTTTATCCGGCACGCCGTCGAGCAGATTTTCGCTTTCCAGAGTTTGGACGCCGAGATTGCCGTGATCAATCGTGTCGGCGTCGGAAAAGGAGCGGTACTTCTTAAACTGCGGAAACCGCGCGATGTCATGAAAAAGCCCAACCGCTTCTGCAATACTCACG
This sequence comes from uncultured Verrucomicrobiota bacterium, assembly GCA_903826865.1. Classification (GTDB taxonomy): domain Bacteria; phylum Verrucomicrobiota; class Kiritimatiellia; order Kiritimatiellales; family Tichowtungiaceae; genus Tichowtungia. The sequence goes on from CAIKGD010000083.1 coordinate 11,622, forward strand.
TCCTCTTCCGGCCAGTCCATCCCGGCGGAAATAGCGCGGGCATCGGCGGCGACGCGAATGGTGTGTTCGAGTTTGAGCTGGAGCATCGGCTCCAGCCGTCCGTCTTTCCGGTAGCAGTCGGTGTAAGTGCAGAAGCGTCCGGTGAGCCGGTCGAGTAGTTCCTGCGTCATGGCGTTCAGTAAACCAGCAGCCCCAGCACTATAAGACCAAGGCCGGCCGCAGCTTTGATCGCGCCGCTGATCCGCACGGCCGTATCGCCGGAGCCGGTCACCCAGATGGAAATACGGCGGAACCACCACGGCGAAAGCAGGAAAATAAGCCCGAGCAGAATCCAGAGATAGGCGATGACGGTGACGACCAGCCGCCAGTCCGACGGATGCCAGCGGGCGACGTCGAGCACCGGCCCGGCAATCAGCAGCAACAGTCCGCCGAAGGCGCGCGGGCTGAGCAGTTCATCGAGATAGACAATACAAAGCACAATGGCGGCAGGTGTCAGCCAGTAGAGGTTTATTTTCCAGGCATCAAACATGCCGAGGTGCATTTTCGAAAGTTCGTAAGCGGCCCAGACCAGATCAATCGCGGCCAAGATGCGGCCCGGCCAGACACTGCGCGGAAATGCAGCTATTCCGGCACGAATCCGCGCCGGTGCCAGCAGGGAAACCGTTCCGCCTGTCAGCATGAGCAGGCCGATCAGCAAAGAAACAACAGAAAGTTCAGACATCCGGATTCTCCAAAGTTAGACCGGGCATCACTCTGCCTGATCAGCCCGGTGAATTCAAGGCGGCGGGCTCAAAAGAAAACGCCCCGGAAATTCCGGGGCGTTTTTGCATCCGCAACGGGGCGGCTATTTTTTCTTGAGTCCGGCGCGGATTGAATCGAGCTGTCCGGCGCTGCCGAGAACCGTGTTCTTGTGGGCGATATACTTGGCGTATTCGGCCATGAACACTTTGCCCGGCGGGCGCAGGTCGAAGTTTTCCGGATTCTTCATGAACTCTTCGCGATGAACGCGGCACCAGACCAGACGGCCGTCGGTATCAATGTTGATCTTGGTTACGCCGAGTTTCGCGGCAGGCAGGAACTGGGTTTCGTCCACGCCTTTGGCGCCTTTCATCTTGCCACCGGCGGCGTTGATGCGGGCCACTTCATCCTGCGGAACCGAGCTGGAACCGTGCATGACGAGCGGGAAGCCGGGCAGCCGCTTCTGGATTTCTTTGAGTACATCAAAGTGCAGACCTTGCGAACCGCTGAATTTGAACGCACCGTGCGAGGTGCCGATCGCGCAGGCCAGACTGTCGCAACCGCTGCGTTCAACGAATTCCTTCGCCTGCTCCGGATTGGTCAGCTTGGCGTCGGCTTCACTGACGGAAACATGTTCTTCCACGCCGCCGAGCTGTCCGAGTTCAGCCTCAACAACCAGCCCTTTGGCGTGAGCAGCATCGCACACGCGCTTGGTGATGGCGATGTTTTCGTCGAACGACTCATGGCTGGCGTCGATCATGACAGAGCTGTAGAAGCCGCTGTCAATACAGTCCATACAGGTTTTCTCATCACCGTGGTCGAGATGCACGGCAAAGATAGCATCCGGGAAAATTTCGTCGGCGGCGCGAAGCATGGCTTCGAGCATGCGCTTATCGGTATACGAGCGGGCACCTTTGGAGAGTTGCACAATAAAGGGTGCTTTGCTTTCCATACAGCCGCGGAACAGACCCATTACCTGTTCGGCATTATTGATATTATAAGCGCCGACGGCGTATTTGCCGTAGGCATGTTTAAACAGTTCTTTGGTTGTTACGATCATCGGGTTCTCCTTTTGCTGTGTTCCGGTTAAATGCGCGCGCATTTTAGCGAAGCGTTCTTTGATTGCCACTCTAAACTGCGGTTTTTCGGAGGTTGCTGCATCAGAACCCTCCTGTTAGCATACCTGCATGAGCGCGGATCCGTTCCATCTCAACCGCCCGGTACACCTTGCCCGGCGGGATGTTTTTTTTCAAAAGGCGGTTGTGAGCATCAAGACACTTTCTGCACACAAACAGCCTGCGGAGCAGTGCAAAACCGCAGAACAGGCGCTGTACCTGCTCCGCGAGGCGCGCCATCACGCTGAAGCCGCCAATCTTTCCGAAAAAACCTCAACACAAAGCCGCCAGTTTCTTGATTTTATGGATACAGTGGTCGACAACACCCTGTCCATTACCCGCATGCTCCGGCACCAGATCACCGCCGAGGCCACGGACAACCCGTTTGACGGCTTCATCGGAACCACAGGTACCGGTATAAAAATAAGCGGCAATTACCGCCGGTGTGCCGTGTTAATTCTGAAGGGACTGTTACCTGTCCTGCAACAGGCGGAAAAACCTTTCCAGGCGCTCCGGCAGACCAGCCTTGCTAAAATGTCTGTGGTCGACAAGGCCCGCTACGAAAAAGCATATGAACATTTCGAAGAACAGGCCGATGACGAGACACAAAAGGCGACGGAATTGCCGGTTTAAGATTTTCCGAATTTCCGGTTCAGTTCGGTAAAGCTGGTAAAAATCAGCGTCGGACGCCCGTGCGGGCAGGTGTAGGGCATTTCAGTCTTCGCCAAATCCTCCACCAGCCGTTCAATCGCCGCCGTTGAGAGATTGTCTTTCGCCTTGATCGAAGTACGGCAGGCGGACTGCGCCACCGTTTCGCGCAGCGCCTCACGCGTCGCCCGCGCCGCCGCGCCGCTCTTTTCCAGCGCCCGCGCAATACCGCTCAGAATGACAATCGGCGAGCCGTTCTGCAAATGAACGGGAAGCGCATCAACAAGAAATGTATCCTGCCCGAAGGCGGAAATGCCGAAACCCATTTCGTCGAGTACCGGCAGGTGACGGCGGAGCGCCTCGGCGTCCGCGGGCATCAGCTCAATCGCTTCGGGCGTCAGCAGCCCCTGACGCAACGGTTTCCCGGCAGTCAGATCGTGCATGAATTTTTCGAACAGCACCCGCTCATGCGCCGCCTGCGGATCCATCAGCACAATGCCCTCTTCCGTTTCCAGCACCGCATAAAGCCCGCCAGCCTGCCCCAGCACGCGGCACCATTTCCACGGGGCGGATTGGGGATTGCTGACTGCCGATTGCCGATTTCCGGTTTCCGATTGCGGGGCCGGGATCTCGGGCGCCATCTCTTGGTCTTTATGCCTTTGCTCCTCAGCTCCTTTGCCCCTCTGTACCGCTATATTCAATTCGTGCTGCTTTTCAACACGTGGAGCGGGGCGCGGGGCATCAAACTTGAAGGCCGGAGTCCGCCGTTCCTCCTCCGGAGCCTCCAGCGTCAGCGCCTTCTGCACTGCCGCAATCACCGCATCGCGTACAGCGGCGGGATGACGGAAGCGTACTTCCTTTTTCGCCGGATGCACATTCACATCCACCTGAGCGGGCGGCGTTTCGATAAAAAGAAAGGCTGACGGATAACGGCCGCGCGCCAGCACCGCGTGATAAGCCTCGTTCAGCGCATGATGAATCACCGGCGCGGAAGCCGGGCGTCCGTTGATAAAAACGTACTGATCGGAGCGGTCCGAGCGGCCGGTCTGCGGCAGTCCGGCAAACCCGGAAACCTTCACGCCGTCCGCTGTGAAATCGAGTCTGCGCAGATGGCTCAGAAAGCCCGGACTGTACAGCGCGGTAATGCGGTCGGCCAGCGACGAGCCGCCGGGCAGATTATAGACTTCGCGTCCGTCGGAAGTGAACGTCAGCCCCGTTTCCGGATGCGCCAGCGCATAGACTGCAAACAGCTGGCGGATCTGCGCCAGCTCGGTCGCTTCGGTGCGCAGAAACTTGCGCCGCGCCGGTACATTGAAAAACAGATTCCGGACTTCAAAGCGCGTGCCGGGCGGACAGCCCGCATCGGCGACATCCTGAAGCTTGCCGCCGCTGATTTGAATCTGTGTACCGCTGAGTTCTGCGGCAGGCCGCGTAATCAGTGTAAAGCGCGATACAGCGGAGATGGAGGAGAGCGCCTCGCCGCGGAACCCGAGCGTCGCCACCGCTTCCACCTCTTCGGCCGTGCGGATTTTGCTCGTTGCATGGCGTTCGATAGAAAGCAGCGCGTCGTCGCGGTTCATGCCGGAGCCGTTGTCGGACACCGCAATCAGCTGCATCCCGCCCTGCACGACTTCGACATCCACCTGCGTCGCACCGGCGTCGATTGCGTTTTCGACCAGTTCCTTCATCACCGAAGCAGGCCGCTCAATCACCTCTCCCGCCGCGATCTTATTGATCACATGATCCGGAAGCATCTGGATGTGCTGATTCATCGGCGGAACATTAGCCGCTTTTGCCCAAGTCCGGAAGATTTTTAACCGCGAATGAACACGAATGGCCGCCAATATTTCTCCAAGTTCGGAAATGTGGAAGCGGCATCCTGCCGCTGTCAGAGGCCGAAAGCCTCTTCCCCTTTAGAAACTCATTTGGCTAGGAGCTGTTTGACGGCGGATTCGGTGAGGAAACCGGTCGGGCCGGCGGCTTTTTTGAGCGCGGCGACGGTGTCGGAGGCAGAAACGCCGGGATGGTTTTTCATGTAGAGCGCGGCGATGTGCGCGACATAAGCCGTGGCTACCGAAGTTCCCTGCGAGCCGCCCGCCGAGCCGGGCGCAATCAAATCAACAAAGTCGCCGCGATTGGAGTAGTCGGCCAGCCGGTCGCCGTTCGAGGCGGCAACGCCGACGACGCCGGGATACGCCGCCGGATACATCGCCCGGCCGGTGTTTTCATTGCCGACGGCAGCGAAAACCGGCCGGTCCTGCGAAACAGCGTACTGCACGGCAGATTCGATAAATTTGCTGGGGGTTTCCGAGCCCCAGCTGAGGCTGACGGGGCCGGAGCTGTTTTTGACGGCGTGGGTCATCGCGTTCATGAGGGTGAAGGAATCAGCCGCCCCATCGTCGGCAAAAGCTTTGACGGCGACCACCGGAACGCCTTCACCGACAGGGCTGTTGTACGGATCAACCAGTCCGGCAGCCAGCCGGGCCATGAGTGTGCCGTGTCCGACGGCATCAGCGGTGAGCGGCGCGCCGGGGTTGGTGGCATCAAAGGCGCTGATAACGGCGCGGTTCAGGTTGTCGTCCGCTGAAAGCCCGGAGTCGAGAACCGAGACGGCGATTTTTCCGCTTTTGTCGGGAGCGGCCCACTGCGCCGGAGCGGCGGAACCCGCATTTCCGACCGGCAGAAGGCCGGGCAGGTCGTAAACATAATTCGGTTCGGCGAGGGCAAGGCTGCTTTCGTTGCCGAGCTGGGCAGCGAGGTCGGGAACATTGGCCCCTTCGGGGAGCAGAATGCGGTAGATGCCCAGTTCGGCGTTGGCGGCGATGACGGTTCCGCCGGTACGGGCCAGCAAGACGCGCAGGTTTTCGATGGAAGATCCGGGTTTGAAACCGATGAGGATTTCGCGGGCCATGTAGCGGAAGCGTCCGTCCAGCGAGGTTTCAATGCGGCGCGTACGGCGGAGCGGCTGTACGGATGCAGCGTGGCCTTGGCGGAATACACGGATTCCTGTCAGCCGCACCAGATCGCCGAGCGGGCCGGATTCGCGCCGCCAGTCGAGCAGATAGCTGTAGGGCGAAAGCAGTTTGTCGAGAACCGACTCCATATCGGCGGCGCTGCAGGAGCCGGTGACGGTTTTCTGCGCATCGGGGTCAATCTGTACGTCGATTCCGGCGGCGGCAAAATGTTCGAGGAACTGCGGCAGCGGTTCGTTTTCGACGGTGATCCAGAGCCGGTTCTGGTCGAGGCGGAATTCAGATACACCAGCCTGCACGGAAACCGTTGCCGTGCAAAGGGCTAAAATAGCGTTTCGGACAATGTTGCGCACGGGAGACAGGGTAACAGGAAGCTGAACGGATGGCAACCGGCACCGTCTAACCGGTACAGTTGACGAGGTGTCAGAGGGGGCGTATGTTGCGACGGTTATGAGGGCATGGTTTTACAGATATTCTGTTGCGCTGACGGTAATAGCCGCCGGCACGGCTTCTTCGTTTTCCGAGAATCTGGACGCCGCGCTGGAGTCTCAGAAAAAAAAGGCGCAGAGCCGTGTTTACTCGGAACATGCCGTGCTGGCAGATCATAAACTGACGGTACCGCGCAGCCCGACCGAGGAAGAAAAATCCGTTGAAAAAAAACTGCTGGAGATGGACGCGAAAGCGGACGCCCGGCCCGTTTCACTCACGCAACCCGGGCCGGCAGCTGCAACGGTCCGGCCCGCAGAAAATAAAAACTGGCTTACTCCGGCAACACTGGATAAAGACGCCTCGCTGGCACAGCCGAACGAACCGGACAACGCATGGCTTTTTCAGGAGCTGGACCGGCAAAAGGGACTGAAGGAGCGGGAATCCGCTGCCAAAGAAAATACGCTGGCTGAAAAACTTCTGCGCGAAAAAACGCAGCAGCAACAGCAGACCGTTTCGCCGGAGCAGGATCGCCTGAAACAATATCAGCTCGCTCCGCAAAAACTTTTCGGGATCAAGAGTAAGGATTCCGACACCTCTTCGCATATGACTCCGCGAAACGGCATACCGGATCCGTTGGCGGCGATCCGTCGAAAACCTGAAAACGAAAAGCCGGCTGCGCCGCTCCTGTTTTCACCGGAAGCGGGGAGGATTTCTCCGGCGCTGAACCGGAATCCGCTCCGGTCTGCCGGAAGCCCGGCTCCCGCCCCGAATTCCGGTTCACTGGCGGAGCTGTCCCGTCCGGTTTTTTCGCCGGTCTGGAATACTCCTGCCGCCGCACCGCTGACTCCGCTGGAGATGATCCGCAAGTCGTCACCGATCAACCGGCCGGATCCGTTTTCGAACGACCATACGCCGCGAATCAAAACAAGCATCTGGGAATAACTACTTTCCGGTGTCGAGTCCCAAAAGTCTTTTGGAGGACTCGTTAGCACGCTTGATTTTGGTGTGTTGAGCTTCAAACGTGCGGATATCCGCTTCGGGGACATTCTGTTGCGACCGAAGCAGTTCAAGGGCGCAATCGGAGGAGCGCAGAGCGTTTTCGTACAGGCCGGACACATAATAAGCTTCCGCTAACGTGTTCCACAGGGACGGCGCGTAAGGTATAATTAAAAGGGCTTCACGGGCATGGCGCACTGCCAGTTTTCCGTTTTTCATCCGGCCCCCGGTGGCATAAACCCAGGACAGATTATTATGAAGCATCGGGTTGTCCGGAAATTCAGCCGCCAGCTTTTCTAAAATCCCGGCGGCTTCTGCATAGCGCTCCATCTGGATGTAAAGCGTACTCAGGAGAAAGCGGATGTCGGCATTGCCGGGGCTGGCGTCCAGCGCTTGCAGATAGGCCCGTTCGGCTTCTTTGTATTCTTTCTCATCCACATACTGCGAACCGGCCGCCATAAGAAAAGACGTCCGCACCGCAGTCGTTCCGGAGCCTTCGCTTTCCGGAACTGCGACACCGGGCACCTGCTGGTACGCATCGGTTATCAGCGGGATAGGTTCCTGCGGAGCCTTCGGTGCCAAAAGCCCGGTTTCCGCGACCGGTCTGGGAGCTTCTCCGTATTCACCGGGAACCAGCGGAGAGGGTCCCTGCGGAACTTTTTGCGGCGCGGAATTGGTCTTTGCCGCCGTGTTCGTTACGGGGTTATACACGTCGATTACCAGCGGTGACGGGCCTGTCGGCAGGTTTTGCGCCGTCGCAAGACCGGCCGGCAGCGCCATGATTGAAATGAAAAGCAGGTATCGCATAATTTTCTTACATTTTTTTAACGTTCACCTGCACCGCCGCCGGTTCAATCTTTTCGACTTGCAACCCGTCCGGAACGTCGGCGCGCACAGAAGCTTCGTAGTTTGCCGGTTCGGTCATTTCCGTGCAATCAATATAAGTGTACACGTCGCCGGCATTCACAGCGGCAATCCGTTGCGGACTGCCGCGCAGCGTCACCGCCACTTTTTCAGGCCGGACTTTTATCGCCTGTGTATCATCGGAGGTCACCAGCAGGCGTATATGACTGTTTTCAATCCGCCGGGTCGCCACCCGCTCCACCAGTGAAACTTCCGCCATGACACGCTCGGGCGAAACCGTCCACGGCTGACCGGCCGAAGCGACCGCCGCATGAGTTTTAAATGAATTATACCGCCCGTCGAGACTCACCGGCACCGTGCGCACCTGCTCCAACTCTCTCAACAGCCGTTCGGCACCGCGCACCTTAACCGAAGCAGGCTGGCAGGCGTTTTGTTCCATCTGGATGCCTTGCGGCAACTCGCCTTCAAGCACCACCTTCACCGGCAGCACCCGCTCCACCTCGCGGTCAATGGTTACGGTTATTTCCGCCGGATCGAACTGCACCGCGTGGGCGCGGGACGGCGCTTTGACATAGCGCGGCGAAAATTTGATGGTTTGTCGCAACCGGTCGGCATGTTCGGCCATATTAATTTTCACCTCGACCTGATCACTGCTGATAAAGCGAATGTCGTCGCGCGAGCCGCGGAACCGGATACTGACCGCATCGGTCGACCGGTCTAAAACCGCCCGACCCTCTCCGGCGGTAACGGTAACGGGAATGTCCGCCACCACCACCTCGAAGCTGGTGTTTTCACGGACGGTCTGCCAGACCGCGAACGCCAGCACCAGACAGAGCAGCTTCATCAGCCAGTTACGGCTCAGTACCGGCCGGAGAGCCGTCAGCCGGGATAAAAATTCCGGCGGTTTTATGCCCGGCTTACTCATCCGGGGTCTCCTCAAAAATAAAATTCGTCCGCCCGTCTTCGTCCTTTTTTCGGCGGCGGGCCATCTGCCGCAGGCCGCCGGATTCGCGGCCGAGGAATGAAGTCAGCGCACGGCGCAGACGCGGCCCGTCAAATCCGCGCTTGAGGTGTCCGTTGTAGGCCACGGAAATGATGCCGGTCTCTTCTGAAACCACAATCACCAGCGTATCCGTCTCCTCCGTTAAGCCGATGGCTGCGCGGTGCCGCGTGCCGAGATCGCTCGTCAGATCATCCGCCTGCGTCAGAGGGAAAACGCACCCGGCGGCGGCGATGCGGTCTTCGCTGATAATCACGCCGCCATCGTGCAGCGGCGTGCCGGGATAAAAAATAGAAGCCAGCAGTTCCGCGCTCACCTCGCTGTTCATCGCCGTCCCGGTATCCTGAATCCCGCGCGTTTCCATTTCGCGCTCTATTGCAATCAGCGCGCCGGTTTTACGGGCGGCCAGCAGCAGCACCGCATCGGCAACCGGATCGGCCAGTGCTCGGCGTGCCTTGCTCACCGTAAAATTGCCCTGCCGCCCGAGCCGCGCCAGCGCGCGCCGGATTTCCGGCTGAAAGATCACGATCAGCGCGAGCGCGAGATAAACCATCAGCTTCTGCAGCAGCCAGTTGAGAATCAGCAGATTGGTAAATTTGGTAATCACCATCAGGAATGTGAGAATAATGGCCAGTCCGGTCAGAATAGCCGCGCCGCGCGTACCGCGGAAAAACTTCACCAGAAAATAGAAAATGACCGCGAGAATCAGAATCTCGATCATCCCGGTCACGCCGGGATATTCAATACTGTGCAGCCAGTTCATTGGTTCGGAGTGTATCCACAAGCCGCGCCGCATCGCAAGATTCCTTTACGTCATGCACCCGCAGAATCTGTGCGCCGCGCAGAATTGAAAACGCCGCCACCGCCAGCGAACCGGCCAGCCGTCCGTCCGGTCCGCCGCCGAGCATCCGTCCGATAAAACCCTTGCGGCTCGCTCCGATCAGCACCGGACGGCCCGCCGCCGCCAGCGCCTGAATCCCGTTCAGCAAAGCCAGATTATGTTCGTCCGTCTTGCCGAACCCGATGCCCGGATCGAGCGTTATCTGTTCCGGCGCAATGCCGCCCGCCACCGCGAACGCCATCCGCTCCTCCAGAAAGTTCCGGACATCGGAAACAACATCGGCGTAGCGCGGATCGTTCTGCATGGTTTCCGGCGTTCCGAGCATATGCATCAGCACCAGCCCCGCGCCGGTTTCCGCCGCAACCGCCGCCATGCCGGGATCGGCCAGCGCCGAGATGTCGTTGATAATATCCGCACCGGCGGCAATGGCCGCACGGGCAACTTCCGCTTTCCTGGTATCGATCGAAATCAGCACATCCGTTTTCTCGCGGAGTTCTCTAATGACCGGAACCGTCCGCGCCATTTCTTCCGCCGCAGGGACAGGTTTAGCTCCCGGCCGGGTGGACTCGCCGCCGATGTCGATAATGTCCGCGCCTTCTGCGACCATTTGAAGACCGCGCGCCACCGCGGTTTCCAAAGCTTGAAACTTTCCGCCGTCCGAAAACGAATCCGGCGTTACATTCAGAATGCCCATAATCAGCGTTTTCTGCCCACAGACGACTTCCCGTCCCCGGCAGCGCCAAATTATCTGTGTTTTTCCAATCATCGGAAAAACCATACGCCGTTTTTTCTGAACATTGGAAACGAAATCGTCTGCGCTTGTATTCCGGGGCGGAGTCTTTAACTTTGAGGAGTTGAACTCAAACCCCGTCAGCCTGAAGAACTACATCGCGGCGCATAAGGCCGAAATTGCGCTGACTTGCGTATGCGTGCTGGTGACGGTGGGCGTCAACCTGATCATGCCCTATCTGATGCGGCTGGCCATTGACGGGCTGACCGGCGGTACGCTGACGCACGCCGAACTGTGGCGCTATGTCCTGATCTATGCCGGTCTGGCTGTTTTTTCCGTCTGGTTCGCGCGGCAGCTGCGCGCCATTCCGCTCAAGCTTTCGCACAAAGTCGAATACGATGTGCGCCGCGATCTCTTCGCCCATCTGACGCGGCTCGATGCGGAATTCTTCCGCAAGGAACGCACCGGCGATCTGATGACTCGCATGTCGTCCGATCTGACGATTGTGACCGATGCCATCGGTCAGGGTCTGCTGCAAGGACTGCGCACTATCGCGGCCCTGCTGTTCGCTTCAATCGTCATGGTCTGGATTGACGCCAACCTTGCCTTGCTGATTTTTTCGCTCTATCTGCCGATTATCATTTTCTTTTTTCTGGTGCTCAACGTAATGCGTGACCGGCAGAAGGTGCTGCAGGAGCAGGTCTCCGAGGTCTCCAACTTCGCGCAGGAGAGTTTTTCCGGCATCCGCTGCATCAAAGGATTTGCTCTCGAAAAACGTCGCAGCGGATTTTTTGACCTGCTGAACCGCGGACTGATCCGCAAAACGCTCCAGCTGCAAACCGCCCGTCAGCTCCTCTGGCCGCTGATGGCGTTCTGGTTCAGTATCGGTACGCTGTTCCTGCTGTATGTCGGCGGCCGACAGGTAATCCGCGGCACCGTCAGCGTCGGGGTGGTTGTGCAGTTTCTTCAGTATCTGCTTTATATGCAGTGGCCGCTGCTGTCGCTGAGCTGGACGCTGAGTCTGCTGCAGCGCGGCCGGGTCAGCTGGCAGCGGATTCTGGAACTCTTCCGCCGCAAACCGAAGATTGCCGATTCCGCAGAAACCGATTCCGGTATCACCGGACTGGACGGCTCGATTGAATGGCGCGATGTCTCGCTTGAGATCGACGGGGCCCGCCGCCTGCACAACATCAGCCTGAGTGTCCCGCCCGGAAAAACGATCGGCATCACCGGGCCGACCGGCTGCGGTAAAACTCTGCTGGTTTCGCTGGTGGCCCGCCTGATGGATGTCACCGAAGGAACGCTGAAGGTCGGCGGTCATCCCGTCCGCACTATTCCGCTCGATGTGCTGCGCCGCCATATCGGCTTCGCCGCGCAGGAGCCGGTGCTTTTTTCGCGGACGCTGGAACACAACATTGCCTTCGGCCTCAATGCGCCCGGTCAGGAGACGGTTGACTGGGCGGCGGATATCGCGCATCTGAACGGCGATATCGCCGGGTTCCCGGAGCACTATCAAACCGTGCTCGGGGAACGCGGCGTCACGCTGTCCGGCGGACAGCGGCAGCGCACCTCGATCAGCCGCGCCGTTGCGCGCCGCCCGCAGATTCTGATTCTGGATGACGTGCTCTCCGCCGTCGATACACAGACCGAGGCCGCCATTATGGCCAAACTCCAGCCGGTGATGAAAAACCGCACCTGCCTGTTTGTCAGCCACCGCGTTTCCACGCTGCGCTACACCGACGAAATCATCGTGATCGAAGAGGGCCGCATCACCCGGCGCGGCACGCACGATGAACTCGTGCGGCAGCCCGGTTATTATTCCGAACTCAACACCCTGCAGCAGCTTCAACAGAAGCTGGAGGAGGGTTCATGAGAACGGACACCCAGCCGAAACGCCATCTTGCGCGGCGATTATTACTTTATGCGCTGCCCTACCGGCGCAGCCTGCTGGTTTCACTGGTTTTAATTCTGGCGGTCTCCGTTCTGATCAACTATCTGCCGGTGCTGATCAAACAGCTGACCGATTTCTGCCTGCTGGATACCGCCGCATCCGCCGAGGTCCGGCTCGACCGGCTTGCGCATATCAGCCTGATCTACCTGATCATCGCCGTGGTTGGCTACGTGCTGCGCTACCTGCAGGGCATGCTGACTGCGTGGATCGGCCAGCGCATCATCTACGACTTGCGCATGGCCGTGTTTAAAAAAGCACTGCGCATGCAACAGGCGTGGTTTGACCGCATGCCGGTCGGAACCCTGATTACCCGGGTCACCTCCGACATCGAGCGGCTGGAGAATTTTGTTACAGAAGGCGTGGTCGGCACCGTCGCGGATCTGTTCATGCTGCTCGGCATCATGGGCTACATGGTCGTAATCAGTCCGCGGCTTTCGGCCGTTCTCTTCGCTTTGCTTCCGCCGCTCTTCGCGCTGCTCGTCCTCGTCAACCGCGGATTGCGCGAGGCCAACCGGCAAATCCGCAAGCGGCAGGCCGCGCTGAATGCGCTGCTGCAGGAAGATATCACCGGCATGCCCACCATCCAGCTTTTCAACCGCGAGCCGACGGCCAAGACCGATTTCGACGCGCACAACACCGGCCTGCGCGCTGCACACTTTGAGGAAGTCCGCTGGTTCAGCATTTACTTCCCCGTTATTGAAACCGGTCAGGCTCTGGCCATCGCCGTCATTCTGGGTGCCGGAGGCTGGTGGCTTTTGCATGGCGTCAGTATGCTGACCATCGGGGTTCTTATTGCTTTCCTCGCCTACATCCGCGACTTCTTCCGCCCGCTCGGCTCGCTCTCCGACAAGGCCGGCGCGTTTCAAGTGGCCATGGCTTCCGCCGAACGCATCTTTGAACTGATGGACACGCCCGAAACCAACCTGGATCCTGACCGTCCCGTGCCCGGCGGCGGCATTGGCGGTACGATTGCATTTGAAAATGTCTGGTTCGCTTACGAAAAAGAAAACTGGGTGCTCAAAGACCTCAGCTTCTCGGTCGAACCCGGACAGGTGCTTGCTGTTGTCGGCGCAACCGGCGCGGGCAAGAGCACCATCATCAACCTCATCGGACGCTTCTACGACGTGCAGCGCGGACGCGTCACCATCGGCGGAACCGACGTGCGCGACTTCAGTAAAGCCGACCTGCGCAGCCGCATCGGCTATATCTTTCAGGAGCCGTTTCTCTTCGCCGGTTCCGTTGCCGACAATATTTCTCTGCTCAATTCAGGACTGACACGCGAGGACATCGTCCGCGCGGCGCAGTCCGTCAACGCGCATAAATTTATCAGCGTTCTGCCCGCCGGATACGCCACGATCCTCAACGAGCGCGGCGGCGGACTTTCGCTCGGTCAGAAGCAGCTGATCGTCATGGCCCGCACACTGGCGCAGAATCCCGAACTGCTTTTCGTCCTCGACGAAGCCACCGCCAACGTCGACACCGCCACGGAAGTGCTCATTCAGGATGCGCTCGGAAAACTGATGAGAAACCGCACCAGCATCGTCATCGCCCACCGTCTGTCCACCATCCGTTACGCCGACCGCATTCTGGTTATGCGCCACGGTGAACTCATTGACTCCGGCACGCACGACGAACTGATGGCCCGCGCCGGCTACTACCGCCAGCTCTACGAACTGCTCCGGCAAGCTCCGGTATAATAACGGCGTTATCTGCCTGACAATAAAGGCGGCGTTTCCTAATGTGCAGACAGAAGAGGAAACACATTATGTTTACACCGGAGCATCTGCATGTCGCATTAAATCACGCCGCCCTGATCGGGCTGGCCGTCGCCATCATTCCGCTGCTGATCGGCCTGATTCGCAAAGACCGGGGCGCGCTGCTTTCCGGCCTGCTGATTGTTCTGATTTGCGGCCTCAGCATTCCCGTCGTTATGGAAACCGGCGAAGGCGCCGCCGAACGGCTGGCAACCGGCGAGGCCGGAGTCCAAATGGATAACGGCGCGGCGGTTTTTCTGGAACAGCACGAAGAGCGGGCCGAGGTGACTGCTGTTTTTGTTTATATCGCTGCAGCCATTGCCGCAATCGGCCTGCTGATTATGCGGTTCGCGCCGGCCTATCAGTACAACGCCGCCGCCGTGTTGCTGGCCGCCTGCATCATTTGTACGGCGCTGCTGATTTGGACCGCCGAAGCCGGCGGACGTATCCGTCATCTCGAATTCCGCCCCGCGACATCCCGCGCCGCGCCGTAAATTTCCGCCGTTGCCGCCTTGGCGGCGCTCACGGAACTTTTCCCGGTTTTCTGAGGCAGACGCAGGAATTTTCAGGCGGGGAAGTTGTTGATTTTCCAAGGGTTGGAAAAATTTCCGGCCGTTTTTCCAGCCGTTGGAAAACTCCGGTCTTTCCCCGGCGGGCGGGATGGGTAATATGGGCGGCCTGACCATGAAAACCGTACCGTTCTGCCATCTTCATTTTCACACGGAATACAGCCTGCTCGACAGTTCGTGCAAGGTGGCGGACGCCGTGGCGGCGGCCAAGGAACTGGGCCAGGAGCATCTGGCCATCACCGACCACGGCGTGCTGTACGGTGTAATTGATTTCTATAAGCAGGCGCGCAAGGCGGGCATTAAGCCGATTATCGGCTGCGAGGTGTACATCGCCCGCAACGGAATGGATGAGAAGACGTCGCAGTCGGATAATCTGCATCTGGTTCTGCTGGCTGAGGATAACACAGGCTACGACAATCTGATGCATCTGGTTTCGCTCGGCCATCTGGAAGGATTTTATTACAAGCCGCGCATCGATAAGAAAACTCTCCGCCAATACAGCAGGGGCTTGATCGGTCTGTCGGCCTGTCTGAAGGGCGAAGTCGCGGAGGCTTGTGCCGAGGGCGCAGTGGATAAAGCCGTAGCGCTGGCGAAGGAATATTCCGAAATCCTTGGGCCGAATAATTTTTTCCTCGAAATACAGGATCACGGCATTCCGGAACAGAAAACGGCCAATAAATATATTGTCGAGGTGGCGAAATGCACCGGTCTGCCGCTGGTGGCGACCAATGATGTGCATTACCTCCGGCAGGAGCACCGCGATGCGCACGATGTGCTGATCTGTCTCCAGCACGGCAATCTGGTGAGCGATACAAACCGGATGAGTTATTCCGGCGATCAATTCTACATGAAGAGCGGAGCGGAGATGGAACGGTTGTTTCCGAACCATCCGGAAGCGCTGGCCAATACGATAGAGATCGCCCGCCGCTGCAATGTGGAGTTTGTGGTGGAAAATCCGCCGCTCCATTTCCCGACGTTCACTATTCCGCCGGAATATGAAAACCAGAAGGAATACCTGATGGCAACCGGCATCGCAGGACTGAAGCGGCGCTATCCGGTTGAAGATCTCGCCCATCCTGAAACCGACATCGAGAAGCGGGTGGCGGAACGGTTCAACTACGAAGTCGGCGTCATTGAGAAGACCGGCTTCATCAACTACTTCCTCGTGGTGCAGGATTTTATCGCCTACGCCAAAAGTCAGAACATTCCGGTCGGGCCGGGCCGCGGGTCAGGCGCAGGCAGTATGCTGGCTTACGCACTGGGCATCACGGCGCTCGATCCGCTGCTCTATAACCTGATTTTCGAGCGCTTCCTCAACCCCGACCGCGTATCGCCGCCGGACTTCGACATCGACTTCTGCCAGGCGCGCCGCGGCGAAGTGATCGAGTACGTCAAAGACAAGTACGGCCGCGAAAACGTCGCGCAGATCATCACCTTCGGAACACTCGGCGCCAAAACCGTGATCCGCGACATCGGCCGCGTGCTGGCGCTGCCGCTCAACGAGTGCGACAAGCTGGCCAAGATGGTGCCCGAAACGCCGGGGGCGACGCTGGAGCAGGCGCTGATCGAAAACCCCGACTTCAAACGCGCGGTGCAGCAGGATGCCACGGCGAAGGAAATTATGAAGTATGCGCGGGTGCTGGAAGGTCTGCCGCGCCATACCGGCACGCACGCCGCCGGCGTGGTGATCGGTGAAAAACCGCTGATCGATATCCTCCCGCTCTCTCGCGATAAAGACAAACAGGTGATCACCCAGTTTGAAATGAAGCCGATGGAAGCCATCGGCCTGCTCAAGATGGATTTCCTCGGGCTGAAAACGCTGACGGTAATTCAGGAAGCGGCGGTGTCTATCCTCGCCAACCACGGCGTCGAACTGGACATGGATAAAATTCCGCTCGATGACAAAAAAACCTACGACCTGCTCAACCGCGGCGACACGATCGGCGTGTTCCAGGTTGAAAGTGCGGGCATGCGCGACACGCTGCGCAAGATCGGTCTCGACCGCGTCGAAGACCTGATCGCCATGATCGCGCTCTACCGGCCGGGGCCGATGCAGTTCATTGACGAATTTATCGCCCGCAAGCACGGCAAGGTGAAAATTCAGTATGACCACCCGCTGCTCGAACCTGTTCTGAAAGAAACCTACGGCATTATCGTTTATCAGGAACAGATTCAGCAGGTCGCCAATAAGCTGGCCGGTTTTACGCTCGGCGAAGGCGACCTGCTGCGCCGCGCCATGGGGAAAAAAGACATGTCCGTCATGTCGGCTCAGCGCGAAAATTTCATCACCGGCTGTAAAAAGACCAACAACATTGACCGGAAGCTGGGCGAAAAACTCTGGGACATGATCGAAAAATTCGCGCAATACGGTTTCAACAAATCGCACAGCGCGGCGTACGGTATTATTTCCTATCAGACCGCCTGGCTGAAGGCCAACTACCCCGAAGAATTCATGGCCGCCCTGCTTTCAAGTGAAATGGGAACCCCTGACAAGCTGGCCTTTCTGCTGGCCGAAGCGCGCGAAATGGGCCTCAACGTGCGTGCGCCGAGCGTCAACGAAAGCGTAGCGCGCTTCCGCCCCGCAAAAGGCGCGCTGCATTTCGGCCTGGCCGGCGTCAAAAATGTCGGCGCAGGCGCGGTCGAAGCGCTGACCGTGGAGCGCGAAAAGAACGGCCCGTTCAAGGGGCTGATGGATTTCTGCATCCGCATGGGTTCGCGCGAGGTGAACCGCAAGACGCTGGAAAGCCTGATTAAATGCGGTGCCTTCGATTTCTGCCGCAAACCGCGCAGCCGCCTGTTCGCCGGTGTTGAAATGGCGATGGGCCGTGCGCAAAGCGCGCAAAAAGACAAATTGAGCGGACAGAGCTCGCTCTTCGACATGTTCAGCAGCGGTCCGGCGCAGAACGGCGATGACGACCTGCCCGCTGTCGAACCGTGGCCGGACAGCGAAATGCTTACGGCTGAAAAAGAGCTGATCGGGTTTTATATTTCCGGTCATCCGCTGGCCAAACATGAATGGACGCTGCGTACGTTCGCGCTGCAGCGCATCGGTGAACTGGCCGATGTAATGGAAGCCGCCGGCGGTGACGAACAGAAAACACTGATTCGCGTCGGCGGGCTGGTGGATAAATATAAAAAGGTTTTCACGAAGAAAGACGATCCCCGCCCCTACGCGCGCTTCCGCCTCGAAGGCCTCGAAGCCGCGGTCAACGCCGTCGTCTGGCCGGACGATTTTCAGCGGTTCGAAAAACTGCTCGAAGACGGCACGCCGCTAATGGCCGGCGGACGCATCACGCGCGACTTCCGCGACGAACTGGAAATCCAGATTTCGGAAATTTTTCCGCTGCAAGAGGCACCGGCCCGGTTTGCAGAAAAAGTGAGCCTGCACCTGCCCGAAGCCGTGCTGAGTCAGGAAAAGTTTCAAGCCATCAAAAAAATCGCGGCGGAACACCCCGGCCCGACGCCGCTGAATATTTGTGTCCTGCTCGATTCCGGCGAAAAGGTTTTTATCAAAGCCGACCGCTCTTCGCAGGTGACCGCCTCGCCGGAGCTGGTGCAGAAACTTGAACACCTGCTAGGTGAAGAGGCGGTTTATGTCGGCGCGCGCTCACAACCGTTCTTGCACGAACCGCCCCGGCGGAGCTTTAATAGGCGCAAATCATGAAGTATCGGACTAAACATGTTTTTGAATACGTGATGCTGCGCGGCCTGCTCGGCCTCGTGAATGTTCTGCCGCTGCGCATAGCGCTGGCCGTCGGCTGGCTGCTCGGCGCGATTTTATTTTACGGGCTGCGCTTCCGCCGGCAAAAAGCGGAATCCCGCCTGAAACAGGTTTTCGGCGAACGCTTCAGCGCTAAAGAGCGCCGCCGCATAGCATGGCTTTCGTTCCGCAATATCTGCTTTAACGCGGTCGAAGCCGCACGCTTCGGAAAACTGACGCCGGAAAAACTGCAGCGCATGCCGATCTACGCCGGCATCACCGCCATGCAGAAAATTTACCGTGAAAACGGCGCGTTCATTTTTGCTACCGCGCATATGGGCAACTGGGATCTGGGCGGCATTGCCTGCAAGCTGGCGGGTATTCCGGTTTTTTCCATTGCGCGTCGGCAGAAAAATCCGCTGACCGATGAACTGCTCAACCGGATGCGCAACGCCACCGGCATGGAAGTGGTGCTGAACGATTCCAAGGTGCTCAAAAACGTCGTCCGCAAAATCAAAGCCGGCGAAGTGCTGGCGATTCTGCCGGATGTGCGCTCGCGCACGGAAGCACTGGCCATCGATTTTCTCGGCGGCAAAGCCAATATCGGCGCCGGGGTAGTGCTCTTCGCACAAATGGCAGACTGCCCGATCTATCCGGCGGTGCTGCTGCGCCGCGGCTGGGCGCACCACGAATACAAAGTG
Organism: uncultured Verrucomicrobiota bacterium; assembly: GCA_903826865.1. Taxonomy (GTDB): domain Bacteria; phylum Verrucomicrobiota; class Kiritimatiellia; order Kiritimatiellales; family Tichowtungiaceae; genus Tichowtungia. The sequence continues at coordinate 30,630 of CAIKGD010000083.1, forward strand.
TTCGACCCGATCTTCCCCGATCCATCGCTCGACAAAAAAGACGACTGGCAGCGGATGATGCAAAAGCTCGTCTCCATCTTTGACGCCGAAATCCACGCCCACCCCGAACAGTATTTCTGGTTCAACAAACGCTGGGTGCTCGATCCGATTAAGAGAATGGGATGATGAACACTGGAATAGAGCTATTTTTATCTCTGCCCAGCGGATTTACTCCTCGCAAATTTGATGTTTAATATTATGTTGGTCGAAGAAGAAATAACGGTAGAAATATCCTGATACGGTAACAGCATGAACATTTTTGAAAACAACGGGCATGCAATCATATGGGGCGACGTGATCGAGGCTCTGACTACCGAAATCCCTGACAATTCTATTGATTTGGTATTCGCCGACCCCCCGTACAATATCGGCAAGAACTTTAACGGTCGTAAGGACCGGTGGCCGTCTGACGAAGCGTATCTCTCTTGGTGTTATGAGTGGCTTGAACTCTGCATCTCAAAACTTAAGCCTACCGGTAGTCTTTACGTGATGACCGCCACCCAAAACATGCCGTTCTTTGATATCTTCCTCCGCAAACGCCTCCATATTCTGTCGCGTATCGTGTGGGCATATGACAGTTCGGGTGTACAGGCGCGTAATTACTTCGGCTCTCTCTACGAACCAATTCTTTTTGGCGTTAAGGATAAAGACAACTACACCTTTAACGCCGATGATATCCTTGTTGAAGCGCGCACAGGCGCGACTCGTAAATTGATCGACTACCGAAAATCCGTTCCTGCCGTGTACAATAGTAAAAAGGTTCCTGGAAACGTCTGGAATATACCGCGAGTTAGGTACCGAATGGACGAGTACGAAAATCACCCGACCCAGAAACCAACCGCACTTCTTGATAGAATCGTACGCGCGAGTTCAAATCCTGGAGACCTAGTACTTGACCCGTTTTCCGGAACATTCACCACCTCATCAGTCGCGCAGCTGTTGGGGCGCAACTCCGTCGGTATTGAGGCCGAGGAAACGTATGTGAAAATCGGACTTCGCCGTTTGGCTATTCGGGAACAATACAATGGAGAAGTCCTGCGCCGAGAACCTAAGATATACGAACAACAAGAATCACCATCTCAACAACATCTGGCAATCTTTGAAGGGCGGACACCATGGAACACGACTTCACCCCAGTAATAAACGCAGTTCTTACTCGGCACTTCGGAACTGCCGCACAAGATCTTTTCGAAAAAAGCCCTCTTCTACAATACATTAACCTTAAAACGGTTTCCGCTACCCGTGGTTCAAAGTCGAGAAGCAGTTTTGCGAATCTGTACGCGATCTATGTTCTGGCGGAAGACTATGTAGCGCACGGGTTTCACAAAAAAGGGGATTATTCTAAATACGAAGGTGCTCAATTCTCAAAACTCTTTACGCGACAACGCGAGTTGCCCTTTGGAAGCAAGTTGCAAAACCACGGGTTAGGAGTTGCCCAAGGCTATCTAGACAATATCATGACGGAGATCGTCAGCCAAAGTAAGGTCGAATTCAACTACGAGGATTCTGATGACGATGAGAATGACGAAGAATGAAGTTGGCCTATATCGCGTCCTGCCACCACAACTTATCTGCAGGTCGGTAGGTTGAGACAACTCTTCGGTGTTATTCCTTCTCGCCGCCGAAAACTTCGTCGCCGTCATAGACAACCGCCGCCTGGCCGGGAGTAAGGGCGAACTGCGGCTCTTTGAGTTTTGGAGTGCGGCAGCTTGATGCCGCTTTTCCCCGCGACCGTACAGTGAAAGCGCCGTCAAGCTGCCGCACTCCAAATGGGCGCAAGACGCGATGTCGGAATACGGAAAAGAAGATTGTGTTTATTCTGATCGGCGGTGTTACTCTTCGAGAAGACACTGATTGATACAGCTACGTGCAAATAATCCGGGGCGGTGGTCATGAAACATACAATTCGTATTCTGCTTACAGCCGCAGTTCTAATCATAGGAGCGAGGAATGTCATGGCAATCGAAGAAGCAACCTACAAGGTAGTGGAAACAGACGGCCGGTTTGAGACCCGCGATTACGCGCCCCACATCCTCGCCGAAACGGTCGTGGACGGAAGTCTGGAAGATGCCGGAAACTCGGCGTTCGGCAGGCTCTTTCAATATATTTCCGGCGAAAACCAGACGCACGGCAAGGTGGCTATGACCGCTCCCGTGGGACAACAGCCCGCGCAGGAAAAGTGGGCCGTGAGTTTCATGATGCCGGCAACATATACGCTCGGAACTCTTCCGGCACCGGCGGATCCCAAGGTCACGTTACGTCCGATTCCGGCCCGCCGGGTCGCCGCCGTGCGCTACTCCGGTTTCTGGAGTCAGGCGCGCTACCTTAAATTCAAAGCGGAACTGGAGTCGTGGATTGGTGCAAAGGGACTTACTGTTGCGGGCGATCCGATATGGGCGCGCTACAACCCGCCGTTTACTCCCTGGTTTTTGCGCCGGAACGAAATCCTGATTCCGGTGAATATAAAATAAGCTATGGACTGCGGCGGCTTGCCGCCGCTTTTGCAGGGCGAAGCTTGCTTCGACTGCTCACCGAAGCAAGCTTCGGCAACTAAAGCGCAGGCAAGCCTGCGCACTCCAAATAATTACTTAATCCACCCGCCACCGAGAACTTCGTCGCCGTCATAAACGACCGCCGCCTGACCGGGAGTGAGCGCGAACTGCGGTTCGGCAAAACAAACTTTGAATTCAGTGTCGTTGATTTTTTTCAGCGTTGCTGGCGCGCCGCGATGGCCGTAGCGGGGTTGGACGGTGAAAACAGAATGACCCACCCCGCCGTTCCGGCACCCCTCCAAAGGAGGGGATTTTAAGAGCTCCCCTCCGGTGGAGGGGTGGCCGCAGGCCGGGGTGGGTTGCGGAGTTTGATTTTCGGGAAAATGTCCTGAAATCCAATGCGCGTCCTGCACCAGACATTCGGACTGCATGACGCCTTCGCGCGGCGAAAGAGTAATTTCGTTTTTAGCGGCATCAATGCGGCTGACGTAAACGCGTTCCCCAACGGCGACGCCGGTGCCGCCGCGCTGTCCAACAGTGAAGCGATGGATGCCGTCGTGGTCGGCCAGCTTGTTTCCTTTATCGTCGAGTACACGGCCTTTCTTTTTGACTTCCGGCGCGCGCGCTTCGACAAATTCGGGATACATGCCCTCTTCGACAAAGCAGAGGTCCTGACTTTCGCCGCGCGGGATAACCGGCAGATCGTGATCGGCCGACCATTTTTTGACTTCCTCTTTCGTCCAGCCGCCGAGCGGAAACACGACATGCGCGAGCTGTTTCTGCGAGAGGCGGTGCAGGAAGTAAGACTGGTCTTTGGTGCGGTCCGCGCCGCGCAGCAGATGAAACGCGCCGCCGCGTTCTTCGATGCGGGCGTAGTGGCCGGTCGCCAGCACGGCGCAGTCGAGCTGCACGGCGCGATCGAGCAGAAAGCCGAATTTGATGAACTGGTTGCAGGCAATGCACGGCGACGGCGTGCGGCCCGCCGCGTATTCGCTGACGAACGGGTTCACCACTTTTTCTTCGAAGCGGTCCTGCGCGTTGACGACGTAGTGGCGGATGCCGAGCGCCGCGCAGACTTTCTGGGCGCGGGCGACATCTTCGAGTGAACAGCAGCGCGAGCCGTTTTTCCACATGTGGGCGGTCAGGCCGATAACTTCCCAGCCCTGCTCCACAAGCAGAGCCGCCGCCACGGAACTGTCCGTGCCGCCGCTCATTCCGACTGCCGCGCGCTTTTTCATGTCGTGGCGGGTTGTAACGGATGCCGGAGGGAAAAGCCAGCGTTTCTACTGCCGAACCCCGTTTACAAAGCGATCCGCACGTCATCCAGACAATAAATTCCGCTGACAGACGTTTTACATAGTACACTTGAACAGGAAAGGGTTGCTGTATGAAGAATCCGGGGTTGATGAAACTTGCCGGCCTTGAGCTGGCCGCATTGGCGCTGACCGCCGGTCAGGTAACGGCTGCGGAAGCGGCTTCCGCCGGCAAGCCGAACATTATTTTAATTTTTTCCGACGATGTGGGGCTTGGTGATATCGGTTGTTGCGGCGGGCCTTTTAAAACACCGAACATTGATGCGCTGGCGCAAAGCGGTACGCGCTTCGAACTCTGTTATTCGACCCCGCTGTGCGGGCCGTCGCGTTGCGAGGCGCTCACCGGCCGCTATCCGTTCCGCACCGGTCTGAACAGCAACCACAGCAAAGAGGCCATTGATCCGTCGCGCGAAGTAATGATTCCAACGGTCATGAAAAGCGCCGGCTATGTGACGGCCTGTGCCGGCAAGTGGGGCCAGATGAGTTTCGGTCCGGGCGAATGGGGATTCGATGAGCACATCATCTTCAACAAAGGCGATGAACGCTACTGGTGCACGCCGGACGCAGTTTATACAGTTAATGGCAAGCCGGTAAAATTTCCGAAAGGCACCTATTTTCCGGATGTCGTGTACGACGCCGTCACCTCATTTATGACCCGGCATAAAGACCAGCCGTTTTTTATCTACTATCCGATGCCGCATATTCACGGGCCCATTCAGCGGACACCCGACAGCGCCCCCGGCGCAGACCAGACGCGGCTCTATGCGGATAATGTTGAATACATGGATAAGCTCGTCGGCAAACTTATTGCGGAACTCGACCGGTTGAAGCTGCGCGAAAAAACGGTCGTTATCTTCACCGGCGATAACGGTACGGCGCGCTTCGGCGTTGAAGCCGCCACGGTGAACGGCAAATCCATCAGCGGGAATAAAGGCACTCTGCTTGAAGGCGGCAGCCGCGTACCGCTTATTGTCAACCGGCCCGGCATTACGCCGGCGGGCAAAGTAAACCGCGACCTGATTGACTTCAGTGATTTCTTCCCGACTTTTGCCGAACTCGGCGGAGCCGCACTGCCCGCCGGCGTGACCATTGACGGGCACAGCTTCGCTGCGCAGATCCGCGGTGCGAAAGGAACTCCGCGCGATTGGGTGTATGTTGAACTGAGCGGAAAATCCTATGTCCGCAATGCCGGATTCAAGCTGACCAACCACGGTGAACTTTTCGACATGAAAAACGCGCCGTTCCAGGAAATCCCTGTCCCGTCCGGCACAACAAACGCAGCGGCGATTGCTGCCCGCGCTTATCTCCAGCCGATTCTCGATCAGCATCCGGCGGCATCCGTCAGCGGCGACAAAAAAAAGCATAAAAGCCCGGCGAAAAAGGCGGCGAAAAAAGCAGCGAAGGAAGAGCCTGATCTTTAACCGACCCGTCTGCTGAAAAACTTATCTCTGCTCGGGATTTTTCGCGCCGGGATGGAAGAGATATTCGAGCCCGTTGGCTTTAATGGTGTAAACGGTTTCGAGCATCTGCCCCAGTTCGCCTTTCGGGAATCCCTTCTGCTTAAACCAGACGATATACGGCTCGGGCAGATCAACCAGCCGCCGTCCGGCATATTTACCGAACGGCATGACAGCCTTCGCCAGTTTGATAAACGCCTCGCGGTCGGGTTGAAGCTCCTGACTCATGCGCCGAATTCTCTTTCATCGCACAACGGGCGGCAATTTAAAAAACAAGTTCACTCGACCGCCTTAACCCTTTAAGCCTGATTCGCATTTTCTAAAATTAACCAGCAATCCGGTTGCCCGCTTTTTGCTGTTTTTTCCGGTCTTTCACATAGACGGCTTGTGTCGCACCACTGCCGCGTCGTTCGATTTCAAAAAGGCCGGTGGCTTGGAACAGCAGCGTGAACGTCCGACAGCCATAGCTGCGCGGGTCGAAGTCCGGATACTGGCGCTTGATCAGACTGCCGCAGGATCCAAGCATGGCCCAACCATCGTCAGCGGCATATTCAGCGACGGCATTGCGAAGGATGTTAACCATCCTGGTATCCTGACAGAGCTGTGTCTCGTTTTTTTTGGCCGCCGCCGTTTTTATGCCCGCCTTGCTGCCAGCCCTCCCCTCGTCAGGCAGCTGAAGCACTTCTGTACGGATAAAATCATCGCATGCATTGCGAAAGGCGGCAGGAGTCTTTTCCTCGCCAACGCCGAAGACAAAAATCTGAGCCTCCTTCAGCCGTGATGCCAGTTTAGTAAAATCGCTGTCGCTCGTAACAAGCGCGAAAGCGTCAAACTGCTTGGAATAAAGCAGATCCATAGCGTCGATAATCATCGCCGCGTCCGATGAATTTTTCCCCTGTGTATAGGAAAACTGCTGCACCGGATTGATCGCCAGCTCGTTCAGCGGTTGTTTCCAGTTTTTCAGATGAGTACTGCTCCAGTCGCCATAGGCTTTTTTCACAACAATATGCCCATGCTTTGAAATTTCGTTCAGCACGGCGGCCAATACGCTGCATTGCGCATTTTCCGCATCGATCAGTACGGCGATTTTCTTGGAGGTTTCTATATCTTTCATCATTTGCCTTTTAGTTTGGTGCTTCCATCTGTTCTGACCTGTTTTCCCTTCACCGTGCCTTGAGGTAGCAGACGACTTTCTGTTCAACCGCGTTGGCCCACAGGTTGACACCGCTGCCGCCGGGCAGGTCGTGCGTTTCAATGACATGCACGGTGTCCGCCCATTTTTCCGCCGCCGGAACCAGATCAAGCAGCCGGTTGCGGCTCTGCTTGAAAAATTCTTCATTGAGGAAGTTGTTTCCCTGCTTCGGAAACAGCGCCAGATAGAGCATGTTGTTTTCAACCAGCTCGTTGAGAAAGTGCGTGCCGAGCGATACGTCGGGTACCAGATGTTCGTGCATGGCGACGATTTCGCACAGAACGTTGACGCGGTTGATATCGCTGAAGCTGACGGGAATTCCGAGTTCCGGACTGCTGGTGCCCCACCGTCCGGGGCCGAGCAGCATCGTAGTGCTGTCTGCCGGCGCGGTGCGGTTGATCTCGCCGAGCAGCCGCGCGACGGCGTAGCGCTCCTGCTGCGGAAGCTTCCCGTAAAGCGCGGGCACCACATAGATCAGGCGGTCCACCGGAATCAGACGGCTCTGCCCGACGACCGCGCCGCGCGCTTCGATGATGCGGTTCTGTTCCGGCACTTTGATCTCAGGCAGTTTAACCGCGCCGATGCCCTGCACCTGAAGCGGACGGCACTGCACCAGATTGATGCGGTAGTGTTTGCCGTCCACGAAGTTCATGGTGAATTCAATGTCCACCGGATAATCGTAGGCTTCATGCAGAATGCGGAGAATATCGCGCATGTCCTGAACAAAGGGCGTCTCTTTGAGCAGTTTGTCGAACGTGAGCATCCGGCGTTCGACCTTCCGGTCGTCGGGCAGACTGACCGTATCAGCGGCGGCAAACATATCCAGCGGCATATCCTCCGGCGGCGTGCGGATAAGATCGCTGAAAAGCTCGGAAACCGGCTGGTTGGATTCGAGGTCGAGGCAGTCCACGCGGCGCTGTGTATATTGCAGTGTCGCTTCAAAGTTGCCTTCCGGACGTTTGTCCGGCGCATTCAGCGCGACGATACGGGTGTGGTCGTCGTCCGAGCGGTCCACGGCGCGCGTGCCGAGTCCGAAGACCAGCCGCATGACGCCCGCCTTCGGATCAATTTCCGGGCTCCACGCATACGGGTTGAACGAAAACGCGACGCCCGCCGCCTGCGGATAAAAGTAGTGCCCGTACGAAGCGCCGGAAACCCGCATGACCAGCAGCGCCATCTGCTCGTCCTTGTCGAGCGCGCCGCGATGGGCACGGTAGTTCAGCGCCCGCTCGCTCATGGAGCTGGCGTAAATTGTTTTCACGGCGGCGAGCAGATCCTGACGGCGGCGCTCGCGCGGCCCCTGATTGGCGCAGAAGACGCTGTCGTATTTTCCGGCGTAGGAGTTGCCGTAGTTGTCTTCGAGCAGCGACGACGAGCGCACGATAAACGGCGACGGGCCGAAGTAGTCGAGCATTTCGTCAAACTGCTTGAGAATATAATCGGGGAAATCGCCGCGGATGATCATGTGGCGGGCCTCTTCGGCCCCTTCGAGAAAGCGCTCGGGATCGCGCTGGTTGTGGCGCACCTTCCAGATGCCGTTGCGCACCAGGAAGGTGTAGAACACGTCAGAGCCGATGAAAAACGAATCGTGCTCTTCGAGCAGTTCCACAAAGTGCGGATTGGCGCGCTTGAGAATGGCGCGGGCCAGCAGCATCCCGACGGTCTTCCCGCCGATCAGCCCCGTGCCGATCATGCGCTTGCGCACATCGAGAATATCTTCAAGCGTCAGATTGCGTGAAATCAGCCGCTGCATGCCTTCGTCGCGCGAAATGATCATCCGTGAAAGCTGCTCGTAGAGATTTTTCCCGCGCTCGGGAATATCGGGACGATAGGCACCGGCCTTGATCATTTCGCGGGCACGGACAAATGCCGTCTCCCAGAAATCGGCGCTGCTGTCCGCGCTGAGTCCGGACCAGCGGGCCGAGGTGAGAATTTCAGAAATAATATTACTGGAGCTAACGGCGTGAAAGGTGTCGTCCTCTTTGCGCCAGGCATGGAGCATATTGATCGTCGGCGAGTGCCGGTGCTGCACCTTCATCGGGCGCAGGTACAGATTGCCCTTGTGGGAATAGACATCCAGAAAAAGCTGCGTCGTGCGGCTGATGGGGCCGATAGCGTGCTGCGTGTGGTAATTGCGGAACAGCGCGAAGTAGGTGACGGTTTCAAGGTCGAAGAGATAGGGACAGGTCAGCATGAAGAAATTGCCGAGCATCTGGTCGGAATACCAGTCCACGGCCAAACAAGACAGACAGTCGAAAACGTAGAACGCCCCCTTTCCGGCGCGGCGGATGACTTCGTGGATGCGGGCGATAAACCCTTCAAAGCCGATCTGCGGATCGAGCTCATGCACTTCGGTCGCCATCCCCGGCGGCAGCAGCGGCGCGTGCCGCGCAAAACGGAAATAGATCAGCACGCGGCCGTTATCATGCGCCGCCCGGGCGTACGGCGTCACAAAAGCCTGATACTCGGAGATATCGTCCACCTGCCAGACAATGTTATCGCCGGCCAGCACGCCGCGAATGGTGTGGTCGAGATCCGCAATGCCGGTGCTTAGCGTCGTGCTGAAAGGTTTCATGAAAGTCTCCTGCTGACGCGTTCCGTTCTCTCATTTTTTCCAGAGTTTGGAAACGGTTTTGTCTCCCTTTCGGGTCGCTGCCAGTTTGGTGGAGCCTCGCTCCAAGCTTCCGGTTGAAAATATTCAGCACGTCAGCCGATACCCGATACCGGGCTCGTTGCGCAGCAGACGCGGCTGGTCGGCCTGCTCTCCCAGTTTTTTGCGGAGATGGTTCATATAGACCCGCAGGTACTGTGCCTGTTCTTCCGCTTGCGGACCCCAGACTTCGCGCAGGAGCTGGCGGTGCGTGACTACTTTGCCAGCGTTTTGCGCAAGAACCCGCAGGAGCGCGTATTCCGTCGCCGTGAGAGGAATCTCCTGTCCGGAGCGCTTCACGATTCGTGACGCAAAATCGATTTGCAGCGAAGCACATTCGAAAACGGGTTCCGCCATTTCCGCCGCCGTGTGCCGCTGGATGGCACGAAGCCGCGCCGTCAGCTCCGCGCTGTGAAAGGGTTTGGTGAGGTAGTCATCTGCACCGGCATCCAGTGCGGAAACTTTATCTTCGACGCCCTGCCGGACTGAAAGGATGAGTACGGGAACTTTGCTCCATTCGCGCAGACGCCGCAGCACGTCGATGCCATCCATATCCGGTAAGCCGAGGTCGAGCAACACCACATCCGGTTTCCGGTGCGCGAGTTCGATCAAGCCGGTTTGACCGGTCTCCGTTTCATAGACGCGATACTGTTCAGCTTCGAGCGTCACCTTCAGCAGGCGGCGAATCTGAACCTCGTCGTCAATTATCAGTGCGGTTTTCAGACTCATGAGACGACCTCCGCTGCAAATTCGACCGGCACGCGCAACGTGAACACCGCGCCGCCGCCGGAATCATTGACGACCTCAGCCTGCCCGCCCATGGATTGAACAAATCCTCTGACAATGGAAAGTCCCAGGCCCGTGCCGCCCGGTCTGGCGTTGGACCCGCGATAGAATTTATCAAAAGCATGACTCAGCATCTCTGCCGAAAAACCGGGACCCTGATCTGACACGCGCACAACCAGCTGGTTTTCGTCGCGCCGGGCGGTAACATTGATTTCAGTTCCAGACGGACTGTATTGAGCGGCGTTGGAAAGAAGGTTGGATAACGTGTGCTGCATCAAAGCGAAATCCAGCTTGAAGCTCGGAAGTTCCGGTTTGATGACAATCTTGATCCGGTGATCCCGAATCACATCTGCAACCTGTTCCTGAGCGGCATCCATCAATTCATCCATGTCGCACCAGACGGCTTCAAGACGCAGGCGGCCTGTTTCCAGCCGGGTCATATCCAGCAGGTTGTCCACGACCCGGCGCAACCGGCGGACGGCGGTTTCGATTTCATCGAGGAATGTTATTCCGCCTTTCAGCGGCGAGCCGGCAAGCAGAATATTGAGCTCACCCGCCGCCGTGGTCATCACAGCCAGCGGTGTCTTCAGCTCGTGTGACACACAGTCAAACAGTGCTTTGTAGAGGCGTTCTGATTCCACCGCGATCCGTGAATCGTTGGCCGCCTCCATCCACCGGTAGCGTTCAATGATGACCGCGATATGATCCGTCAATGTTTCGATCAACTCCTGTTCATCAACCGCCAGCGTTCTGGGATGCGCGAACCGGACGGCCAGCACGCCCCATTTGCCCTGCGCGGTTTTCAGCGGCAGGTGCAATCCTTCCGATTCCGGCAGCGTATCGGTGAAACGTCCGGCGGTTTTGCCATTGAGAAAAGACCAGGCCGAAACCGCCATTTCCTTTTTGCTTATATCCCAGGTTCCTGCCGAATGAGGTTGAGCATTAAGTCCGCCGCCCGTGCTTGCCAGTAGAACGGCGGAGCGGGCCTCAAGTAACGTGTCCACTTCGCGGATCACACTGCGCAAACCTTGATCGAGCGATCCGCTCTCCACCGCACTTTGCGCGACGCGGTAAAGTGCTTGCGCGCGCTGTTCCCGGCGGCGTTCAGAGAACTCGCGCAGCCGCAGACGGGCCGTCATTTCTCCGATCACCAGTGCGACCACAAAATACATAATAAACATCAGCGCGTCCGGAAAACTGGAAATCCGGAAGGTGAAGACCGGCGGAATGAAAAGAAAATTCCATGTCAACGCACCGAGCGCGGCCGTCAGGAAAATGGCGCGTCTGGAAAATCGCGTGGCCAGTAAAACCACCGCCAGCAGGTACAGCAACGCAATCGTCCAATATCCTATGAACGTTTCCAGAATCAGGGAAAGTCCCGTGATGCCCGCCACCGCAACCAAACCCATCAGCGATTCAACCTTCCAGCTCCCGGCGAGAAAATCCAGCTTCGGAACAGCTGCGGAGCGCTTGCCTGATTTTTCGGCGCGAACGACACAGATATCTATATCGCCGCTCTGTTGAATCAATTTGTCAACCAGCGTCCGCCTGCCGAGGAACCGCGGCCAGAAAGCCGCCATCGGTTTTCCGGCGATGATCTGTGTGACATTGTGTTCGCGGGCGATCCGCAAAAGTCCGTTCGCGGAATCATCACTCAGTCCGGTGACGGTTTCCGCGCCCAGTTCGCGGGCAAGCGACAAATTCCGGGTCAATTGTTTCTTTTGTTCCTCGGACAGCGGTCGCGGTGTTTCGACATAGGCGGCCATCCAGCGGGCATCCATAGCGGCGGCTATTCGCCGCGTCCAGCGAACGAGCGGTTCCGAATACGGACTGGGACCAACCGCCACCAGCAACCGTTCGCCGGACTTCCACGGCCCTTCCACCCGATTCGCAGTCATGGCCTCGCGCACATCCCGGCCCACCTGATCGGCGGTCACACGCAAAGCAATTTCCCGAAGCGCCGTCAGGTTTTCTTCACGGAAAAAATGATCGGCCGCCGTGGCGGCACGCTCACCCAGATAGACTTTGCCATCGGCCAGCCGCTCCCGTAAATCCTGCGGCGTGATGTCCACCAGTTGCAGATCGTCAGCGCGATCCAGAACGGTATCCGGTACGGTTTCTCTAACGGGCGCCCGGACGATCTGCCCGACCACATCCACGCGGCTTTCGATGTGCTGAACATTGAGTGTGGTGTAAACATCGATGCCTGCATCGAGCAGCTCTAATACATCCTGATAGCGTTTGGGATGACGGCTGCCGGGAACATTGGTATGAGCCAGTTCGTCCACCAGCGCTAAAGCGGGTTTCCGCTCCAGAACGGCATCGATATCCATCTCGTCCAGCAAAACGTCGCGGTGGCGAATGCGCCGCCGCGGGATAATTTCCAGACCTTCCAGCAAAGCGTCTGTTTCCTTGCGACCGTGTGTCTGGGCATAAGCAATGGCAACATCGCATCCGTCGGCTTTGCGCGCCTGAGCCTCCTTCAGCATGGCGTAGGTCTTGCCGACACCCGCGCACATTCCCAGAAATATTTTAAGCCGTCCGCGCTGCGCAGTCCGGGCTTCCCGCTGGATTTTCGCGAGCAGCGCATCCGGGTTAGGTCGTTGCTGATCGGTCATTTTTTCAGCCTATCATAACAGTATTATTTCGCCACATTCTTCTATTTCTGCTGATCGAGCGCCAGATTCAGCAACAGGACGTTCACCCGCGGCTCACCGAGAAAACCGAGCTGCGGCGGTTTGATAAGTTTTTCTACCAGCTCCCGCACCGCATCGTCACGGACGCCGCGTGCGGCGGCGACACGGGAAATTTGCAGCCGTGCCGCTTCGGGACTGATGTGCGGATCAAGACCGCTTCCCGAGGTAAAGACCATGTCGGACGGTACCGGCACGCCGGCGGCCAGATGGTGCGCCGTCCGAAACGCCGTAGCGTTGGCAGTGACATTGGATTGCAGCGCGGCGCTGGCCGGGCCGAGGTTGCTGGCACCCGACGGCGCAGTCGCATAACCGCACGCAGAAGGCCGCGGCCAGAAATATTTAGCGCCTGTAAACGGCTGAACGAGCAGCTCCGAGCCGATAATTTTACCGTTGCGCTCAATCAGGCTGCCGTTGGCTTTGTCATGGAAGGCGAGTTGCGCCACGCCCGTGACGGCGAGAGGATAGAGCAGCCCGGTCAGTACGGTGAATACAAGTGTCAGCCGCATTGATTGGAATATCAGTTTGAACATTGTGCGATCCTTTCTTTCATTTCACGAAGTGTGCGGCGACCAGGAAGAGATCAAGCAGTTTGATAAAAATGAACGGTATAATGATGCCGCCGGCGCCATAGATCAGCATGTTTTTACGCAGGATGGCCGCAGCCCCGATCGGCGTATACTTCACGCCGCGCAACGCCAGCGGAATCAGCGCGACAATGATCAGCGCGTTGAAAACCACCGCGCTCAGGATCGCGCTCTCCGGCGAATGCAGGTGCATGATGTTCAATTTATCAAGCGGGCCGTGACCGCCAGGGCTGGCGGCATAAAGCAGGCCGAACATCGCGGGCAGAATGGCGAAATATTTGGAGACGTCGTTGGAAATACTGAAAGTTGTCAGCGCGCCGCGTGTCATCAGCAGCTGCTTGCCGATCTCGACCACTTCGATAAGTTTAGTCGGATTGCTGTCGAGGTCTACCATGTTGCCGGCCTCGCGGGCGGCCTGCGTGCCGGTGTTCATTGCAACGCCAACATCGGCTTGCGCCAGCGCGGGTGCATCATTCGTGCCGTCACCGATCATGGCGATGAGCCGCCCGTCGGATTGTTCTTTCCGGATACGCGCCAGTTTGTCTTCCGGTTTGGCCTCGGCGATAAAATCGTCTACGCCCGCTTCGGCGGCGATGGCGGCGGCGGTGAGCGGATTGTCCCCGGTAATCATCACGGTGCGCACACCCATCTTGCGCAACTGGGAAAAGCGTTCGCGAATGCCGCCTTTGACTACGTCTTTGAGGCGGATGACGCCGAGTACGCGTGCGCCCTCGGCAACGACCAGCGGCGTACCGCCGGCGCGGGAAACCTCGCTCACCGCGTCATGGACTGCCTTCGGGTAAAGGCCGCCCTGTTCTTCGACGAAGCGGCGCACCGTTTCGGCCGCGCCTTTCCGGATGCGGCGCGGCGCGGCACCGGTTTCCGCATCCAGATCCAGACCGCTCATGCGGGTCTGCGCCGTAAACGGAATAAACCGTGCATGAGGCCCGGCAACGTCGCGTCCGCGCAAGCCGTGTTTTTCTTTGGCCAGTACAACAATGGAACGGCCCTCCGGTGTTTCGTCGGCCAGCGAGGCCAGCTGCGCGGCATCGGCGACCTCTTCGATTTTGATGCCGGGTGCCGGAATAAATTCTGTCGCCATCCGGTTGCCCAGCGTAATTGTACCCGTTTTGTCGAGCAGCAGTACGTCCACGTCGCCGGCGGCTTCAACCGCGCGTCCGCTGGTGGCAAGCACGTTGCGGCGCATCAGCCGTCCGATGCCGGCGATGCCGATCGCGCTGAGCAGGCCGCCGATCGTTGTGGGAATCAGACAGACTATTAACGCCAGCAACACCGGCAGTGTGGTGAGCACGACATCTTTCTGCCCGGCGGCGGCTTCGTTGTAGCGGGCATAGGCCGGCAGCGTCAGAACAACCAGAATAAACAGCGCGGTCAGGCTGACCAATACGATATTCAGCGCGATCTCGTTCGGCGTCTTCTGCCGCCGTGCACCTTCGATCATCGAGATCATCCGGTCGAGAAAGGAATGCCCCGCTTCCGCTGTGACGCGCACGACGATGCGGTCACTGATGACCCGCGTACCGCCGGTGACGGCACTGCGGTCGCCGCCGCTCTCGCGGATTACCGGCGCGGATTCGCCCGTTATCGCCGATTCGTCGACCGTGGCAATGCCATCGATAATCTCGCCGTCGGCGGGAATCACATCGCCGGTTTCACAAACGAACAGGTCGCCGATTTTCAGATCCGGCCCGGTTGCGGAGCTCTCTTTTCCGCCGATCAGTTTGCGCGCCGGAGTTTTGGTCCTCATCTTGTGCAGTGCATCGGCATGCGCCTTGCCGCGCCCCTCCGCCATCGCCTCGGCAAAATTGGCGAACAGGCAGGTGAACCAGAGCCACAGACAGATTTGCAGATTGAACGATGAGAATTCGTGAGACAGAAACAGCGTGTTTAAAATCGCGCCGATCCAGACAACAAGCATAACCAGATTCTTGATCTGCTCGCGCGGATGCAATTTCCGGAAGGCGTCCAGAACAGCCCGCCGCACCAGCATGGAGTATTGTATTTCTATTTTTGTGCTCATGACTGCTCCTTAAAATGCGCGGCCCGTTAACATCAAACCGTGCTCGATGATCGGCCCCAGACATAGAGCCGGGAAAAACGTCAGCGCGCCGATGATCACAATTACACCCAGCAGTACACAGGCGAACGTCAGCCCGTTGGTCGGGAAAGTGCCGGGCGAGACCGGTACGGTTTTCTTGGCGGCCAGATGGCCGGCGATGGCTAGAACAGCGAAGATCACGCCGAAGCGACCCGCGAACATCGTGACGCCGAGTGTAAGGTTGTAAAAATACGTATTGGCGTTCAGCCCCGCAAAAGCACTTCCGTTGTTATTGGCACACGACGCATAGGCATAAAAAATTTCGCTCAGACCGTGCGGGCCTCCGTTGGTTAGACTCGCCAGTCCGGTTGCTGCGCTGCATGCGAACGCCGAGCCCAGCAGAATCAGCGTGTTCGGGATGAGAATCGCCGCCACGGCCCACGTTGCTTCCCATGCCTGTATTTTTTTGCCGAGATATTCCGGTGTACGTCCGACCATCAGACCGGCGATAAATACCGCGATCAGCACATGCATCAGCATGCCGTAGAGCCCGGCGCCGACGCCGCCGAAGGCGATACAACCGAGCATCATATTCCACAACGGCATCAGTCCCGCCAGCGGCATGAAGCTGTCGTGCATCGAATTGACCGCGCCGCAGGACGTGCCCGTCGTCGCTGCGGCAAAAAGAACGCTGTTCATCACGCCGAAGCGAACCTCTTTACCTTCCAGCAGCGGGCCGGTTTGGCTGAGTACCGGATTCGGCTGCGACTCCGCCCGCCACGCCACCGAAAAACTTCCAGCCAGCAGCACCAGCATCACGCCGAACAGGCACCACGCGTGCCGCCGATCCTCGACCAGCAAACCAAACGCAAAGACCAGTGAAGCAGCAACAATGAGCAAGCCGAACATCTCTAAAAAATCAGACAGCGGCGTAGGATTTTCAAAAGGATGCGCGCTGTTCTGGCCGAAGAAACCGCCGCCGTTTGTGCCGAGCTGTTTGATGGCAATCTGCGACGCCGAGGGACCAAGAGGAATGACCATCTCCGTACCCGCCAAGGTGGCCGCTTTTGCGTAAGGATTAAAATTCTGCACCACACCCTGACTGGTCAGCGCGACAGCGAGAATCAGCGCCAGCGGCAGCAGCACATAAACTGTTGCACGGGTAACATCCACCCAGAAACTGCCAAGTGTCTTTGCCGAGGCGCGTTTCAGACCGCGCGCCAGAGCCAGCAGCACCGCGATGCCTGTCGCGGCGCTGAGGAAATTATGCACAGCCAGACCGGCCATCTGCGTGAAATAACTCATCGTGCTTTCGCCCGCATAGGCCTGCCAGTTCGTGTTCGTGATAAAGCTGATCGCCGTGTTCAGCGCCAGCGCCCAGGGCACATTCGGAAGCTTTTGCGGATTCAGCGGCAGCCACGCCTGTGTCATCTGGAGCGCCATCAGGGTGACAAGACCGATGAGGTTGAAAATCAGTACAGCCCGGAAATAGTGCTGCCACGGCATCTCTTCATCTGCCCGCACACCGCCGAGCCGATAAATCCATTTTTCCAACGGACGCAGCCAGCCCGAGAAACGCGGCGGTCGCCCGTCTAATACCTTGGCCAGATAAATACCGAGGAGCGGAGAAAGCGCGATCAATGCGCCGAAAAATGCGATTACCTGTAACCATTCTGCTGTTTTCATGCCTCCAAAATACAGGCGGTACATTGGTCGGCCTAATTAAAATGTCATCATGACGTATTAAAAAAGTATAAAAAATAAAACCGCGCCTTGCGACGCAACGCCATTCACCGGAGCCGGATGCACCCGCGCCCCCAAACGGGGTTCTTACTTTCTACGCAGCGAAGCGGAAATAAATCAGTACGCGTCCGTTATCATGCGCCGCCCGGGCGAACGGCGTCACGAAGGCCTGATACTCGGAGATATCGTCCACCTGCCAGACAATGTTATCGTCGGCCAGCACGCCGCGAATGGTGTGGTCGAGATCCGCAATGCCGGTGCTCAGAGTCGTACTGAAAGGTTTCATATAATCTCCGGCAAATGCTCAATGTCATCCAGATCCTTGTGACGCCCTGATGCCAGTTTATTCTGGCGCAGGTCGGAAAGAGAAATAAGGTTGACTGATATCCCGTCAATTTCAGCAACCTTCCGCCGAATAAAACACTCCGGAAACGTTACCCCGTCAATTTCGTTTAAAACTTCGATCCGGACCGGCGGCACTCCCATGCGGATAATATTACCCGGCTTCTGAAATAAATCCGCCGTAACATCGCCGCCCCGCAGTCCGAATTGACCGAAGACCGTTACCATTTTTCGGGCGGTGTCCGGCTGTATGGCAATCCAGACATCCATATCAGCCGTTGTGCGCGGATATCCGTAATATCCAACCGCATACCCGCCGATCAGGAGATATTCAACGCCGGCTTCGTTCAACAACGTCAAAAATTCTTTGAAGTCTGCCGTTAGCGACTGTTTCACCATAAGCCACCTCCCGATTAATCTGAATTGCCCGGAGGCGTTCAATCGGTTTCCGGGATTGCCAGTAGACCGTGTCGGACGAGTCATGCTGCGAACAGACCGTTAATACACTTCGATTCAGCTTTGTGTCTCTATCCACGCCGTTCAGTAAATCAAACCACGCCTTGCAACGCAACGCCATTCACCGGAGGCGGATGCGCCCGCCGGATATTCGTCGAAAAAAAGGCGCGGATCGTCAAATCCGCGCCTGTCATACATGCACTGTTTTGATTCCGATCAGGGCGCAACAGCGCCCTGCCCTTTGAGCCAGGTGCCGAAGCCGATGACAATCGTGGACAGAATCAGGATCAGGATACCGCCGGCAATAAGGCCGTGTGATTTTTTGCTGGCGCCTTTCCATTCGTGAAATATCCAGCCCCACATGGTGCTGAAGATGATGATGCTGGCCATATGCAGGGTCCAGCTGGCAAACCCGAATTTGCCCATCTGGGTTTCGCCCATGGTGTAAAAGAAAAACTGCATGTACCAGGTCAATCCAGCCAGCGCCGACAGAATGTAATTTCTCAGCATCGGCACCTTGAGTTCCGCCTCCGTATAGGTTCGGACCGCCGCTTTTGTACCGGCCGCCGGGCCGTGTTCTCCGCCGCCGCCTGCTGTACCGGCGTGTTCCGGACGCACTTTCGAACGAATGTACTGGTAGCCGCTGCGGTTCTTAATGGTAAGCAGGACGCACCAGATGAAATTCGTGGTGAATCCGCCCAGCAGCACCACGACCAGCTTGGGAAGTCCGGTCCAGATTGCCGATGTTCCGGCCGCCAGCGATGCCGCGCCGATCGGATTACCCGCCGTGAGGGCAAACGAAAAACACGCGCTCATAATGCCGGAAAACGTCGCCACCAGAATGCCTTTGGAAAAGTTGAATTCCGCAATGGATTTTTTCTTCTCTTCTGCCGGCATTTCCTTTTCTTTGGCCAGACCCGCCAGCGCGGCAACCGTGATACCGAGGAGACAAATTCCGACACCGCTCAGTGTGATCTGCCCGGGCAGTGTGGAAGCAATTTGTGCAATAGTTTCCGGAACGGGGATCGCCGGAATAAAGGATTTGAAAAGCGGAGGCAGCAGCGTTCCAAACGCCGCGCAATAGCCGAGCGCCACGCCCATGCCCAGCGACATTCCCAGATAGCGCATCGTCAGTCCGAATGTCAGCCCGCCCAGCCCCCACATGGCACCGAAGAAATAAGTCCACCACAGCGTACCCATGGACTGCTGCCGCAGTACACCCGGCAAATCGTTCGTCATCGTCAAGGCCAGCACCCAGGGCATGATGATCCAGGAGAAAAATCCGCCGACCAGCCAGTAAACTTCCCAGGACCATTTCCGTACGCCTTTGTACGGAACATAGAAACTTCCTGAAGCCAACCCGCCCAGCCAATGAAACAGCACTCCAAGAAACGGATTTCCACTCATTCGCAATCTCCCTTTACGACATCGTTTTCAACTTCAGGGCAGCACCTCTTCGCGAACACCGGACTTAAAGTGTGCTGCACGGCGGGGATGTTGCCCGATCAAAATAGAAACTTCAAGGGTATCGAAGACAGAATCACTCCTTGGCGCATGGTTAAAGCAATCAGCGGCCTGTTCTGTTTTTTCCGCCCTTGCCGGGCGATTCGCTGCGAATGAATTCGATGACGGCTCTGCCGGGCGAAACCGTGACTTTCAGAAAGCCGGAGCCGCCGAGCAGTTCGCCTTCGGTGTAGCCGTACTCGGCGGCGTGTCCGGGCGCTTTTCCGTTTGCAGCCGCGGGCTGCGGCACCAGCTGATAGATCACGCCGTCCTTTTTCTGCCGCGCATAGAAATGGTCGTGCCCGTGGAAAAATGCGGTGACGCCGGTGTCAACCAGCAGCTGATGGATCGGCTTGCCCCAGCCGGGCCGTTTTTCGTCAAAGCGGTACGTTCCGTCCGGATCATGTCCGCCCCATTCATACCAGTCGGCATGCTCCACGCCGCCGCGGCCCTGTTCATCGCCGCCGGCGAGCTGGTGGCTGAAAACAAATTTTGTTTTGGCAGTGCTGTTCTCCAGCACACCGCGCAGCCAGCGGTACTGGGTTCCGCCAAGCGTAACATCCCAGCCGCCGGCTTTACGTCCGGCGTTCTGCGCCGGATAACGGTACGGATCAATAACCGCAAACAGCGCATCACCCCACGTCCACGCATAATAGCTGCGCACGGTTCCGCAAAACTTTTCGTCCGGCGCGGCGGAACTGTAAAAGGCGTCCGGCGCAACCGGATAAAACCGCTTGCGGATCAAGGTGGAGCGCACAGCGAAATTTTTTGCGGTGCCGTCAAACAGCGTTCCCTTCTCGCCGTCATGATTACCGGGTACCATGAACAGCGGAACGCTGTGCGCAACCGTTCCGTACCAGTTGCGCATCAGCAGATTTCTCTGCGTAATGGCCGCATCGCTTTTATCGTCCAGCTTTTCGACCATCGACGAGTCGCCGAGATCGATCAGAAAATCCGGCCGCGCCTTCAAAATGTTCTGCAGAGTGTTTGAATAGGCGGCGGGGTTGGAATTTTCATCAAGATGCGGATCGGCCTGCACGGCGAAGCTGAACGTTTCGCCCTCCGGACGGGCGGTGCGGAAGCGGTGAACCGGGCCTTCGGTACCGTTCCATTCCATCCGGTAAAAACAGTCCGCATCCGGTTTTAAATTTTCGAGCCGGATGATATACGGTTTTCCGGCCGGAATGTTTTGCGGATCGGTCTGCTGATCGAGCCGGTTTTCATCCGTTCCGTAGCGGACCAGCATCGTCATATCTTGCCGAGGAATCAGATGAATCTGAATCGCAGTGTCCGTCGGAAACGCCAACAGTTCCGAACACTGGAAATCTTCCGAAGCCGGGCCGGCTTCCATCATCAGCGGAATATTTTTTGCCGTGTTCTGGTTCTGCTTTTTCTGGGCAAAACAAAAAGCGGAACAAAAGCAGACCGATAGCAGGATGACGGTTCTGCATTTCACAACGTTGTCTTTGTTTTGTTGTTCCGCGTCCGGTCCTTGCCTCTTTCCCTGCCGTCCTGTTTTCCGACCGTCGGTTTGGACGGGTCGTAGTCCGGATTCGGTTTGGGAAGTTCCTGCCCGATCTCTTTCAGATACTGATCGAGCCGCTGCTCCAGTTCGGCGGCTTTCTCCGGCATTTTCGCGGCGAGGTCGTTGCGCTCGCCGATGTCCTTGCTGATATCAAAGAGTTTCGATACGCCGGTTTCGTAAATGTGAATCAGTTTGAAATCGCCCAGCAGAATGGCAGAAGCCGGACCGACCGCATCCTTGTCGTAATGCGGGAAGTAAACGACATACTCTTCGCGCGGCCGCAGCACTGTTCCGCGGCCGTTCGCCAGCACCGCAGCGAAACTGCCGCCTTCAATGTTTTTCGGCAGCGGCTCGCTGACTTTCGCCAGTTCCGCCAGCGTCGGAAACAGGTCTGCGTCAAACGCCCTGACATGCGAAAAGGTATTCGCCGGAATTCCCGGACCGCGCAGGATAAACGGAACGCGCAGGCCGCCGTCCCACACCGTTCCTTTTCCGCCCGCCAGCGGTGTATTGCGCCCGGGCGTTCCGTGATCCGTGGTGAAAATAACGTACGTGTTTCCGGCGATACCCAGCTCATCAAGTTTTTCCAGAACCATTCCGAACGCCATATCGAGATCAAGGCAGGCCGCTGCTTCGGCAACTTCCTGCTCGCTCAGCCCGCCGCCCCGGCTCTTGACTTTAGCGAGCGCTTCGGGACTCGCAGCTCCGCCCTGACGCGAAGCGTAATGCGACAGCTGAAGATAGAACGGCTTTCCGGCATTGACCTGCCGGGCCATGAAAGAGATCCCGCGCTCCGTCATACCGTAAAGCTGCTTGGGATGCGGATTATCAACATTATCGGGTCCGCCGTTACCGGTCGGTCCGTCGCTTTCGTCAAAGCCGTGCTGACGGGGATCCGTCCGTCCGACATGCCACTTCCCGAAGTGCGCGGTGGCATATCCTGCGCGTTTGAGCAGTTCCGCGATGGTTGTTTCGCCGGCCGGCAGTTCAATGGTGCTCGGCGGCGGGATGAGCCGTCCGTTTGTACTGCCGCCGCTTTCCCCTCGGCCTTCACCGACAAAAGTCATGTGCAGCTGCGCCGGACTTTTGCCGGTGAGGATGGTAGCGCGCGACGGCGTGCAGCGCGGCGAAGCGGCGTAGAAGTTGGCAAACCGCATTCCCTCCTGCGCGAGCTTTTCAAAGTTCGGAGTGTGGACATACGAACTTTTCGAGCCGGACACGGTGTCGTCCATTTGAACGGACGTACTGCTCCAGCCGTGGCCTTCGCCGAGGATGACGACGAAATTCGGCCGCACAGCCGGCGGCCTGGACTCAGCCATCGCCGCCGCAACGCTCAAACTGAGAGGTGCTATTAAACCGCCGCGTTTCATTTTCGCGTTCCTTTACCTTTCGGTGCGTTAGCCATTTCTTCTTTTGAAATCGCGCCATCTTTATCCGTGTCGATTTCCGCGAATTTACTCCGGGCCCGCTCGGCCGCAAGAGGTTCTCCCCGTTTTTTTGTTTCGTGTGCGCAGAACTCCTCGAACGAAACCGATCCGTCGCCGTTTGAATCCGGCTGACTCCACCGATCACCGGACAGCGGAACCGCCGGTTTACCTGGAGCCGCGTCTGCACCGGCTTCTTTTACGACATCGGGCTGCGAAGGTTTTTCGCTGGCCGGAACCGGCGCTTCTTTTCGTTTCCCGCCGCGATTCTCCGGCCGGGCTTTGCCGTCGGACGGATTCCGCTTGGGATAGATGTCTATGCCTTGCGCCGCGCGATCCGTGATCGTGCCCGCCGGCTTTAAATCCCGACCTTTAAAAGCCGGATGATCCGCCGCGTAACGATAAGCACGGAATGCCGAGTTCGCCATCGGCAGAACATCGCCGAGAACTTTAACTGCACCGTCGCGCGTGACCGGGTTGATGTATTCCCAGACGAGTTTGCCGTCGGCGGTTACTTCAAAGAAATGGCCTTCGGTATCGGAGCAGACAAACGTATTGCCGTTCGGCAGGCGCTGGCCGCTCGATCCGATATGGCTGAAGAAACCGTGGCTGTTGACGGACCGGTAGCTCCAGACCACCTGCTTCGAAATCTGGCGCGGTTCGTTGTGCGTATCGTGATCGTAGGTTTCGCGCCGGTAACCGGCATCGGGCGGATTCACATACTTGCCGGTGTCGTTTCCGTTCGCATCGAGGAAAGGATTGATTTCGAGCACCGACGACTGCGGCGTCCGCTGGTAGAGATACTGGCCGTTGTTGAAGACCATGATGTGCCCGGCGCCGGGCAGCCCCGGAGGAATCCACGACACGTCATGTGCGCCGCCCATCTGTTTGTGGCCGGAGGTTGCCGAGTCCCAGTTTTCCAGAACCTTCGGCGGGTCGCCCTGCGCATAGCGGGCCGGGTCGCCGAACCGGTACAGAAAATCGCCCGCCGGTCCGGCGGCTTTCACAATGCCAGCCTTTGCATCGCCGGCAACGAACGTTCCGTCGTGATCGATCACATAGAGCTCACCCTGCACGGAGTTGATCGCGATATGGCCCGACTGCGCATTGTAATCGAGCGAGTTGCAGTGCAGCCAGTCGCGCCGGAGCGGCTTGCCCGGCATATTGATGTTAATGCGCCCCGGATAATTCGCGACGGTTTTGCCTGTGCCGGTATAGTTCGGTTTCGCCGGATCAACATCCTGTACGACGTGATCGAAGAAACACCATTCCCACACCACGTTGCCCTGCATATCCACTTCGACCACGGCATCCATCTGACCGCCCTCCGACTGACCTTTCTTCGGATCGGCTCCGGCGGCGATCGCCTGTTCCGGCGTAATGGTTTTATTGGCGATGTAGAGCGTGGTCGGCGCGTTGAGTTTCTTGTTGAAGATGCGAACCCAGTCGTGATGCGGCGCGTAGTCGGCGCGCTTCTCGGTGTATTCCCAGACCGTCTTGCCGTCCCAGTCCACTTCCTTGAAGCCCTGGAATCCGCTGGGATCATCCTTCGAAGCGTCGAGAATATGGCCGTTGTCCAGCAAATGCGGATTCGTTCCGATAGGCCAGGTGTGAACCACCTGTCCGTCGAGATCGAGCAGATAGGTCCGGCTACCGACACCAAAGAACGTGTAGCCGTTAAAGGCCTTCTCCTTGTCGCAGAAAAGCAGTTCGGTCGGCCCTTGCAGCCGTTCGTAGGCGAATACTGAACCGGCAAGCAGGGCGAAAAAAAGCAATGTTCGTTTCATGAGGGATCCTTTATTTAAGAGTTACGGTGCGCACCGGCCGCACGAGATTATAGATTCGGATGACATCGCCCTGCGGGCCGCGGCCGTGCGGGTAGTCGGCAGGATTTCCAATCTTCGGATCGCTTCGCTGGGCGCCCGCGCCGTGGACGTCGAGCAGTTTAAGATCCATCGACGGCGGCAGCTTCATCCAGCCGGTGGCTTTGCCGAACGTAACATAAACGGCCGCATTGCCGCGCCGGTCAGGAGGGCCGTCGAGATGTGTCGTGCTGCTCCAGTACCACGCCTCCGGATCGCTCATTTTCAGAAAGTTCTGATTGATGGCCGGGATGGCGGAATAGTCCGCGATGCTCTGGAGTTCCTTGGCGTCGGGCAGACGCCAGTCGTTGTGTCCCAGATAATTTTCAGCGTTCATTTTCTGAACCCACGCCAGCGACTCCTGCCAGTTCATTCCTTTGCCGCTGTCGGTCTGCGGCCACATCAGTCCGGTGGCGCGGTCGGTGACCGTGCCGTCGCCGTTATCCTTGAAATCATTTTTGCCGTAGTCCGGATTGCCGCGAACATAGCGGACATAGAGCGTCTTTGCCTCCGTCCGGCCGGGACCGCGCGGCGCTTTCGGATAACCTTTAATGCGGCCGTCCGCAAAATTGACGCCAAAGACTGTGGCGTTGCCGTTCATTGTCTTGCCGGTGTATTCCGTCGCCGACCAGTCCTGACAGTCGATGATGCGGACGCCGGTAGATTCGTCGCCGTAAACAAAGTCGAAATATTTGGTGTCGAGATACGGCGTTGAGTTGGCCGCCGTTCCGGCGCAGCCACCGTTGAAGTTGATCAACGAGTAAAGTTCCTTGATGGTCGGCATTCGCCAGTCGTCGAAGCCTCCGGTGCGGCAGGTCTTCGCGCCTGCGACGGCGGCGTCCCAGGAAATTTTTTCGCCGCGCGCCTTCACCCAGATCAGGCCGGTGTTGAGATCGCTCACGGTACCGTTGCCGTTGTCCTTATAGCTCGGCCTCGGATCGGGATACTGCGCATCCTGCCCGTAGAACGGCTTGCCCGGCTGCGGCGGCGCAATCTCGCCATGATCGCCGTAACACTTCGTCTGCCCGGTGCCGACGATGATATACGGACGTTCAGCGGCGAAAGTTGAACCGGCCAGCAGTGCAAAAAGAATCAGTGAACGTTTCATTTGCTTTCTCCTTTATTCAGCATTCTCGCTGGGGCCTGCCGGCCGCTTATCGCACTGTCCGCTGTCGCGCTATTTCCCTGAGCGCCTTGGTTAAGTCGCCGGTCGTCAGACCTTTTTGGTCGGATGAATATTTTTCAATCATCAAGGCAGCTGTTTTGTCAGCCTCCTGAGGTTCAGAACTCTGTCCGCCTTGCGCCGGTTTCTGCGTCCGGTTCATTTGTATTTCTCCCATCGCCTGCGTCAGTTCATCCAGCGAAAGCACACCATCCTTGTCCGCATCGTAGCTGGTCATTATCTTCTTCACCATCTGTGCCGGATCCGGGCTCTGACGCTGTTCAGTCTGACTCTGACGCTGACTTTGGTCCGTCTGATTCTGGCTCAGTCGTTGGTTCTGACCGCCTCCGGTGCCGCCAGATAAGCCTCTGCCACCGCCCCCTGCGCCAGCACCTCCGCCTCCGGCACCACCGCCACCGCCGCCTGCAAATACGACTCCGCTAAGAAATAATACGGTAATTAATAAACGTTTCATTGGCGTTCTCCTTTTACGGGTTGTTTTCTTCGTTGCGGGGCGGACGTTTTCCGCCTTTGCCTTTTTCATTGTTTCCGAAGCGTTCGCGTTCACCGGCGGGCGCATCCGCCTGGTCGAGACCGGTCTTGCCCTTTTCAGAGGCCGGCAGTTCGATGACGCCTTTGGGCGTCAGGTCGTGCCCGGCCAGTCCGGGATAATCCGGCGCGTAGCGGTGGACTTTAAACACGGCGTTCCACAGATGGCCGCGCACGTCTTTGCCGGGCAGTTCACCCTGCGCGAGAATTCCGCCATGCACCATCGGGTTGACATACTGCCAGACGGTTTCGCCGGCGGGCGTGATTTCAAACAGATTCCCGATGACCCCGGCACAGATCAGCGTATTGCCGTTGGGCAGGCGGTGCGCGCCTGAAATTTCAGAAGAGAAAAAGTCGGTGCGGTTCTTCGCTTCATAGTGCCATGCCGGCTTCACCGGTCCGTAGGGCTTGCCGGATGAAATGATGTAGCGGCCGTCGACGTCCACCGGCGGAACGATCTCTTCGATGCTGGACCAGCCGCGTTCGTAGCCGTTGTTGAAGATGGTGATATTGCCCGCGCCGGGAGAGCCGGCAGGAATCCATTGCGCATCATGCTGCTGAATCAGTTGACGGTCGGCAGCGGTGCCGCGCTGGTAGGCGGCCGGATTGCCCCAGCGGTAAATCAGATCGCCGCCCTTGCCGTGTTTGCCTCCGGTATGTCCGGCGGCCTCGGCCTTGGTGGCCGAATGGTCGATGATCCAGATTTCATTATTGCCTCGCACACTCAGCATAATCTGATCAAGCTCCGGATTGTAATCGAGCGAGTTCATGTGGTTCCAGAAAGCCGGGAAGCCGCGGCCCGCTCCCTTGGGATCGATCAGTTCCGGATGCGCGGCGGAATCGTTATTGCCCAGCAGATGATCCCAGACGTGCCACTCCCAGACGATCTTGCCGCTGCCGGAACCGGCCGGTGCGATCTCTACCACGGCATCGGGAACCAGATAACCGTCCCGTAAAAGACGTGCATCGAAACCGGCTTTCACGGCTTCCTCAAGCGACTTGCGCTCCACCATCAGCGCGAGAATATGGCCGTTCGGCATAACTTTAAAGTCGTGGTGCAGCTGATAGTCGCGGGTCGCGTAGTCGAACGCCCAGACCAGCTTGCCGTCCCAGTCATATTCTTCAATGCGTCCGCCTTCACCGCCGCCCGTACCGCCTTGCACCTTCATCATACAGGCGCGCACCAGATGACCGTTCGGCAGAAGATAGGCCGTCTGCCCCGGTTCGTAATTGCTCTTCCACTGGTGAACGATCTGTCCTTCATTGTTCAGCAGGTACGTGACGTTGTTATGCTTCGGCGCCATCAGCGTGTAGCCGTTGAACGACTTGTCGGTATTCAGAAACAGCCCAACCGTCTGCCCCGGATTCGGCGACACCGGCGTTTTATTTTCCGGCATCGGCGCGCGGCCGCCTTTGCCGCCGCCGCCCTGACGCGGTTGTTCCTGACCAAAAGCAACGGCGCTGCACAACGTCAGCAAGCTGAGAACTCTCCGTATTTTTTTCATGGCTGCTCCTCCTTGCGTTTTCCGCCTTTATTGCCGGCCGGTTCATCTGCCGTCAGTTTGCCGTCGCGGTTCTTATCCGACTTGTCAAAAAGCATTCCGGCCGTATCCATCATTTCCGATTGGGTAATGTTTCCGTCGCTGTTCTGATCCAGCTCGGCGGAATGGAGTTTAATGAACCCGCCCATCGTTGATTTCACCATGCCGCCTTTCAGCTCATCCGCTGCGATTACGCCGTCGTGATTGACGTCATACAGCCCGAACGCCTTTGCGGCTTCGTCCAGCATTTCCTGACGCGAGACCACGCCGTCGCCGTTCACATCGAGTTCCGCCGCGTGCTCCAGAAGCCACGGCTTATCCGGCTTTCCGCCGGGCTTTCGGCCTTCCGGCGGACGTCCGCCTTTCGGCCGGTCAGCATCGCCGCGCTTCACATTCTGCACTGGCGTCGGCTTGATCACCGGACGGATCTCGGCGTCACCCGGCAGAACGACGCGGAACGTGAGGTGATAGTACGGATGATCCGGATCTTGCGGCCCGCGATAGTATGACGGATTACGGTTCGACACGCGGCCATGACCGTTTTCGCCGTTAAACCAGTTGCCGCCGCGCATCCCGCGATACGGCTTGCCGTCCTGCATCGCGCTGCCCTGCGCCGGGCCGGGCGGATTATCCGTCGGACTGTAGGCGTAATAATCGCGGCCGTACCAGTCGTTGATAAACTGCCAGGCATTGCCCGACATATCATACAAACCATAATCGTTTGCGCCGTTCGCTGTCTGAAAACTTTCTGCCGTGCCCGGCCAGCCGAAGTCCGCCTTATGCTGCAGCTGCCCGTTGAAAAATCCGACCGGTGTCGTCCACGGCTCCGGCCCGGTGCGGAACGGATTCTTCGATTCCGGCCAGTTCGCCTTCAGCGCATCGGCATCGTCACCCCACGGAAAATTCCGGTAGGGATTTTTCTGTCCGCCGCGCGCGGCATATTCCCATTCCGCTTCGGTCGGCAGACGGTAACCGCTCTTATTGAAATCGCAGTCCCACGTCGCCGTGTCATAGCAGAGCGGCAGATTCTTTTGCGCGCTCAGCCAATTGCAGTAAACCGCCGCGCCGGGCCAGCGAATGCAGACGACCGGATGATTCTCTTTTCCGTCGAGCACGGAAAACTTCGCGCCGTCCCAGCCGATCCGGCTGTCCGGCGACATCGTCCGCGTTTCACAAAGCAGATCGTTTCCGCCGGTGAGATAAATTCCGCCGTTGCGCACCTCAATCTGAACCAGCGCTGAATTCAGGAAGTCACAGTACTGTGCCGTCGTGATGTCGTAAATGCCGATGTTGAAAGAATCCAGCCGTACCGTATGAATCGGTGTC
Organism: uncultured Verrucomicrobiota bacterium; assembly: GCA_903826865.1. Classification (GTDB taxonomy): domain Bacteria; phylum Verrucomicrobiota; class Kiritimatiellia; order Kiritimatiellales; family Tichowtungiaceae; genus Tichowtungia. The sequence continues at coordinate 59,331 of CAIKGD010000083.1, forward strand.
TCGTCGCCGCCATGCTTCGGATCGATAAACCCGATATGGTCGCCCATTTCAAACGAGCCGGATGGAATCAGTGCCGTCTGCGGAAAATCCGCCGCCGTGGCGATGGATGCGATCAGTGCTACTAGAATAGTCGCTCGCCCGCTTTCTTTCGGTCGCTCAAGGCGCAATGGCGCAAATGATTTGAGGATGATGCTTGGCGTCTTAGCGACTTTGCGAGTGCAGATATTCATGCCGACCTCCTTTTAACGTCAACAGGATAACGCCCGGCCGGCGGGAATCCCCAGAGGTTTTCAATTACGGTTCCGTAATCTGCCGCCGACAACCCTCGCGGGGCAGGCATTACAGCGAACAAGTAGCCGTTGCCTTATAAAGTTGTTATTTTGGATTGTGCGCCTTTCACACGACGGCTAGTCTGCCGACTCAGATAGCCGCCTGAAACCGTGGGATATAGAACGTGCCATGCGAAGTGAGTATGTTGAGGACTACCTGAAACTCGTCGACTACCTTGATAATGGCGGCGACCATAACATTGCCGCCAAGTGCATCCGGCCGTATCTGGAGCAAAGACTGCGACATTTGTTTCCGGGGCCTCCATTCGAGACCCGCGACACTCTGGGGCAAATGATTGGAAAAATCCGCGAGAGCAAAATTGGTAGCCGCCTCCGTGTGTTACATACGAAACTGCCTGATTTGGTAGCAATCAACGAGGCGTCACTTCCAAGTCATCATGCCACTGATGATGTTCCCGGGATGCAACCATTGTCGCCAGACGAAGTCCGACTGTTTGCTCAAAAAGTACTTGATGTTTTGGGATAGGTGGTTGGGATAGGTAGTTGCGTGTCCACAATGTCGTTCGGGAAAATATATGATAGACTCACAGGTAGCTCTGGACACGGCCTTGAGCCGGCAACACGTAATTCCCGTGCAAGTCAGCGACAAGGCTCCGTTACCGTGCCGGTTTTGAAGGCGAGCCATTTACACAAGATCTCCTTTCACACCGCGAGATCAAAGAAATTCTGAGTCGGATCGATGCGTCTGTGTCGATATTCCCTGACGGGACGATACAGTTATTCAAACAAGACTAAGCCTAACAAGGCGGTGGACATGCCTGGATTGAATTATCGGTAGCCACTCGTCACTTAGATGCCTAAGTGAGCAGGAAATGTTATGGTGTGAGACATACTTCATGCGTTTACTGAGTCGAGATCGACTTTAAGTCATAGGCAGCATGAGGCAAAAGACAGTTTGGTCGGCGGCGCTGTCTTCCAGCTCCAGTGTGCCGCCGCGGGCGCGGGCGATTTCGCGGGCCGGACTCAGGTCATTCATCTTTTTCCGGCGGCAAAGCCGACGGGTTTTTGAGCGACTTCTTTTCTTCGGAAACGATACGGCGTTCGACCTTTTTAACATCCTCGGCGGCGGGCAGATGTTCGGGACAAATGCCGCGCTCAAGCAAGGTGTCGCGCACGGCTTTATTGTTGGTGATGTGTTCATCAGAAATGGCAGATCCGCTGGTCATGCCGTGCTGCCGGGCATTGAAGATGGTGATTTCGGCGGCAAAGTCCTTGGCTTTAAGAATGATGGTCGGAGCGAAGTCGGCCAGCGGCCGATTGTCCGGCACTTTCCAATGCGCTTTCATAGCGTGGGTGCTTTTGCTGAACAACGCATGATCACCTTTGCTGCGGATCAGTGCGAAATCTTCATTGCCTCCGGTCTGTTCGTAGATGACGACCGACAGTTCTTTTTCGGTGGCACCGAGTTTTTTACGCGCTGTAACCCGTTCGGCTTCGAGTAATCGTTGCTCAATGATTTCTGCCCGCCGAGTCTGGACGGCAAAGTAGGTCTGAGCAAAGGCGATTTCCTGCTTCTTCGGGTCGCCATTTTGGGCGATCAGGTAGCAGGCGTACCGGGTGAGCATGATGTCCTCGATCTCCCGCTGACTGCCTGAGCCAAGGCCGACCATTTTCCCGACGTCGGGAAAATGGTCAACTGCTTGATACCCCGACACTTCACAGGCTGTCTTTGCCTTGGCGACTACATTCAGAAAGTTATCCCATTTGGTGTAGCCGAGTAAATTTTGAAGGTCGCGGGCAAGCCAGTATTCGACACCGCCTTCGGTCTGCTGGGCGTGTGCCTCAAAGGTTGATGTCAGGCTTTGGATAAGTTCCGTTTTCATATCTCCAGTCTCCGTGCCATGTGGCGAGTTTTGCCGGACAGCTTAGTGAGTGAACCGCGACCCGTCAATTTAAAGGATCGAAAGAAGATTAAAGTTTATAAAGCAAAGGCAGTGTCAGACAGAAAACTGTCCAGTCGGCGGCGCTGTCTTCCAGCTCCAGCGTACCGCCGTGGGCACGGGCGATTTCGCGGGCCAGACTCAGGCCGAGGCCGGCACCGTCAATCGAACGGTTGCGGGATTTGTTGGCGCGGTAGAAGCGTTCGAAAACACGGCCACGCTCTTCCGGCGGAATGGTTTCGCCGCGATTCGAAATCCGTAAGACCGCGCGGCCGCCTTCGGTTTTCAGCGACAGAATAACCGGCGATTCGCCGCGGCAGAATTTGACCGCGTTGCTCGCCAGATTCTGGATGACCTGATTGAGCAGGTCGGGATCGGCCATGACCTGAACGTCCGGCTGAAGTTCCGGCTGAACTGCAAGTCCGGGCGCGAGCGTTTGAATATCTTCGCCGACCGCTTCGATCAGGTGCGTCAGATTGACGGTCTCTTTGCTGAGCGCCATCTGTCCGGAATCGGCCTGCGCCAGCAGCAGCAGTTTGCGGATGATGGATTTCAGCCGCTGAACTTCGTCGAGCAGTTCTTTATAGGTGCGCTGATCGGCGGAACCGTCGGCCGCCGCCTGCAAAGCATTCTCCAGCTCCCCTTGCAGAATGGTCAGCGGCGTTTTCAGTTCGTGCGCCGCGTCAGCGCTGAAGCGCACCGCCTGCTTAAAACTGGATTCAAGCCGGTCGAGCATCTGATTGATCAGTGTGACGAGCTGGCGGAATTCGTGATCGGCGCGGGTTACGGAAATCCGACGATCGAGATTGCGGGCGGTAATATTTCCAACCGTTCCTGCGATAGTTCGTACCGGACGGAGCGCCAGCAGGGCCAGCAGCCAGCCGACGGCGATCATCAGCAGAAGCGCAACCGGTCCCGCCAGCAGCAAGGCATTGCGGAAGCGGAGCACTTCGGCATTCAGCGGTTCGAGATTCATTCCCAGAAACAGCGTTATCTCCGGATTACGGATCGCCATCACCCGCCAGTTTCCAACGGTTGTAAATCCGGGCCCGCTGATTTCCAGCGGCGGCGGCGCGGGCGGCCGCTGTTTCTGCGGCTGATCGAACGGACGCGGGCGGGTCTCCTCTGCCGGAACTTCAGCCCGGGCTGTAACCGGCGCAGGAAATTTCAGACCGGAAGCTTCAGCCGGCCACTGCGGAGAGGCGAATAGAACTTCGCCGCTGTTATCGACCACTTTTAAAACAAACTGCCGGGCGGCATCGTCGCCGTAAAGCGTTTTGAGCGAACCGTCAAACCGCTGCCAATGGTTGCGCGGCTGCGTCCTGCGGATATTGGCTTCGACCAGCGCGCGCAGCTCGCGGTCGGTGCGGTCAATGCCGATCCGGTGAATCATCTGCAGGAAGAACAGACTGAAGCCCAGCAGCAGCGCGCCGGAGAGAGCGACGCTGTAGAGTCCGAATTTCAGTTTGAATGAGCGAAACATGAGAATGTCAGTTATAAGTTATCAGTGATCAGTTATGAGTTGATGCGTTGGGCGATCCAAAGGCAGGGCGATTTCGCCGAAAGCGCCGCCAGCCCTGAAGGAAGATCGGACGGCTCGGCGATCCGTCCCTACCCGGGATTCGTGTCGATTCGTGTTCATTCGCGGTTCCCCTCCGGTTTGAAGCGGTAGCCGACGCCGCGGACGGTTTCGATAAACTGTTCGCCGTCGCGGTCGGTTTTTTCGCGGATGCGCCGGATGCAGACTTCGACCAGATTAGTCTGCGGATCGAAACCGTAGCCCCAGACCTGCTCCAGCAGCTGGTCGCGGGTGAAAATCTTTCCGGGCGAACGCATCAGATGCTCGAGCAGGCTGAATTCGCGCGGCGCAAAAATGATTTCTTCCTCGCCGTACTGCGCATGCCGTGTGATCAGGTTGAGCATCAGCGGTCCGGAGCGCAGTACGCTGAGCGTTTCACCGGAGGTGCGGCGTACCACGGCCCGCAGACGCGCCAGCAGTTCGTCCATGAAAAACGGTTTGGTGATGTAGTCGTCGGCGCCGAGGTTCAGCCCTTCGACGCGTTCGTTCATTTCCGAGCGGGCGGTGAGCAGAATCACCGGAACTGTGTTCCGGTGTTCGCGCAGTTCTTTGAGGATGCTGAGTCCGTCGCGCCCCGGCAGCATGATATCGAGCAGAATGACATCGAATGAACCGGCGGCGGCCAGCGCAAAGGCCTCGTCGCCGTCGCCGGAAACCGTCACAGAAAATCCCTGCGTCTCAAGACCTTTGCGGACAAACCTCGCAATCTTCGCTTCATCCTCAACCAGGAGAATTTTCATGAGCGCGAGCTTACCGCCCCTTCCGCCCGCAAACCATCCCTTTTCCCATTACGGTTCCGTAATGATTCATCGAGGTTTCCAATGTCTGGAACCGGCGCAGCCGGTTACCAGAACCAGTAGGCGCCGGTTTTGACAGCGTACCAGCCGAGCAGTCCGTTGGTGACGGCGTGCGCTAAGACGGCGGCCCAGATGTCGCGGGTTTTCACCATCAGCCAGGTGAACATCAGTCCGCAGAGAAAGCCCATCAGCCATTCATTGTGTTCGAGCGCAAAGAGCACGGCCACCAGAATGCACATTTTGTTATCCAGTCTACCGATGTCTTTCTGAAAAAACGGACTGCCCTGCATCCAGCGGTAGACGAAGCCGCGGAAGAAAAATTCTTCGATCGCGCCGATCACCAGCGTGGTGCCGAGCATGTGCACCCAGAAAAGCGGCCAGCCGGTGGTGCGCGGATCGTAATGATAGAGTCCGTTGGCACCCATTTCGAGCGGCTCGCGCAGTTTGCCGAACTTCATCAGCTCAACAAAATACCGGTCATAGAATTCACTGATTTTCGGGAAAGCGCTTTTAAAAAATTCCGATTCCAGACCAACCCAGAAAATGAAAACCAGCAGACCGACCGCCAGTGCAAGCGGAACATTTTTCAGTTTCAGCGGAGTGTACCAGCGCCACGGACGGCAGATCAGCAGAAGAACGATCCCGGCAACAGTCTGTATGGCGTAGTGCGTGCCGGACGGATCGCCCAGCAGCGACATCATCAGCAGCCAGGCAAGATACGGAATGGTATGAACCCAGACGGCCTTGTCGTTTTCCTTATCCAGCTCCGGCGTCCACTCGACTTTTGTTTTTGCAGACATGCGCGAAAACTACCGGACGGCTCTCCGGCAGAAAAGTAAAAACTCCGCCGCCGCAGTCAATTAATCACCAGAATCGTCGCGTTGAGCGCTCCGGCGAACGAAACCCAGAGAAAGTACGGAAGCATCAGCCACGCTGCCGGACGGCTGCGCTGACTGAACAGCCCGATGCAAAGCAGGATCATAAACCAAAGCATCACCAGCGAAACCAGCGCCCAGTCCGGGCGGTGCAGGCCGAAAAAGAGCGGACTCCAGAGCGCGTTGAGTAAAAGCTGTGCAGCGTAAACGGTGAAAACGGCGCGCCGGTCTTCGCGATGGCCGTGCGTCCACGCAAAATAACCCGCCAGTCCGATCAGGAAATAAAGCGTCGTCCACACCGGGCCGAAAAGATACGAAGGCGGATTCCAGACCGGCTTGTTCAGTGCCATATACCAGCTGCCGGTTTTCACCGCAACTGCGCTGAGCGACGGCAGAAAAGCGATAACGATAAACAGCAGAAACGTTCCGGTCTTTTTCATGCCGCACAGCCTATCCCAACATCGGAAAATCGGAAAGCGGTTTCCCGGCCTAAGTAAAACAAAAGCGACACCGGCGCCGTCCTGTGTTACATCCTCGCCATGCCGATTCTCCTGAAAAACCAGACCGCCGAAGAACTGCACAGCCAGCTCGGCATTACGCTCCGGCAGGCGCGAATGATTCAGGCCGCCGTCATCCGGAAAGGCAAACTGCCGGAGGCGCAGGCTGAGATTTCGGAAAAAGCGCTGAAAACGATCCGGGCCGCGACGGAAATTCCGAATCTGACTATCATGGATAAAAAGGTCTCGCCGCAGGACGGCTTCGCCAAATATCTGTTTCACGGCGACGGCCCGGAGCCGTTTGAAGCCGTCCGCATTCCGCTGCTGCACCGCGAAGAAGATCAGAAATATATCGTCTGCGTCAGCTCACAGGTCGGCTGTGCGCTGGGTTGCGCCTTCTGCTACACCGGCAAAATGGGCTTTATCCGCAACCTCTCCGCGTGGGAAATGGTCGATCAGGTTCTAAAAATCCGCGACGACTCGGAACATCCGGTACGCGGCGTGGTCTTCATGGGCATGGGTGAACCGTTCCTTAACTACGACGAGGTCATCCGCGCCGCGCGTATTCTCTCCGAACCGTGCGGCGGAGCCATTTCCGCCAAAGCGATTACGATCTCCACCTCCGGCATCGCGCCCGCCATCCGGCGCTTTACCGCCGAACGCCAGCCCTTCCGGCTGGTCATTTCGTTGACTTCCGCCGATCCGCAGAAACGGCTTGAACTCATGCCGGTTGAAGGGTTGCACCCGACTTCCGAACTGATGGACGCGCTGCGCGAACGCTATGCCGCAACTGGCAAACGGATTCCGCTGGCGTGGACGATGATTTCCGGCGTCAATACCGGCGAAAAAGATGCCAAACAACTGGCTGGGCTGACAAACGGGGTTCCCATTATGCTTGATCTGATTGATGTGAATGATCCGTCCGGAAAATATGCCCCGCCTTCACCGGAAGAATTGAACGCCTTCCGCGACGCCCTGCGCCTGCATCTCAGCGCGCCTGTTGTCCGCCGTTACGGCGGCGGAAAAGATATTTCCGCCGCCTGCGGCCTGCTCGTCAGCACCCGGTCGGCACGAAATAATGCGGGGTGAACGCGCGCGGTGGAGTGTGCTTACCTGACCGGCAGGCGCACACCTTAAGGTTGTAGAACTATGTTTGTTGGACTCGAAACATACCCCAAGAAGCCGAGATATCGTGTCATTCCATTATAAGGTTTCAAAACACACGCGTCCGAATCCACATAGTGATAGGGATCCGTGGACAGAGAAATCTTATCGTCAAGGGTGCTCTGCAGAACAAAAAGCGGAAGCTCTTTGTATAACGGCTTGTTGTGAGTGTCAATAAGATGAGTGGCTGTACTATTGGTCGTTGGCATCCCGCTCGCCGACTTATACCAGCACATGTTTGTCACCTCTGACTGTGCGTTTGTGTACACGTAAAAGGTGCAATTGGTTACAAGACTAGTCGTTACGCTGGACATAACCTGAGTCCGGCTGCCGCACACAAGATAGTACCGGCCATAAAAAGCCTTTCCCGGTTCGATTTTAACCCGATGAGTTGTCCAGTGCGAAGCCCTGTTTACCCAGTTAGTCTCATTAGGTAAATTACTCGGCGCAGAAGAAAAGTTCCATAAACTTGATTGCCATTGCCAGGTTGGCGTCTGAACGCTGTCTTGCCCGAAGACAATCCCGAGCGTGTCATCGAAGCCATTAGTTCCAGTCCCGTTACACGCCATAGCCCAACCTGCCGTATCGTTAAATAGAGTACTGTTCACCACATTTGAAGGCGGCCGTGTCATTGTTCCATCTGGCACGCTGGTAAAATAGTTTTGGAAGGATGTATTCCGCAATCCAGTCCATGGAAGACACACATAGTTCTGCGTAGAACACCCGAAATTGTAAATCACATGACTGGCCTCCAGAATACCCTGCCCGATATCCCGGTATTCGGTGTAACAGATAATATCTGATTTATAGTCCGTGGGAACGTGTGGCTGCTGCGGCCAACTTACCATCCGGTAGTTCCGATTCGTAACATCTGCAAATCCACCGAGGTAGGGCGAATAAAAGGGCACCACCCCGCCACCGTTTGCATCAGCATTGGTATCGTTCAAGGCAATGCCCGCCTGATGGTGACAATATCTCTCAGTTACCGGCTCTGTTGGATATGTACTATCCCACACAACAGTCTGGAAAACTTCGTCCATCCACGGGCAAGCATATGTTCCGTGATAATAAGGGTCATTTGTATCAGCAGTCCGCCATTGCGGGGGAATCGCCTCCCCAAAATGGCTTCTCAGCGAATAAATCTGCCCCCCATGGCCAACGCGCAAATCCCAGGATCTTTGCAGATCGCACTGCCTGCTGTCAGGGTAGTACTGGGTATTAACCAGTCGTTCCTGAAACACATGTTCTTCGGAAAACGGGATCCACCATGAAGACCCGCTGTTCGTATAGTCCGCTGACGCCGTGAACGTCTGGTTGGTTCCCGGGATCAAACCACGTGTGCTCGTCGGGAAAACATCCAGCAGGGTCTTCAACTCGTTCGTGCTCCGGAACTCCTGAATCTTCCGCTGAGTTAAAGTGTATGTATTCGTATTGCCGCTCGTTACCCAGGTCACGGTGGCAGTACAATAACGACCCCCACGTTCAATTAAAAAATTCGGTCTATTGGTTGAGGAGACCCTCATAAACGTATTGGTAAACGCGAATGGCGCATATCCAATATCTAAAACAACATTGTGTGATTTCACACTAATTGCATTTGTAGCGCCCTTTATTTCTAAAAATCCGCTGTTGGTCGTCCCGTTGAATTTAAAGACGGTTTCGTTGATGTTCGATGGGTGAAAGCACGCGCCGGCGGTGATGAATAGACGCCCGGCTCCGTCAAACTCAATGCTTCCGGCGCCATTGGTTGATCCGAGGAAGACACTGTTTGAGACCGTCAAGGTTCCGCCGGTAAAACGCAGTTTGCCGGTACCCGCCAAGTTCGGGTCGCACGCGATCCTTAGAAACTGGTTCGAATGGTTTCCCCCGTTGATAACAAGCATGCCGTTGTTTGTGTTTCCGATATACAAATATTTGCAGCTGAACTGACTGTTGTTACTGAAGATAACTGTAGAGTCCCCGCCCCTGCCGATATAGAAAGAAGACTGGGAAGGAGTTGTGGTAGAAGCGAGATAGGCATTAACCGGAACTAATCCCGTATCTGAAAGGGATATCGGGAAAATGTATCCGGTCCAGTTTGTCGACAAGGCAAAGTTGCTGTTGATAGTGTAGCCGAATGTCCGTTCTGCCGCCCGAGACTCACTGTATAATAACAGTGTAACCAGCCAAACCAACACACTCACAGACCGCCATCCTCTGCTTATCCTGTTCATAACGCCTCCTTCTATTTTTTCACCGCCTCATTTTGTCCTGCTCTCTTGTTCCAAACATTAAATTTTGTTTCTGTAAAAATGTGTTTCTATAAATATTGTTTCTTTATGCCGCAGGATCCTTTTGTTTAGCGGCAGTCTTCTTGTTCACATTTACCGGCACATCGTTGGTCTGTTTCGGGCCGGGTGTGCTGCGTCCGTCATCCACATATTTTTTAAGCAGCGCGGTCAGTTCGGTCACAATCTCGGGATATTGTGCGTAAAGATTATTGGTTTCACCGATGTCCTCCGCCATGTTGTAAAGCTGGCCGGGTTCCGGTCCGGTGTCGCCGGGATGACTGCCGCCGGAGCCTTGTCCAGCAATCAGTTTCCACGGTCCGCGCTGAATGGCGAACATACCCATTGGCGAATGCGTAACCACGGCTTCGCGGATCGGACGGTCCTCACCTTTGAGCAGCGGCAGAAAACTGAAGCTGTCCTCGGCCGCATTGGCCGGAAGCTGCGCGCCGGCAATTTCGGCACAGGTGGCCATACAGTCGTTGAGAGAGATCAGTTGTGCACATTGACTGCCGGGCCTGACGACACCCGGCCAGCGCACCACGAACGGCAGGTGGTTCCCGCCATCCCAGATATCCAATTTATGCCCGCGGAACGGACCGCTGACCCGATGGCCGGCGGCGATGAACGGCTTCAAATCCGTGTAGTAACAATGTCCGTTGTCGGAGGTGAAAATCACCAGCGTGTTGTCCGCCAGTCCGTATTGCGCCAAAGCATCCAGCACCTGACCCAGAGCCCAGTCACTTTCCATAATCAGATCGCCGACCGCACTGATGCCGCTCTTCCCTTTAAATTGCGCCGACGGTGCCAGCGGCTCGTGCGGCGTAGTCAGCGGAAAATAGAGGAAAAACGGCTGTTTTGTTTTAGCGTGCTGACCGATATAGTCCACCGCCTTTCCCGCCAGCGTCGGCAGGATCTGATCAAACTGCCAGCCCGGCACCATGTCACCGGCGCGGACAACCAGTTCTTTGGAGCCGGGAAACGGTTCGGTAGGTTGAGCGGTTACGCGATCATTCTCGATGAATGCGTACGGCGGGTAATTGGGCACGTCGGTGCCGAAATAATAGTCGAAGCCGCGCGTCGTGGGACCGTCGGCTGCCGGTTGATCGTAAACCACTTTTTCATTATGCCGCGGCCAGTTCCATCCCAAATGCCACTTGCCGATGCCGGCGGTTTGATATCCTTGCTGTTTCAGCATGCCGGCGATGGTCAGGCGGTTGGATGCAATCAGCGGCCCGGCATACGGCGCGAGTACGCCGTGCAAACGGGTGCGCCAATTGTAGCGCCCGGTCAGCAGACTGTAGCGCGTCGGCGTGCAAACCGACGACGAAGAATGAGCCGCCGTAAAGCGCATACCTTCACAGGCCAGCCGGTCAATATTGGGCGTAGGAATTTTGCTGAATTGCGGATCATAACAGGCGGCATCGCCGAAACCTAAATCGTCGGCCAGCACTATCACGATGTTGGGTTGCGCTGCCGCTTTTCCGGGCAGTGGAAGACTCATTGCCGCAACGCCGAGGCCGGCCAGTTTCATGATGTCATTTTGTTTTTTCAGCATAATCAACCTTCTTCCTCTATTCTTCCATCACACGAAATTCCCGGATCGAATAACCACCCTGCGCCATATTACGCTCGGTACCCGCAAGCCGCACCCAGCGCACGGAGACAGGGCTGAACCGGACGCTTTCCCTGCCTCCACTGCCTTGCGCCGTGGCATAGACCTGCTTCCAGTCGGTGCCGTCAACGGAAACTTCAATGGTGTATTTTTTCGCGAAAGCGCTTTCCCACAGGATTTCCACACGGGAAATTTTTCTGAGTTCCCCCAGATCCACCGCCAGCCACTGGGGATCACTGAATTCAGAAGACCAGCGGGTATCCTTCAGCCCGTCCACGGCCAGTTTTGCCTGGAAAAAACCAAGCTTGTTGCACAGTTCGGAAGAAGCTTTTACCGGGCGGTTCAGCGCCAGATTGCTTATATTGGCCACTTTGATATCGCGCAAACTGCAGACCGGGACATCCTCTTCACGGATCAAAGCTGCTTCCAGTGTATAGTTGCCGGACTCAGACGGCAGTCCGGCCTCGAACAGCGCTTCTGCCGTGTCCCATGCCGGAATGACCAGAGACTGCGTCTGTTCCCAGACAACTTTGTCACCCTGCAACAGCCGCAGGCGCACCTTTCCTTCCCATTTTTTTTCCAAATCATTCAGCCCCTGAACCCGGAACAGTACCGGCGTTCCTGGAGCAGCTTCCGTTTCCCAATAGTCCAGCATCACTCCGACCGGCGCGAACGCGTCGCGCACATAACGGTAAAACTCCGGCTCATAGACGAGATTTCTGATATCAACAAAATTATCACTGGTCTGTCCGTTATGGCGCGAGTAGCCCAGTGCGCAGAAATGCATCACACCGGCGCACTTACGGTGGCCGCGCCAGAACTCAGTCTTGGCCGCCAGCCTGCGGGCATAATAATGCCACCGTTGTTCCGCCGTGGCATCCGGCCCGAGCGCCCGCCTGTAAAGGTTGGAGGTCAGTGTCGGCAGAGTACCGTCGCGGTTGATCCATAACGCGCCGTATTCGTTGATGATATAGGGCATCCGGGAGTGGCTCCCTGCCGGCTCCGGACGCTCAGGAATGCCGGTTTCCCAGGCAAAATCGGAGAAGTCGTTGCGGCGCGGATTGGAACGGTACGGGTGCGCTTCGCAGGAATCCGCGGGGTCTTGCGCTTCGCCCCAGCCGTTATCCCAGGGGCGTCCGGAAAGATCCAGACCGCGCACCATTCCAATGGTGGTGAAAGTCACCAGACCGTTTGTGGTTTCGTTCTGAGCATCCCAGATGACCACGCACGGGTGATTCCAGCGCTCGCGCATCCATTCCGTGAATTCCACTTTCAAATGATCGGCGGTAATAGCCTCCGGCCAGCCGTTTTTTGTGTGAAGATTGTACCAGATCGGAAATTCATCCTGAATCAGGATGCCCTCCTCATCAGCAATTTCATACCAGCGTTCAGGGGGGAATCCGATGGTGTACCGCATACTGTTCCAGTGCATGTCCTTGAACTTGCGGTGCAGATTGCGCACCCACGTTTCGTCCCAAGGCAATGCGCCCCGCTCCGCATCCTCAAAAAAGCGGTGAATGCACACATTCGATCCGCGCAGGAAATACGGCTTGCCGTTGAGCATTGCACGTCCGGTCTCCGGATCAAACGTGAAAGAACGCAATCCAAACCGTGTAACATAATGATCTGTGCCCGTATCCACTTCCAGCTCGTACAGGAACGGATCCTCCGGTGTCCAAAGATGCGCAGAGCTGATGGCAAGAGTTGCCTCGGCCCGGACGGTCTGTTTCCGGCCGATCACCACAGAAGCCGTTACTCCTTTACCGGCCTCTTTGCCCGACTTCACTTCGCGCACCACGCACCGGGCGGCAGCTTGGACCTCTTCCCTGCCCGCATTGGCAAGCTCCAGCACAACCCGCACGGATTTTTCGGGAACCAGCGGCACTGTTTGCACATTCACGATATAAGGTGTGCCGCTGAGGATCAGCTGGACGGAATCGTAGATGCCGGGAATGTAACGGTTTTTTTCATAGTCCCATCCCTCGGCGATTTCGGGCGGCACTTGAGTCAAAGACGCACCGACGCGAATGATCAGTTCATTCTCTTCGCCGGCGGCCTTAAGAAACGGCCTCACATCGAACCATCCGGGAGTAAAGTTTGGCGCATGTCCACCAACGTCCTGCCCGTTAACAAAAACCCGGGCGCCGTACATCGCCTTGTTTATCTTGAGCAGTGCGACCGCAGGCAAAGGCCCCTCCACGCGAAAGGTGCGGCGGTACCAGAACGCTTCGCGCAAAGGATCCCCGGGTCGCAACTCGGGTTTCTGGCGGTTTTCTACCGGCACTGTACTGCCGGGATTTACAAAAGGCGGATCGGCCATATCTGCCAGACCGGGAACAGGAATCGTATGACCGTACGCGACAGGCCGCTCGTTCAGCCCGCCTTCTTCAATCTGCCATTGTCCATCGAGAGACTGTACAATCCGTCCAGAGGGCGCATTCGGCGAAGCATACAGCAACCCCGCCAGTGCGATGATTATGGTGGTGGTGAACAGCTTCATGGCAATCTTCCTTCTTTTAGTTTTTACCGTTAAATTCCCGAACGGCATCCAGCATGGCGACGATGTTTTCAACCGGGGTTTTCGCCTGTACGTTGTGGGTGGCGTTGAAAACAAAGCCGCCGCCGCGGGAAAATATCTTACAGCGTTCCAGCACCTGGGCACGCACCTCGCCGGGCGTTCCGAACGGAAGCACATGCTGCGTGTCCACGCCGCCGCCCCAGAATACGAGCTTGTCGCCATAGCGATTTTTAAGGGTCTGCGGATCCATGCCGAAAGCAGAACATTGCACCGGGTTGATGATGTCGAAGCCTGCATCAACAAAGCGGCTCATGAAGTTTTCGACCGCACCGCAGGAGTGTTTGAATGTTTTCCAGTCCGTGTTGACATGAATCCAGTCGTTCATTTTCCGGTAGTACGGGAGCCACAACTCATCAAAGGTGGACGGTGAGCAGAAGGTTCCGCTCTGCGTGCCGAAGTCGGTGCCGCACATAAAAATCACATCCATTAAACCGCCGAGTAAAGGCGCGGCTTTTTCAAGGTTGGCCAGCGCGATTTCGACCTGCCGGCTGAAAATTTCGTGAACATGATCCCGGCGGGCGGCTGTTGAAACATACCACTCTTCGATATCGCGAATACCTTTGGGCGCTTTAAGAAACGGTGCCGGAACGAGTGCGATATCGCCGAGGGCCGTTCCGCCGATGCCGCCAGTGACCGCCCTTCCGGTGGCGGCGGCTTTTTGCGCCGCCGCTTTGAGCCGCTGAAGTTGTTCATCCGTGAGTAGCGTGAACTCTTCGAGGTTCTCGTCGACACTCAGGTTGTCTTCATCCAACTCCGGCTGGCGGATGATGCTGTCGAAGAAATAGCCGCCGCGCGGCAGATGCCCGGACGGCGGCACCGAAGTGTCACCCTGCGGATAAACATAAAGTCCTTTGCTGTCTTCCGTCAGGTTAAACTGTCCCGGTACCAGCACGTCCTGCCCCCACGGCGTCCGCCATTCTTTCCAGTCGGCGGCGGGAAAGCCGAACATGGTGGCCAGCGGCTCCATGGCGGTGACATCGGCACCGACCGCATCGAGCAGGTCATTTTCCAGCAGACCAAGCATCTGATACGGTTCGTGGATTTTAACCGGCCCCGGTTTCAGACCGTAGTATTCGCGCAAGGCCGCTACGCAGGTGCAGTGCATGCCGGTTACCGCCGTTGAGCCGAAGTCCACCGGCACCGGCCCGTTTTGGTGATTCAGCGCTTTCAGTACTTTTCCGCGGGAAGTCATAGCAGCCGTTTTGTTTATTTTATCCACATTTTCTCAATCTCTTCCAGCGACCGGCCTTTGGTTTCCGGCACAAACTTCAGCACGAACCAGATGGTGGCCGCGCAAAAAACGGCATAGATCCAGAACGGAAAGGCATGGTGGAATTTTTTCACCAGCACCGGATGATCGTTCATCATCGGGAAGGTCTGGGAAATGAGATAGCAGGCGATCCAGAGGGTGACGGTGGCAACTGCCATGGCGCGTCCGCGGATACGGACCGGAAAAATCTCCGACAGGATCACCCAGACCACCGGCCCGAGCGAGAGGGAAAAACAGGCCACATATCCCAGTACAAAAAGCAGCGCCCACGGCCCGCTTTGCTGAAAGTAGAACCCGGTTCCGAGCACCAGCAGGGAAATTCCCATACCCGCCGCCCCGACAATCATCAGCGGCTTGCGCCCGAACCGGTCCACGGTCCAGATCGCAACCAGTGTAAAGATCAGGTTGACCGCGCCGACTGCTACAGTCTGCAGCAGCGCCGTATTCATGGAAAATCCGAGATCCTTGAAAATCTCCGGGGCATAATAGAGCACCACATTGATGCCGGTGATCTGCTGCAGCGTCGCCAGCGCCAGCCCGATGATCAGCAGCAGCCGCATTCCCGGCTGAAAAAGCTGCAGAATGGAAACGTCTTCATGCGCCAGGTTTCCGGTCATGGCCGAAATTTCGGATTTCGCGTGGGCGGAACCGTCGATTTTGGTCAGGACGCGTTCCGCTTCGTCCAGACGCCCGGCTTTCGCCAGCCAGCGCGGGCTCTCCGGAACCATAAACAGCAGGACGAAAAACAGCAGGGACGGAAAAACGCCGGAGCCGAACATCCAGCGCCAGCCGTAATTCAGATTCCAGCTGTCACTGACGGATGCGCCGTAGCGTTCGATGAAAAAGTTCACAAAGTAAACCACCAGAATGCCGGTCACGATGGCGAACTGATTCAGAGAAACCATCCGGCCGCGGACGCGGGCCGGCGAAATTTCCGCAATGTACAGCGGGGCCGCCATAGAGGCCGCGCCCACGCCCAGCCCGCCGATGATGCGGAAGACAATAAATTCTGTCAGCGACCGGGGAACGGCGGAGCCGACGGCGGAAACTAAATAGAAAACCGCCGCGATCAGCAGTGTCTTTTTCCGGCCAAGCCGGTCGCATAAAACGCCGGTAAACGCCGCGCCGAAAACACAGCCGACCAGCGCGCAGGAAACCGTCCAGCCGGTCATGGCCGGACTGAGTTTGAAAAACTCTTCGAGAAATCCGACTGCGCCGGAAATCACTGCGGTATCGTAACCGAAAAGCAGACCGCCCAGCGCCGCAACCAGCGCAATCAGCACCACATAGATTTTACTGCCCTGTTTTTTTTGCCTGCCCATTCGTCCTCCTGCATGAAAAAGCCCATCGGCTGAAAAAACTATCACGCGGCAGTTCAGGGAGGCTATGCCCTCAGGTTGCGATAATATACACAAAATTCGCCTACCATCGAATTCGTGTCATCAGGTCAACGGGCAAAAGGTTTTTGCCCGGCACCATTTTCCCGCTGCGCAGCTGTTCACGGAAACAGGACGGTGAACAGCCGTAGGTCTGTGAGAAACGTCTGGAAAAATAAAGCGGATTTTCAAAGCCGCAGCGTTCCGAAATCTCTTTGATGCTCAGGTTGGTGCGCATCAGCAGTGGCCGGGCCACCTGCAACTTCAGCAGCGTAAAGGTCTGCATGGGCGAATGTCCCAGACTGCGGGTGAAAAGCCGGCAGAGATGTTTTTCCGTCACATGCGCCTGCGCCGCCACCTCGGACAGCGCGAGCGGCCGCATCGGGCTTTCTTCCACCAGCTTCCGCATCAGCAGCAGCGACCGGCAGACCGCCTCCGGCCGGTCCTGCGCCGGTTCAAAAGAAGCTTTTCCGGAGCCGTGGTCATCCTCCAGAAACATACCGATCTGCACTTCCACCAGACGGCTGTACGCCGGTGCGGGCTGTGCGACCGGCCAGTCGTCGTGCGCGTAAATATGCTGGAGAATATGCCGGAACAGGCTCGCGCAAACCGGACTCAGCACCGTCCGCATCCGGGGCCAGTCACATAAATCGGGCCAGTCCGAAGGATAACTGGTCATTCCGAAATGAAAAAAAGCATGCCGGGTCGGAATCTGCGGATCCCAGAAATAGGTTTCCTGAAATCCGGGGCGGGCCAGAATGAACCCGCCCGGCGGAACCGCATAGCTGACACCGTCGGAAAGATACGTGATCCAGCCGTCAATCGCATAAACCAGTTCGAAATCCGCCAGCACCCGCGGACCCAGCACCTCGCCGGGCAGACAAACGGCTTCGCCGCCGTGCAGGTAGGTCAGCTCCAACCGCGCTCCTTTTTTCGGCTGTAAAAAATCGGCCACGCATTCTCCGGTGCTTCTTGCGGCTTAACATAAACAAAATTCACCGGAAGTCCAGCTTCGCGGTTCCGCCGCGACCTGATGCCCGCCGGTCGGGAGCGCAGTCAAGCCGGAACGTAGAGCGAAGCTCGTAGATCCGGCTACGGGCGGGTGGTATGGATTAGCTCGCCGGACATCCCGCAGGCACGGAATACCGGAAGCATGATTGACAGGCGACCGAAACGCCTCGTATGACGCACACGGGTTATCGCGTCGCCATTTATGCGATTGTTATGCGGCGAAGACTAAGATTTTCTATCACGCATCGCCCCGCGTGTCAGTCGCTCAGCGTAGACAAATCGTAATTCGTCATCTGTCAACTTCATCAACGCTTCAATATCAGGTGCGCTGTTCATGAACTCGAGGAGTTTTTCTCGTGGCGTCTTTTTGTAGTTTTCGATAAAGAACTCGTACAAATCTACTGGGTCTTCGGTATTTTTAGAAACTGACAAGACACGCCCAAAAAACGTCTCAGGGTGCGATTTATATGCCGCCATCTCAGCATTGGACAGCCTTGCTATCATCATGTGACTCTGGCCGCTGTCATCGTTGACAACAAGGAATGCCTTTTGTTCTGATTCCATGACTAACCCGGACTGAAGGGTTACGTATATGCCGCCTTCCACTTTAAACCGTTCGCCGATTATAAATCTTCGCTCGGCATTACTGAATGCGAACTCCGGAACCTCACGCCGCTTCCGCACTGGCAGTTGTATAATGTCGCGTTGGCAAACGATGTCGAAACTGTAGCGGGCTCGTCAGGGTCAAACAAGATGTTTCAGGGTTGCGAAACCGGGCTGAACCGTGGACACTCCCGGCGCTTAAACCCATGAATATTCAATCGCAAATCATAAATCGTAAATCGGCAATCGAGCTGATGTCTCCGGCGGGGTCGGAAGCGGCGCTGGCGGCGGCAATCCGCGCCGGTGCGGATTCCGTTTATTTCGGCGGCGGCAAACTCAATATGCGCGCCCGCTCCGCCGGTCTCGCGCCGGAAGACCTGCCGAAGATTGCGCGGCTGTGCCGCACGGCGGGCGTGAAGAGTTACCTCGCGCTGAACACGATTGTGTACGACGGCGAGATGGAGGAGATGCATGCGCTGTGCGACGCCGCCAAGGCCGCCGGAGTTTCCGCCGTGATCGCCACCGATATCGCGACGATTGAATATGCCCGCTCGATCGGTCTGGAAGTGCATATTTCGGTGCAAGCGAACGTCACCAATTTCCAAGCCTTGGAATTTTATGCCCGCTATGCCGACACGGTGGTGCTGGCGCGCGAGCTTTCGCTCGAACAGATTTCCAGTATCTGGAAAAAGGTTCAGGAGAAAAACCTGCGCGGCCCGTCCGGCGAGCTGATCCGCCTCGAACTGTTCGCGCACGGCGCGCTCTGCGTCGCCGTCAGCGGCAAATGCTACATGAGCCTCTCGCAGTACAACCACTCCGCCAACCGCGGCGCCTGCTTTCAACCCTGCCGCCGCAGTTATCGCGTCACCGACGAGGAAACCGGCGAGGAACTGGTGATCGACAATAAATATGTCATGTCACCCAAAGACATCTGCACCATCCAATATCTGGACAAAATCACCGCCGCCGGAGTTTCGGTTCTGAAGATCGAAGGACGCGGACGTTCCGCCGATTACGTCGAAGTGACGACGCGCGTTTACCGCGAAGCGCTCGATGCCCTCGCCGCCGGAACCTACACGCCGGAAAAATTTGATCCGTGGATTGCCGAACTCGGCAAAGTGTTCAACCGCGGTTTCTGGCACGGCGGCTATTACTGCGGGGAAAAACTCGGCGAATGGGCCGGCGCGGCGGACTCGCAGGCGACCGAGCAGCGCGACGAAGTCGGCGTGCTCAGCAATTTTTACAGCAAAGCCAATGTCGCCGAATTCACCCTGCGGCGCCATTCGATCAAAATCGGCGATTCACTTTTAATCGAAGGGCCGACCACCGGCGCGCTGCGTTTCACAGTCGAGAACCTGCGCGTGAACGGCGAGCCGGCAAACGAAGCGCAGCCGAACGACGCGGTTACTCTCGCCCTGCCCCGCAAAGCCCGCCGTCAGGACAAGGTTTTTCTGCTCACGCCGCGCGATTGACGCATTTGCGTTTAAAAAACCGGATTACCACAAAACAGGCTTTTGATGGAGGCATGGCAGTTCCCGGCTTTACATCTCCGGTATATTAGTGTACTTTTTAGAATTATTGATCTGTTCCCCGGAACAGTTAATCGTTTGTTGACCCATGCTTAGCCGTCTTATGAAAAATCTGCTGTCCATAACGGTTGCAACAGGCCTTCTGCTGACGTTCGGAATTTTTATCCCGGCACAGGCGGATTATTACGTTTCGCCCTCGGGCGCCAATCCGGCACCGGGCACCGAAGCCGCTCCTTTTGCCTCGCCCGAACAGGCACGGGATGCGATCCGCGCAGACCGCGCGGTATCCGGCACAAATGCCCCCGCCGTGGTGTGGCTGGCCGGAGGCGATTATTTCCGTACCGGCACTTTTTCGCTGGCCCAGCAGGATTCGAATACGCGCTATTGCGCACGGCCCGGCGAAACACCGCGGTTTATCGGCGGGCAGCGGCTCGACCCGGCAAACTTTTCACTGGTTACACCGGACTCCCCGGTCTGGAGCCGGCTTGACACGAATAAGTTCGCGGCCGGTCAGGTATGGCAAATCAATCTCGCCGCACAGGGGATCACGGACTTCGGCACACTCAAGCCGCGCGGGTTTATGACCGGTGCCATTGCGCCGATGGAGCTCTCTCTGTCCGGCATTCCGCTGACGCTCGCCCGCTGGCCGAATACATCGTGTTATTACACCAACGGTACCGCTTTAAGTACCACCAGCTTCAAATATCTCGGTGTCCGGCCCCGACGCTGGACTCAGGCGCCCGACATCTGGATTCACGGCTATTTCTTCTATTTGTGGGCCGATTTCGCACGGGCTGTCAGCAGCGTTGATACAAACAATCAAATCATTACGCTGGCCACAGAGCCAAGTTACGGCATGACCAACAGCCGCCCTTACTTTGTGTTCAACCTGCTTGAGGAACTTGATGCAGCCGGCGAATACTACATTGATCGTTCTTCCGGCATCCTCTACTACTGGCCGCTGGGCGACCTCGCTTCGTCCGACCTCACAGTGTCCGTCATGGAAACACCGATGCTGCAGCTCGACAGCACGACGAACATCACGGTAGAGGGAGTGACTTTTGAAGGTGCCCGCGGCGAACTCGTACGGATTAACAACGGATCGGACAGCCGGATTTACGGCTGCCGTCTGCTCGGAGCCGGCGACATAGCGGCCTATGTGAGCGGATTCCGCAACGGCATTGAGCGCTGCGACATTCTGGACTCTGGAAGCGCAGGGGTTCTTTTGACCGGAGGTGTCCGGACCTCCAACACGCTCGTACGCGGTGAAAATTTTGTTCGCCAGTGTGAAATCGCCAAATTCGGACGTCTGTCCCTGACGTATGCGGGCGGGGTGAATCTTCTGGGAGGAATGGGCAACTCCGTGGAGCACTGCAACATTCATGATTCAGGGCATACCGGGATTTACTTCAACGGCAACGAGCAGAGAATCGAATATAATAATATCTACAACGTGCTCAAACAGACTAGCGACGCGGGCGCGATCTATGCGGGCCGGGACTGGGGTGCCCGCGGCAACGCGATCCGTTATAATTTCATCCATGACTGTAAAACCAGCACCCTCGGCACTCCGATGACCAACATGCATGCGATCTACCTCGATGACTGCCTCAGCGGCATCACGGTGTTCGGCAACATAATCTACAAGATTCAGAATACAGCGCTTCTTAACGGCGGAGGACGGGACAATTTCTGGGAAAACAATGTGGTCGCTAAATGCGGATGTTTCCATCACGGTGACGTGCGGGGAAATACACGCATCACCACCATTCCCGGAGATTCCTGGAACCTTTTGGAAAAAATCCAGAAAATGAACTATCAGCAGCCTCCCTGGTCCGCGGCCTACCCCGCACTGGCGGCAATTCCCAACAGCTGGTCTGAGATCACGAATCAAAACTACCAGTATCCCGGAGGTACTGTCGTCTCCCGCAATGTGAACTGGAGCAATACGAAGGACTATGAATCGATTTCATCCTTTGCCTATTATGCCGAGATGACCAATAACCTTGAGCAGGATCCTCTCTTTGTGGATCTGGCCGGATACGATCTGACCCTCAGCACCAATTCTCCGGCTTTCAGTATTCCCGGCTTCCAGCCGATCCCCTTTCACAATATCGGCATCACGACACCTTTCGCGGAGTGGCAGTGGCAGCATTTCGGCTCTACGAACAATCCGCAGGCCGCCGCCGATGCCGACCCGCTGGGCAAGGGTCTGAGCAACTATCAGCAGTTTCTCGCCGGACTGAACCCCACCAACCCCGCCGACCTGTTCAAAATCGTCACGGCGGAACACCGGCATGAAGGCGGGTTCC
>CAIKGD010000084.1 GCA_903826865.1 uncultured Verrucomicrobiota bacterium
GGAACCCGCCTTCATGCCGGTGTTCCGCCGTGACGATTTTGAACAGGTCGGCGGGGTTGGTGGGGTTCAGTCCGGCGAGAAACTGCTGATAGTTGCTCAGACCCTTGCCCAGCGGGTCGGCATCGGCGGCGGCCTGCGGATCGTTCGTAGAGCCGAAATGCTGCCACTGCCACTCCGCGAAAGGTGTCGTGATGCCGATATTGTGAAAAGGGATCGGCTGGAAGCCGGGGATGTCAAAAGCCGGAGAATTGGTGCTGAGGGTCAGATCGTATCCGGCCAGATCCACAAAGAGCGGATCCTGTTCGATGTTATTGGTCATCTCGGCGTAGTAGGCAAAGGCGGTATCTTTTTCATCATAATCCGTCTTGTTGTTCCAGTTCACGTTGCGGGAGATCACGGTGCCGCCGGGAAACTGGTAGTTCTGATTCGTGATTTCAGCCCAGCTGTTGGGAATTTCAGCCAGTGCGGGGTAGGTCGTGGACCAGGGAGGCTGCTGATAGTTCATCTTCTGGATTTTTTCCAGAAGGTTCCAGGAATCTCCGGGAATGGTGGTAATACGTCTTGTTCCGCGCCCGTCGCCGTGATGGAAGAACCCGCAGTCAGCGACCACATTGTTCTCCCAGACATTGTCCCGTCCGCCGCCGTTAAGAAGAGCATGACCCTGAATCTTGTAGATTATATTGCCGAACACCGTGTTGCCGCTGAGGCAGTCATCGAGGTAGACCGCATGCATGTTGGTCGGCGTCATATTGAACGTGCTGTTCTTACAGTCATGGATGAAATTATAGCGGATCACGTTGCCGCGGGCACCCCAGTCCCGGCCCGCGTAAATCACCCCCGCATCGCTGGTCTGCTTGAGTACGTTGAAGAGTTCATTGTACTCGATCCGCTGCTCGTTCCCATTGAAGTAAACTGCAAAATTCCCTGACTCATGAATGCTGCAGTGTTCCACGGAATTGCCCATTCCGCCCAGAAGATTGACTCCGGCCGCATACGTCAAGGTCAGCCGTCCGAAATTAGCAATCTCGCACTGCCGGACAAAGTTTTCTCCGCGCACGAGCGCGTTCGAGGCCCGGATGCCCCCGGTTAAAAGAACCCCTTGGCTTCCGGCATCCAGAATGTCGCACCGTTCAATGCCGTTGCGGAATCCGCTCACATAGGCCGCCCCGTTGCCGGCTCCGAGCAGACGGCAGCCGTAAATCAGGTTGTCCGAACCGCTATTAATCCGTACGAGTTCGCCGCGGGCTCCTTCAAAGGTAACCCCCGAGACCGTAACGTTCGTCGTGCTGTCAAGCTGCAGCATGGGGATTTCCATGACGGATACCGTGAGGTCGGAAGAAGCGAGATCGCCCAGCGGCCAGTAGTAGAGGATACCGGAAGAACGATCAATGTAGTATTCGCCCGCCAGATCGAGTTCTTCAAGCAGGTTGAATACAAAGTAAGGCCGGCTGTCGGCCATGCCATAATCCGGCTCGGTGGCCAGTGTAATGGTTCTGCTGTTTGTATCGACGCTGCTGACAGCTCGTGCGGAGTCCGCCCACAAATTGAAGAAATAGCCGTGAATCCACATGTCAGGAGCCTGAGTCCAGCGGGAGGGACGGAGAGTGCGATACTTGAAGCTGGTGGTACTCAAAGCGACAATGTTGGTGTAATGACACCTTGTATCCGGCCAGCGGGCGAGCGTCAGCGGAATGCCGGACAGAGAGAGCTCCATCGGTGCAATGGCACCGGTACCGAAACCGCGGGGCTTCAGTGTGCCGAAGTCCGTGATTCCCTGTGCGGCGAGGTCAATTTGCCAGACCTGACCGGTTGCGGGACGGATTGTGTCCATCCGGCTCCAGACCGGGGAGTCCGGTGTAACCAGCGAAAAGTTTGCGGGGTCGAGCCGCTGCCCGCCGATAAACCGCGGCACTTCGCCAGGCCGGGCGCAATAGCGCGTGTTTGAATCCTGCGGGGCCAGTGAAAAAGTATTGGTCCGGAAGTAATCGCCTCCGGCCAGCCACACCACGGCGGGGGCATTTGTGCCGGATACCGCACGGTCTGCACGGATCGCATCCCGTGCCTGTTCGGGCGAGGCAAAAGGAGCGGCTTCGGTGCCGGCTGCTGCATCATTGCCGGTTGGCGAAACATAG
Source organism: uncultured Verrucomicrobiota bacterium (assembly GCA_903826865.1). Classification (GTDB taxonomy): domain Bacteria; phylum Verrucomicrobiota; class Kiritimatiellia; order Kiritimatiellales; family Tichowtungiaceae; genus Tichowtungia. Next base: position 2,133 of record CAIKGD010000084.1, read on the forward strand.
TAATCCGCCCGAGCCGGAACAAACGTTCCGGACACCAGCAGAAGGCTTGCAGCAATTATGTAAATCTGACGGTTCATAGGATATAAAACTCCGCTTAACAGACACTGGCGATTCCAGAAATAATTTACCAAAATAATACAAAAACCACACCAATTTTAAAGCCGGAAAATATAAAGCCGGTGACCAGCAAAGGCTGCTTTTGTGGCCGGGTATCAGTACGTGCGTACTCGATAGTAGCGCCGGTCATGCGGCGGGATACCGGTCAGACTGAAGTCGTCAATGAACTCCATCGTGCCGGGCTGACCGGACGGCGCCGGAGCGATCTCGACCTCGCTGCCGCGGGGAAGGTCGGTAAAAGCGCC
>CAIKGD010000085.1 GCA_903826865.1 uncultured Verrucomicrobiota bacterium
TATCCACTTACAGGCTCCTTCTTAACTCTCTTCTTTTTTGCTATGTCTATAGTTGAGCGCGACAATATATAGACGCCCCCCGCCCTTGTAAACCTGAATATCCAAGAAAAAAGAAGGCATCGCCGCGTTTCTAATTTTCTGGTTGTCAAAACTATAATAGCCATATTACGTTTCCCGTGTAGCCAAGGAATTAGGTTGGATACACCCGTGCAACAACTAAAAAGAAGGAGGCCTAAGATGAGAGTTCGTTTCGTGTTGATAGCATTGATTGTATCGTGTCTGGCGGCTGTGCTTGTTACCGGTTGCGTCTCCGCTCATGGCAACAAAAAAGCTGGCGATATGCAGGCGCGGGCACAAATACAAAAGGGGAAGACGACAAAACAGGAAGTAGTTGGCCTTTTGGGTATACCGGGCGGTAGAATGGATATTCAAAACGGCGAGCAAATGTATAGTTACTCGTACATTCGAACAAAGGTTCGCGCAACCACATATATTCCGATTATCAATCTGCTTTTTGGAGGCGCGAAGACAGAATCACACTCGGTATCCTACACGTTTGACACAAACGGTATCGTAAAAGCTGTTAGTGAGTTTGATTCTGGGGGTTCTGGTATGGGACTCCAAGACATGAATAAGTGATATCTGACTGAAACTGAATTTAACGATCCTTTTTTGCCAAGGAGAAAACCATGGATCCCAACAGCATTGAAGACAAAAAGAAGGCCGCCTATTACATGCGAAACAACCCAGCGAGAAATTCTTCTGGATCATCAGGCGGGTCGAATAACGGCTGGGTGAGTTTTGGTCAGGCGATAATCTTTATATTTGTGGTCTACGTTGTTATCAGTGTTTTGTCGGGTAAATAAGGTCAATGTAGAATGGTTATCTTGGCTGTCTGGACAGATTGGAAGCCAGTCCCACTTTTAACCAAAAAAAACGGGCTCTCGATTGAGAGCCCGTTTCGTGTCTGGATGGATACAGACTTTAGTTGGTGGCGCGACCGCCGACACCTTTGGTGCCTTTGGCAATCGCTTTGGCTTCGCCTTTCGGACGGAGCGAGCGGGAAGCTGCACCGGCCTGCCACATTTCGGAGTCGTGAATGGCTTTCAGCTCTTTGGTCAGGCGGACTTTGTAGTCCTTGGCGCCGCAGACTTCGAGCACGCGCTTGGCTTCGGATTTCGTTTTGACCGCTTTGTAGAGGTCATTGAATACCGGCAACGTGGCTTTCTTGAACTTCGGCGACCAGTCCAGCGCGCCGCGCTGTGCGGTGGCGGAGCAGTTCGAGAACATCCAGTCCATGCCGTTTTCGTCAACGAGGCGGATCAGGCTCTGGGTGAGCTCTTCAACCGTTTCGTTGAACGCTTCGGACGGACTGTGGCCGTTCTTGCGGAGAACATCGTACTGCGCTTCCATGACGCCAGCCAGACAGCCCATCAGCACGCCGCGTTCGCCGACGAGGTCGGAAGTCACTTCTTTTTCAAAGGTGGTCGGGAACAGGTAACCTGAACCGATACCGATACCCAGCGCCATGCAGCGCTCTTCGGCGCGGCCGGTGGCGTCCTGGAAAACGCCGAAGCTGGAGTTGATGCCCGCGCCGCTCAGGAAATTGCGGCGGACGTTCAGGCCGGAGCCTTTCGGAGCGACCAGCAGCACGTCCACGTTTTTCGGCGGAATGATTTTGGTCAGATCTTTGTAAACGATCGAGAAGCCGTGGCTGAAGTAGAGGGCGTCGCCCGCCTTCAGGTTGCGCTTGATCTGCGGCCAGCAAAGTTTCTGCGCCGCGTCGGAAAGCAGGTACTGAATGACCGTTCCCTTTTGAACCGCTTCTTCGATTTCGAACAGCGTTTTGCCGGGGACGAAACCGTCCTTGATGGCGCGGTTCCAGTCCTGCATGAACTGCTTGGACTGACCGATGATGACGTTGAAGCCGTTATCGCGCAGGTTGAGCGCCTGGGCCGGGCCCTGTACGCCGTAGCCGATAACCGCGATTACTTCGTTCTTCAGAACTTTGCGGGCCTTCGCCAGCGAAAACTCTTTGCGGGTGACGACGGTCTCTTTTGTGCCGCCGAAATCAATAACTGCCATGGTCTTTCTCCTTAGTTATATAATCAGGTACGTTAAATCCCTGAACAAGCAAGCGGGGGTTTTACGTGGAAAGCCCCGCCCCGTCAATGCCTCTTTTCCTGAATATTCGCCAGCCTCAGCCCTTGAGATACCGGACGCCGTTCTCAAAAAACTTCAGGCCGAGCCCCTGCGCGGAAAGCGTACCGTTCAGTTTCTGCACGTCCCAGTTCGGGTGGTTTTCAGGAAAAAGGTAGGCTTCGGGATGCGGCATCAGGCCGAAAATCCGGCCGGTCGGATCGCACAGTCCGGCGATGGCATTGAGCGAACCGTTCGGATTGGCCGGAAACTCTTTGGTCGGGTTGCCGGCGGCATCCGCATAGCGTGCAGCGGCGCAGCCGAGAGATTCAATTTGCTCAATGACGGTCTTGTCCGTGGTGAAAATCTTGCCTTCGCCGTGGCGGACCGGCAGCGGCATGGTATCGAATCCTTTGGTGAAGATGCACGGTGACTTCGCATCAAACTTCAGATTCACCCAGAAATTCTGAAAGTGGCCGCAGTCGTTCTGCATCAGCGACACCTTCGGCTCAAAATACTCGCCGTTCAGTCCCGGAAGCAGACCGATCTTCGTCATCGTCTGGAATCCGTTGCAAACGCCCAGAATGATTTTCTGATCGTCGATAAACTTCTGGAGCTCTTCGCGCAGGTGGTGCTTCACCCGCAGAGCGAAAACATGGCCGCTGGTCATGTGGTCGCCGTAGGAAAAGCCGCCGATGAACATCAGCCCCTGAAAACCGCGCATTTGTACCGGCCGGTCGAGCAGGTCGTTCAGATGCACCCGCACCGGTTCCGCACCCGCCAGTTCCCATGCCCGCGACGACTCCGCCTCGCAGTTCACTCCGTAGCCCGTAATGATCAAAATCTTTGGTTTCATATCATCCAATCAATTCCGGATGCCGCTGTTTCACCCATTCCCGGACATCCTTTTCAAGCTCTCTTGCAAATTCAATCAACTCTGCGGCATCCGCATTCGACACAATTCCAGCCCGGTCATACTCTGCCGTGTTCCGTTTCGCCCGGCAGGTGTCGAGATATCCTGCATCCGCCTTGCGGTCTTCACCCAGAATCAGCGGCAGCGCCTGTAGCGTCCGGTAATGTTGCAACGTCTTTTCCGGACGAAATCCTTCTGCCGAGATCAGAATCATGCAGAGCTTCAGCGCAGCGTTGTAGGCGATCCCGAATTTCCAGTCGGCGGAGAGTTCCTCCGTTTCCGCATCCTGCAAATCCCGCTCAACAATATTGAACAGGTTCGCAACCTCCTGTGAACTGCTTTTGTGCCGCTTGACCCATCCGTTATTGAACCATTGCTCTAAACTCATTCTCATCACCGAGGACAAACATTAGCGGAGAATCTAAAACGCTGGAAACAAAATGATCCGTTTCCTTCGTCTTTTGACGGAACTCTTCTATCGAAAACACATGAGGATTGATCTCTCGTCCAACTTTTTCGCTCACGTCCGAGAGCAGTCCGCTCAACTTGCGCAGCCCCAGCGATCCGATTACCATCAGATCGACATCACTTTCCGCCCCCTCGCCGCCACGTGCCACCGAACCGAATATAAAAGCCCACTGAATCGCATCATTTTGCAAAGCTTCACGCAACACATCGCCCAGGCCGGAGGTTTTTAACACTATGTTCCGCAAATCGTTGTAAAGCGGATGATTTTTATTCGGCTCATAATAGGTTCGGTTCCCGTCCTTGCGGCAAACAACCAATCCGGCGGCGGTCAGCGATTTCAATTCCTGCTGCAAAATACGAACCGTCACGCCCGACAAACGCTCTATTTCCCGAAGATAGAGCGGTTTCGAGGAAAGCCCGAATAAAAGCCGGAAGATATCGGCCCTCGTCTTTGAAACTAGAATGACGTCCAGAATTCCCATTGATGACTAAATGTAAACAATCGATTACATTATGTAAACAATTATTTCAATGTGGCTTTCCGCCATTTGCGAACAGAATTTATCAGCCATATCACCGAAGCCCGTTTCAGGTCGTCCAGCGTGACAATCCGCTCCTCAATTTCACCGCGCTCCAAAAGCTCATTGCGGAACGTGCCGGCCAGCAGACCGCAGGAAACCGGCGGAGTCACTTTGCGCCCATCCAGTTCAACCACGATATTGGCGATACAACTCTCCGTCACCTCGCCGCGCTCGTTAAACAGCAGCATGTCGTCCGCATCCGGGAAGTCCGCCTTGGCTTTTTCATACACCGCCCGGTTCGTTGTTTTGTGATAAAGAAAGACATCGCCGGAATCAACCGGTTCCTTCGCAAGCGCCAGTGTGGAAGCGGCATCCTGCCGCTGAGCCCGGCGGCAGGATGCCGCCTCCACATTAACTTCGCCGGCGGCAGTCAAGAGCAGCCGGACGCGTTTTGGTTCATCGAATTTCAAATTACACAGACGGTCACGGATATCGTTCAACCATTTTTCGCCTTCGGCGGATCTGCCGGAGGCAGAAAATCCAAAATACTCCGCCGAATCGGCCAGCCGTTTCAGGTGGCGCTCCAGCAGAAAGATGCCCGGCCCCGGTTCCCAGAGCATTGTTTCGAGCAATTCAAACGGCGGCATTTTTTTCGTCAGGATGGCCGCCTTGGACATTGCTTCCTGATATTCCTGTTCAGGATTAGAGTCCCAGACAATTCCCCCGCCGATCCCGTACTCCGCCCTTCCAGCCTTCCGATCCACAACAGCGGTACGGATTGCCACGTTAAACTGCGCCGTGCCGTCCGGCGCGATAAAGCCAATCGCGCCGGTGTAAATGCCGCGCGGCGACTTTTCCAGGTCATGAATAATCTCCATCGTCTTGGCCTTCGGCGCGCCGGTAATTGAGGCGCAGGGAAACAGCGTCCCGAATATCTCGCGAAATCCGGCAGTCATTCCTTCATTATTCGATATTCGACATTCCGTGTTCTGCTGTTTCACCGTTCCTTGAACGGTGGATGTCATCTGCCAGACAGTCGGGTACTTTTCGACATCAAAGCGGCTGAGCGTTTCAACCGTACCCGACTCGGCGATCCGGCCGATATCGTTGCGGATCATATCCACAACCATAATGTTCTCCGCGCGATCCTTCGCGGAGTTCTTCAGCGCTTCGGCGGCGGCGCGGTCGGCTTCTGCCGTCAGTGCGCGGGGAAACGTGCCCTTCATCGGACGGGAAGTAATCACGCCGTCTTTGAGTTCAAAGAAAAGCTCCGGCGAAGCGGAGCAGATCGCAAACTCATTGGTTTCAATAAAGGCGGCATAGCGTCCCTGCTGGGCGGCGGCGAGGTCGCAGAAAAAGTCGAACGGCAAACCGGAAAAGTCCGCAGTCAGCCGAAAGGTGTAATTGACCTGATAGGTATCGCCAGCCGCGATGTGTTCCTTGATCGCCGCAATCGCTTCGGCATATTCGCCGCGCGTCACCGACGGCGTCCACTCACCAAGCTGGTAGCTGTTTTGTGGCGCAGGCGCCCCCGCCTGCGGAAATCTGGCAGACGAGGGCGTCTGCCCCACATGCTCAGGTTCATTAAAAAGTCCGAATTGCAAAAGCGGCAGGCCGCCCGGCGCATGGGTTTTCAGAGCCTCGTCAAATGCACCCGCCGCTTCATAGGAAATAAAACCGGACGCCCACAACCCGCTGGTTTCGATTTTTTCCAGACATTCAGAAATTTCTTCCGCCGTGCGGGCTGTCAGCACTTCGACCGGTTCGCAGAAGCGCAGCCAGCCGTTCCCGTGCTGAAGCAGAATGTTCATTAAATTCCGTAGAGCGTTTTCTTAAACGGCTTGCGGAGCGATTCGATATCGGTGTCGATCCGCGTCGCGCCTTTGACGCCTTTAACAATCAGATTCTTCTCTGCGGTGACAGTTCCGATCTGCGCGACCGGCAGTCCGGCAAAAAGTTCTTCGAACCGTGCGAAGTTTCCGGGCTTTACCGACACCACGAAACGGCTGTTCGATTCAGAGAAGAGGATCTCATCATCTTTGAGTTTTCGTTTCCCAACCATCGGCACTTTGGAAAGATCGATGTCGGCACTGAGTCCGCCGCCCATGCAGATGAGCGCAAGGCCGACAGCCAGTCCGCCCTTCGACGGCGTGTGTGAGGAAAGAAGAATTCCTTCGTCCTGCGCTTTGTTCATCGCGCGGTAAATCGCCAGCGCGGCTTCGGCATCCACGACCGGCACATCGCCACCGTAGTTCCACGGATTGCCCTGCTCTTCCGCCAGCATGCGGTTCCATTCGGATGCGCCGAGTTCGTTTTTCGTCGCGCCGACCATATAAATCAGACTGCCCGCTTCTTTGAGCGGCATGGTGACGGCTTTTTTCACATCGTCAATCTGACCGATAGAAGAAATGAGCAGGGTCGGCGGAATGGAGATTTTCTTTCCGCCGCGGGTTGAGTCGTTTTTGCAGGAGTCCTTGCCGGAAACCGCTGGCGTGCCGAACGCGATGGTGTAGTCGTAGAGTGCTTTGTTGGAGCGGACGAGCTGCGCCATCTTGTATTCGCCGTCGGGCGTTTTGGGTGACTGCACCGGGTCGGGCCAGCAGAAGTTGTCGAGAATCGCGATGCGGTCGAGGCGTCCGCCGACGCTGATGACGCGGCGGATGGCTTCATCAATAACCGACGCCGTCATGTGATAGGTATCCAAATCCGAAAACCACGGATTAATCCCTTCGGCCAGAATCGCGCCGCGATCCTTATTGTATTCAACGCGCATGACGGTGGCATCGGACGGCACATCAGCGTTAACGCCGACAAACGGTTTCACCACAGAAAGACCTTTAACCTCGCCGTCGTAAATGCGGCTCTTGTATTCACGGGAGCAAATGTTGAGTCGGCCCATCATCTGCCGGAGCTGTTTCGTACGGTTTCCGCCCTTCGCTTTTTCCGGTGCGGGAATTTCCGGTTTTTTCCAGACACCCTTCATGTGCAGTTTCGGGCAGCCGGTTTCGTAGAGGAAATCCATGTCGAGGCTGGCGACGACCTTGCCGTCGTACTTCACCGTAAAATATCCGCTGTCGTTATAGGTACCCATAAAGGATACCTCTACATCGCGCTTTCTCGCTAACGCTTCAAAAGCGCTGCGGCATTCGGGCTGAACGGCCAGCGTCATGCGCTCCTGCGCTTCGGAAACGAGAATCTCCCAAGGCTGGAGTCCTTCATATTTCAGCGGCGCGTCTTTGAGTTCGCACTCGCATCCGCCGGAATATTTACCCATTTCGCCGAACGAGCAGGAAATGCCGCCCGCACCGTTGTCGGTAATACAGCGGTAAAGACCAAGATCGCGCGCCTCCATCAGAAATTCGTAAAGCTTGCGCTGGGTCAGCGGATCGCCGATCTGCACCGCCTGCGCGGGCGATTCCGTGCGCAGTTCTTCAGACGAGAACGTCGCGCCGTGAATGCCGTCTTTGCCGATACGTCCGCCGCACATGACGGTCCAGTCGCCGACCTGCACCTCTTTGCGCTCGGAAGGACGTCCGCCGACGTTGACCGGCAGAGTTCCCATCGTGCCGCAATAGACCAGCGGCTTGCCGAGGTAGCGTTCGTCGAAACATTCAAAGCCGCGGCTCCACGGAATGCCCGATTCGTTGCCGCCCGCGATCACGCCGTCGTGTACGCCGTCGCGAATACGGCGCGGATGCATCAGCCCGGACGGAATTTCTTTATCGTAAAACGGCGAGCCGAGGCAGTAACCCCAGACGTTGGAAACCAGCTGTGCGCCCATGCCGGTGCCCATCGGGTCGCGGTTGACCCCGACAATACCGGTCATCGAACCGCCGAACGGATCGAGCGCCGACGGCGAGTTATGGGTTTCCACTTTGTAAACCAGATGGAGGTCTTCATTAAATTTGATCACGCCCGCGTTGTCAGTGAAGACCGAAACCAGCCAGTCGATTTTTCCCGCCACCTTCTTCGTGGAGGCTTTGACATAGGTTTTGTAGAGCGAGTTGATGATCTCTTCTTTGCCGGTTTCGGCGTCTTTGTACTCAATCGTTCCGGCAAACACCTTATGCGAGCAGTGCTCCGACCAGGTCTGGGCGATACACTCCAGCTCGACATCGGTCGGCCAGACGGGCATGCCGAGTTCGGCGCGGTGCGCCTTCACAGCGTCACTCAGGTAGTGGCTGCGGATTACGCGCATTTCCTCGAGGGAAAGGGAAAGAATTCCGTCGCTGGAAATCTTCATCAGCGCGGCGTCATTATCCGGCAACTCGATCACGTTCACTTTGATTTCCGGATGATCGTCGAAAACCGGCGCGGTCAGATCGGGTTCGGCGGTCAGCCATTCTTCTTTCGAGAAAACCTGAATCGTCTGAATCAGCGTATTGGCCAGCAGGTCTTTGCCGAGGTGTAGAACATCTTCGCGGGTCAGATCGCCTTTCAGGAAATACTGAAGCGAGGTGTAAACCTGTTCTTCCCACGCCAGCTCGCGTCCGAGAATATCGGCCATCGCGCCGCGGGCGGTGCGGCCCACGTTATCGGTCACGCCCGGCTTAAAGCCGATTTCGAGCATCCAGTCGAAGCTGCCGGGAGCTTTCAGACGGCCGAGAGCGGAGCGGGCGACCACGGCGTCGGCAAAACCCATCTGAATCGCCTTGGCCTGAGCTCGCTTGATGTCGGCATCCACCTTATAAACGTCGCGCGTCTGGCAGCCTTTAATCTTCATGCCCAGCGCGCTTTTCGCCCGGCCGATCACGCCGCGTCCGCGTGCATCCGGCACGCCCGGCTTCAACCCGATTTCGATTCTGTAAATCATTAGAAAGTTCCTTATTGCCGCCCACGAATCGCACGAATCTACACGAATGAGGAATGGATGCAAAAACTGTTTTTCCAAACATTGGAAAACAGCTTTATTCGCCCGGATATTTCATGCCCCACTGGGCGCGCAGTGCGTCCATGGTGCGCATGGTTTCGAGGGTTTCGTCGAGCGGCATCAGCGGACTTTCGATCAGTCCTTCGCGCAGACAGCGGTGCACTTCACGGATTTCGTATTCAAAGCCGGGCGCACCGCATTCGATCGTTTCAGGCGCACATCCGGAACGGGTGATAATCAACCGTTCCGCGCCGGAAAAATGAGGTACACAGATGTTCCCCTGTGTTCCGGTAATGACGGCTTCGCGCGGACGCTGCCGGACAAAGGATGTAATCAGGTCGGCCTGCCGTCCGCCGGAATATTCAAAACGGTATTCCGAGGTTTTATCCACGCCGGTCCAGGCCAGGTCGGCTGAGCCGGTGATTTTCTGAGGCGGCTCACCGAACACCATCCGCGCATAGGCAATCGGATAGACACCGATATCGAGCAGTGCGCCGCCTGCGAAACGCGGGCTGTACATGCGGTTCCACGGCATGGTTTTCATGCAGGGAGGCATGAGCACACAAAAGGCGGCCGTTAAGCGGGTCACTTCGCCGATGGCGCCTTCGGCCAGAAGCGCACGGACTTTGGCTGTCGCCGGATTAAAGCGCGTCCACATGGCTTCCATGCAAAAAAGTTTTTTGTTGCGCGCCAGCGTAATCACTTCTGCGGCTTCTTTGGCATTACGGGTAAAGGCCTTTTCAACCAGCACCGGCAGTCCGCGGTTCAGGCAGAGTTTTGCCGCCGCCGCATGTTCGGCGTGCGTGTTCGCAATGTAAACCGCGTCGAGCTGTTCGCGGTCGAGCATTTCCTGATACGAACCGTACACGCGTTCCACGCCGGTCTTTTTACCGAACCGCTTCGCGCGGCGTATCGATTTGGAGGCCGCCGCAACAACCTGCCCTTCGCCGGTATTTTCCAGCGCATGGAAAAACTTCGGGGCGATCAGCCCGCAACCGATAATCCCCCAGCGTATTGACGGTTTCATATTCTAAAAATTGGATTCAACCATCGGACGGTAAACCAGCTCATGCACGGTCACATCATCCGGCGAGTTGATGCACTGAACGATCATCTGCGCGGCGGATTCGGGCCGCATGTAATCGGGCCGGTCTGTATCGCGGAATTCCGTGTCGGTTCCGCCGGGATAGACGCCGGTTACTTTGACACCGGAATGCCGCGCCTCTTTAATGAGGCAAAGGGTGAAGCCGTGCAGTGCGTATTTCAGCGAGCAGTAGGTGGAATAGTTCTCAGCGCTGGTGCGGGCGATGGTGCTGACCACATTCAGGATGTGGCCGCTTTTGCGCGCGCTCATCTCCTTGAGCGCTTCGCGGCAAAGCAGGTACGGCGCGCGGAAATTAACGGCGTACGACGCATCAAGCCGCGCAACATCCACTTCGGTAACCGGCTCCTTGCCGGGATTGAAGCCCGCGTTGTTGATCAGCACATCAATCTGCCCGAGGGCGCTGTGCGCCTTTTCATACAGTGCCACAACAGCTGCCGGATCAGACAAATCACAAATTTCGCCGAGACAGCCCGTCTCTTTTTTTAGAACGTCCAGCAACCGCAGGTCGCGACCCGTGGCAAAAACGGTAAAGCCCTGCGCACAGAGCTGTTTGGCCGCTTCGCGCCCGATGCCGCGTGTCGCTCCTGTTATCAATACGTTTTTTTTCATAAAAAATTTCTGTTGCCGCACAGGATGCAGAAAAAGGCGGTGTCTGCCAATCCTTGAAAATCAATCCTGCCGGACGCGCGGAATAAACTGTGCGTCGAGCGGAGGAATCACCAGTGACTCAGGCAGTCCGGATATTCCAGGCAGCAGGGAGGCAACCGGAACGGTTACCGGATCCAGCGCGGGATTCACCGCCACGACGCCGCAGTCAAAGTCCCGGATTAAAATATCCGGCGCGCTGTGCGCCGTAATGGCGTGCAGAACCGCCCGGCCGCGCCCTTCGATTTTGAACTTAATATCCATTTTCCCAGCACCGGTGCCGGGGCGGCGCAGGTAAAAGGACATCACCGACGGACTGTGCGTTCCGATGTATCCATACAGGTCGGTATAAAACTCGTTAACACGCCGGCCTTCGCCGTGATCAGGTACTTTTGAAAACTCCGCCTGAACCAGCCGGGGTACGCGGGCATCCGGAGTAAACCCTTCGAGCGGATCGGCCGCTTCCATGGTTACAAAAATGGTCAGATCACCGGGCGGCACATTCAGGTTTTTCAGTGTGACGGTCATCGGCTGCAGAGCATTCCTGTCCGGATCTGCGGTAATCAGCAGGCGGTCATTCTGCCGGACGATCAAACAGCTGTCGCCTTGCAGATGTTGAAGTAAATCGGTTCCGGCCAGCAGATCAGGACTGTTCTGTGCGGGCCGGATCAGTTTGCCCGCCGGGAATCCAAGCGACCCCGGCTCGGAAAATCCGGGCGGCAGAAACGGAGCCGAAGTCCCGGTCACAAAAGCTCCCAGACAGCAGGCCGTTGCGGTTCCAAACCGGCGCAGCTGATCTCCGCGGGCTTCATCGTTTTTGTCCATCAGCTTCAGTACCACATAACGGAAGTCGTGTTTGCGCGTGTTGTTCTCCTGCCAGTACAGATGCGTATTCACCGTGCGGGAAAATCCGCGGAAACCGTCGTTATGCTGAACAAGCCCTTCCGACTCAATCCCGTCCAGTACGCCAACCGCCTGCTGATTTTCCTCATGCTGCCCATCGCATGTAATCAGGCGGTCATTCCCGAGAGCCTGCCGAAGTTTCTGCAGGAAACCCCAGTCGCCTTCGCGCCAGACATTCCGATCCGCAATCAGACCGGCATCGCTCTGTCCGTCATTATCGGTATCCCACGACTCATCGCGCACCTTCCAGTAATTCACATCGAAAGCGATGCCGTTGAAGTTGGACAGGATGCCGCCGGGCGCAAACCACCCGGCGATTTCATCAACGAAAATATCCGCCGCGCGGCATCCGTTGCTGTCTGCCGGACAGACGGAAGAGAGGTTATAGAACCACATGGGCTTTCCGCCCCACACTCCTGCCGCCAGCGGTGCAACATAGGTCCGTCCGGATTTAAAAGCCTTCGCTTTGGAAAAAATCTGCCCCCGGTCAACGGTCAGCGTGTTCCGTTCATAGTTCACGCTTTTGACGATGACATACTCGGATTCATACCAAAGCCGCTTCCCTTTTTCATCCAGCGGCACCAGCACGATATGATGAGGAAACCAGCTTTTGGTTCCGTCCCGCTCCCGGTTGACATAGGCATTGGTTTTGAACGGACGCGCATCCTGAACAGAAATCTCTGTATCTGCCAGTCCGATGGATCCGGTCAGCTGTGTGCCCGGTTCATAAACCCAATGGCCGGGAAAATACCGGCAGTGCACTTCCGGATCAGTAAGAACCTGCCGCGATTCCCCGTTCAAGTGCAGCAGCATCAAAACAGCCGGATGCTCCGCCGCGTATCGGTTGGCCCAGCCCGGTGACTCCGCATAGAGCTGAGGCAGTTCTTCAGGAATAAATTTACGAACCACACCCGACGCCCCGCTAACCGACCCGCACCATGCGGCATAATCTTTGTGCGAGGCGCGGGCCATCTCTCCGCGGAACGCCAGCAACTGAGGGAATCCTTTTGTGAAGACCTCTTTGCCGCTCAAATCATCGTCGACGGCAAAGGCCGAAACGGCTCCAAACAGCAGGAACAACAGAGCTCTTATAATCTTCATAAATGCAGATTCCTGCAGATACATGCCCGGCCGGAAAAGCCACGGTTATTATTTCATAGACGGCAGGTCGAGCTGATCGAACTGTGACAGGAAGGTTTTCATACGCGCGGCGATTCTGGCGACTCCGCCATCTTCTTCACTCTCGATGTTCAGCGGCAGAACCGGATCGTGGAGCGACTTGCGCAGCAGCGCCCAGCCGTTGCCGTGCGCCGCGTCACACGTAACGTGAACACCTTCGAAACTGTTCGGCGTGAGCGACCAGCCCGGCTCCTCTGCAACAAAGCGCGTAAACGCATCCAGCACTTCGCCGCCGTACGCACCGAAATCTTCGGTTTTGATCTTCGCACGGAATTCTCTGGCTTCGGCCGGCTCAGGCAGTCCGGCCAGCATTTCATCCACTGAACCCTTCCCGGCAGCATGCAATTGCGCAACCTTGATCAGCACTTTGGCGATCTGATACGCGCCGTCGTCGAGGAAATAGTTTTCTTTCAGCGCGCCGTGGCCGGAGGTTTCCATCGCCAGCCAGGACTCCTTGCCTTCTTTATTCAGGCGGACGGATTCGTTGATCACGTTTTTATAGCCGCGTTTAAAGCGGAGGTGAACCCCGCCGAGCTTTTCTTCGATCCAGTATTTCAGGCCGGTCGAAGTAACGGAGTCGGTTACAATGACGGTTCCGGGATGTTCTTCGAGAACAATCGAAGCCATCAGCGCAATGAAACGGTTGCGGTTGATCGGCTTGCCGTTCTTATCCACCGCGCCGGCGCGATCCACATCCGTGTCGAAGATAATGCCAAGGTCGGCGCTGTTTTTTTCAACGGCAGAGATAATCGCTTCCATCGCTTTGCTGTCTTCCGGATTCGGAACATGATTCGGAAAGCTGCCGTCCGGATCAAGGAACTGACTGCCCTTGGTATTCGCACCCAGCGGTTTAAGCACCTTGTCCACGAAAAATCCGCCCGCACCGTTACCGGCATCAACCACGATCTTCAGCCCCGCCAGCGGCTTATCGCCCTGCCCCGCGCCTTTGCAGATTGTCGCAACCAGTAACGCGGCATAGTCGTCCATCAGATTGATTTTGGCGGCCTTCTTGCCGCCCTTGGAATCAAACAAACCGGTTTCGGTCGCGATGGTCAGAATTTTTTTGATGTCCTGCTTTTCGAGTCCGCCGCCGCGGGTGAAAAACTTGAGCCCGTTGCGGTTAAACGGCAGGTGGCTGGCCGTCAGCATAATCGAACCGTCGTAGGCATGGTTTTCAAAAACCGTCGCCATAAACATCGCGGGCGTCGAGGAAAGTCCGCTGTCCGCCACTCCGCAACCCGCTTTTCCCAAGCCTTGGAAAACCGCAATTTTTATTTTTTCCGCCGAGAGCCGGGAATCATGCCCGACGGCTATTTTAAGCTGATCGGCCGGAACGCCTTTTTTTTCAGCCAGCCACTGGGCAAACGCATAGCCGATCGGACGGACAATTTCAGGCGTCAGCGTGACTGGTTCACCGGGAATACCTTCGAGTGCAACGCCGCGCACATCACTGCCGTTTTGAAGTTTGAACCATGTCTGATCCATAATACCGAACCCTCGATTTAGTGTTTGAAGTGACGCATGCCGGTGAAGGCCATGGCGATGCCGTATTTGTCGCAGGCGGCGATGACTTCGTCGTCGCGGATCGAACCGCCGGGCTGGACGATAAAACGCGCGCCAACGGTGTGGGCTTCGTCAATGCTGTCGGCAAACGGAAAAAACGCTTCGGACACGAATACGCAGTCGCCGATGATCTTGGCGATTGAGGCATCGGTGATGCCCGGATTCTGAAGTTTCAGATTTTCAACCGCTTTCGGAACGGCCAGCTTGCGCAGTGAGTCAACGCGGTTGGGCTGTCCGGCTCCCATACCGAGGACCCGGAACTGCCCCGGTTTATATTCCTGCACAATCATAATGGCATTGGACTTGGTGTGTTTCGCGGCGGCGATACCGAATTCGGCCAGTGCCCGCTTGGACTGATCAAACGCGGTTTTCGTGACGTCTTTCCACTCGGCGATGGAGTCGGTGTCCACATCCTGCACTAGAATTCCGCCGTTAATGTCTTTGATCATTTTTCGCGGTCCGGCCTTGGACATCGGCGCACGCAGTTTAAGCAGGCGGATATTTTTGCTCTTGGA
>CAIKGD010000086.1 GCA_903826865.1 uncultured Verrucomicrobiota bacterium
AAGCGACCCGTATCAGATGAATAATCTGGTTAACGATTCAGCCTCACAGTCATTACTCGAGAGCATGAATAAACAGTTGCTCAAACAGCTTAAAGAGGTCAGCGATCCCTGGGCTGAAATTCTGGCGGATACAATCCGCCGAGTAATCCCGTAGTAATAGTTATGTCCATATAAGTTGCCAGCAGGGTCGTTTTTTGCAGAGAATTTAATTCAACAGGAGATTTGTTATGATAAAGCGCGAAGTCGTTAAAATGGTCTTAGAAGGGAAGAAGCCGCCGTATGCTCCATGGTCCTATTCGTTCACGAAAGAACCGCGGGAAATGCTGGGAAAATATTTCGGTACGAATGATCTGCCGGGCTACTTGAATAATCACGTACTGTCACTCGGAGAAGCTCCCGGCTTTTTTAAAGACATCGGCAACGACCGGGTTCAGGATGTGTACGGCGTAATCTGGGACCGCAGTAAGGACAAAGATATCGGCAACGTCGAAGGCTGTGTTCTTGCGGAGCCGGATATGGGGCTTCTGAATCTGCCGGACCCGCTTCATCCAATTTTCTTTAGCCGCATAGAGGAGCGTATTGCACAGCGCGCGGACTGTTTCCGCGTTTATCCCATCGGATTTTCTCTTTATGAGCGCGCCTGGACACTGCGCGGCATGGAAAATCTGATGATGGACATGATCGACGAGCCGGAGTTTGTGCACCAACTGCTCGATGCCATAGCCGACCATAATATTGCACGGGTTCATGAAGCGGCAAAGTATGACATCGATGCGGTGTATTTCGGCGACGACTGGGGACAGCAGCACGGCCTGATTATGGGTCCGGCGCGTTGGCGCGAATTCATTCAGCCGCGCATCAAACGGATGTATGACGCGGTTCATTCGCATGGAAAATATGTCTTCATCCATTCATGCGGAGACGTAGATGAGCTATTTGATGAGTTGGTTGCGAACGGACTCAACTGTTTCAATCCCTTCCAGCCGGAAGTGATGGATGTTAAAGCACTGATGAAGCAGTACCGGGGCCGGTTGAGTTTTCATGGCGGTTTGAGTGTGCAGAAAACGCTCCCGTTCGGAACGCCGGAAGAGGTTCGCAAAGAATCCCGCGAACTGCTGAAGATCGGACGGGAAGGCAGTTACATTTTTTCACCGTCACACGCGGTAGAGGGCGACACGCCGATTGAAAATATACTGGCCTTTATTGAAGAGGCGGAAGCGCAGCCCGGTGCACCGCAACGTGTTCTCGCCGCCGTTCCGGCTCGCGGCGCTGTTTGAACTCACCGGCAGAAGCTATGTCTGAATTGTAAATCACGTAATCCACCAATTTTTTTGTCAAACAAACCAAAAGGAAACTGAATGAAGTATGTAATGATTTTTCATGCCAATTTGAACTATGCCTATCTCACACCGGATCAGTATGAGTTCGTAATCCGCGAAGCCTATGAGATGACCATGGACACCATGCGGGATAAATTTCCCGGCACCAAATATGTTTTTGAAGCGAGCGGGTACACCATCGAAATGATGGAAAAATATACGCCGGATGTGGTTAAAAAACTCAAAACGGCTATCCTGAACGGCTCCTGCGAGTTCATGGGCTCTCCGTACGCCCATCCGATGCTGCCTAACTTTCCGGAAAAAGACGGACTCTGGACGCTGGAGTTTTCCCACCGGATCTACGAGAAGGTTCTGGGTTTGCGGCCGGTCAGTTTCTGGAATCCGGAATGCGGCTGGCGGAGTTATGTTCCCCGGATGGTGCGGGATGCGGGGTACAGATATCTGACCGGAGACTTTGAATCCTACAGCCGCTGCGAAAACGGCCCTGCCGGAACTCCTCAGCGGCCTGAAATCTATGCGAAGGAGGCCACCAAGGAAAAGAATTTTTACAATTTCGACTTCAAGTATGACCTGCCGGCGGATGATTACGCTTTGCATTATCCCT
>CAIKGD010000087.1 GCA_903826865.1 uncultured Verrucomicrobiota bacterium
AGACCGTAATAGCTCCGGCGAGCGCAACCAACATCATCCCTGCAATCCGGTAACTCTTTTTCATATTCATTCTCCCTGATCTGTTTCTCTTCACTTCAATTCTTCCGCCCGACGGATCCAATCACTTTCCGGCCAGCCAAGAAGCAGTTCTTCCGCCGTCTGCCGGGCCGCCTCCGGATGTCCGGTCTGTTTATAAATAAGTCCTTCATAAAACAATGCTGCAGGAGCCCATTCTGTATCTCGGCTGTAAACAACAGTTACCTGCGCCAGATGCTGGAGCGCCTCCGTATACTGTCCCTTGGCCATGGCCAGCCGGGCAGACAGATATTCCAGCATCGCCGGGGAAGCTTTGTCTGTCTTCCGGGCGGTTTCAAACAGAGCCAAAGCTTCATCTGTTCGATTCTGATCAATCAGTCCGGCAACCTGATAAAGTATCGCCGGTTGTTCTGCCGAACGGCCTTCACTTTTCACAAGTGGTGTTTCCGGTACACGAGCGGCCGGGACAGTTTCCTCCGACCGTGCCGGGACAGCGCAAACCGCCGCCAAACCGATTATTCCGATGATGCGTACACCTTTCATGGGTTATCCTTGGTTTGCGCGGCGCAACGATTCGACCGCCCGAAGCCCTTCGGGCGTATTCTGAATAGATGGATCTGCCACCATTTCTTTCCACGTTTTGATCACTTCATCATTCCGGCCCAGTTTCTGCAGGCAGTCAGCACTGGCTTCGTATGCTTTGGCAGCCCATTCCGGATGACTCCTGTATAGCGCATAAACCCGCTGAAAAAAAGCGAAGGCCTTCTCGATGTCACCTTGTTCGCGTTTGCAGACTCCGATCCAATAGAGAGTTTCCGGCGTCAATGCTCCACGCTCTGTTCTGGTGGAAAAAACTTTTTGGTAGGTCTCGACCGCTTTCGGCCAGTTTCCGGAAAGGCGGAAGGCATCGGCCTGCAGCTTGCGGGAAAGAATGGCGCGGGGGTTTCCGTCGAACCGGCTGAAAACCTCTTCGGTCAGAGCAATCGTTTTTTCATATTGCTGTGCAGACAGACAGGCTGAAGCCTCAATATTGAGCAGATCTATCAGCTGTTCTGATCCGGCGAAGCGGGCCTTGAACTCTTCTGCAATGCGGCCTGTATTCTCTGCATCGCTCCGGGCGGCAAAAGTCTCTGCCAGTATAATCAGAGGCAGCGGAGAGAATACCGCCATATCTTTTTCGGCCAGCAACTCATTCGCGTAACGTTCATGCCCGGATTCTCCGGAAAGACGGGCGAGCAGCGCGGTCAGCCGCAAAGCGAGCGCCCGTTCGTTTTTCTGCCGGGCCAGCGCATGCTCTTCAGTCAAACGGGTTGTTGCAAATATAAGATCATCCGCGCCCTGCTTCGCCTTCACGTCATCCAGTATCTGCATCATTATTTGATCAATTCCGGAAAGTGCGGGATCGTTTCCAAAATCCGACAGCATTTGCAGATCGATTGTCAGAGCCTGCCGACGGTCGCCCTGAGCCTTGCAGGCTTTTCCGATCCAGAGACCGGCATCGGCAAAATGGGTCTGCACGCCTCGCCGGGCTATATAGGCTTTCATCAGATCAACGATCTCCGTGTAATGCTTTTGCAGTTCGTACGTCTGGGCAGACTGAAAAACAGCATAGCTGTCCTGCTCGGCATCAACCGCCTTGGCGCTGGCTTTTTGATAGAACGTTAAAGCCCGATCAAGTTCTCCATCAGCGCCGCGCAGATCGCCCAGCATACTGTAAGCCTCCGACACCAGCGGGCTGTCCGGATAAAGCTTCAGAAACTTATTAAACGTGCCTTCTGCCTCTGCAAAATTCTCTACACCATACTGAGCAACACCAAGCCGGTACGAGGCATCGGCGGCGAAGCGCGAAGGATTATAGGCCGGATTATTCAGATACTCATTGAAAGCTGCGATTGCTTCCTTAAACCGGCCTTCAAAAAGATAACACATGCTGCCCCAATAAGCGGCATCCTGCACATAGACGCTTTGCGGCCACTTTTCCTTCACCTGAGAAAACAGCTCAAAAGCCGGAGCCCAGTTTTGCTGCTGAAGCAGCGTAATCCCCAGTAAATAGGTAATTTGATCCGCCAGACGGCGGTTCGGCAATACTTCCAACGCATGCCGTCCGAGTTCTACGACAACCGGCAGTTCACCGCGCGACAGATACAGCTGCATCAGACTCACCGTAACCTCATCCTCAAACCGGCCGTTAGGGTAACGGGTCAGATAATCACGTCCGGCGGCAAGCGCCGCGTCCTGGTCATCGAGCGACAACAGCGATTGAAAGGCCGAAGCTCTGCACTGTTCAGCCAAATGGTGTTCGGGAAATCTGTTGTAGATATAGCTGTAAGCGGCCACAGACAGCCTGTATCGCTGCATCGCATCATAACATTGAGCCTTGCGAACCATCAGATCCTGATCATAACCGGTGTCGGTATAAAAAAGGATGGTCTGCTTCAATCCTTCCAGCCGATCCTGCTCATCCTGCCGTTCCGACTGCTGATGATCGCGTTCGTTGAGAGGAACCCACGGCAGCGGCTGCGTCAGCGCCGTCTCCAGCGCAACCACCTGCTTGTTATATACAGGAAGCACTTCATCCTTCAGTCTGACCATCCGGTACAGAACCAGCGCCCGTGCATAATTTCCTTTATCAAACGCCTGATCGCCGCCTTCCATTAGCGCCATATTGAATCCGGCATCGACCGTAACCGACTCATCACAGAAAGGAGAAAATGCACGGAGATTCTCCAAATCGCCCAGCTTCGCATACCCTGTCATCAGTGTCAGGACTGCATTGCGGCGGAAGTCGGCATTTTTTTTATCGTTTAAAAACTGTATCAGTTCGGCAAAAGCACCGCTGCTTTTCAGTTCAGCGAGCCAGGCCGTCATCTGCGCGGAGTCATTCTGCCGGGCGTACGACTCCAGTACCATAAAGCGGGCCATCGGAGTTTGTGCATCACGGGGATAATCGGTAATAAATTTTTTAAATGAAGCCGCCGCACCGGAAAAATCAGCCGATCGAAGCTGGCATTCTCCCAGTTGAAAGAGGCAGGAAGACCGGGCCGCCACGGACTCGGCATCCGTTAAAGACTCAAGCCGGATCAAAATTTCACGCAGATAACCGACGGCATCTTTATATGAACCGGCAGCCAGCAAATCCTGTACCTCCTGTACCAGAACGCTGGTCGCTTTTGTTTGAACCGCTCCGGGTTCAGCGGCAAATAAAGCCGGAATAAGACAAGAACAACAAACAGCCGATACAAGACACAACCGGCGAATCTGTCCGCAATTTAACAAGGATTTCATAGGGGTTTTCCGAGAGAGTTTATCTTGTTTCATCCAGCAGTCGAGGCTTTCCGAACGAGTTTATTTTGTTTTATCCAGCAGTCCGGGATTATTCCCCAGCAGGCTTTCCATTGTCTTCGCTCCGCGCAGATATTCAAGTCCGCCCCGGTACTGGCCGGCCACTTTCCGCAAATAATCCATTCCGGTCGAATTGATAAAAACAGTTCCTTCCGTAAGAGAACGCCCGTCTTCGTCAATGAGACAGACAAAATTAATTTTCGGTTTTTCCAGTTTTTTCGGAACATAGTTGTATTGATAAACCGCATCCAGATGGTTGATCACATGCTCGGGTCTATAGAATTGCTGCTGTGACGAGGAAATCTCCGCCGAGGCAGGAGGTGGTTCGGGCCGAGGAAACTTAAGCTCATCAAAACAATATATCCAATCATTTTGAACTACCTTAAGAGGCAGTCCTTTGGCTACACGGGCTGCATTTTCTTTTGCCAGTATCTCGCGACCCTTGGCGTAGATTTCCTGTATTTTTTTATAATATTCTGCAACCCGCGCCGGCGGCCAGCCCCGATCCTCGTTGAATTTTTTTACTTTTTCCGCCGACCAGCCGAATAATTTCTCCCTCTGTACGCCGGAAAGCGTATGAATTTCCCAGCCTGCGCAAAGCACAAAGATATTATCGGCTCCCTGTTCCATAGCCGCCTGAACGGCCTTCAGCCAGGTGGCGGCATCTTTTGCTATATCGCTCTCATACACCACTGGCGGGTTATAATTCGCGGGAATCTTTCCAATATTAGCCGTACCGGTGTTGATCGGCTCCAGCCAGGCCAGCAATTGTTTCTTCGCCGCCTGAGAGGCCGGAACCAGCTGAGGGCTGAAAACCGCAACAGTCGTCTTGCCGCTGGTTTCCTGATTATAAAGTACGACGTTAAACAACGTAGCGGCTTTCATTCCGGAAACCATTTGATTGATGCGGTCTTTGACAAATTTATAGGTGGTGAACCCACCCTTGCCGTCTTCAACCATCCATTTGGAGGCGCTAATGACAAAAACAATTTTCTCGCCGCTGGACTTTGCTCCGAAAAAGTTGACGCTGGAAGCACCGAACCCGAGACTGCCGGCTGAACCCATTTTGCTCAAGTCCCGCCCGCCGCTTTCGTTGCCCGTATTGACCCGGGCAAAGCTGCCTGCCTGCCCCGGTTGCCCCATACCGGCCATGTCCGGCAAAGCAAATGTCGAGGAGGCTGCCGTCGCCATGCGGGTGGTCACTTTAGGGCGCTGACTTTTTTTCTGCAAATTCTGCATTTTGACCGGCATTTGCAACTGCCGTCGCTCAAGTTTCGGACGCTCGATATTTTCACTGACGAATTCGGCATTCATTTTCTGCACGTAATGGACAGCCACGATTGATCCTGCAAACACAAGCAGAAGCACATGGAATCCGATACTGACCAGCGCTGCTTCAGCCGAAACAACCCTGTTCTTCTTTTTTAACGGGTCGTCATTGCTTGCATTCCCTTTCTGCCGGCGGAATCCGGCCAATAAAAATTTCAGCAACCCGCCGTAAAAATGATGCAACCGCGTTACCACGCGTCGGGAGATGTCACCAGTCCCCTTTAAAAAATGCATGATCCGCTGTGTCATAGCTTAATCCGTACTGCCGAAAGTTACGCTGGTTATGCCGGCGCCGGCACAGGCATTCAAAACATCAATCGTCCGTTCATGAGTGGATTCTTCCTCCGCAACAATCGTGATCATCGCCGTGGTATTCGCCATCTGGGAGGATTCACGGTAACGGGTAAGGGTGTATTCGAGACCCTTGAGGTCCGCCTTGGAAGGATCCGCATAGGTTTTCTCATTCAGGACGATGGAACCGTTGGCCAGCACTTCAATAATCTGTTCGTCCGGCATTTTTATTTCTTTTGACTGAGCCACCTGTCCGGGCAATGTCAGGCTCAAATCCGCTTCAGACTGTCGCATTGAAGAACTGATCATGAAATAGATCAGCAGCACAAATACGCAGTCAATCAGCGGTACAAGCTGCAATCCAACCCGCTCATTTATCATCTCTTCCAGCCAGGGTTTCATAACTCATTTCCCCGA
>CAIKGD010000088.1 GCA_903826865.1 uncultured Verrucomicrobiota bacterium
GGTCTCCGGTGTAGTCATTAAGCCTGACCCACCCCGGCCTTCGGCCACCCCTCCCGAGGGGGGATCAGAAAAAGAATTTCTTCCGCCTTCAGAGTCCCCTCCTTTGGAGGGGTGGCCGAAGGCCGGGGTGGGTTGCGCTCTCCTCGGCAAGCACAACACGGAAAACATGCGTAATGCTCTACGGCTCTGCAAAGCGCTCGGCCTCGACATGGATAAATGCAAAGCCGCCGTCGCGACCTTCAAAGGTATTGAACGACGGCTTGAACGGGTCGGCCCGAAGGTGATCGACGACTTCGCACACAGCCCGGTCAAAATCGCCGCCGCGCTCGAAGCAGTCTCGGGAGAATTTCCGGCGTTCTCCGCCTACTGGCGTCCGCACGGCTACACCCCGCTTTTCCAGCTGGCCGACGGTTTGATTGACGTTTTTTGCAACCATTGGAAAGGTAGGGACGGATCGCCGAGCCGTCCGGAAGACAAACTGTTCATCCTGCCGGTCTATTTCGCAGGCGGAACGGTGAACATCAAAGTCACCTCGGAGCAGTTTGTCGAACGGCTGAAAACGGCGGGTGTTCCGGCGGAGTTTGTTCCGGATTACGCCGCACTGGAAAAACGGCTTCTGGAAGAAGGACTGCCCGTTCTCGGCATGGGTGCCCGCGATCCGGAATTACCGCTCTTTGCTAAACGACTGGCGACATCGTTCTGCAGGTAGGGACGGATCGCCGAGCCGTCCGCCCTTCGACCAACTCAGGACAGGCGGCGCTCTCGGCGATAGCGCCCTACCATTTTACCCATCGAATCGCGGCAGTTATTGGTTAATAGTTATTTGTTATTGGTGAAGTTTTTTCTACTATCTCCTGCCAAGACCCAATAACGAATAACCAACAACCGATCATGAGCTTCAAAATCTACAACACGATGTCCCGCTCACCGGAAGAGCTGGTTCCGCTGAAAGACAACCACGTCCGCATGTACACCTGCGGCCCGACGGTTTACAATTACGCCCACATCGGCAACTACCGCGCCTACATGTTCGAAGACCTGCTGCGCCGCTGGCTGAAGTATAAAGGCTTCAAGGTCACGCAGGTGCAGAACCTGACGGACGTGGACGACAAGACCATCCGCGGTTCACGCGAAAGCGGCCTGCCGCTGCGCGACTACACGCAGAAATACAAAGACGCCTTTTTCGAAGACCTCAAGACGCTTAATATTGAGCCGGCCGAGTTCTACCCCGCCGCGACCGACTGCATCCCCGAAATGATCGCCATTATCGAAAAGCTTTTCACCAAAGGCCGCGCCTATAAATCCGACGACGGCTCGGTCTATTTCCCGATTGATAAGTTTCCGGAGTACGGAAAGCTGGCCCGCCTCGACCGCGAAGGCATGCGCTCCGGCGCGCGCGTCGCGCAGGACGAATACGACAAGGAAAACGCTGCCGACTTTGCCCTCTGGAAAGGCTACGACGAAGCCGACGGCGACGTTGTCTGGGATTCACCTTGGGGCAAAGGCCGCCCCGGCTGGCATATCGAGTGCTCCGCCATGAGCATGAAATATCTCGGCGAAACCTTCGATCTGCACACCGGCGGCGTGGACAACATTTTCCCGCACCATGAGGACGAAATCGCCCAGAGCGAAGGCGCCAACGGCTGCCTGTATTCCAAATACTGGATGCACTGCGCGCACCTGCAAGTGGACGGAAAGAAAATGTCCAAGTCGCTCGGCAATTTCTACACGCTGCGCGAGATTCTGGAAAAAGGCTTCACCGGCCGTGAAATCCGCTACGAACTGATCGGTACGCACTACCGTCAGTCGCTCAATTTCACATTCGCCTCTCTCAACGCTAACCGCGCCGCCCTCGCCCGCCTCGACGAATTCTACGCCAAGGTCAAAGACGCCGCCGGAAACGAGACGTCTGCCGGCGAACTGCCGAGCTGGGCCGGCGAACTCGAAAAGCGGTTCGCCGAAGCGCTCGACGACGACCTCAACATTGCCGGCGGACTCGGAGCCCTCTTCGACGGTGTCCACGAAGGTAATAAGGCTTTCCCGATGAATTCAAAAACCGCGCTGGCGGTTTCCAACCTCTGGAAAAAACTGGACAGCGTTCTCGGCTTCCTCATGCCGCCCGCCGCCGAAGTTCCCGCCGAACTCATTCAGATGGCCGAAGCGCGCGTCGCCGCCAAAAAGGCCAAAAACTTCGCTGAAGCCGATCGCCTGCGCGATGCCATCACCGCCGCCGGCTGGACCGTTCAGGACACTCCGACCGGCCCAAAGCTGAAAAAAGTGTAAGGTTCAACCGCGATGAACATCAGGCAATTCAAAGATTTTATATTCACCGCGCTATTTATTGCCTTTTCATTTTTTAACCCGACATTGTTTTGGTTAGAAGGAAAAACACACTACTATTTGTCACCGGAAATGTTTGAGGCTGTAAATTTACTCATCTGTTTTGTATGGGTATTATTATTTTGCCTTTACTACCTGCACATGAATAAAAATAAGTGGTGCTTTCTTTTGCTAATCTTCCTGCCGGTAGAATTCTGCTGGCTCTTATTTCTCGTAATGATGTATGCGACATGGACATAACCATACTGTTAGATACCGACTCATCCCCAAAATCGGAGACCAATCGTAGATGCGAGGTCCTCGTCGCATCCTCAACGAGAAAAAAACGCAACGAGGGCATCGCGTCTACACTAACGGTCTGTATCTCCGATGAGCCGCAGTTGGCAAATCGTCAAGACCTGCTATTCTGCCGGACGTGAAAGTTATTCTTCAAGATGTGCCGGAGCATTTCGCGGGTGAACTGCCTTTACTTAAAAGCAATACAACCCACCCCGCCGTTCCGGCACCCCTCCAAAGGAGAGGATTTCATTGCCGACGGATTCAGGGTTCTGTCCAATCCCCTCCACGGGAGGGGTGGCCGCAGGCCGGGGTGGGTTCTTCGGCCGCTCGACCGTTTACTTTTCTTGCCGTCTGCGTTCTTCTGTTTTGCGCGGGCTGTTCCACCGTTGGACGTGAACTGGCTTATGACAACACTGTGCAGGTAGCCAAACGACCGTTCAGCGAAACAGCCGAACTCGGCTGGCGCGTCAAAACCTTCTGGACCGAAGAAACGTCTTCCATCTGGCGGCGGTATATCAGCTTTCCGCTGCTTAGCCTGCGCGACATTCCCGAAGTGGATGAGACTCCGGTTCCCATGAAGCGCAGTGTGATGTCGAAATGGCTCCGTCGTAAAACCGGTCCGCCCGCGCAGGGCAGCGCCAGTCTGATGCTCAACGGCGAAAACTTTTTCCCGCAGTTTGAGGAATCCATCCGCACCGCCACGAACCGCATTGATCTGAAAACCTATATTTTCGATAACGACGACGTCTCCAAAGAAATCGCCGACCTGCTCAAAACCCGCAGCCGTGAAATCGATATCCGGATTCTCTATGACTCGCTCGGAACCCGCCTTGCCTGGGGAACCGATGCATCCTCGCTTCCGACAAATTATGTTTATGAAGTGGACGACATGATCCGGTATCTGGAGAAAGATTCCGGCATTGAACTGCGCCGTGCCTGTCACACGCTGTTCACTTCCGAGCACTCCAAATACATTCTCATTGACCGCCGGATCGCCTATTTCGGCGGCATGAACATCGGCCGCGAATACCGTTATGACTGGCGCGATGCCATGTTCGAACTCTCCGGCCCGGTTATTGACGCGCTAGGAATCCGCTTCGAGACAGCCTGGACACTCGCCAGCGGCGATGCATTTACCTGGTTTAAACTGCCGGAGCCGCACCGGTCGAAATACCGCGGCAAAAACGAGCTTTATCTGACGCCGACCACACCGATGAAGCCTTACATCTACAAAGGCCAGTTGCGCGCTATCGAACACGCGAAACAGTGCATTTACCTCGAAAATCCCTACCTGTGGAACTCGTCCATCGTTTACCAGCTCTGCGCGGCGCGCAAACGCGGCGTTGATGTACGCGTCACCATTCCCCGCGACATCAATCACAACATCGGGATTGCCGCCAGCAAACAGACCGTCAAACGCCTGCTCGACCACGGCGTACGCGTTTTTGTTTATCCGGGCATGACGCACGTCAAAGCCGCTGTTTATGATCAGTGGACCTGCTTCGGCTCAGCCAATTTTGACGACTTGAGTCTGCACAAAAACTACGAACTGAATATTTTCACCGACAACCCGGAAATTGTCCGCGAAATCAAAGAAGATTTACTCGAAAGCGGACAGAGACTTTCAACAGAAATTCACGAGGCCGGCGAAATCAGCTGGATGGATATCTTCACCGCCAGTCTTTCCCAGTATCTCTAGCGCATTAACCGTTGTGATGCCGTCATACTGATTCGGAGGGCGCGGATTCACCCGCGCTGCTCTTAGTTCAGCTCTGCAACGCCATTAGAAATTCGGCGTTGCTCTTGGTTTTCTTCAACCGGTTAATGAGCAGTTCCATCGCCTCAACCGGCGGAACATCCTTGAGCGCCTTGCGCAGCGTCCATATCCGGGCCAGTTCATCTTTATGCAGCAGCAGTTCTTCCTTGCGCGTACCGCTCTTCTCAATATTGATCGCCGGAAAGATGCGCTTGCCGACCAGATCGCGGTCGAGCGCCAGCTCCATGTTGCCGGTGCCCTTGAATTCTTCAAAGATTACCTCATCCATGCGGCTGCCGGTATCAACCAGTGCCGTCGAAATAATCGTCAGACTGCCGCCGTTTTCAATATTGCGGGCCGCACCGAAAAAGCGTTTCGGCTTATGCAGTGCATTGGCGTCCACACCGCCGGAAAGAATCTTTCCGCTGTGCGGCTGAATGGTATTATAAGCGCGCGCCAGACGGGTGATACTGTCGAGCAGAATGATGACGTCTTCGCCGTTTTCAACGCGGCGCTTGGCCATTTCAATAACGATCTCGGCAACCTGCACATGGCGCTCCGGATGCTCGTCGAAGGTCGAAGAAAGCACTTCAGCCTTTGTGGTGCGCTGCATATCCGTCACCTCTTCCGGACGCTCGTCAATCAGCAGAATGATCAGCTTGGAGTCCGGACTGTTCGTCGAAATGCTGTTGGCGATTTTCTGCAGAAGCACCGTCTTGCCGGTGCGCGGCGGCGCGACAATCAGCCCGCGCTGTCCTTTGCCGATCGGCGTTGCCAGATCCATCACGCGCATCGAAATTTCGTCGGCCGTGGTTTCGAGACCGAGGCGCTCATCCGGAAAAAGCGGTGTAAGATTTTCGAACGGAATGCGGTTCAGGTTTTTTTCCGGCGCATCGTTATTCACTTTATCCACCGACAGCAGCGCAAAGAAGCGCTCCTTCGGCCGCGGCGAGCGGATCGGTCCTTCAATCAGGTCGCCGGTGCGCAGACCGAAACGGCGGATCTGCGGCGGAGAAACATAAATATCTTCCGGGTTCGGCAGATAATTATTTTCCGACGAGCGCAGGAAACCGAATTTATCCGGCAGCACCTCAAGGATGCCGCGGCAGTTTGCTTCATTACCCCAGCGGATCTGGGTTTTAAGGATTTCAAAAATCAGCTCATGCTTGCGCAGACCGGCCGGATCCTCAATCGAATAGCTTTCTGCCAGCTTCTTGAGTTCAGGGATTTCCGTCACCTGCAGTTCAAACAGATTGAGTTTCGGCATTTTCTTGGCCGGCGTTTCAGGCAATCTCTCCTGTTCGTCGCCGTTGCCGCCGCCATTCCCGTTCCCGCCGCGATTTCCGTTTCCGTCATTCATGTTCCGCCCGTGATGACGGGAATTGCGGTTGTTGTTCGGACGCCGGTTATTGTCCTGCCTTTGGTTATTATTATGCCGCTGGCCGCGATCATCCTGCCTTTGGTTATTATTATGCCGCTGATTGCGATCATCCTGCCGGGGACCATTGTCGTACTGCGGTCCGCGGTCATCCTGCCGCTGCCCGCGATCATCCTGCTGCGGCTGATCGTCCATACTTTCTGTCTGCGGTGCAGATCTTTCGACCGACGTCGCCGGTTCCACGGCAACCACTTCTTCCGGTTTCGGTACTGCTGACTTTACGGCCCGCGGCGCCCGGGGCGCCTTTGCCGGCTTCGCGACATTTTCCTGTTCTTCACTCATAACTTTTCCTCTTCTCA
Organism: uncultured Verrucomicrobiota bacterium; assembly: GCA_903826865.1. Taxonomy (GTDB): domain Bacteria; phylum Verrucomicrobiota; class Kiritimatiellia; order Kiritimatiellales; family Tichowtungiaceae; genus Tichowtungia. Next base: position 6,113 of record CAIKGD010000088.1, read on the forward strand.
CACCTGATCGTTTCAACACAATCCATTATCCGGCTGCGCAACGCGTCCGGCGTTCCGCCGTTTTCGATCACAAAGTCCGCTTTGGCGGCTTTTTCCATCAGCGGCATCTGCGCCGCGATCCTTTTGCGCGTCTCTGCTTTCGACAATCCGCGTCTTTCCAGTCTTTGGTAAATCTGTTCATCCGGAGCCGTTATGCAAATCACGGCATCCCATCCTTTTGTCCAGTCTGCTTCAAACAGAAGCGGCACCAGCACCGCGGCATCCTCCTGCGCCGTGCGGCAGTCTTTAATCCATACCTGCGCGGCTTTAATCACCGCCGGATGCACCAGACAGTTCAATGCTTCCCGCGCCTGCGGGTCGGTAAAAATCTTCTTTCCGAGCTTCGCACGGTCAATCGATCCGTCGTCCGCCAGTATTCCCGCACCGAAATACCCGACCACTTTTTCATACACGGGACGGCCTTTATCCATCAGTTCGTGCGCCAGAAAATCACTGTCCAGCACCTTGAACCCTTCTGCGGATAAAATACGGCCCGTCTCTGTTTTGCCGCAGGCTATACCACCGGTGATGCCTAGAATAATCGCTTGCGCTGAATTCATAAGTTAAGACGAACAGATTGAAAACCGGCTGATGAAAACGTTCGGTGGAAAACTAACAACGGGGGGGATGCCGGAATGTGCAAGGATAGTTACCGCATACCCTTAGATTGTCAACCCTGTTTATGGCTGTGCATCGAGATAATTCTGCAGAATGATTTGCGCGGCCACCTTATCCACCACGCCTTTACGCTTCTTTCCATTGAGCCCAGCCTCACGCAGTGCATTATGCGCGCTGACGGTGCTCAGCCGTTCGTCCCACTCAAAAACCGGCACCGCCGTCAGAGCCTTCAGTTTTTCAATAAAACTCCGGACCTTCTCCGTCGCCGGACCGTAGGAGCCGTCCATATTTCGCGGCAGACCGATAACAATTTTTTCAACCTGATGTTCGGCGATCAGAGCAACGAGCTGACCAAGCCCGGCGTTCGTACTGTCAAGAACACAGAGCGGCGACGCCAGAAAAGCCGTAGGATCGCTCAGCGCGATCCCTATCCGCACATCGCCGTGGTCAATGCCCAGCACGCGCCCCATTACTTGAATTGCTCCGTTTCGAAACGGTGACTTTCAAGCTTCATGCCGTTTTTGACGGCTTTTTCAAAGCCCTGCTCAAACGTGCGCATCACAATCGGCTCCATCGTCAAAATCACCCCGACAACCAGCAGGGTGACCGTCCAGGCAATCAGCGCCGTGACATATCCGCCTTTTTGAAAAAATACCGTCAGCGGCACCACCAGCACCAGAATCGCCGCCGCCGGCAAAGCCAGCGGTATCCACCACATTTCAAGTCCGAGAAACGGCAGGAGCGCCAGCGATGCAACGATAATCGCCAAACCGGCGGACGTCATCAGGACTCCGGTGGTATAAAAGGCTCCTATAGCACCCAGACCGGTACTGACACGGCTCAGCGCCAGCGCACCCAGCAACACGCAGAGCCCGACTATCGTGTAGGTTTCCGTCGGAGTCGCCCGCCCGAAAAAATACAGAAACAGCCCGTGAAACTCTCTCAGCCATACATCCATGATGCACCCCCTTTTTTTTACAGCAGACGATCATAGGAACCCTGCTCCCGCAACCGGGAGAGCATCTTCTTGATCTCCTGCGCTTTTTCCCTCGGACAGACCAGAGTCACACCTTCCGCCTGTACAACGATAAGATTCTCCGCGCCGATCACCGCCGTCAGCCGGTCTTTGGAATAGATAATGTTGTTCTTCGCATCAATCTGCTGACAATCCCCGATCAGCGTATTACCGGCCGCGTCCTGTGCAAAATGACTTTCCAGTGCGGGCCATGAACCGACATCGTCCCACGCAAACGTGCCGCAGGCCATCACAATGTTGTCCGCTTTCTCCATCAGCGCGTAGTCCACCGATATTTTCCCAAGCGCCGGATAGGTTTTTTCCAGCCCCTGGGAAATTGCGCCGCGCGCGGCATAACCGGTCAGCGTATCCATCAGCTTCTTCATCTCCGGGCAGTGCGCCGCAAAGGCGCTGGAAAGGGTCGGCACCGACCAGATAAACATACCGGCGTTCCAGAAAAACTTTCCGCCCGCCAGATACTCCTGCGCCCGCTTCAGTTCCGGCTTTTCGACAAACCGCACCGCCTTCTTGAACTGAACGCCTTCGGCCTTCGCGAAATCCGCGCCGGACTCGATGTAGCCGAAACCGGTGCTGGGAAAGGTCGGCGTAATGCCGATCGTCACCAGAATTTCATTTTTCTCCGCGAGATTCATCCCGCCGCGCAAAGTCGCTTTGAACACATCAAGGTCGCCCATCACCTGATCGGCTGTCAGCACGGCGAAAACAGCCTTTGGATCGCGCGCGCCGACCAGCGCGCCGCCGCAGGCAACCGCCGCGGCCGTATCGCGACCGATCGGCTCGCCGACGATATTTTCCGGCGGAATCACCGGTACCGCCGCCCGCGTCGCTTCAACCAGATCGGCATTCGTCACCACAAAAACATTTTCCGGCGGAATCAAACCGTCGAGCCTCTCGACCGCCTGCGCAATCAGAGTCTTATCGCCGACCAGTGCCAAAAGTTGCTTCGGATGCTTCGACGTACTCAGCGGCCAGAACCGTTCGCCCTTCCCTCCCGCCATAATCACTGCATAACGTCCTGACATTTTAAGTCTCCATTTTAGTTTTTACTGGTTCTGCACTTCGGCCAGTCGAATCAACTGACTTATAAGCTGACAGCTGGCATCTGGACGATTTAACCAGTAGTTCACATTGCAAATCATAATCAACTCTTTCTTCGCCCTGCTCAATGCTGTGTTTAAAAGTTTATCAGCGTCAGCCTGACTATTTAAAAAGTCAGTGAACCAAGGTTCACGGCCTGGCTTCCCATCATCTACCACGCTAAAAATAACCGTGTCCCATTCCCGGCCCTGTGCTTTATGAACAGTAAAAAGCTGTTCTTTTTGCCGATGAGGCAGGTTGCCTTTTATTGTCCGAACCTGATTCAAGTATGGTGTTATTATTGCGGCCGAAGATATCCGGATAGTTGTTGTCCCTAAATTGTGCGCCTCCAAGCGTCTGTAATACTCGTCCGCCGAATTGATGATCAGCTGTTGCAAGGGTACATACGGACGCGGCTCCTGACATGCGGAGCAGGCAAGATTTTCCAGCTCGTTTTCTAGATTGCAACGCGGACAATCCCACATCATAAGCCTGTCATTCTTTCCATTTGATTTCCAAGGTTTGAAACGCACACGGTAATTCTTCCAAACATTGGAGCCTGTGTCGTAAAAACTTTGCAGGTCACGGAGGTTTCTACTGTTTTCTTCCAAACATTGGAAGCGCTGGCACGACATTATTAACGACTGATTTCGCGTCGCCGATGCTTTACAGCTTCGTTATATTTAAACTTTGCCAATTTGCCGAGTAGAATATCGCACAAGTGCGGTTTGTCGTCCGGATAAAGCGAGATAAGTTTCTTGCCCTGCTGCTGGTAGAGCTGCTGTTTTTTGAGCATGCCGATTTTATAGTCGGCGGTATCCATGCCCCAGTATTCGACATAGACATCAAATTCCGGCAGATAAAAGTCGGGCCGGATAGCGTGTCCGCTGAGAATGCGGAACCGTTCGTCATAGCGGTATTGGATTCCTTCTGCCGACAGTACTTCACAAATCATCCGTTCGCCGTCCGACTGCACGACGGTCCCGTCTTTGGCGCAGATGGTTTTCTGCAATTCCACCTTGGTTTCAAAGTTGCGCCGATCGAGGAACACCTCGTCGAAACAGTGGTCACAGAAAGGACGCTGAAAAGCCTTCTGTGAACGGGCGTATTCATCCGCCGCCAGCTTTACACCGCAACGGCGGCAGCAATGAACGGCCTGTTCCTCGGCAATCCGTACTGCTTCACGGATCGTTTTCCCGGCGGCCAGCACACTGCGCGTGACGTAATCTTTTTCTACCGGACTTTTGCAGAGGTCGCGCAAGTCCGGCAAAACGTCTTTGGCGTGTGTTCCAAAAGCACCGAGCGCCTTGGCGGAATATTGGCGCACTTGAGGGGTGAGTATCGGAAAGCAACGGTTGAAGTGTTTTCACAGCAGGTGCGGCTTCTACAATTCCCGCCAGCTTGCCAAGTGCAGAGGCCGCCAATCGCCGTACCAAGGGCGATTCAGAGCGCGTCAGCGACGCCAGTTCATCGAATGAAGCCGGGTTGGCGCTTTCGCCCAGCTCTTTGGCACGCGCGGCCAGCTTTCTTTCGTTACTTAAGTTCATCTTTTCAAATGACTTGTTCAGCATCTTTCGATGCATCAGTGCGTCCGCAGTAAGTTAAAACGCTACAAAGGACTGTTTACGGCCTTAACTGCTTTGACCATTTCGGCGACGAAGGCGGCGGCATCGGCACGGCCTTCCGGCGTGTGCGGGTTGTTGTGGAATTTATTGACGATGGCGCTGCCGACGACGACGGCGTCGGCGAACGAAGCGGCTTCGGCGGCCTGCGGCGGCGTCCCGATGCCGAAGCCGAGCGCGACGGGCAGTCTGGTGTGTCCTTTAATTTTTCCGACCAGTCCGCGCGCGCCCTCGGCAATCGAGTCGCGCACGCCGGTGACACCTTCGCGGGAAACGCAGTAGACAAAGCCGCTGGCGTCTTTGACGATCTGTTTCATCCGTTCTTCGGGCGTGGTCGGCGTGATCAGCACAATGCTGTTGAGGCTGGCGGCGGAAATAAATTTGCGGTACGGCCCGGATTCTTCGCGCGGCATGTCGAGAATCAGAAAGCCGTCAATACCCGCCGCGGCGGCTTCGTTCATGGCTTTTTCAAATCCGCGGGCATAGAGCGTGTTCAGGTAGGCGTAGAAAATCAGCGGGATCTGCGAGCGTTCGCGGATTTTGGCAACGCAGTTCATGACGCCGTCGAACGTCGCTCCGGCTTCCAGCGCACGGGCGGCGGCGTCCTGATTGACACGTCCGTCGGCCAGTGGATCGGAAAACGGCAGGCCGAGTTCGACGAGGTCAACACCGGCCTCTTCGAGGCGCAGAACGATATCCACAGTATCGTCGAGCGACGGGTCGCCCGCGCCGATGTATGCAATAAATCCTTTTTTGCCCTGCTTTTTGAGGGCGGCGAATTTCTGATCCACACGCGTCTTTTTCATTTGTTTTCCAGAAACTTTCGGATGAGCTGCGAGCGCTTGATGTCGCGCTCTTCAGGACTTAACGCCACGCCCGCCTCTTTCTGCAGGTGCGCCGGATGAATCCGGATAAACAGCCGGTCGATTTCACGCCGGGGAATTTTCGGCAGCAATCCGAGATCGGCACCCATTCGCAGTGCCGAAAGCAGGTCGAGCCCTTCGCCGGTGGTCATCAGCGCGGCATTGGCCAGAATGCCGTAGGCGCGGCCGACGTGGTCGTGCACACGGATTTCCTGAGTGCTCATCAGCCGCAACCGCGCGTTTTTTTCATGCTCAATCACTTCGAGCACGATCTGATCGAGATGGGCAATAATCTCGGCTTCCGGACGGCCCAGCGTGACCTGATTTGAAATCTGGAACATGTGGCCCGAAGCCTCGGAACCTTCGCCCCACAGTCCGCGCACAGCGAGGCCGATTTTTGAAACCGCATTGATGACTGGTTTGATTTCTTCGGTCAGCACCAGCCCCGGCAAATGGAGCATGACGCTGGCGCGCAGGCCGGTACCGACGTTAGAGGGACAGGCGGTGAGGTAGCCGAGTTTGCTGGAAAATGCATAGGAAAGGCCCTGCTCGAGCGCATTATCCAGTTCATCGGCCGCTTCCCACGCCTTCTGGAGATTCATTCCCGGCTGGAGCGACTGCAGGCGGATGTGGTCTTCTTCATTCACCATCACGGCGCGGCATTCGTCTTCGTTGACAAATACACCGCTTCCCGTCTGGCGCTCCGCCAGTTCGCGGCTGATCAAGTGGCGCTCAAAAAGCAGTTCGCGGTCGAGCGCCGACAGCTCATCCATCCGCCAGCGCAGGAAACCCTTGCTGCCGGGGACGCCGTCAAACGCCAGTACCACTTCGTTCCAGACGCGGTTGCGGACTTCTTTAGAGGCCCAGCCGGGGAAGGTCGTTTCGCGCAGATTGCGCGCAAGGCGGACGCGACTGCTGATAACCGGTCCTTCTTCCGGACCGGCCTCAAGCCAGCCGCCGTGACGTTCTAAAAATCCGTCCAGGGTCATTTCTTACCCCCGTCATCCTGCGTGCCATCATCGCGGCATTTTTTAATCTGGTCGCGCAGTTTGGCCGCCTTTTCAAAATCTTCGCGGGCAACCGCCGCTTCGAGTTCTTTCTGCAGGCGGGCGATTTTCGATTTCATCCGCGTCTGCACGCCTTCACGCGCCGGGATCTTTCCGAGATGCTGGCCGCTGTGGTGCATGGCTTTAATCGCCATGGTCAGCTCGGCCATGAAAGTTTTGTAGCATTCCGGGCAGCCGAGGCGTCCGGTTTTGCGGAATTCTTCACGCGCCATGCCGCAGCGCGGACAGGCGAGGCTCAGTTCGCTGGCGATATTTTTCTGCGGCCCGTTGAGTCCCATCAGAATATCCGTGATGGAAATCGGACTGTTGAGGTCAATGCCCTGCGCTTTGGCGTGCTCCTCGCAAAAATGCACCTCTTTTGTCTGGCCGTTGACCACCTGCGTCAGGTGTACGACGGCTTCTTTATCGCAAAGATCGCACTTCACAGCATGCCTCCTTACTCAATCGGCGTGCCGTTATTATTGACGAAATCACGGTAGGCTTTAATCAGCTTCTTCGCGGCCGGGCCGGGCTTACCGGTACCGATCGGACGCCGGTCGATTTCGACAACCGCAATAACTTCCGCCGCCGTTCCGGTCAGGAACACTTCGTCGGCCGTCCAGAGTTCGTAGCGTGTCATGACGGTTTCCGAAACTTCCATGCCCAGTTCGCGGGCCAGCTGCATAACTTTGTCACGCGTGACCCCTTCCAGCGCGCCGCACCAGGTGGGCGGAGTCATCAGCTTATTGCCTTTGATGGCGAACACATTGTCGCCGGAGGCTTCCGCGATAAAGCCCTGCGCGTTGAGCATGAGACACTCCATCACGCCGGCATTGATCGCTTCGATCTTGGCCATGATGTTGTTGAGATAGTTCAGGCTTTTAACGCGCGGATTGACCGCTTCGGCCATGTTCCGGATGGTGCCGGCCGTGATGATCTTCATGCCGGTTTCGTACAGCTCGGCCGGATAAAGCTGGATGTCCGCCGCGATGATGATGACCTGCGCTTTTTTACACTGATAGGGATTAAGCCCCAGTGTGCCGACGCCGCGCGTAACGACGTGGCGCAGATACCCGTTTTTGATGCCGTTGGCTTTACAGGTTTCAACAGTCGCCTTTTTCAGTTCTTCTTTGGTCATGCCGACATTCAGATTAATAACTTTGGCTGAATCGAGCAGACGCTCCATGTGTTCGTCAAGAAATGCGACGCGTCCGTTATAAACGCGGGTACCTTCAAAAACGCCATCGCCGTACAGCAGGCCGTGGTCAAAGACCGAAACAACCGCATCTTTTTCATCAACCAGTTTGCCGTTCAAAAAAATCTTCATAGCCTCTCCCTATTCTTCCAGTTTCCCGTCTTTCAACACCAATTCGCGCTGACAGCGCCGTGCAACTTCCTCATTGTGCGTCACAATAATCAGTGTGCGTTGCGCAGATTGCGCTAAATCAAAGAGGTTGTTCAATATATTTTCACCGGTATGCGAATCGAGATTGCCGGTCGGCTCGTCAGCCAGAATCAGGTCGGGATCGTTCATCAGCGCCCGCGCAATCGCCACGCGCTGCTGCTCGCCGCCGGAAAGCTCCATCGGACGGTGATCCATCCGGCCGGCCAGTCCGACCTGTTCGAGCAGAAGTTCCGCCCGCGCTTTCACATCGCGTCCGGTGCCCGCCGCCATGGAAGGCAGTATCACATTCTGGCGCACGTCCAGCTCCGGCAGCAGATGATAGCTCTGAAACATAAATCCGCAGCGTTTCGCACGGAACGCCGCACGCCGCGCTGCATTCATTTTGCCGAGGCTGGTCTGCTCAAAAAAAACATCGCCTGCGTCCGGACGGTCCAGTCCGCCGAGAATATGCATCAGCGTGCTCTTGCCCGCGCCGCTGGCGCCCATGATCGAAACCGTCTCGCCGCGTTTGATTGCCAGCGACACGCCGTGCAGCACCTCCACCGCGCGCTTGCCGATGTGGTAGGTTTTATAAATCTCTTCTGCTCTTAAAATAACCATAGTCATCCAACCCTGCTTATTTGTTTCTTTTTTTCTGTTTCAGCGTTTTGCGTGCTTCTTCGCCGTTCCAGCGGCGATCCTCCCAGCGCGGCGGCTGCATGGTTGCATTCCATTGATTCCAGCGGCTCTGCAAGTCCGACATTTTTTCGGGATATTGCGCCGAAAGATCGGTCTGTTCGCCGGGATCCTTGGCCAGATTGACCAGCATCGGCGGCATGTCAAGCGCCGCTTTGACAATCTTCCAGTCGCCCTGACGCAAAGCATACTGCACTCCGAACCGCCAGTAGAGCGTGCGCGGTTCGAGCTTCTCCACCTTGCCTTCAAGCAGCGGAAGAATGTTCACCCCGTCGAGATTCCATTCAGGTTTTACTTCAGTTCCGGCAGCAGCAAGTACGGTGGGCAGCACATCGAGCTGAATCACCGGTTCGTCCAGCACCCGTCCGCCGGGAATATGCCCTTCCCACGCAGCAATCCACGCTACGCGAATGCCGCCTTCCCAAACCAGCCATTTATGTCCGCGCAAACCGCCCATTTCAGCCAGCGGCGATGCCCCTCCGTTATCCGTGATCAGAAAAACCAAGGTGTTTTCTTCCAGTTTCAGTTCGCGCAGTTTATCCAGAACACTGCCGACAGCGTCATCGGCCTCAGCTATCATCGCCGCATAGGCCTGTGCATGTTTTTCCAAATCGGCAAACCGCTTCAAATACGGCTGGCTGGCAACAATGGGCGCATGCACCGAATTCAAAGGAAGATATAAAAACCATGAATTCGTCTGATTCGCTTCAATAAATTTGATCGCCTCATCGCGATAAATCGGAGCCGTCACCGGTGCGCCGGGCGGATCGCCGATCAATTCCATTCCGCGATAAAAACGGGTTCCATCCTTCCCTTCGCCGACATTGCTGAGCGAGCCGAAGGAATAATCAAAACCGCGGACCGCCGGCAGGTATTCCGGCCCGCCGCCCAGATGCCATTTCCCGACAATACCGGTGACATACCCGGCCGCCTTCATTCGCTGGGCGAAAATCACTTCATGCACATCCAGTTCGGTTCCGGGCCGCACGGTCGTATTGGCATCATGACCGGTATGCTGCTGATAGCGGCCGGTCATCAGGCCGACCCGGCTGGGAGCGCAAACAGGCGCTGAAACATACCCGTTCGTAAAACGCACACCGCTTTTTGCCAGCGCGTCAATGCGAGGTGTCGGCGCCAGCTTTCCTTCATAACATCCAAGCTGTCCCCAGCCCATGTCGTCCAGATAAATCACCAGCACATTGGGTTTCTCAGCGGTCGCCGAAGCAAAAACGCTGACCGGGCCAAGCAGTGCAACCGGCAATACCTGTGTCTGACATCTCATTTTCATACTATTGACAATCTGCTGGTTCCATTGCTGGAGAACTGCCTCTCCTTGTTCTTTTTATTTTTTTGCCTTTGCCGGCATCGTCAGGAGTCCACCGCTTGTTGTTGCCATGGGTTCCCTTTGACATCGGATCAGGCATCGAGTCAAGCCAGACATCAAACGCCTTACGCAAATCCGCCAGTTTTTCGGGATACTTCAGCGCCAAATCGTTTTTTTCGGAAGGATCCTCTGCCAGGTTAAAGAGTTTTACATCGTCTCTGTTGCCAAGCATTTTCCAATTTCCGATCCGCGCCGACCACCAGCCCCCTTCGGATCCATCCGTCCAGAACAGCCGGTCGTGCAGGGTTGCAACCTTGCCGTCGATCAGCGGCAGAAGACTTTTACCGTCCAGCGGCTTGTCGGCAGGCATTGGCAGATTGAGCACATCCAGCAGTGTCGGCAGAATATCCATCGAGATTACCGGTACATCAATGACTTGTCCGGCTTTGAAACGTCCGGGCCAGGAAACGAAAAAGGGCGTGCGTACGCCTCCCTCCCAGTTCTGGTGCTTGTTGCCATGCAGGGGTTGATTGAATTGTCCGGGATCAAAAGGACCGCCGTTATCGGTCAGAAAAAAGATCAGGGTGTTATCAGCAATGCCTTCTTTTTGCAGGGTGTCCAGCACCCGTCCCACTCCGCGATCCAGATGTTCAAGCATCGCCAGATACGTGCGAATCGGTCCTTTAACGTCATCCTGATACTTGGGATCAAAAGCTTTTGCGTTTTTATATTTCCGGGAAGTCTCCTCCGGCGCTTCGATGGGCGCATGGACGGCATTGTAGGCTAGGTAACAGAAAAAAGGTTCCGTTTTATGCTTCCGGATAAAAGCAACGGCTTCGTCGGTCAGGATATCTGTCAGATACCCTTTTTCATTTTGAAGCGCCTCCAGACCGCGATAAATGGATCCGCCAAATTTTTCACCGGAATCGGGATCAAAATTAAAATAATCGTGTCCACCCCGTCCCAGAAAACCGTAAAATTCGTCAAACCCGCGTTTTAAAGGGCTTTTTTCGATTTCGGTTCCCAAATGCCATTTCCCGAAAGCTCCGGACACATATCCGGCCGGTTTCAGGAAGAAAGGGATGATGTGGTTGTCCAGCGACATACCGGTTCCGCCTTCTCCGGCGGTGTACACCTGTGCGCGCTGAGGATAGCGTCCGGTCAGCAGGGCGGCACGAGAAGGCGAACAGACGTTCGCGGCGATATAGGCTTGGCGGAAGTCAATGCCGTTTCTGGCGATCGAGTCGATGTTCGGAGTCGATACGGCTGACGGATGAAACGGGTTGAGGCTGACAGCCGCATAACCCTGATCATCCGTGAGAATGATCAGAATGTTCGGCTTACCAACCGGAACAGCGTTTGCACATAGAGCCGCAGAACCGGCTTGCGCCATCAAAACCGTAAGCGAAAAACCGCCGGATCTATGACGTTTTTTCATTTTGTCAGCACTGTGTCTCAGTCGTAACAATACAGTTGCACCGCAATTTTTCATCATTCATTTCTTAATGCTTCGACGGGTTCGAGATGGGCGGCGCGCCAGGCGGGAATAAGGCCGGCGAGTGTGCAGATGACCAAAACAGTGGCGCAGACGGTGACGACATCACTGGTGGTGGTGTGCGACGGAATCTGACTGAGCTGGTAAAGCTCCTTCGGGAGCAGATCTACGCGGAACTGCGAGGAGATGAAGTTGAGCAGTTCATTGCGGTATTTCAGCGCCAGCAGACCAAGGCCCAACCCCATTCCGGTGCCGATCACGCCCTGCACCGCGCCGATCCAGAGAAAAATACCCATGATGCGGCGGCTGGAAAAACCGAGCGCTTTTAAAAGTCCGATTTCATGCGTCTTCTGCACCGTCAGTGTAATCAGCGTATTGGTGATCCCGAACGCTGCAACGATGGTGATGAAGATCAGCAGAAAAAACATCATGTTCTTTTCGGTCTGCAGCGCCGTGAAAAGCTGGCGGTTCAGATCGATCCATGTGCGCGCCTCAAAAAACTGTCCGAGCGCGGCCTGAATATCCCGGGCGACGCGCGGTGCGGACATCGGATCGGCGGTCATCACCTGAATACTGTGAACGCCCTGCTCCACGTTATAAATGGAACGCGCGGTTTCGAGCGAGGTCAGCACATAGCCCGCATCAATTTCATACATGCCGACTTCAAAAATGCCGCTGACGGTCAGCTCTTCAGGCAGGCGCAGTTCGTCCTGCGAAACAAAGTTCTGCGGCGAATAGACCACCAGCTTATCGCCCAGTTGCAACCCCATACGCAGTGCCAGATCGCGGCCGACCACAATCTGTCCGTAGCCGACCGAAAACTGTCCTTCGACCATGTGATGCGGCAGCTGACTGACCGTTTCTTCCAGTCCGGGATCAATACCCCGCAATTGGGCGGGCTGCGCATTGCCGCCCACCTGAATAAAAACCATCCCTTCTAAATTGGGTGCCGCGCCGGTAATGCCGTCCACTTTTTTGAGCGCGGCCAGCAGCTTCTCGGGCTGGCGCACAATACCGCCGTATTCGCTCACTTTGACATGCGCGTTAAAACTGAGAATCCGTTCGCGCCATGTTTCGTCAAAACCGGTCATGACCGAAAGGACGACAATAAGCACGGCCACGCCGAGGGTAACACCCAGAAGCGAAAGCAGCGTGACGACCGAAAGAAACGACCGCTTGGGCTTCAGATACTTAAATGCCAGAAATAACGAAAAGGACTGTTTCATGAATGGGGCGCATCATACGCAGGTGAACGCTGAAAGCAAAGTTTCCAATGGCTGGAAAATGCGGCTCGAAAAACAGCGAAGAGCCCCCGTCTTTGAGGAAGAGCCGAATTTTAGATGGTGCACCCGACAAGAGTCGAACTTGTAACCCTCAGATTCGTAGTCTGATGCTCTATCCAATTGAGCTACGGGTGCAACAAAGAGGCGCAGAATGTACTGTCTGGTCTCCGGCGAATCAACCGCAAAAACCAAACTATTTCGCAGCGGCTTTGAGCGCCTCGATTTTGTCCGTTTTTTCCCATGGGAACTGCGGGCGGCCGAAATGTCCGTAGGCGGCGGTATCGCGATAACACCAGCCTTTTGGACTGAGTAGACTCAGCTCTTTGATGAGCGAGGCCGGACGGAAGTCGAAAATTTTTCCGGCGGAAACAATCGCTTCGAGCCGGTTGTCTTCCAGTTTTCCGGTGCCGTAGGTGTCAACATTGATGCTGAGCGGCTTGGCGACGCCGATGGCATAGGCCACCTGCACTTCGCACTTTCTGGCGAGTCCGGCAGCGACGATATTTTTGGCAACGTAACGCGCATAATAGGCCGCCGAACGGTCTACTTTGGACGGATCCTTGCCGGAAAACGCTCCGCCGCCATGACTGCCGACGCCGCCGTAGGTGTCAACGATGATCTTGCGTCCGGTGAGACCGGCATCGCCGTGAGGGCCGCCAATAACGAATTTGCCGGTCGGGTTGACAAAGTATTCGACATCGCCTTTGAGCAGGCCGGTCGGACTCAGCACCTGCTGCACAACTTCAACCAGATCTTTACGGATTTTTTCGAGCGGAACATCAGCCGTCTGATGGGAGATAACCACGGATGTGATGCTGTGCGGCTGGCCTTTCACATATTTGATCGACACCTGGGATTTGGCGTCGGGCCGCAGATACGGAATAGTACCGCTTTTCCGGATTTTCTGCAGTTCGTCGAGCAGCAAGTGGCTGTAGTAAACCGGGGCCGGCATCAGTGCTTTGGTTTCGTCGGAGGCATAGCCGAACATCATGCCCTGGTCGCCGGCACCCTGCTCCAGAAAGAGTCCGCGGCCTTCGTCCACACCCTGTGCGATGTCGGGAGACTGTCCGTGCAGACGGCAGATATATTCGAAAGTATCAGCGCAGAACTCGAGCTCGGCACGGTCGTAACCGATTTCACGAACCACTTTGCGGGCAATCGCTTCCGGCTTTATTTTATCCCAGCCGGAACAGGTTATTTCGCCGGCATTGACGACTAGATTGGTGCTGACCAGTGTCTCGCAGGCGACGCGGCTCCGGGCGTCCTGCGCAAGGCAGGCGTCAAGAATGGCATCGGAAATCTGATCGCACACTTTATCGGGATGGCCTTCGGAGACCGATTCGGAAGTGAAAACATGATCGACATTGATTTTGCTCATAGCGCGGGTTCCTCTCTATCAATTCGTTTATCCGGATTGATGAATTGCGATCTAATTTACCCGCTTCAGCTGATCAACTCAAGAATTTCCGGCGACGTTTTTGCCAGTAATTCACGGCACCGGACAAGGATGTCTTCAGCGGTACGGATTCCCATTGCACGTTCAGCCAGCTCCTTGCACTCCGAATAGTGCAGATTGCGAATAACTTCTTTAATCATGGGTGCGGATGGCGGGCTGATGCTGAGCTCATCCACGCCCAGCCCGATGAGCAGCGGAACCAGTTCCGGCGTGGCGGCCATCTGTCCGCAAACCGCGACGGGAATACGGCGGGCGTGCCCCGCCAGCACGACCTGCCGGATGAGTTTAAGAATCGAAATATGGGTCGGTTTGTACAGGTGATTCACATTTTCATTCACCCGGTCCACCGCCAGTGTGTACTGGATCAGATCGTTGGTGCCGATACTGAAAAAATCGACATGCGGCGCAATGAGCTCGGCCGTGAGCGCGGCAGAAGGTATTTCGATCATGACGCCGACGGGCAGTTTTTCCGCGCAGGGCAGTCCCTCTTTTTTCAGTTCCTGCCGGCATTCTTCAAGAATCTGATTGGCTTCAAGCACTTCGCTCAGACAGCTGATCATCGGGTACATCATTGAAATGTTGCGGCCGGCGGCGGCGCGCAAAACGGCGCGCAGCTGCACTTTAAAAAATCCGGGATTGGCCAGGCAGAAACGGATAGCGCGCAGGCCGAGAAACGGATTGATCTCCGGTGCCATTTTCACAGCGGATGAAAATTTATCCCCGCCGAGATCGAGGGTGCGGATCACCACGTTGTCAGGCGCACACCGGTCGGCCGCTTCGCTGTAGACACGGGTCTGCTCCTCTTCGTCAGGCAGGGTCGCATCATCCAGAAAGAGAAACTCGGTTCGTAAAAGGCCGATTCCTTTAGCGCCGTATTTTCCGATGCCTGGAATTTCAGCAGGCAGTTCGATGTTCGCTGCGATCGGCACATAATAACCGTCTTTGGTTTCGGGCGGCTTGTCCTTCAGGGTTTCAAGTTCGCAGAGGAATGTTTTCTGGTTTTCGGCCTTTTGCGCATAGACCAGGAGACGCTCGGACGCGGGGCGAATCACAACCAGCCCTTTGCCGCCGTCAACCAGCACGGTCTCGCCGGAGTTGACCCGTGCGCTGATGTCGTGCAGTCCGACCACCGCGGGCACTTCGAGCGCACGGGCCATAATCGCCGTGTGCGAGGTGGCACTTCCGATATCCGCAATCAGCGCCTGCACAATCCGGCGGTCCACCCCGGCGGTATCGGAAGGGGAAAAGTCGTGCGCAACAGCAATGCAGGGGCGCTCAAGCTGATCCATACGATCCATCCGTTCGCCGGCAAGGTTTTTGACGATGCGGCGGGTGACATCGCGCACATCGGCGGCACGTTCACGCAGATAGTCGTCTTCGACCCGGCTGAGCATTTCGATGTAACGCCCGGCAACCTCGTTAAGAACAACTTCCACATTCTGTTTTTTTTCGCGCAGGTTGCGGATTACTTCTTCGACAAAATAGCGATCATCCACGACGAGCAGGTGGGCATCAAAAATACTGGCATGGGCTTCACCAAGCGCATCGGCGACCTTGCGCTGGATTCCCGAGATCTGGTGCCGGGTTTTGATGAGCGCTTCTTCGAAGCGGGCGATTTCCAGCGGCACATCCCGGTCACTGATAACACGTGCAGAAACCGCCGCACCCTCCTGCACGAACACCACGGCGTCGCCCACCGCCACACCGGGCGACACCCCGATTCCCTGCAATACCAGTTCGCCGGCGGGGTCTGTGGTTATGGAAGACACAGTTACTCCTCGAAGAATTTGTTTTCAAAGAGTGCGGAAATTTCGAGCAGCGCCGCTTCGGCATCCTCACCGACCGCGCGCACCACCAGCCGGGATCCCTGATGCCCTTCAATCGTGAGAAGTCCCATGATGCTCTTGGCGGAAACCTCGGCCCCTTTCCGCCCGATAAAAATATCGCAGGAGAATCTGCCGGCCGCTTTGACCAGCAACGCGGCGGGCCGCGCATGAATGCCGTATTTGTTCAGCACCTCAAACTCACGCACGATATTCCGTTTTTCAGTCATCATTTACCCGCCTTACGAAGAAAGGTTCCGATCACTTTTTCGTCCAGTTCTTTGGCCGCATCGTGGCCAAGCAGTTTGAGTTTATAGTTTAGTGCGGCCGCTTCAACAATATTTGCCATGTCGCGGCCGGGACTGACCGGCAGTTCATAGTATGGAAATTTAACTCCCAGTATTTCAATCGTACCGGGCTGAATGCCGGTGCGCTCTTCATCAGCATCGTTTTTGTAAGGATGCAGATTAATCACCAGATCGAGCGTGGCATCACGCCGGATGGCCGATACACCGAAAAGACTGGGTACGTGAACGATACCGACACCGCGAATCTCCATGTGATAGCGCGTCAGTTCGTGGGCAAAGGCCGTTACGCGTCCGCCGGTCCGCACCATCTCAGTTACATCATCAGCCACCAGACTGTAACCCCGGCCGATCAGCGAAAGTGCGGTTTCGCTTTTGCCGATCCCCGCCTGTCCCTGCAGCAGCACGCCAATGCCCATAATTTCGAGCATCGTGCCCTGAACGCGTTCGTGCGGTGCCGTCAGTTCTTCCAGGATCAAGGTGCACTCATTGATGAAATGACAGGTGATCATCGTGGTGCGGAACAGCGGTGTTTTATACTCTTCAGCCAGCGCCCGGATTTCCGGCAGCGGATTGCGGTTCCGGGAAATGATTACACCCGGAACATTTTTCTCGAACATCTCGCGCAGACGGGCCGCGCGATCTTCAGAGCTCAGGCTTTTAAGATAGGTAAATTCCGCCAGTCCGAATACCTGCAGACGCCGCTGGGCGAAATACTGAAAGAAACCGGTCAGGGCAAGCCCGGGCCGGTTGAGCGCTTTTTCCTCAATTTCCCGGTTCAGATGACCTTCGCCCCACAGCAGTTCGAGCGACAGGCGTTCCGCCCCGGTCTCCAGCAGATCTTTCAGTGTGATCGCCACAGCATCAGATTCCTTTTAAGTGATCCGGGTGATGATGCTGATCCTGCACCTTCTGGCGCAGCTTGCGCAGCTGCCGCTCGGCTTTTTCAAGGGCTTCGTCAATGGAGGTGTACATGTTTTCAGAAGACGACTTGCCTTCCACATGAATATTTTTTCCCTGCACCAGCACTTCAACGGTATGCAGAAGTTTCTGCAATTCCAGCACGATACGCACGTCTTCGACGCGCGGAAAATCAATCAGTGTCCGCTCCACTTTACCGTAGATATGCTCCCGGATTGAATCGGTTATCTCTACATGCCGTCCTGTGATGTGTACTTGCATGAGCTATTCTCCTTTCGCTTACATACTGAACCGCGGACCCAGATAGAGTTCACGGCTCATTTCGTCGTTAACCAGAAATGAACTGGCTCCTTCACGAAGCACTTTGCCTTCGCACATCAGATAGGCGCGATCCACCACCGCCAGCGTTTCGCGCACATTGTGGTCGGTAACCAGCACGCCAAGCCCCTTCGCACGCAGATCTTTAATGATTTCCTGCACTTCATAAACCGCCAGCGGATCGACGCCGCTGAACGGCTCATCAAGCAGGATCAGCGACGGATTCGTCACCAGAGCGCGGGTGATTTCCAGCCGGCGGCGCTCGCCGCCGGAAAGTGTGTAGGCCCGCTGTTTCGCCAGATGAGCAATCTTGAGTTCGTTCAGCAGAAATTCGAGCCGTTCGCGGCGTTCGCGGCCTGAAATCGGCATTGTTTCGAGAATGGCCATCACATTTTCCTGCACCGTGAGCTTACGGAAAATCGAAGGCTCCTGCGAAAGATAGCCCAGTCCCATGCGGGCCCGCTTGTACATCGGCACGCTGGAAACATTGCTGTCTTTGAAATAAACCGCACCTTCCGTCGGATGGATCAGGCCGACCACCATATAAAAAGTGGTGGTCTTGCCTGCGCCGTTCGGGCCGAGCAGGCCGACAATTTCACCCGGGCGCACATTAATATCCACCCCGTTGACCACTTTTTTACCGCGGTAGCTCTTGACCAGTTTTTCCGTCCGCATCAAATAGGTTTCGTCCATATTATTTCCCGAAAAGGTCTGTTTTCATATCTTTGCCGGCATAGATCACCAGGCGGGCCCGCGGCTCGCACACCATACGTCCGCTGGAACGCCAATAACGCACCTTGTCGCCGAACAGTGTATTTTTTCCGTCCTTGAAACTCGGGTTGTCTTCCAGCACAAACTCATCGGTCGTAACGTCATAAACGGCTTTCCCGGCATTTGCTTCCCGGCCTTCGCTCAGAATTTTAACGTTGGTCAGCGCCTCAATCCAGTTAATTTCATTATTTTCCCCGAACCGCACCTCCAGCGAACCGCTGTCCAGCACCATTTTCGGATCCTGAACATGCACATTCTGTTCGAACCGCACGGTTTTGGCTTTGTATTGAAAGAAAAGTTCTTTGGAGGTGATAACCGTCACCGCGTTTGTTCCGCGATCGCCTTTCGGCAGCAGATCACCTTTCAGCAGCCCGCCGCTTTTCACTTTCGGCAGATTGTTTGTTTCGCGACCGTCTTTCAGCGGCGCATCACTTTTCGCCTGCTGTATAATATTTTCAAGAGTCACATGGCTGTTGTTTAAAATCCGCACGTTACTTTCGCCCGGCTTCAGCAGAAACCCCTGCCCGCGCACATGCACCCGGTCCATATCGGCAGTCATCGGCGCATCCGAATGGGTCACGCGTGTTTTCTGATCATAAAAACAGTACGGCGAAGTGACCTCCATGGCTGTTTTACCGTCCTTATAAAACTCGACGCGCAGTCCGGTAATTTTAACTTCGTCGCCCTCGGCCCCTTCGGCACGCTCGCCAAACAGCTGAGAAGTCATCACACCCTGAGCATCATATTCCGGCACACGGAACGCCGAAATTTCCAGCCCTTTCATCTGCGCCTGCGCAACGGAGGCCAGCAGAACCAGCAGTATACGGGCTGCATTTTCCCGGTTTTTTCGGTTTATTTTCATAAAATTACTCCGTAACAGTTCCCGCCTTTACCGGCCGCGCCAGAAACCCGGCTGCGCGGCCTTCGCCCAGCGGCACTTTCAGTTTTTCGCAGCGCATTTCCGTCCCGCCGTTCTGCACACATACGTTCTGTTCAAACTGCACGGTTTTTTCGGTGTAATCAAGAAACAGTTCCTTTGAAGTTATGGTGACAACTCCTCCGGTTGATGCCTCTCCGACTGAAAAAAGAACATTGGTCAACCCGTCTGAACTCTCCAGCACCACATGGACATCATTAAAAATCCGTATGAAGTGCAAGGCCGGCTTCCACTCGAATCCGCGCCCCGTTAATTCGATTTTTTCTGCAACCGCAGAAACCTCTGCGTCGGAATGCGCCTCCCGGGTTTGCGAATTATAAAAACAGAACGGCGATTCAACGGTCGCAAACTTCGCCCCGTCCTTATAAAATTCAAGGTGCAGCTTATCAATTTTCACTTCACCGGAATCGCAGACCTCGGCATGCCGGCCGAAAAGCTGCGCCGTCATGTTTCCCTGTTTGTCATATTCCGGCACACGGAACCCGGACATTTCCATGCCCTTTTCCTGAGCCGAAGAACAGACCGCCAGCAGCAGCAGAAATCCCAACGCTATCCCGAATCTCACATCCCGCATCCCGTATTCCGCCTTCATTTCACCTCATTAATCGCGTTCAGTTTCTTCCAGAGTTTCGGGACTTCAGCAAACGGCATCGCGTTGGCCTTGTCCGAAAGCGCCTTGGACGGATCCACATTCGTCTCAAGAAAAATTCCATCTACGCCGACCGCCACCGCGGCCTTCGCCAGATACGGCGCAAACCGGCCGTCGCCGCCCGACGAGTCGCCCTGCCCGCCCGGCGACTGCACACTGTGCGTCGCGTCGAAAATCACCGGATAGCCCAGCTCGCGCATAATCAGCAGACTGCGCATATCCGCCACCAGCGTGTTGTAGCCGAACGAAACGCCGCGCTCGGTCAGCAGAATTTTCGTATTGCCGGTCTCTTCCAGCTTTTTGATCACGTTCTTCATGTCCCACGGCGCGAGGAACTGGCCCTTCTTCACATTGACAGCCTTGCCGCTTTCGCCCGCCGCCACCACGATATCGGTCTGACGGCAAAGGAACGCCGGAATCTGAAGTATATCCACCACCTGCGCGGCCAGCTGAATATCCTGCTCACTGTGAATGTCGGTCAGAATCGGCACGTTATACTTTGCCTTGATCTCCGCCAGAATTTCCAGCCCCTTGGCAATGCCCGGCCCGCGGTACGAATTGATCGACGTCCGGTTCGCCTTGTCGTACGACGCCTTGAAAATCAGCGGCACATTCATTTTCTTCGACATGGCTACCAGCCGTTTCGCCATATCCATGCACAGCTCGCGGCTCTCAATCACACACGGCCCTGCAATCAGCGCCAGCGGATTATTCCCGCCGAATTTTACTCCGCACACATTCACCACTTTAGTCATCCGTCTTCTCCTTTAAAAGTTCGTCACGTATTCTACAGTTCCACTGCGAAAAGAACTTGTTTATTCAGCGGCTTCCCCAATGTCTGAAAGATTCCACCCCGTTTCCCCAATCCTTGGAAATCAAAATTTTCAGATTACGGAACCGACTCCTTTACTGGTAACTCTCCACATCAGAATGGTTAGCAACAAGAATAAAGTCGCACCAGTCAGAGCAGGAACTGGCGAGTGTGTTCCACAAACCATCTGTCGAACAGCTAACCCTGCCAACAAGAGCATAGTGCCGCCCCATAAAGCGGCCAAGGCATAACGTGGCCATGAAAGCCTCCGCCAGGAAAGGTACAACAGTCCACAATCAATGACCGTTCGACCGACCCAAGCCATAATAATGCTCAGCCAGTACTCTCGGCGCAAATAACCATCCATTGCAACAACAACGCAAAGAGCCTGCACAAGTATACCGAGAATTAAGTAACCTGCTGTCCTCGGCCGTTGCAGTGAAGCATTCAATATTTCCGTTTTGGTTATCAATGTTGCTCCAAGGCAAAAAACTATAATTTAACATTTTTTGAAGCGAGGATGGCTTCGACTTTCAAAATATCTTCCGGCGTGTCGACGCCGATGCCGACATCCTCGACCTGTAAAACATTCATCCGGCAGCCGATGTAGAGCGCGCGGAGTTGTTCGAGCTTTTCCAGATTTTCCAGCCGGCACGGCGGCTCCGCCACCAGTTTCAAAAGATAGTCGCGGCGGTAGGCATAAATGCCGATGTGCCGCCAATGCGCGCCGGTTGCATCGGTTCCGGCGTCGCGGACGTGCGGAATGACGGAACGGGAAAAATAGAGCGCCTGTCCGTCGCGGGCGAAAACCGCTTTCACAATCGCCGGATTTTTCAAGTCGGCTTCATTTTTGATCGGCGCGGCGGCGGTGGCCATATCCCAGTCGCCGGAAGTCATTACAACCGCCAGCCGGTCGATCAGTTCCGGTTCCATCAGCGGTTCGTCGCCCTGAATATTAATCAGCACGTCGCAATCTTCACCGGCAACGGCTTCGGCGATCCGGTCGGTACCCGACGGATGGTCGGCGCGCGTCATCACCGCTTTCACGCCGGGAATTTTAAAGGAGGCCACCGCATCCATAATGCGCTGGTCGTCGGTGGCGACTAATACGGCGGCGAGCGATTTGGCTTTGATCACCTGTTCGGCTACGCGCTGAATCATCGGTTTACCCGCGATCATCGCCAGCGGTTTGCCCGGCAGGCGCGTGGAAGCCCAGCGCGCCGGTATCACTCCGATCACCCGACTCATGCCGCGCTCCCGGAGGTGAAGGTGCTCATGTAGGCCAGCAGTTCTTTCTGCGTACAGCAGGCCGTACCGAGTTTGCCGACCACCACGCCCGCCGCGAAGTTGGCCAGTTCGGCTGCTTCGAGGAAGCTGGCTCCGGCGGCCAGCGCCAGCATGTAGGCGGCGATCACGGTGTCGCCCGCGCCGCTGACATCGAACACTTCGCGCGCGCGGGTCGGAATATGCTGCGGTGCGGCGCCCTGCTCCAGCAATAACATGCCGTGCTCGCTCAGCGTCACCAGCAGGACTTCGGCACCCCAGCGTTCCTGCAGAATGCGGCCCGCTTCGATCAGCGGTTTGTCTTCCAGCGGATTGGCCGCCGGGCGGACATACGGAAGCCCGGCAACGGCAAAGGTTTCGCGGCGATTCGGACTGGCAAAGGTGATTCCGCCGACATGGAGCGGATGATTGTCTTTCGGATCATAACCGACCGGAATGCCCGCTTCGTGCGCGGCGCTTACAATGCGGTCGATAACGTCCTGCTCCAGCGTGCCTTTGCCGTAATCTTCAATGATTACTGCGGTCGAGCTTTTAACCGCGTCCCGCAGTCCGGCAGCAAATTTTTCTTTATCGGCACCGGTCCATTCCGGATAGCGCTCGCGATCCACGCGCACCACCTGCTGACGCTCGGCGATCACGCGGGTTTTCACCGTCGTCTGCGCGCCGTCCAGTTCATAGACCGCGCCGCAGTCGATGCCCATACCGGCGAACACCCGTTTAAGCTCAGCGCCGTGCGTGTCCCGGCCGAGAATTCCGGCCGCCAGACACCGGCCGCCGAGCGCGGCGACATTGGCGCAGACGTTGCCCGCGCCGCCGGGCATATATTTTTCACCGGTCACTTCCACAATCGGAATCGGTGCTTCAGGCGAAACCCGCGAGACCGTGCCGTAGATAAAACGGTCGAGAATCAGATCGCCCGCCACCAGAATCCGCTGGCCGGCTGTTTTCGCAAAGATTTCCTTAACGCGTTCCGTTGTTATCTTCATCGTTGTCCTTTTTCTCTGTAATCCAGAAATCGTCTCCCGGTCCGCTCACTCCCTGAAGCGTCAGACTGACCCGCCCGAACGGGGTGCTTACCCGGGCAAAGGTCAGCAGATGCCGGGGGTCGCGAGAGACCCATACCGTAGCCTTTCCTTTTCGCACAAACAAGCCGTCAAACATCGCTTCCGGCTTGACCGTCAGACATGGGATTTTCCGGTCATAGTGCGGCAGATCAACCGGTTCGATTTTGAATGCCTTGATAAACAGGTCGTAGATTTTCTCGTCCGACATAACCCGGTAAGGGGTTTCGCGATCCTCTTCCAGCAGCACCGAGCGCATAAAATACATGAAGCTCAGAATGTCACGGCTGTCCGGCTCGATCTTGTAGGTTCTGGTCTTGCCGTTCAGCAGGTGGACATAGTGCGCTTTACGCGCCTGATAATCAAAGGTGGTGATCTCGTGGCGGCGATAGTTCCGCTGCTTCAGATTCTGCTCAAACCGAACCGGCAGAAACGTCTCCGGGTCAATCAGACCTTCATAATAATCGTCCACTTTGCAAACGGGATCAAAAAACGAAAAGGTGTTGACGGTGATGCGCATGGCAAGCACCTCGCGCCCCTCGAACGGTTTTATTTCCGTAACGGCCTTTGCCCGGGCAATCGGAATGCCGTTCCAGGTGATGGTATACGTCAGCTGTTCGCCGATCGGGAACGGCAGATTGCCGGCCGGCGCGGAGGCGCACAGCATAAAGACCGCCCCGAGCATCACCCCGCAACGGCGGCGCAAAACGAAACGGAACCGGCTGGAGAAAAAATATTTCACAGGCTTCAATCTTGTTTAAAATGACTGACCGGCGGCACCGGTGGAATTAATTTTCGTCACGGCCGCCCTCTTTTTCTCTGATCCAGAAATCATCGCCTGCACCGGAAACATCATACAGCTTCGCCGTAACCCGGCCGAACGGAACCCTGGCCTTCAGACAGGTCATGAGCCGTCGTAAATCCCGTGAAACCCAGAGCGAAGCCTTTCCGTCCCGGACAAACAGTCCGTTAAAGGCGGCTTCGGGTTCGATGCGCAGGCTCGGCACGTCCGGATACTTCGACAGTCCGATATTCTCGATTTCTTGCGCATGAACCAGCACTTCATAAACCTTCTCATCCGCCAGCACATGATGCGTTGTGGTCGTTCCCGGCGACAGTTCCCGGCTGCGCATGAAATACATAAAACTCAGGTAGTCGCGGGTATCCGCACTGATCGGCACATTCGTCACGGTGCCCGCCTCCAGATTCTCGAAACGGGCCGTGCCGGCGGTATAATCGAAGGTGGTGACATCGTGATAGTGCGACCGCCCTTCCCTCATGTTTTTTGTGAACCGGACCGGACGAAGTGTTTCCGGATCCAGCAGACATTCGTGCAGGTCATTCACTTTATAGAAAACATCAAAGACCGGATAGGTCTGTGTCTCCACCCGCACCGTCACATAATTCGTGCCGTTCTCTTCAACCATTCCGGTCGTCGCAACCGACCAGGCCACGAGGATTCCGTTCCAGGAAATGCGGTAGTCCAGCCGCTCATTCAGCGGAAAAGGGAGCGAGGCGGCATGCGCCGCTGCACACCATCCCGACAACACTCCAAGGATGACAAAAAATATTTTCATTGTGCTCCAGCCTGACCCGCATCACGCATCCCGCACAAACTGCCGGCACTTCACGCCCGCCTCTTTAAAAAGCGCGCGCGCCTGCTCATTGAAGTGATACTCCTGCTCATAGACCACTTCGGCCAGCCCCGCATTGATAATCATTTTCGTGCACATCAGGCACGGGCTGATCGTGCAGTAGAGAATCCCGTCCTTTACCGGTATCCCGTGATAAGCCGCCTGAACAATCGCGTTCTCCTCCGCGTGACAGCAGATGCAGTCGCCCAGCGAATGGCCCGACGGCGTGTCCGAATTACAGCGTGCGCAGCCGCCCTCATCGCAGTTGGCGATGCCGCGCGGCGTACCGTTATAGCCCGTCGAAATAATCCGCCGGTCACGCACAATCACCGCCGCCACCTGCCGCCGGCAGCAGTTGCCCCGCCGTGAAACCACATGGGCGATATCCATAAAATATTCATCCCAACCGGGACGCTGATGTTTACTCATGCGCCGCATCCTATTTTATACTTCTGAAAGATTCAACCGTTTCAGATACGGATACCGGATTTGATTTCCCGGCGGACGCGGATGCAGAATACCCGCGCCTTTAAACGGTAATGAACACTTCCCCAATAAGGTCAATCATCCGGATACCGCACTGCCGTTGGTGAAGTTACCGGTTAAACTCCCGGTATCTGTCAGAGCTGCAGCCACTGTAACATATTAGGAAATGTTGCCGCCGTTATCGTAGACGAGGTTTCCCTAACTTGCTCTAAAATAATCCGTTACATTTTAAACCTTTTTCATCATCACAGTGTCCTGTCAAAACCGCCGCGATTTCACAGGTGGAACGTGATCGCCGAGCACGTTCTGAGGGTGCCCGGCGATCACGCTCCACCTATCGGAATACGGGGTTGGTTCTAACAGATCATCACTCGGCAGAAAAACGTTTTCCAGTGCACGAAAACTGTTGTCAACAGGACCGGCAGGCGGAGATTGTCTGGAATCCTATTTTAGAAGCAGGCCACGAAAAGCTTCGCGCAGCGCCGGAACGGTAAAGGCTTCGGTTTCAATTTCAGTAAAGCGGCGGGCGATCTGGTCAGGATGATGGGAATCGGAAAACCGGACGACCGGCCAGCGACTGGCGATTTCCGGATCAACAGCCCCTACCGCTTCGACCGCGTCATACGGCAGACCGGGCAGAAAACCGAGATGTGAAATCGCACCGCACATGGCGCGGTCAATATGCGACGGAATGCAGAGTGCTCCGGCTTCGAGCGCCATCGGCACTAAATCGAAGAAGGAAATATCCGTTCCGTTGATGAGCAGTTTCCCGGCAAACCCGGTAACTTTTCCATCCACGGTGACGATGGGCTGTTCACCGAAAAGTTCAGGGTCGTTGGGCTGATCGGGCAGATGGCTGTAGATCATGTGTCCGAAATCAAGCGCGAGTTTCAGGTTGTCGAAGAGGCAGAGAACATGGACTTCTTCCGCCGTAGAAGCTTCAAGTCCGTAGAGGCAGGCCATACCGGCCTCAGCACAGGCCTGCTGAAATGCCGGCAGATTTTCCACACAGCTGTGGTCGGTCAGCGCAATACAGTCGAGTCTGGCTGCTTTGGCGCGCGCAACGATGGTGCGCGGCGACATTTCGAGCGCGGCACACGGCGAGAGGCAGGAGTGAATGTGAAAATCAATGAAAGCATTCATTGATTAAATCCTAAATCCGAATTTCGAAATCCGAAACAATTCAGAATTTTAAATTTTCCAACTTTCAACATTGCTTCGCGCTTCCAACTTCGTGCTTCGAGTTTCACGCGCCAAGGCACTTGGCGAGTGCGCAGGTGGTTTCATACTGACTGCCGGAAGATACAAAGACCGCAATGTTTTCTTTGGCCGCGGCGGCCAGCGTATCAGATGATGCGGTACGCCCATGGCAGAGGATGACGGCGGAAGCTCCGGTGAGCGAAGCAACAGCGATGGTGTTTTTGTGCGCCTGAATGGTGATAAGCGCGTCGCCTTCTTTGAGATGTGCCATGACGTCGCTGAGCAGGTCGGAGGTGTAGCCGCCGGTGATTTCGACATCGCCGGAAGCCGGCTGCACACATTCAAGTCCGGGAAATTTCAGTTCATTTATTTTCATCGGAAGGTTTCTCCTGCGGGTTCAGATAAACAACAGATTTGACCATAGTACCCATATCCACACCGGACTGGATGACAAATTCATCGGACAGCCGTTTGGTGTTGGGAAGACCCATCCCTGCCCCGAAACCCTGCGAACGGATCCAGTCGCTGGCGGTGGAATAGCCTTCCGACATAGCCTGATCAATGTCCGGAATGCCGGGGCCGAAATCATTGGCGGTAATACGCACCCGGTCGCGATCAACATAGATCGTAAGTGTTCCGCCATACGAGTGCGCGATGATATTTATTTCGAGTTCGTAGCAGGCGACGGCCGCACGCCGGATGATTTTCGGGGCAACGCCGCGCGCCTGCAGCTGTTCACGGAGTTCTGCAGACGCTTTTCCGCCGGATTCAAAGTCGTAGCGCGCGATCCGGTATATCCGGTAAAAGATGCAGTTTTCCGAAGTAGCCGCCGGCGTAATACGCCCGCCTTCCGTTTCGATCACATTCAGCTGGCGGGAAAGCTCCTGAATCAGCGCCATGTTGATATTGCGCAACGTGATAATTCCGGTCAGTTCATTGTGGCGGTTCACCACGGGAAAACGCCGGTAGGGAAATTTGCTGAAGGCGGACATGGCAAACGAGAGCGGCTGTTCTTCCGACAAGGTGTGAACGCCGGTGGTCATGTGCTTGGTCACTGGATCCTGCATCCATCCCTGCTCAAAGGCGTTCATGATGTCATGTACACTGATAAAGCCGATCAGGTATTTGTCGTCCATGACCGGTACGCCGTTGATGGCGTTGCTTTTCATGATGACCTGCACATCACGCATGGTGCAGGTTCTCGTGACCGCAAAAACTTTGCGGGTCATGACATCACGTATTTTCAGATTGCCGGCCAGTTCCAGAATGCGCAGGGACGTATCTTCGGCCGGCTGCGGTGCGGAACTCATACCGGCTCCATCAAGCGCCCGAGACAGACACAGGATTCATATTTCGGAAGCGGAGTATGGAAAAGCGGTATGCCCTGTTTTGCAGCGGCTTTGCTAAGCGCGATCGGGACATGCTGACGGTTAACGAGCACCACCGCAGAGGCTCCGATCACTTCGGCGGTGCGCAGCACCTGATTGGAGAGCAGCGAGGTGAGCAAAAGGATGTCTTCACCGTCAGCGATCAGGATGTCGCTGATGAGATCGGAGGCGAATATTCCTTTTATCTCGCGCTCATCCCATCCGTGCGGTGCATTCACGGGTTTGGCGGACAGTGCATCGATCAGCGGTTTAAGTTTTTTCATTTGGATTCCTCACCGGACGAAGCCGCGCCATCCGCAAAATGTATCTGATAAAAAATGTTTTCAATCTCCTGCTCCACATTGATGTTTTGTATTATAAAATTTTCCGAGCTTCGCAACGAAACCGGCGCAAAATTAATGACACCTTTGATACAGGTTTTTTTCAGGGAATCAATGATGGACTGCGCCGAGGGCTCGGGTACGGTCAACACCGCCACCTGAATACCTTTTTCGGTAATGAAATCTTTTATTTTGCTGATGTGCAGAATCGGTATAGGCGCCGCTTCATCCAGAACAGCCGGGTCGCTGTCGAATCCGGCCGCCACACGGATTCCAACCCTTGGAAAACCGTTGTAATTGATCAGTGCACGGCCCATTTTTCCGCAGCCGATAATAATAATTTTCTGCTTACGGTCCTTGCCGAGAATGATGTTCAGCTTCGCGATGAGTTCTTCCATCTGATAGCCGCCGCGCTTATTGCCGGTGAGGCCGAATATGGAAAAATCCTTGCGCACCAGTGACGGGGATACGCCAACAGCGTCGGCCAGATTATCTGAAAAAACCCTGACAAAGCCGAGGCCTTTCATCTTTTGCATAACATCGCGATATTTGAGCAGACGTTCGATGACCGCCGATTGAGTTTTCATTCACGCCCTTTTTTGTTATTAAAATAACATATTTTTATAAAATCAGCCGCATTAATGTCAATATTATTATCGGTATTGGATTTAAAATAGCTTTTATTTCACAATTTTAGTTGAACCGTTTCTATCAGAGAGTACGCTTCTGCCCTCAATTTTGGAGGTTCCCATGTCTAAAAACAAACTGCCGGCTGAACTGATCAACTTTATTAATGAGTGGAAGGATAAGCAGGGCAACCTGATTATGGTACTGCATCAGGTGCAGGAACATTACGGTTACATTCCGCGCGAAATCGCTTTTGAAGTGGCCGAACTTTTGAACGTGCCGGTCGCCAAAATTTACGGAGTGATCACGTTCTATCATCTCTTCAAACTCACCAAGCCCGGCCGGAACCGGATTGCGGTTTGCATGGGCACAGCCTGTTATCTTAAAGGCGGCGAAGATATTCTTCTCGATCTGGAACGGCAGCTCGGCGTCGGCCTAAATGCGGTTACGCCGGACGGCGAGTTCTCCATGGAAGCCGTCCGTTGTATCGGGTGCTGCGGCCTGGCTCCGGTGCTGACCGTCAACGGCGAAGTTTTCGGCAGCGTAAAAGTCGCGCAGCTCAAAAAAATTCTGGATCAGGCCCGGGGGAAATAGTGCATGCAACATTATGCGATCTGATGATGGATGTGATTCAGAATTCCGTCGAAGCAGACGCCACGGTTATTGAACTGACGATCCGTGAAACAGAAGAACAGTTTGAGTTTGAAGTGAAAGATAACGGCAAAGGAATGAACAGCGAAACACAGGCCAAAGCGGTTGACCCGTTTTACAGCGACGGACGCAAACACGCGCACCGCCGCGCAGGGCTCGGCCTGCCCTTCCTGTTTCAGACCGCTGAAGCCGCCGGTGGTGAAGCGTCGATTGAATCGCAGGAAGGCTGCGGAACCGTCATCCGTTTCTGCGCAAAAGCAAAGCACGTTGACCTGCCGCCGTTCGGTGATTTCGCCGGAGCGGCCGCGATGATGCTGACCCTTCTGCCGGAAGGTGAATTAACAATTGGAAAAACGCTGAACGGCGGGGGCTACACCCTTTCCCGCAGTGAACTGGGAGACGCGCTGGGCGGTCTGCACAGTGCTGGAAACCTGAAACTGCTCAAGGCGTATATCGCCGCGCAGGAAGAAGATTTAAGAAAGGCAGGATGAACAATGGCTAAGTTGACATTGGATGATTTGCGCAAATTGCGCGACGAAAAGAAAAAAACCTTGTCCCGCCGCAGCGCCGAAGGCAAGCGTGCGGAAGTGGTGATCGGCATGGGAACCTGCGGCATCGCCGCCGGCGCAAAAGCGGTGTTTGACGCCTTTCTTGACGAAATGAGCAAGGCGGGCATTGAGGATGTCACCATCAAGCAGACCGGCTGCATGGGACTCTGCTTCTCCGAACCGACCGTCGAGGTGCTCTGCGATGACATGCCTCACGTGGTCTATGGGAATGTTGATGACAAAACCGCCCGCCGCATCGTGCGCGAACATCTGGCGGGCAAAGCACTGGTGAGCGATCATATTTTTGACAAACCCTCTACCGACATCATTAAACACAGGTAAGTAATCATGGCATACAAAAACTACATTCTGGTATGCGCGGGAACCGCGTGTGAATCAAACAAGGGCAAAGCTCTCTACGAGGCGCTTCAGAAAGAAATCGCGGCCGCCGGCGTAGAAGCGGAAGCCCAGCTGGTCAAAACCGGCTGCTTCGGTTTCTGCGAACAGGGTCCGATCGTAAAAATTCTGCCCGACGAAAGTTTCTACGTCAAAGTCGGGCCCAAAGATGCGCACGAAATAATTGCGGAGCACATCGTTAAAGGCCGCAAAGTCGAACGCCTGCTTTATAAAGAAGATAAACCGGAAAGCGATCCGCGTTCCAGCGACATCAGCTTCTACCGCAAACAGCTGCGCATTGTTCTGCGCAACTGCGCCGTCATCAACCCGGAAATCATTGACGAATATATCGCCCGCGACGGTTACGCCGCGCTCGAAAAAGCACTGTTTGAAATGACGCCCGATGAAGTGGTGAAAGAAGTGACTGATTCCGGACTGCGCGGCCGCGGCGGCGCGGGCTTCCCAACCGGCCGTAAGTGGCAGTTCACTAAAAACACGCCCGCTGACCAGAAATATATCGTTTGCAACGCCGACGAAGGCGATCCGGGCGCTTACATGGATCGCAGCGTGCTCGAAGGCGATCCGCACTCAGTGCTCGAAGCAATGACAATTGCCGGATACACCGTCGGCGCCAACTGCGGATTCATTTATATCCGTGCAGAGTATCCGCTGGCGATTGAACGGCTTAACACCGCCATGGCTCAGGCCCGCGACTACGGACTGCTCGGCGATAAGATTCTCGGAACTGATTTCAGCTTCGACATAGAAATCCGTCTGGGTGCCGGCGCATTTGTTTGCGGCGAAGAAACCGCTCTGCTCGCCTCAATCGAAGGCAATCGCGGTATGCCGGTTCCGCGCCCCCCCTTCCCCGCCGTCAAAGGCTTGTGGGGCAAACCGACCGTTATCAACAACGTCGAAACCTACGCCAATATTCCGGTCATTCTGCTCAAAGGCAGCAAATGGTTCAGCAGCATTGGCACCGAAACGTCCAAAGGCACCAAGGTGTTTGCGCTGACCGGAAAAATCAACAACTCCGGCCTCATTGAAGTACCGATGGGAACTACGTTGCGCGATATCATCTACGACATCGGCGGCGGCATCGCCGGCGGGAAAGAATTCAAGGCCGCGCAGACCGGCGGCCCGTCCGGCGGCTGTATTACCGCCGCATTTCTCGATACCCCGATTGATTACGAAAGCCTTCAGTCCATCGGTTCGATGATGGGTTCGGGCGGGATGATCGTCATGGACGAAGACGATTGCATGATCGATGTCACGAAATTCTACCTTGAATTCACGGTGGACGAATCCTGCGGAAAATGCGCGCCCTGCCGCATTGGCGGACGCACCTGCTACAACATCCTCGACCGCATCAGCAAAGGCCAAGGGGTGCCGGAAGATCTTCAGAAACTCAAAGACATCGGCCACGCCATGCGTAAAGCCTCGCTTTGCGGACTCGGCCAGACCGCGCCCAACCCGTTCATGTCGACCATGAAATATTTCGAAGAGGAATACCGCGCGCACATCGAAGACAAAAAGTGTCCGGCGGGCAAATGCAAGCAGATGCTCACCTACACCATTGATCCCGAGAAGTGCGTCGGCTGCACCGCCTGTGCGCGGCGCTGCCCGGTTTCCTGCATCAGCGGCGAAGTCAAAAAACTGCACGTCATTGACCAGTCGAAATGTATCAAGTGCGGCCAGTGCTATGCCGCCTGTAAGTTCGACGCCGTCAAAAAAGTTTAATTTTGGAGAACCCCATGAATATGATTGAACTCGAAATCAACGGAATTCCGGTGTCGGTAAAGCCGGGAACTTCTCTTATCAATGCGGCCAAACTGGTCGGCGTAAAAATCCCGACACTCTGCTATCACAGTGACCTCGAGCCCTGGGCGGCCTGCGGTATTTGCGTCGTCAAAGTGGAAGGCTCGCCGAAAATGCTGCGCGCCTGCGCCACGCCGGCCGGTCCCGGTATGAAAGTGATCACCCACGATCCGGAAATCGTCAACGTGCGCCGGACGGTGCTCGAACTGATTCTTTCCACCCACCCCAATGACTGCCTGCAGTGCAGCCGCAACCGCAACTGCGAACTGCAGACGCTGGCGGAGGAATTCGGCATCCGTGAAGTGCCCTACGAAAAACGGCTGCGCGACCTGCCGGTCGATGACTCCACCAAATCGCTCGTGCTCAATCCTGAAAAATGTATCTCCTGCGGGCGTTGCGCCAAAGTCTGCCAGAACATGCAGGGCGTATGGGCACTGGAATTCATCGGACGCGGCGAAAAAACCCGTATTGCTCCGGCAGCCGACGTCACGTTGGAGGAAAGCCCGTGCATTAAATGCGGTCAATGCTCCGCCCACTGCCCGGTCGGTGCCATCTACGAAAAAGACCAGACGCGTGAAGTCTGGAATGCAATCGAAGAAAAAAAGAAGCATTGCGTTGTGCAGATTGCGCCGGCGGTGCGCGTCGCCATTGGCGAAGCTTTCGGCTACGAACCCGGCGAAGTGCTTACCGGACAGCTCTATACCGCGCTGCGCCGTCTCGGTTTTGACGCCGTTTTCGACACCAACTTTACCGCTGATCTCACCATTATGGAAGAAGGGTCGGAATTTGTGCGCCGCGTGACCGAAGGCGGCGTACTGCCGCAGATCACCTCGTGCTGCCCGGCATGGACCGACTACATGGAAAAATTCGCGCCCGACTTCATTCCGAACTTCTCCTCGGCCAAGTCGCCGCAGCAGATGCTCGGCGCCATGGCCAAGACCTACTATGCCGAAAAGGCAGGCATTGATCCGAAAAACATGTATGTCGTTTCCGTGATGCCCTGCACCGCTAAAAAGTTTGAGGTTTCACGCTGCGAAACCATGACCTCTTCCGGTTTTCAGGATGTGGATGTCTCGATCACCACCCGCGAACTGGCGCGCCTGATCAAACAGGCCGGTATTGACTTCAGAAACCTGCCCGAAGAAGAACCGGACAGTCTGCTCGCCGAATATTCCGGAGCAGGCACCATCTTCGGCGTGACCGGCGGAGTTATGGAGGCCGCGTTGCGCACGGCATATTTCCTGATCACCAAGGAAGATCTCAAGGATGTCCACTTCATGGATGTTCGCGGTCTCGAAGGTGTGAAGGCCGCCGAAGTGAACATCAAAGGCACCAAAATCCGCATCGCAGTCGCCCACCAGATGGGGAACGTCGCGGCGGTGCTCGATCAGGTGCGCGCGGCGAAGGAAAAAGGCGAGGA